>NZ_JBHYGW010000003.1:67510-237178 GCF_042738015.1 Lentzea sp. NPDC059081
TCCTCCCCCCTCCACCCTTTCCCCTTCCACGCCTCCCCCGTACATCCACACCCCCTCCCTACGCCCCCAACCCCCTTCCACACGCTCCCCCCGTGAAGCCGTTCAGGCGGCTTCACGGCGACCTCGCGTCATCTCAATCCTCGACCCAGTCGAAGGTCTTGGACACCGCCTTCTTCCAGTTCTTGTACTCCGAGTCGCGACGGCCGGAGTCCATCTGCGGCTCCCACTTCTTGTCCTCGGCCCAGTTCTCCCGGATGTCGTCCTCCGACTTCCAGAACCCGACCGCGAGCCCGGCCGCGTAGGCCGCACCGAGCGCCGTGGTCTCGGACACGACCGGCCTGATCACCGGCACGCCGAGGATGTCGGCCTGGAACTGCATCAGCAGCTCGTTCACGACCATGCCGCCGTCGACCTTCAGCGCCGTCAGGTCGACGCCCGAGTCGGCGTTCATCGCGTCGAGCACCTCACGGGTCTGGAACGCCGTCGCCTCCAGCACGGCCCGTGCGAGGTGGCCCTTGTTGACGAACCGCGTGAGGCCGACGATCGCGCCGCGGGCGTCGGACCGCCAGTAGGGCGCGAACAGGCCGGAGAACGCGGGCACGAAGTACGCGCCGCCGTTGTCCTCCACCGACTTCGCGTGCTCCTCGATCTCGGCGGCCGACGAGATCATGCCGAGGTTGTCGCGCAGCCACTGCACCAGCGAGCCGGTGACCGCGATCGAGCCCTCCAGCGCGTAGACGGGCGCCGCGTCGCCGATCTTGTAGCAGATCGTGGTGAGCAGGCCGTTCTCGCTCATCACCTTCTCGGTGCCGGTGTTGAGCAGCATGAAGTTGCCGGTGCCGTAGGTGTTCTTGGCCTCGCCGGGCGAGAGGCAGGCCTGGCCGAACGTCGCCGCCTGCTGGTCGCCGAGGATGCCGGCGATCGGGATGCCGGCCAGCGCGCCGCGTTCGCGCACCTGGCCGTAGACCTCGGACGACGACCTGATCTCCGGCAGCATCGACATCGGGATGCCCATGTCCTCGGCGATCGAGGAGTCCCACTGCAGGGTGTCGAGGTCCATCAGCATGGTGCGCGAGGCGTTCGTCGGGTCGGTGACGTGCACGCCGCCGTCGGTGCCGCCCGTCATGTTCCACAGCACCCACGTGTCCATGTTGCCGAACAGCAGGTCGCCCGCCTCGGCCTTCTCCCGCGCGCCCTCGACGTTGTCGAGGATCCAGCGGACCTTGGGGCCGGAGAAGTAGGTCGCGAGCGGCAGGCCGACCCTGGCCCGGTAGCGCTCCTGCCCGCCGCCCAGGTTGCCCAGCTCGGTGACGATCTTGTCGGTGCGGGTGTCCTGCCAGACGATGGCGTTGTAGACGGGCTCGCCGGTGTTCTTGTCCCACACCACGGCGGTCTCGCGCTGGTTGGTGATGCCGACGGCGACGATGTCCGAAGTGGACAGATCGGCCTTCGCGAGCGCGCCGGCGGCGACCTGGCGGGTGTTCTGCCAGACCTCCTTCGGGTCGTGCTCGACCCAGCCGGCCTTCGGGAAGATCTGCTCGTGCTCCTTCTGGTCGACCGACACCACCCGGCCCGAGTGGTCGAAGATCATGCAACGCGTCGACGTGGTGCCCTGGTCGATCGCGGCCACGTACTGGGTCATGCGGGAAGTCCTTTCAGACCGGGAGAACCAGGTAGAGCAGCGCGGCGAGCGCGCCACCCACGAGCGGGCCCACGACCGGGACCCACGAGTAGCCCCAGTTCGCGTTGCCCTTGTTGCGGATCGGCATGAGGAAGGCGTAGGCGATGCGCGGACCGAGGTCGCGCGCCGGGTTGATGGCGTAACCGGTCGGGCCACCGAGCGACGTACCGATCACCAGGACGACGAACGCGACGGCGGCGTACCCGAGCGCCGAGTTGCCGAACGTCGGCACGCCGTCGACCGCCACCTTGGCGCCCGGCGACAGCAGGATCCACGCCACCAGCACGAACGTGCCGATGATCTCGGAGACGAGGTTCCACGGCGCGTTCGGCACCGTCGGACCGGTGGAGAAGATGCCGAGCGTGTTCTGCGGCTCGTCGTGCGTGTCGAACTGGAGCTTGTAGGTCGCCCAGCAGAGCATCGCACCGATGATCGCGCCGACCATCTGGCCGAGGATGTAGACGGGGACGTCGCTCCACGGGGTCTTGTCCGCGATCGCGAGTCCGAGGGTGACGGCGGGGTTGAGGTGCGCCCCGCTCGGGTTGGCGATGCTGGCGCCGGTGAAGACGGCGAAGGCCCAGCCGACGTTGACGAACAGGAACCCGGTGCTGTTGCCGAGTGTGTCCTTGAGCACCTGGTTCGCGACGACACCGGTGCCCAGGAGGATGAGGACGGCCGTCCCCAGCATCTCCCAGACGAAGATCGAGCCTGCACTCATTGCCGACCTCCCGTGCTTTGCGGCCTGAGGAGGGCGCGCACACCTGAGGTCAGGGCCGCGCTGCCCGCCTACAACGAGGTCGGACGCTATTACCGAGCTGATCAGTTGTCCATGCCAAGTGCCTGTGCATGGGCCGTTTTCAGGCCGTTGGGACCTGTCCGGCTCGCCCATCGGCGGACGGCCGTTGCTGCAGGTAACGTGATCCGCGAGTCGTCACAGGGAGGCGCCTGTCGTGGCCACGCGAAAGAACCCAGCAGCACCGAGCACCCCCAGCGCTCCGCCGATCACCGGCAGGCTGGGCCCCGCCGAGCGCGAGGAGTCGTGGCAACGGCTGGGGGCCGAGACGTTCGACCTCGTCGTGGTCGGCGGCGGGGTGGTCGGCGTGGGCGCCGCGCTGGACGCCGCCACGCGCGGCCTGCGGGTGGCGCTCGTCGAGGCCCGCGACCTCGCGTCCGGCACGTCGAGCCGGTCCTCGAAGCTCTTCCACGGCGGTCTGCGGTACCTGGAGCAGCTCGAGTTCGGTCTGGTCCGCGAGGCACTGCGCGAACGCGAGCTCATGCTGACGCGCATCGCCCCGCACCTGGTGAAGCCGGTGCCGTTCCTCTACCCGCTGTCGAACAGGATCTGGGAGCGCCCGTACACGGCGGCCGGCCTGTTCCTCTACGACACGATGGGCGGAGCCCGGTCCGTCCCCGGCCAGAAGCACCTGACCCGCGCGGGCGCGTTGCGGCTGGTCCCGGCGCTGAAGCGGGACGCGTTGATCGGCGGCATCCGCTACTACGACGCCCAGGCCGACGACGCCCGCCACACGATGATGGTCGGCCGCACCGCCGCCCACTACGGCGCCGTCGTGCGCACGTCGACGCAGGTCGTCGGCTTCCTGCGGGAGGCGGACCGGGTGTCCGGCGTGCGGGTGCGCGACGTCGAGGACGGCCGCGAGGTCGACGTGCGGGCGCACGCGGTGATCAACGCGACCGGCGTCTGGACCGACGAGCTGCAACGGCTCTCCGGCTCGCGCGGCCGGTTCCGCGTGCGGGCGTCGAAGGGCGTGCACATCGTCGTCCCGCGCGACCGGATCGTCGCCGAGTCCGGGATGATCCTGCGCACCGAGAAGTCCGTGCTGTTCGTGATCCCGTGGCGCAACCACTGGATCGTCGGCACCACGGACACCGACTGGAACCTCGACCTCGCGCACCCCGCCGCGACCAAGCACGACATCGACTACATCCTCGAACACGTCAACTCGGTCCTCGCGACCCCGCTGACGCACGAGGACATCGAGGGCGTCTACGCGGGCCTGCGCCCGTTGCTCGCGGGCGAGTCCGACTCGACGTCGAAGCTCTCGCGCGAACACGCCGTGGCACGGGTCGCGCCCGGCCTGGTGGCGATCGCGGGCGGCAAGTACACGACGTACCGGGTGATGGGCGCGGACGCCGTGGACGCGGCGCACGTCGACCTACCGGGCCGCATCCAGCCGTCGATCACGGACAAGGTGCCGCTCGTCGGCGCCGACGGCTACCACGCCCTGGTCAACCAGGCCGACCAGCTGGCGGCCAAGCACGGCCTGCACCCGTACCGCGTCCGGCACCTGCTTGACCGCTACGGCTCGCTGGTGCACGAGGTGCTGTCGCTGGCCGCCGACAACCCCGACCTGCTCAAGCCGATCCCGGCCTCCCCCGACTACCTCCAGGTCGAGGCGGTGTACGCGGCCTCGCACGAGGGCGCGATGCACCTGGAGGACATCCTGACCAGGCGCACCCGCATCTCCATCGAGTACGCCCACCGAGGCGTCGACTCGGCGGAAGCGGTCGCCCGGCTCGTCGCACCGGTGCTCGGCTGGGACGAGGACGCCATCAAGCGCGAGGTCGAGGTCTACAACGCCCGCGTCGAGTCCGAACGCACCTCCCAGACCAAGGCGGACGACCAAGCGGCGGACGCGGTCCGTGCCGCGGCGCCGGAAGCCCGTCCGCAGTTGACCGAGCCGGTGAGCTGACCCGGGCATGCTGACGCGGCATGCCCGGGGTGGACCGCAGGACATTCCTGATCGCGACGTCCGCCGCACTCCCAAGCGATGCCGAAGGCGAGCCGTGCAGACCTGACGCCGCTGGGCAGCGGTGCACCCAATCGCAATCGTCGCGAAGCGGCGATGAACCCCGCCGCTGCGTCCGAGGTGCATGCCCACGCTGGAACAGGCACCCGCCCGCTCAGCTGAACCACGCTGGAACTCGCACGGCGACCACGCCGGAACAGCAACGGGCCCCCGAACCCAAAGGATCCGGGGGCCCGTCCAAGCAAAATCAGGCCAAAGCGGCCAGAGCCGTGTGAACCATCACCCGAACCCCGACCAGCAACGCCCGCTCATCCAGATCGAACGTGGGCTGATGCAGATCCCGCTGCTTCTCCACCCCGTTCCACACCCCGAGCCGAGCGAACGACCCGGGAACGTGCTCCAGGTACCACCCGAAGTCCTCCCCACCGGAAGACTGCTCGGTACCGGCCAGCGCGTCGTCCCCGAGCGCGGCCTCGATCCCAGCGCGAAGGATCTGGGTCGACTCCCGCTCGTTCACCACAGGCGGCACCCCCCGCCGGTGGTGCAGGTCGAACCCGACACCGGTAGGCGCCAACAACCCGGTGACCAGGTCCTTGACCAACGGCTCCAGCTCGGCCCAGATGTCGCGGTCCCCGGTCCGCAGGGTCCCGCGCAGCAGTCCGTCCTGCGGCACCGCGTTGGGCGCCTCACCGGCGTGCACCGCGCCCCACACCAGCACCGTCCCGGAACGGGGGTCGACGCGGCGCGAGAGCATCGTCGGCAGGCCGGTGATGACCGTGCCGAGCGCGTGGACCAGGTCCGCGGTCAGGTGCGGGCGCGAGGTGTGGCCGCCCGGCGAGTTGAGCCGCAGCTCCAGCAGGTCGGAGGCCGACGTGATGGCGCCGATGCGGGTGCCGATGCGGCCGACCTGCAGGCGCGGGTCGCAGTGCAGGCCGAAGATCCGCTCCACGCCGTCGAGGCCGCCCGCCGCCAGCACGTCGAGCGCGCCGCCGGGCATGACCTCCTCCGCCGGCTGGAACACCAGGCGGACACGGCCGGGGAGCTCGGTGGCCGAGGCGAGCGCGAGGGCCGCGCCGAGCAGGACCGTCGTGTGGGCGTCGTGGCCGCACGCGTGCGACACACCGTCCACAGTGGACCCGAACGGGAGGCCCGTGTTCTCCTGCAGCGGCAAGGCGTCCATGTCGGCGCGCAGGGCCACGCAGCGCGGGCCGCTGCCGATGTCGCACACCATGCCGGTGCCGCCGGGGAGGATGCGCGGCTTGAGGCCGACCTCGCGCAGCAGCTTGGCCACCAGCTCGGTGGTGTTGTACTCGCGGCGGGACAGCTCGGGGTTGGCGTGGATGTGCCGGCGCCAGGCGACCACGTCGCCGGCGTGCACCTTCAGCCAGTCGTCGAGCCACGCGGGGCCGCGGCCGTCTCCGAGATCATCCACAGGAGACATGCTCACCCCGGTGGGGTCGACGAGCATCTCAGGGGACGTCTTCACAGTTGAGGAGCCCGAAGGCCGGGAGTCCAGGACCGTCATGCCGCACCTCCGCGGGCCAGCAGCCGTGCTCGCTGCTGGGAATCGGTGGCTGTCGCGATCGTCGTCCAAGCCATGGCAAGTGCTCCGTCGAGGAGCGCACGGTCGGCCGACGCCGAGGCACAGGCGGTCGCGAACTCTTGTTGGTGGTTCACCGCGTCTCCGCAGTCGATGGCGATGGTCGGGTGGATGGCGGGCAACACTCTTGTCACGTTGCCCATGTCGGTGCTGCCGATCTTCTCCCGCTGCTCCTGCTCCGGCGAGAGAGGGCGTCGTCCCAGCTCAGTGGCCGCGCGCCGGTAGGCGTCCGCCAGCCACGGGTCGGGAGTCAGCTCGGCGTAGATCGGCGAGACCTGCTCGACCTCATGGGTGCAGCCGGTCGCGAGCGCGCCGGCTCTGAAACAGTCCCGGATCCGGTTCTCCAGGCGCTGCAACGATTCCAGGTTCTCCGCCCTCACATCGAACATCGCCGATGCGCGGGCGGGTATTACGTTCGGCACGGTACCGCCGTTGGTCACGATGCCGCTGACCATCTGGCCGGGCTCGAAGTGCTGCCGCAGCAGGCTGATCGACATCTGGGCGATCGTCACCGCGTCCGCGGCGTTGATGCCCAGGTGCGGAGCGGCGGCCGCGTGCGACGGCTTGCCCGTGTAGTGCACCTTCAGGTCGGTGATGGCCAGTGACTTCGCGGCGCACGACTCGTACGGCGCCGGGTGCACCATCATCGAGAGCGAGACGCCGTCGAACACGCCCCGTTCCAGCATGAGCACCTTGCCGCCGCCGACCTCTTCCGCTGGAGTTCCGATCACCTTCACGGTGATACCCAGTCGGTCGGCGATGTCACGCAGAGCGAGCGCGGCACCGACGGACGCGGCCGCGATGACGTTGTGCCCGCAGGCGTGCCCGACCTCGGGCAGGGCGTCGTACTCGGCGCACAGGCCCAGCACGAGATCACCGTCCCCGAAGGTCGCGACGAAGGCGGTCTTGAGGTCAGCCACCCCTCTGTCGACCTTGAAACCCTCTTTGACCAGCAGAGACGTGATCTTCTCGACGCTGCGGTGCTCCTCGAAGGCCAGCTCTGGTTCGGCGTGGATCGAGTGCGAGAGGTCCAGCAGGGCATCCGAGTACCGCTCGACGGCCGAGCGCGTGCTGATCTTCAAGTCGGTACCCATTTGCCACCATCCTGCATCACCACCCGTGGGACGCGGCGCGCTGATGATGATCAACCGGACGGCCGGTCGCAGCGCTGCGCCGAGCGGCGAGCGAGTTTCGGTCTGACCGATCAACGATGACGCAAATGGTCGAGAGGCACGCTTAACTTTGGCTATTACGTCTCAAAGGGTGAGACGAACCATCCCACGCACGCTCAGCCCTTCTTCGCCCGCCACATCGCCCAGCGCTTCTTGTTGCGGAGGTAGACCAGCCCGAACAGCACGAGGGCGATGCCGCCCATCCACAGCTTCTTCCTGGTTTCCGCCCGCTCTTCCGGAGACTGCTCCTGCGGCGCGTTCACGCTGGGAGCAGGGTTCACGGCGGTCGTCTGCTGCGCGGCCAACGGCGCGTTCGCAGCCTCTTGCGCGGACGCCACACCGGCGATCCCGACAACGCTCATCAGCGCGAACACGCAGGCCAGCAGCAACCTCGACATGGCCTGAACTCTACCTCGAATACCACGTTCGATGGTCACCCAAACTAGTTAAGCGCCTACCGAGAGTCCGATTGGAACGCCGTCAAAATCTGCTGCGCGGCGAGGGTCGCGGTGAGCTCCCCCGACCGCACCCTGTCCTCCACAGACGGCGCCAGCGACCGCACGGCGGCGCTCTCGCGCACCTGCCGGCGCAGCTCGTCGTGGACCATCATCCAGGTCCAGTCGACCTGCTGACGGCGTCGACGCTCGTCCAGCTCACCGGCGTCCTTGAGCGTCCGCTGGTGTTCCAGCACGCGGGACCAGAGCTCGTCGAGGCCGGCCCCGGTCAGGCCGGAGCAGGTGAGCACCGGCGGGTGCCAGAGCGCGTCCGGCGGGCGCAGCAGCCGGAGCGCTCCCGCCAGCTCGCGGGCGGCCTTGCGGGCGTCCAGCTCGTGGTCGCCGTCGGCCTTGTTGACCGCGATGACGTCCGCGAGCTCGAGGATGCCCTTCTTGATGCCCTGGAGCTGGTCGCCGGTGCGCGCGAGCGTCAGGAACAGCGAGCAGTCCGTCATGTTCGCGACGGCCACCTCGGACTGCCCGACGCCGACGGTCTCGACCAGCACGACGTCGAAGCCCGCGGCCTCGACCAGCACGATCGTCTCGCGGGTGGCCTGCGCTACACCGCCGAGCGTGCCGGAGGTCGGCGAGGGCCGGATGAACGCGTCGTCGTTCACCGACAACCGCTGCATCCGCGTCTTGTCGCCCAGGATGCTGCCGCCGGTGCGGGTGGACGACGGGTCGACGGCGAGCACCGCGACCCGGTGCCCCTGCCCGGTCAGCGCGGTGCCGAGGGCGTCGATGAACGTGGACTTGCCCACGCCGGGCACGCCGGTGATGCCGACGCGGACCGCGTCACCGGACTTCGGCAGCAGCTCGACCAGCAGCTCCTGCGCCAGGGCCCGGTGGTCGGCACGGGTCGACTCGACCAGCGTGATGGCGCGGGCGAGCACGCCGCGGTTGCCGCCGAGCACGCCCTTCGCGTACTCGGCGACGTCGATGCTCCTAGGCATCGTGGCCGAGCTGTGCGGCGAGCTTGACCAGCAGGTCCTTGGCGGCGTCCGCGATCACGGTGCCGGGCGGGAAGATCGCCGAGGCACCCGCCGCGTACAGCTCGTCGAAGTCCTGCGGCGGGATCACACCACCGACGACGATCATGATGTCCTCGCGGCCGAGGTCGGTGAGCGCCTGCTTGAGCGCCGGGACCAGGGTGAGGTGCCCGGCGGCCAGCGAGGACACGCCGACGATGTGCACGTCGGCCTCGGTCGCCTGCCGGGCGACCTCCTCGGGCGTCTGGAACAACGGGCCGACGTCGACGTCGAAGCCGAGGTCCGCGAACGCCGTGGCGATGACCTTCTGGCCGCGGTCGTGCCCGTCCTGCCCCATCTTGGCGACCAGGATGCGCGGACGACGGCCTTCCTCCTCCGCGAACGTCTCGACGACCTCGCGACAGGCGTCCACGTTGGACACTTGGCCGACCTCCTGCCGGTAGACACCGGTGATGGTGCGGATCTGGGCGGAGTGGCGGCCCCAGACCTTGCCGAGCGACTCGGAGATCTCGCCGACGGTGGCCTTCGCGCGGGCGGCGTTGATCGCCAGTTCGAGCAGGTTGCCCTGCCCGCCGGCCGCGGTGGTGAGCGCCTCCAGCGCACTGTCCACAGCGGACTGGTCGCGTTCTTCCCTGAGCCGGCGGAGCTTGTCGAGCTGCTGGGCGCGCACACCGGCGTTGTCGACCTTGAGGACCTCGATCTGCTCGTCGTTGGTGACGAGGTACTTGTTCACGCCGATGACGGGCTGGCGGCCGGAGTCGATGCGCGCCTGGGTGCGGGCCGCGGCCTCCTCGATGCGCAGCTTGGGGATGCCCTCGTCGATCGCGCGGGCCATACCGCCGGCCTTCTCGACCTCGGCGATGTGCTCCCAGGCCTTCTTCGCGAGCTCGTTGGTGAGGCGCTCGACGTACGCGCTGCCGCCCCACGGGTCGATCACGCGCGTGGTGCCGGACTCCTGCTGGAGGAGGAGCTGCGTGTTGCGGGCGATGCGCGCGGAGAAGTCGGTCGGCAACGCCAGCGCCTCGTCGAGGGCGTTGGTGTGCAACGACTGCGTGTGTCCCTGCGTCGCCGCCATGGCCTCGACGCACGTGCGCGCGACGTTGTTGAACACGTCCTGCGCGGTGAGGCTCCAGCCGCTCGTCTGGCAGTGCGTGCGCAGGCTGAGCGACTTGGGCGACTTGGGCTCGAAGTCGTTGACGAGCTTCGCCCAGAGCAGGCGCGCGGCCCGCATCTTGGCGATCTCCATGAAGTAGTTCATGCCGATGGCCCAGAAGAAGCTGAGCCGCGGCGCGAACCTGTCCACGTCCAGCCCGGCCGCCTTGCCGGCGCGGATGTACTCGACCCCGTCCGCCAGCGTGTAGGCCAGCTCCAGGTCGGCGGTCGCTCCGGCCTCCTGCATGTGGTAGCCGGAGATCGAGATGGAGTTGAACTTCGGCATGTGCGTGCTGGTGTAGCTGAAGATGTCGGAGATGATCCGCATCGACGGCTGCGGCGGGTAGATGTAGGTGTTGCGGACCATGAACTCCTTGAGGATGTCGTTCTGGATGGTCCCCATGAGCTGCTCCGGCTTCACCCCCTGCTCCTCCGCCGCCACGACGAACAACGCCAGGATCGGCAGCACGGCGCCGTTCATCGTCATCGACACGGACATCTTGTCGAGCGGGATGCCGTCGAACAGCGTGCGCATGTCGTAGATCGAGTCGATCGCCACCCCGGCCATGCCGACGTCACCGGCCACACGCGGGTGGTCGGAGTCGTAGCCGCGGTGCGTGGCCAGGTCGAACGCGACGCTCAGGCCCTTCTGCCCGGCCGCGAGGTTGCGGCGGTAGAAGGCGTTCGACTCCTCGGCCGTGGAGAAACCCGCGTACTGGCGCACGGTCCACGGCTGGTTGACGTACATCGTCGGGTACGGGCCACGCAGGAACGGCGCGACGCCGGGATAGGTCTCCAGGAAGTCGAGACCGTCCACATCGGACTGCCCGTAGACCGGCCTGACCGCGATGCCCTCCGGCGTCTCCCAGCTGGGGAGGTCCGTCTCGTACTTGGCCGACGGGAGCGGGCCGAGGTCGACGTCCGCGAAGTTGGGGATCAACGCTCCACTCCCAGGTGCTGGTAGGTGCCGGTCAGGATCTCCAGCGCGGGACAGCCCGCGTAGACCCGGCCGTCGACGTCGGCGTCCGTCTTCTTGCCCGCGAGGAACACCCGGTCGGCGCCGGCCTCGCGCAGTGCCTTGACGGTGTCGACCGCCTGGTCGGCGTAGCTGCTGTCGCTGCCGCAGAGGACGGCGATCCGGGCTCCGCTGGCCTTGAACCTGTCCGCGACCTCTTGCGCGGACTTCGTCGCGCCCGCGGCAGGGGTGGCGAAGCCGCCGGCGTTGAACAGGTTGGCGGCGAAGGTGGCTCGGGCGGTGTGGGCGGCCACCGGGCCGAGGGTGGCGAGGAAGACCTGGGGTCGGGTCTCCTGGGCGTCGGCCAGGTCGCGGAGCTCTTCGAAGGCCTGTGCATAACGGACGCGCGGCAGGCCGAAACTGTCAGACCCGCTTGAGACACTTGGGATGGGGGGCGCATCCCCCCTGGGGGCCGGTGAGTCGGAATCGATTCCGGAGGCGGGGGCGGCGGTCTCCCGGGCGGACGCGGGATTGGCAGACGCGGCACTGGAGCCAGCGGGTGCCGGGTCGCGGGCAACGAGCTGCTCGCCGGATGCGGAGCCAGCGGGAGCGAGGGCGGGTTCACCAGCGGAAGCGGAGACAGAACCGGCGGACGCGTCAACAGACTCGGCACCGGCGGGCGTCTGAGCAGGCGCGGCACCGGAACCAGCGGCACCGGAGCCAGCGGGCGCCGGGTCGCGGACCACGGGCTTCTCCCCCAGGTTCGGGAACTCGCTCACCCCCGTGATCGGATCGCTCCGATCCGCCAGCCGAGCCGACCGCGCGGCCCAGGTCGACGCGATCCGCGAGCGAACCGACGAAGCAGCCGCAGGCAACCCACCGGCACGTTCCAGCTCCTGGAACCAGGCCCAGGCCGACACCGCCAACTGCTCGGTCAGCTGCTCCACGTACCAGGACCCGGCGGCGGGGTCGATCACCTCGCCGAGGTGCGACTCCTCCAGCAGCAGGTTCTGCGTGTTGCGGGCGATGCGGCGCGCGAACTCGTCCGGCAGGCCGATGGCCGCGTCGAACGGCTGCACGGTCACGGCGTCGGCGCCGCCCAGGCCGGCGGACAGGCAGGCGACGGTCGTGCGCAGCATGTTCACCCACGGGTCGCGGCGCGTCATCATCGCCGACGACGTCACGGCGTGCTGCACCTGCACGGCGTCCGCGCTGGCGACGCCGGACACCTCGGCCACGCGCGCCCACAGGCGGCGGGCGGCGCGCAGCTTGGCGATGGTCATGAACTGGTCGGCGGTCGCGGCGTAGCGGAACTCCAGCTGTGCGAAGGCATCCGAAGCCGAGAAGCCGGCGTCCGTCAGGACCCGCAGGTACGAGACGGCCAGCGCCAGGGCAGCGCCGAGCTCCTCGGTGTCCGAGCCGCCCGCGTCGTGGAACGGCAGCGCGTCGACCACGACGGTCCGCAGCGACGGGAACTCCGAACGCGCCTGCCTGATCACGTCCAGAGCTTCACCCGAAGGTGTCAGCGCCAGGTTGCCGCGCACGTCAGCGGCCAGCACCGGCGCCTGGTCGTAGATCCGCAGCAGCGCGCGGGCGGCGTCCACGGAACCGTCGAGCACGATCGGTGCGAGGTCCAGGTAGACGCCGTCGAGCAGGCGCTCCAGGGCGGGGGCGGGCACGGCGAGCCACAGCGACGTGACGCCGCCCTCCAGGTCGTTCAGCAGAGCGACCGGATCGGGCACTGAGTGGCGTTGACGAACGTCCCAGCCCTGCTTCGCGGGCACCAGCGCGTAGGGCGGCAGCGCGTCGTCGAGGGTGTAGAGCGGCTGGAGGTTGATGCCGTCGTACGTCTTGGTGACCAGCGAGTCGTAGCTCGCGCCGGTCTTGCTCAGGACGGCGTCGACCAGGTCACGCCACTGTTCCCTCGTCGCCGGGGGGAACTCGTTCGGGCGGAATTCGGCGGTCAATGCCAACTCCATCATGCGTTGCAGTTTTACCGCTCGGTACCGGCACGGGCTATGTGAGGTTCACCGCCGTTAACGATGCAGTGAAGTCCCTCCGAGTGTCTCAGGAATGATGAACCGGTGGAGAACGGTGACCAGGAGCGCTTGATCGCGGCCAGATATCGGCTGCTGCACCTGCTCGGTCAAGGCTCGATGGGCACCGTCTGGGCTGCTCACGACGAGGTGCTGCGGCGCCAGGTCGCGGTCAAGGGCATCCTGCGGCCGCCGGGCATGCCCGACGTGGCCGCCGACGAGCTGCGGGAACGGACGATGCGCGAGGCCCGTGCCGTCGCCGCTCTCTCCCACCCGAACCTCGTGACGCTCTACGACGTCGTCCAGCACGAGGGCGACCCGTACGTGGTGATGGAGCTGGTGCCGTCGCGCAGCCTCGGCGAGGTGCTGCAGGAGCAGGGCTGCCTCACCGAGAAGCAGGGCGCCGCGGTGCTGGACGCGGTCGCGGCGGCGCTGGCGTCCGCGCACCGGGTCGGCATCACGCACCGGGACGTGAAGCCCGGCAACGTGCTCATCGCGGACGACGGCCGGGTGAAGCTCACGGACTTCGGCATCGCGCGCAACGTCGCCGAGGCCACGATGACCGCGCGCGGCATCACGCTCGGCACGCCCGCCTACATCGCGCCCGAGGTCGCGCAGGGCGGTGACGTGTCGGAGGCCGCGGACCGGTGGTCGCTCGGCGCGACGATGTGGGCCGCGATGGCCGGCGAGCCGCCGTACGTGGGCAAGAACGTCATGCAGACGATCAACGCGGTGATCAACGGCGACGTGCCGGTGCCGGCGGGCGCTGGGCGGCTCACGCCGCTGATCAGCGGGCTGATGCGCAAGGACGCGGCCGAGCGGATGTCGCTGGTCGACGTGCGCAAGCAGGTCTACCCGCTGCTGCCGGAACCGGGCACGGACGCGTTCGAGGTCCGCGAGTCGGTGCGGCTGCCGGTGGTCGTGCGGCCCAAGCCGAAGATCGAGCCGGACGCGCCGCTCGCCGACGATCCCGGCCCGCTGCCGTTCCTGGTCACCGCACCGCTGCCGCCCGAGCGACGTGGACGCGTCGCGTCGACGTTCTTGCTGGTGGCGGCCATCCTGCTGTTCGTCGCGGGGTCCGGCGGCGGGTTCGCGCTGACCAGGCTGGCGGCGGGCGCGACGCTGCTGCCGCCGACCCAGCAGACCCAGCAGACGCTGCCGACCCTGCCGTCGTCGGCGCCGCTCGAACCCCGGACCGCGTCGGCGGTGAGCGCGAACGGCGAGCAGGGTGGCAGGTTCACCGTGAACGTCGACCAGAGCTGGACCACCTACACCGAGCAACGCGCCGCGGACACGCGGTTGCCGCTGTCCGCGGTGGTGCACTTCGTGTCCGGCAGCGGCGCGTACGAGGCGGCCGTGCACCGGTTCCCGGACTTCTACCCGAAGCGCGACCTCAAGGTGTACTTCTCGGGCGTGCAGGCGCGCTGGCCCGGCCGGTTCTTCGGCGGCGAGCGGGTGCCGACGCCGAACCTCGCGGGGCCGCGCTTCGAGGACAGCGTCCAGTTCATCTACCGGACGGTCGAGGGTGACGGCGCCACGGCGCTGCGGCGGTCGCACCTGTCCCGCGTGCTCCCCTACGGCAACGACCTGTGGGTGGTCGAGGTGGTCGTTCCCACGGAGCAGGAGGACGAGGCGCGCGCGAGGCTGTTCGACGCGATCGCCTCGACGTTCGCCCCGGTGTAAGCCGTGTCGTGGGGGTCACGTCCGCGATAGCCGCGCCCGAGCGGACACGACTCTCATCGAACAGACCCCCACGACACGGCTTAAGCTCTCGCGGTGACTCCAGAAGAGCTGGCCGGCAAGGCCGCGGAAGAGATCCAGAGCCGCACCGGCATCGACAAGCACGACATCGCCATCGTGCTCGGCTCCGGCTGGCGGCCCGCCGCCGACGTGATCGGCGAGCCGGTCAGCGAGGTCCCGGTCGGTGAGCTGACGGGCTTCGAGGCGCCGACCGCGCTCGGCCACGGCGGCACCATCCGCTCCGTCGAGGTGGGCGGCAAGAAGGTCCTCGTCGTCCTCGGCCGCACCCACGGCTACGAGGGCAAGGGCGTGCAGAAGGTCGTGCACGGCGTGCGCACCGTCGCCGCGGCGGGCGTGTCGACGGTCGTGCTGACCAACGCCGCCGGTGGCCTGCGCCAGGGCATGTCCGTCGGGCAGCCGGTGCTGATCTCCGACCACCTCAACCTGACCTCGCTGTCGCCGCTGGTCGGCGCGCGGTTCGTCGACCTCACGGACCTGTACTCGCCACGGCTGCGCAAGCTCGCGCAGGAGATCGACTCCTCGCTGGAGGAGGGCGTGTACGCGGGGCTGCCCGGCCCGCACTTCGAGACGCCCGCCGAGATCCGGATGCTGCGCACCATGGGCGCAGACCTGGTCGGCATGTCGACGGTGCACGAGGCGATCGCCGCACGCGCCGAGGGTGTCGAGGTGTTCGGGCTGTCGCTGGTCACGAACCTCGCGGCGGGTATCACCGGTGAGCCGCTGAACCACCAGGAGGTGCTCGACGCGGGCGCCGCCGCCGCCGAGCGCATGGGCACGTTGCTGCGCGAGCTGGTGGACCGCGCATGAGCCTGACGCCGGCACTGCGCGACGCGACGTTCCGGTGGATCGCCGACGACCCGTCCCCGGCCGCTCGTGAGGAGCTGCAAGGGGTTCTCGCGCGGGCGATGGGCGGTGACCCGGCCGCGTTGGAGGACCTCCAGGACCGCATGGCGGGACCGTTGACGTTCGGCACCGCCGGGCTGCGCGGTCCGGTGCGGGCGGGCACGAACGGCATGAACGTCGCGACCGTCGTCCGCGCGACGGCCGGTCTCGCGTCGTGGCTCGGGGCGTCGCGCGGCGTGGTCTTCGTCGGGCGCGACGCCCGGCACGGGTCGGAGGAGTTCGCGGTCGCCGCCGCCGAGGTGATGGCGGCGGCCGGCTTCGACGTGCGGGTGCTGCCGGGGCCGTTGCCGACGCCGGTGCTGGCGTTCCTGGTGCGGGCGCACGACGCGGTGGCGGGGATCCAGATCACCGCGTCGCACAACCCGCCCGCGGACAACGGCTACAAGCTCTACCTGGCCGGTGGTTCGCAGATCGTGCCGCCGTCGGACGGCGAGATCGAGAAGGCGATCGAGTCGGTGCCGGCGGCGGTGTCCGTGCCCAGGACCTCCTCGTACAGCACGGTTTCGGACGCCGAGGTCGACGCGTACCTGGAGCGGGTGGCGCAGCTGCCCACCGGCCAGGCGCGGACGTTGAAGATCGCGCTGACGCCGATGCACGGGGTCGGGGGCGCGTTCGCCGTGGAAGCGTTGCGGCGCGCGGGTTTCACCGACGTGCACGTGGTGCGGTCGCAGGCGGTGCCGGACCCGGACTTCCCGACCGTGGTGTTCCCGAACCCGGAGGAGCCGGGCGCGTCCGACGAGCTGCTTTCCCTTGCGGCGTCGGTGAACGCGGACCTGGCCATCGCGCTGGACCCGGACGCGGACCGGTGCGCGCTGGGCGTGCGGGACGGCGACACGTGGCGGATGCTGCGCGGCGACGAGACGGGCGTGCTGCTCGGCTCGCTCGTGTTGTCCACCACGGAGTCCGCGGACCCGTTGGTGGCGACGACGATCGTGTCGTCGTCGCTGTTGAAGTCGATCGCGTCGGCGCACGGAGCCCGGTACGCGGAGACGTTGACGGGCTTCAAGTGGCTGGCGCGGGCCGGTGACGGACTCGTGTTCGCCTACGAGGAAGCGCTCGGCAACTGCGTCGACCCCGTGCACGTGGCGGACAAGGACGGCATCTCGGCCGCCGTCGTCGCCGCGGACCTGGCCGCTGGCCTGAAGGCGTCCGGGCGCACGCTGCTGGACGCGCTGGACCAGCTCGCGGTGGACCACGGCCTGCACCTGACGGACCAGGTCTCGTTGCGGTACACCGACTTGAGCCTGATCGGCGCGACGATGTCCCGCCTGCGCGCGACGCCGCCGTCCGGCTTCGCGTCGGAGGACCTGCTCCCCGGCGCCGACGTGCTGCGGTGGACGGCCGACGGGGTGCGCGTGATCGTGCGCCCGTCCGGCACCGAGCCGAAGCTGAAGGCGTACCTGGAGGTGGTCGAGCCCGTCACGGACGGACTGGAGTCCGCCCGCGCGTCCGGCAAGGCTCGGCTGGCTGAACTGCGGGAACGGGTTACTGCGCTGGTCAGCTAGCTCAGCCGGCGAGTGCGATCGCCAGGCAGAGCGCAGCGAGGACGAAACCCCCGCCGGCTACGAAGTACGCCCTTCTGGTCGGCGGGGTCACCGCGTTGCGACGTCCCTCGGTGACCGCCGCGACGGCGATCCGCCCGAAGATGTACGCGATCGTGCAGAGCCCCACGCCGAGTCCGAGCAACATCGTGTTGACGTCCCACGGGCTGTGGTCGAACCCCGGCCACAGCGACGCGAACAGGGGCCCGAACCCGATCATGCCGATGCCGACGGCCAGGCCGAAGCCCCAGGTGATGCGACGCTGACGAGGACTGGTGGTCATAAGGGCGGTGGTCTTCATGGTCCCTCCTGTGTACACCCGTTAAGACGTCCTTCCGGCACCGGGGTTCCGCTTCCGGAGCAACAAGAACGCCTGCGGTCCCCCTTCTCCCGCACCTTTCTGACGTTGCAGCCGCGCCACTTCGTTGAACCCGGCTCGCGTCGCGTTGGTCACGGTCTCGTCGATGTCGTGCCAGTAGACGTCGAGGTCCACGTCGTGGCCGTACGCGTGGACGAGGTGGTTCTTCTGATTACCCAGTTTGAAGGCGTGCAGCAGGTATCCGCCAGGTTTCACCACACGGTGGAACTCCTGCCACGGCACCTCCTCGACGGGCATGTGGACCGTGGAGTACCAGACGACAGCTGCGCCAAGGCTGTCGTCTTCCAGGTCCAGCTTGGTGATGTCGCCCTGCTGGAACGTGAGGTGCGGGTAGAGCTGTTTCGCCTGGTCGAGCATGCCGTCGGAGAGGTCGATCCCGAACGCGTCGAGGCCCAGTTCGTGCAGGTGCTGCGTGATGCGGCCGGTGCCGCAGCCGAGGTCGCCGACCGGACCCTCCGCCAGCTCGGCGAACGCCCGCATGATCGCGGCGTCGAGGGGGCGGCCGTCGTGGGCGTCCGGGATGAGGCGGGCGTAACTGGCGGCGACGAGGTCGTAGGAGGCGCGGGTCATGGACGTTATGTTGCTCGGCGTGTCCAGGTTGTTGATCGTCCACCACACCCCGTCGCCCGCCCTCCAGGCGATGTTCGAGGCGGTCGTCGCGGGCGCCACCACCCCCGAGATCGAGGGCGTCGAGGTGGTCAGGCGAGCCGCGTTGTCCACAACCGCTGTGGACACCTTGGCAGCCGACGGCTACCTGCTCGGCACGCCCGCCAACCTCGGCTACATGAGCGGCGCGCTGAAGCACTTCTTCGACACCGTCTACTACCCGTGTCTCGACTCGACGAGAGGTCGCCCGTTCGGGCTTTACGTGCACGGCAACAACGACACGACCGGTGCGGTGCGCAGCGTGGAGACGGCCACGACCGGGTTGGGCTGGGAGAAGGCCGCCCAGCACGTCGTCCTCACGGGTGAGCCGACGAAGGCGGACCTGGAGGCGTGCTGGGAGCTCGGCGCGACTGTTGCGGCCCAGTTGTCCACATGAATCCCGGGTTGTCCACAGCTTCTTGCCCCCACCCTGTGGACAACCCTGGGGATGGATTCGAACGTGTGTTCTAGCGGGCTACCGCGCTCATGTCGGGGTAGCGGTCACCGGCCACCGCGGACGCCGGGACGGCGGCCTCGATCGCGGCCAGGTCGTCGGCGGACAGCTCCAGCGACGCCGCCGCGACGTTCTCCTCCAGGTACTTGATCCGCTTCGTGCCCGGGATCGGCACGACGTCGTCGCCGCGGTGCTGCACCCACGCCAGTGCGAGCTGACCGGCCGTGACGCCGCGTTCCTCGGCCAGTGCGCGCAGCTCGGCCACCATCTTCAGGTTCGCGTCGAGGTTCGAGCCCGAGAAGCGCGGGTTCGTGGCGCGGAAGTCGCCGTCGCCGAAGTCCGCTGACGACGCGAAACGGCCGGTCAGGACGCCGCGACCCAACGGGGAGTACGGCACGATGCCGACGCCCAGCTCTCGGGCCGTGGGCACGATCTCGGCCTCGAGCTCGCGCGTCCACAGCGACCACTCGCTCTGCAACGCGGTGATCGGGTGCACGGCGTGCGCACGGCGCAGCGTCTCGGCACCGGCCTCGGACAGGCCCAGGTGGCGCACCTTGCCCTCGGCCACCAGCTCGGCCATCGCGCCGACGGTCTCCTCGATCGGCGTGTCGGCCGGAACCCGGTGCAGGTAGTACAGGTCGATCACGTCCACGCCGAGCCGCGACAGCGAGCCCTCGACCGACGAGCGCACGTACGCGCGGTCGCCGCGGATGGAACGACCGCCGCCCTCCTCGCGCACGATGCCGAACTTCGTGGCCAGGACGACGGACGAGCGGCGATCCGCGATGGCGCGGCCGACCAGTTCCTCGTTCACGTGCGGGCCGTACATGTCGGCCGTGTCGATCAGCGTGACGCCGAGGTCGAGGGCGCGGTGGATGACCGCGATCGACTCCTTCTCGTCGCCGGCGCCGTAGAACTCCGACATCCCCATGCAGCCGAGGCCCTGCGGCCCGACCTCGAGCGATCCCAATGAACGGCTCACGCCGTCGCCTCCAAGTCCTGCTCGACCACCGCGTAGTGGTCGATCTTGTAGTCGAGCACCTCCAGGCACGTCTGCAGCTCCGCGATGCGGGCGCGGACGTCGGTCCGGTGGTCGACGAGGATCTGCTTGCGGCGGCCCGCCGTCAGGTCGCCGCGGTGTCTGAGCTGCGCGAACTCGCGCATCATGCGGATCGGCATGCCGGTCGTGCGCAGGCGCGTCACGAACCCCAGCCAGCCGAGGTCCTCGTCCGAGTAGCTGCGGCGCCCGCCCGAGTCCCGCGCGGGCGGGTCGACGAGCCCGATTCGTTCGTAGTAGCGCAAGGTGTCGATGGACAACCCACTGCGCTGTGCGGCTTGGGCTATCGAGTAACTCACGAGCTCGACGCTAAGACCTGGAGTGCGCTCTAGGTCAAGCGGAATCCTTCGGGAGTCCCCACGCTTCGAGGTGACCGGCCATCTCGGCGACGTCGATCTTGTCGCGGCCGAGCGAACGGACGAGGTCGAGCGCGTCGTCCTCGTCGGCGTCGATCCAGTAGCCGTTGATGTCGCACATCGTGACGGCGGCGACCCAGCCGAGGCGCCAGTTGCCCTCCACCAGCGGCCGGGTCCGGACGATCGAGTCGAGCAGGGCGGAGGACTTCATCCACAGCGTGTTGTACGCCTCCACGCCGAGGACGGTGGCGCGGGGACGGTATGCGGCCGTGTCCAGCAGACCGATGTCCCGGACGACGAGGTCGCCGCCGGTCACGGCCGTGGCCAGCACTAACAGGTCCCCGGCGTCGAGGTAGGAGATCACAGCACCCAGTTGATCAGAGAGGTACGACAGTTTCAGGAAGAACCGAGCCTATCCAAAAGACCTCGGTACTTGGGCAGGACTCTCTGAAGTACCTCGCCGAGCTGCTCTTCCTGCTGCATCCGCCGGTAACGTTCCGCGATCGCGAGCCGCACGACCTCCTGCTTGGACCGGCCCTCGGCCTGGGCCAGTTCAGCGAGCCGCAGGTTCTCCTCTTCGGTCAACCGCAAGGTCATCGCCATTCGAGCCACGGTACCAATGTGATACCACCGAGGCCAGTGCCCATTAGGATTGCCCGATGCCCAGGCCGAGGACCCACGACGACGCGCTGCGACGGCGTCTGCTCGAACGGGCGGGCGAGCTCCTCAGCACCGAGGGCCCTCATGCAGTGAGCCTCCGCAAAATCGCCACGGACGTCAACACCTCGACGACGGCGGTCTATTCCCTCTTCGGCGGGAAGCCGGCGCTGCTGGAGGCGCTCTACGACGAGGCGTTCACGAGGTTCGGGACGCACCTGGCGGCGGTGCCGATCACGGGCGACCCCACCGAGGACCTGTTCCGGATCGGGCTGGCGTACCGGCGCAGCGCGCTCGCGGACCCGCACTTCTACTCGGTGCTGTACTCGAAGGTCGTCGAGCCGACGAAGGAGATGAGCCGCGCGGCCGGCCGGACGTTCGCGCCGGTGCGCAACGCGGTGCGGCGGGCGGTCGAGACGGGCGTGTTCCGCGACGAGGACCCCGAGCAGATCGCGATGTCGATGTGGGGCATGGTCCACGGCCTGGTGAGCCTGGAGCTCAACGGCAACCTGCCACCCGGTGTGGACGCCGCCGCCACGTACGAGCTGGCGTTGCGCGCGCACGGCCGCGGATGGCTGGCCTGAGCCGGAAACCACGGAATCCGGGGAGGCGGCCGCCGCGAAACCTCCCCGGACCCGCTGAACTGTCCGATTAGGACAGCCCGTCTATTTTCCCTGTGCGGCCTTACTTCAGGGCGCCGTCGAGCGCCTTGACGAGCTCGCCGTCGGCGGTGTCGCCGTCGAGCGACCAGATCATGGCTCCGCCGAGCCGGTGGTCGTTGATGAAGCGGGCCTTGCGCTTCATCTCGGTGGCGTCGTCGTAGGTCCACCACGTCGTGCCGTCGTAGATCCACGCGAAGCCGGCGCGCTCATCGCGGTAGACCTTGTACTTCGGGTCGGCGAGCTTCGTCTTGATGACCTTGAAGTCCTCGTAGCCGGCTTCGTAGGTGGCCGGCGCGGGCGTGCCCGTGCCGAACAGGCCGTTGCGCGCACCGGGTGCGACGCCGCTCCAGCCGCGACCGTAGAACGGGACGCCGAGCACGGCCTTCGAGCGCGGGGCACCGCGGCGCAGCCACGCGTCGACCGTCACCTCGGAGCTGAACTCGAACGGCGCCGGGTCGGCCTTGGGGACCCGCAGCGCGGACTGCTGGTTGGCCTGGGCGTCCCACGCGCCGTGGTAGTCGTAGCCCTGCAGGGTGCCGAAAGTGAGGTAGCAGAACACCTTCGCGACCTCGAAGCCCGCGTCGACCTGCTTCGGGTCGGCCGGCAGGAACGCGGTCAGGTCGCGGTTCCAGCCCATCTGCCTGCGGTACTCGGCGAGCAGCTTGGTGAAGTTCTGCCTGTCCTCGGGACGCACCACGTTGGGCGGTTCCATGTTGCCGTTGGAGCCGGGCCACTCCCAGTCGAGGTCGACGCCGTCGAAGACGCCCTTCGCGGCGCCCTCCGGCAGACCCGGCAGGTTGCCCTTGATCCACATGTCGGTGCACGACTTGACGTGCGCGGCGCGCGACTCGGGGGTCAGCGCGGCGTTGGAGAAGTAGCGCGAGCCCGTCCAGCCACCCAGCGAGATGTTCACCTTCAGCTTGGGGTACTTGGCTTTGAGCTGCTTGAGCTGGTTCAGGTTGCCCATCAGCACCTGGCCGGCCTCGTCGGCCTTGCCGTTCACGGACTGCTCCGCGGTGAAGGGCATCTGCCAGTCGGCCCACGGGTCGGCGCTGACGCACTTGCCCGACTCGTCGAGGAAACCGAAGGCGTAGTTCAGGTGCGTCAGCCGCGCCGCGGCCCCGCTGTCGACGAGGTTCTTCACGCGGAAGTTCCGGCCGTACACGCCCCACTGGATGAAGTACCCGACGGTGCGGGCCTTCGAGAATCCGTGGTGCCCACTGGTCTCGACATCGGCGTTCGCCGGCGCAACGGCCAGCGACGCTGACAGGGCGCCGACCGCGAGCGCGGCGACACCCCATCTCCGTCTGGACATGTGACTCCCTAGATCAGATCGCGGCGGCGGCGATGTGGTCCACAGCACGATAGGCCTGAGGTCTAGACCACTGCTACGTCCGATCGGAGGTATGTCCTAAACCGCCCCGTACAGACGGTCACCGGCGTCGCCGAGGCCCGGCACGATGTAGCCGGAGTCGTTGAGCCGCTCGTCGACCGACGCCGTGACGAGCCGCACCGGCAGCTTCGAGTCCTCGAGGTGGTTGATGCCCTCTGGCGCCGCGAGCACGCACACGGCCGTCACGTCGGTCGCGCCGCGCTGGGTCAGCAGCCGGATCGTGTAGGCCATCGAGCCACCGGTCGCGAGCATCGGGTCGAGGACGAACACCGGCCGTCCCGCGAGGTCCTCCGGCAGCGACTCCATGTACGGCGTCGGCTGCAGCGTCTCCTCGTCGCGGGCCAGGCCCACGAACCCCATCTGGGCGTCCGGGATGAGCTTGTGCGCCTGGTCGGCCATGCCCAGACCGGCGCGCAGCACGGGCACGAGCAGCGGCGGGTTTGCCAGCCGGTAGCCGGTGGTACGTGCCACCGGGGTGTGCGTGCGGTCCTCCGCCAGCGGCGCCTCGCGCATGGCCTCGTAGACCAGCATGACGGTCAGTTCCTGCAGCGCGGCACGGAATGCGGCATTGTCCGTACGCGCGTCGCGCATGGTTGTGAGTCTCGCCTTGGCGAGTGGATGATCGACGACCAGGACGTCCATGCCCGACACCGTAACCGCTGGGAGGAGCTAGGGGTGTTCGAAGAGATCTACCGCGAGGCGCGTCAGCGCGTCATCGGTCTGACGATGGGCCTGAGCGCGGAGGAGCTCGCCCGCACCGTGCCCGCCTGTCCTGAGTGGACCGTGCACCAGGTGATCGCGCACCTGTCGGGCGAGGCGTCCGATCTCGTCAGCGGCCGCATGGAGGGCGCGCCGTCGGACGAGTGGACCGCGCGGCACGTCGCGGAGCGGGCGGACGTCCCGGCGGACGACCTGCTGGAGCAGTGGAACGTCTTCGGCGACAAGATCGCCGAGCTGATGCCGCGCCTGCCGTACCAGCTCGCGCTCGACGCGATCACGCACGAGGCCGACCTGCGGGCCGCGCTCGGCCGCGAACGCCTCCCCGACTCGGTGTGGCAGCCCACGCTGGTGTGGATGGCACCGCGGCGGCTGCCCTCGGTGACGGTGAAGACGGAGCTCGGCGCCATCGGCGACGGCCCGATCACGCTGGAGGTCGACGGCTACGAGCTGTGGCGCGCGTTCTTCGGCAGGCGCTCGCGGCGGCAGATGGAGTCGTGGGGCTGGTCGGACCCGTCGCCGATCGACGACATCCCGTTCTTCCCGTGCCGGGCCACCGATCTGGAGGAGTGAACGCCGTTAACTCGCCGGTGTAGGGTCGGCCGCGTGACAGACCACGTGCGCATCGGAGTGCTCGGCGCGGCCAGGATCGCGCCGACCGCCGTCCTCGACCCGGCCCGCTCCTCCACCGTCGCCGAGGTCGTGGCCGTCGCCGCGCGCTCGGCGGAGAAGGCCAGGGCGTTCGCGGACGAGCACGGCATCGCGCGCGTGCACGGGTCGTACGAGGAGCTGCTGGCGGACCCGGCGGTCGACGCCGTCTACAACCCGCTGCCCAACGGCCTGCACGGCAGGTGGACGCTCGCCGCGCTGGAGGCAGGCAAGCACGTGCTGTGCGAGAAGCCGTTCACCGCCAACGCGGCCGAGGCCGCCACCGTCGCGGCGGCGGCGAGCGCCTCCGGGCTCGTGGTGATGGAGGCGTTCCACTACCGCTACCACCCGCTGGCCGTGCGGGTGGACGAGATCATCCGGTCCGGCGTGCTGGGCCCGTTGCGGCACGTCGAGGCGTCCGTCTGCTTCCCGCTGCCGCTGTTCTCCGACATCCGCTACGACTACTCGCTCGCGGGCGGCGCGATGATGGACGCGGGCTGCTACGCCGTGAACATGGTGCGGCTGCTGGGCGGCGAGGAACCCGAGGTGCGGTCGGCGACGGCGTTGCTGCGCGGGCCCTCCATCGACAGGGCGATGCGCGCGACGCTGCGCTTCCCCTCCGGCCACACGGGTTCCGTGCACGCGTCGCTCTGGTCGTCCACCGTGCTCAAGCTGTCGATGAAGGCCGTCGGCGAGAACGGCAGGCTGAGCGTGTTCAACCCGCTCGGCCCGCAGATGTTCCACCGCATGTCGTTGCGGCTCAAGGACAGGACGTCGACCGAGAACTTCGGCAAGCGCGCGACCTACGCCTACCAGCTGGACGCGTTCACCGACGCGGTGCTGCACGGCAAGCCGTTCCCGACGACCGCGGACGACGCCGTGCGGAACATGACGGTGATCGACTCGATCTACCGCGCGGCGGGGCTGCCGCTGCGACAGCCGGCCGCGTGACCCGGTCCCGGCCGGCGGGGCGACCGCCCGCGATCCCGGTCAAGTCCACCCCGAGCGGGAAGTGGTGGTTCTAGACTCGGTCGGGTGAGCGACGAGCTGGTACCCGCCGACCAGAGTCACATGCGCGCCTCGGACGCCGACCGGGAACGGATCGCGCAGGTGCTGCACAAGGCGACCGCCGAAGGGCGCCTCGACATCCACGAGCTGGACGAGCGCCTGGGTGCCGTCTACGCCGCGAAGACCTACGGCGAGCTCGCGCCGATCACCGCGGACCTGGTGCTCAGCGGCATGCAGCCGCCCGCGATGGTGCCGATGTCGGCGCAGCAGCCCGTGGTGAGCGACCGCGTGGTCGGCGGCGAGCCGGGCAGCGCGGTGTCGGTGGCCTTCTGGTCGGGGGTGAACCGCAAGGGCCAGTGGGTCGTCCCGCGCATGCACAACGCCGTCGCGGTCATGGGCGGCATCGAGCTCGACCTGACCCACGCCCGGTTCGCCGAGCAGGAGGTCACGATCAGCTGCTTCGCGTTCTGGGGCGGCGTCGAGATCCGGGTGCCCGACGACATCAACGTCAACGTCGACGGGTTCGGCTTCATGGGCGCCTTCGAGGACAAGGCTCCCGGCCGGCGGCACATCCCCGGCGCGCCGACCGTGCGGATCACCGGGCTCGCCATCATGGGCGGGGTCGAGGTGAAGGGGCCGAAGAAAAAGAAGTCGTCGATCCTGCGCGAGCTGCTCGAGTGAGAGTCCCGCCGTGGGCTGGGTCACCCCTTCCGCACGTGGGGTGACCTGCGCGAACCGTCTCACTTAGGACGGGCGTCCCAATCCGCTTAGACTCGCGGACATGGCTGCTCCCACGACACCGCCGTCGGCCCTGGCGGACGCCGTGCGCGACGAATCGTCGCTGCGGCGCTTCCTCCACGGGCTCCCCGGCGTCGACCAGGTCGGCGTCGAGCAACGAGCCGCGGGCCTCGGCACGCGGAGCATCAAGAAGGCCGCCAAGCTGCACGCCATCGACCTGGCGATCAGCATGGTCGACCTCACCACCCTCGAAGGCGCCGACACCCACGGCAAGGTGCGCAGCCTGGCCGCCAAGGCCAAGCGCCCCGACCCCGAGCGGCCGGACGTGCCGCGGGTCGCGGCCGTCTGCGTCTACCCGGACATGGTCAGGACGGCGGCGGACGAGCTCCAGGGCACCGGGATCAACGTCGCCAGCGTCGCGACGGCGTTCCCCAGCGGCCGCAGCACGATGGACGTCAAGCTCGCCGACACCCGGTTCGCCGTCGAGCAGGGCGCCTCCGAGGTCGACATGGTGATCGACCGCGGCGCGTTCCTCTCCGGCCGGTACGGGCAGGTGTTCGAGGAGATCGTGAAGGTCAAGGAGGCGTGCGGGGACGCGCACCTCAAGGTCATCCTCGAGACCGGCGAGCTAGTGACCTACGACAACGTGCGCCGCGCGTCGTGGCTCGCGCTGCTGGCCGGCGGTGACTTCATCAAGACGTCGACCGGCAAGGTGCAGCCCGCCGCGACGCTGCCGGTGACGCACGTGATGCTGCAGGCCGTGCGGGACTGGAAGGACCGCACCGGTGAGCTGCGCGGGGTCAAGCCCGCCGGTGGCATCCGCGCCACCAAGGACGCGATCAAGTACCTGGTGGCCGTGCACGAGGTGGCCGGGCCGGAGTGGCTCGACCCGCACCTCTTCCGGTTCGGCGCGTCGACGTTGCTGAACGACCTGCTGATGCAGCGACGGACCCAGTTGGACGGCCACTACAGCGGCCCGGACTACGTGACGGTGGACTGAGCAGACATGTGGGAATACGCCCCCGCGCCCGAGTCGCGGGACATCGCGAACCTCAAGCCCTCGTACAAGATGTTCGTCGACGGCAAGTTCGTCGAGGGCACCGGCGAGCCGCTCAAGACGGTCAACCCCGGCACCGAGGAGGTGCTGGCGGAGGTCTCGACGGCGTCGGAGTCCGATGTGGACACCGCCGTCAAGGCCGCCCGCAAGGCCTACGACCGCGTGTGGTCGAAGATGCCGGGCAGCGAACGCGCCAAGTACATCTACCGGATCGCGCGGCAGATCCAGGAACGCGGCCGCGAGCTCGCGGTGCTGGAGTCGCTCGACAACGGCAAGCCGATCAAGGAGTCGCGCGACGTCGACATCCCGACGGCCGCCTCGCACTTCTTCTACCACGCTGGCTGGGCGGACAAGCTCGGCTACGCGGGCTACGGACCGGACCCGAAGCCGCTGGGCGTCGCGGGTCAGGTGATCCCGTGGAACTTCCCGCTGCTGATGGCCGCGTGGAAGATCGCGCCCGCGCTCGCGTGCGGCAACACCGTCGTGCTCAAACCGGCGGAGACCACGCCGCTCACCGCGCTGGTGCTGGCCGAGATCATCCAGCAGTGCGACCTGCCGCCGGGCGTCGTCAACATCATCCCCGGCGCCGGTGACGTCGGCGCGGCCCTGGTCGGGCACGAGGACGTGAACAAGGTCGCCTTCACCGGCTCGACCGACGTCGGCAAGATCATCCAGGGCCAGCTGGCGGGCACCGGCAAGAAGCTCACGCTGGAGCTGGGCGGCAAGGCCGCCAACATCGTGTTCGACGACGCGCCGCTCGACCAGGCCGTCGAGGGCATCGTCAACGGCATCTTCTTCAACCAGGGCCACGTCTGCTGCGCCGGCTCGCGCCTGCTGGTCCAGGAGTCCATCGCCGAGGAGTTCGTCGAGAAGCTGCACGCGCGCGTCAGCACGTTGCGCGTCGGCGACCCGCTGGACAAGAACACCGACGTCGGCGCGATCAACTCGCGCGAGCAGCTCACCAAGATCAAGGAGCTGACCGAGTCGGGCGAGGCCGAGGGCGCGCAGCGGTGGACGTCGTCGTGCCCGTTGCCGGACAAGGGCTTCTACTTCGCCCCGACCGTGTTCTCCAACGTGTCGCAGGCGATGCGGATCGCCCGCGAGGAGATCTTCGGCCCCGTGCTGTCAGTGCTGACGTTCCGCACGCCCGAAGAGGCCGTGGCCAAGGCGAACAACACGCCGTACGGCCTGTCCGCGGGCATCTGGACGGAGAAGGGCTCGCGCATTCTCTGGATGGCGCAACGAATGCGCGCCGGCGTGGTGTGGTCCAACACGTTCAACCGCTTCGACCCGACCGCGCCGTTCGGCGGGTACCAGGAGTCGGGCTTCGGCCGTGAGGGCGGCCGCACCGGTCTGGAGGCCTACCTCGATGTCTGATCGCGTCACGGTCGCGAAGACCTACAAGCTCTACATCGGCGGCAAGTTCCCGCGCTCCGAGTCGGGCCGCAGCTACCCGGTGGCAGACTCGAAGGGCACGTTCCTCGCCAACGCCGCGCAGGGCTCCCGCAAGGACGCCCGCGACGCCGTGTCCGCCGCCCGCAAGGCTTTCGGCAGCTGGTCAGGCGCCACCGCGTACAACCGCGGCCAGGTCCTGTACCGCGTGGCCGAGGTGCTGGAGGGCCGCCGCGAGCAGTTCATCAGCGAGGTAGCGGCGTCCGAGGGCGTGTCGGCGAAGAAGGCGGAGTCCCTGGTGGACACCGCGATCGACCGCTGGGTCTGGTACGCGGGCTGGACGGACAAGATCGCGGCCGTGCTGGGTTCGTCGAACCCCGTGGCCGGCCCGTACTTCTCGTTCTCCACACCAGAACCGACGGGCGTAGTGGCGGTCCTCGCACCACAGCAGTCGTCATTGCTGGGCCTCGTGTCCGTGATCGCGCCAGTGATCGCCAGCGGCAACACCGCCGTGGTAATCACCTCGCAGGACCGACCACTACCCGCCATCACGCTGTCCGAGGTGCTGGCCACCAGCGACGTGCCGGGCGGTGTCGTCAACATCATCACCGGCCGCACCGCCGAAATCGCGCCGTGGCTCGCGTCGCACGGCGACGTGAACGCGCTAGACCTCACCGGCGCACCGGAGTCGATCCGCGCAGACCTGGAACGGTCCGCAGCAGGAACGGTGAAGCGCGTACTGCGCAACAAGGCCAACGAGGACTTCGCGGCAACACCAGACCTGTCACGAATCCGCGCGTACCTGGAGACGAAGACGGTCTGGCACCCGATGGGCGTGTAGGACCAGCACGAGGCCGAAGGCGAGCCGAAGCAACGGCGAAGCCGAGCCGCTTTGGCTTTTGGCTTTGAGCAAGCGGGTCCGGTGGGGTGGTCCCGTCACGAGCAGTGCTGACGCGTTTAGTCGCGCCCGAAGGGGGATGTCAAACGGCCACGCTTTTCGGCCGTTTGACATCCCCCTTCGGGTGTGGCTGCCTCGAGCACTGCTCGTGACGGGACCACCCCACCCCCAACCACACGAACAACGCAACAGCAAGCCGCCCAACACAAACAGGCGTGCCATCAACCCGCTCACGGCGCTGGGGGTCTTTGATCAGTTGGCGGGGTCCGGGGCAGCGCCCCGCGCACGAAACAGGAACCCACCGCACCAAGCCGACCACCACCTACTCGGCCGCGTAAGCCTTCCCCAACGCCGCCAGTTCCTCCCCAAGAATCCGAACAGCCTTGGGCCCAACCCCGTGGATCTTCAACAGCGCCCCGGCCGACACCTCAGTCAGCGACTCGAACGTCGCATACCCATGCGCCGCCAGCTCCCGAGCAGCAACCTTCCCAATAGCCCGCGGAAACTCAGTCTCCTGAGAGGACGTCACGAGTTCACCAACCCAGCCCGCCAAGCCCAAGAAGCAATCCCAACCCGATTCCGCACATTGAGCTTCGTCTGCACAGAAGCAATGTGCGTCTTAACGGTAGACAACGACAAGAACAAGGACGAAGCGATCTCCTGGTTGGTGAGCCCCCGAGCCACCTCCCGAACCACGTCCTGCTCCCGAGCCGTCAACAGCCCGAGATCAGGCCGCTGAGCAGGCCGCGAGAAGTGCTCCAACATCCGCACGGTCACCTGCGGCGAGATCAGCGCGTTGCCCTGCGCCGCCGCCCGCACGGCCTCGACCAGCAACGCCGGCCCGGCGTCCTTCGTGAGGAACCCGGACGCACCGTTCTCCAGCGCCGTGTGCACGTACTCGTCGAGATCGAACGTGGTCACGACGACGACCTTGGTGGAGCCGGAGAGCTTCTTGGTGACCTCCAGCCCGTCGAGGCCGGGCATGCGGATGTCGAGCAGCGCCACGTCCGGGTTGTGCTCGCGGGCCGCGGACACGGCCGAGATGCCGTCCGGCACGTCCGCCACGACGGTGATGTCGGGCTGCTTCTCGAGGATCATCCGGAAGCCGACGCGGACCATCTCCTGGTCGTCGGCGATGAGGACCGAGATCACTTCTTCCCCTCCAGGGGTAGCTCGGCGAGCACCTGCCAGCCGTTCTCGCGCGGGCCCGCGGAGAACAGGCCACCGAGCAGGTCGACCCGCTCACGCATTCCAACGAGACCGTAGCCGCCCTGGTTCAGCTCGCCCGGCCGGCCGTCGTCCGCGACGACCACCCGCAGCGCGTTGCGGCCGGTCCGGGAGATCTCCACGTCGATCATGGTGGGGCTCTGGGCGTGTTTGTGCACGTTGGTCAGCGACTCCTGGACCAGGCGCAACACCGACCGGCCGAGCTCGGGCGGCACCTCGTCGGGCAGGTCGATGCGCAGCCGGGTCTCGATGCCGAGCTCACGGGTGCGTTCGACGGCCGAGATGACGTCGGCGGCCAGGTCCGTCGTGGCGGCGTCGGTCTCGCCCTGGCGCAGGGTGCCGACCAGTCGCCGCATCGCGCCCAGCGCCTCCGTGCCCGACCGGACGATGCCCGGCAGCAGCCGGTGGGCGGCCCGCGGGTCGTCGTCGGACACCTCCAGCGCGGCCTGGGCCTGCACGAGCATGCCCGTCACGTGGTGGGCGACCACGTCGTGCAGCTCACGGGCGAGTGCGATGCGTTCTTCCTTCTGCGCGTCCGTCACGGCGGCGGCGATCAGGCGGCCGCTCTCGGTGTCGCGGGCGCGGAAGTACAGGCCGGTGCCGACCGCCGCGAAGCCCAGGACCAGCGAGCCGAACATCTCGTTGTAGTTGCCGGTGAAGAGCCAGTTGTCGCGCACGATCGCGGCCACGAAGCTCACCGCCATCAGCGAGCCGACCGACCAGGTGGCCGCGCGCCGCGGCTCCTCGCGCACCACCACGGCCGTGATGACGAGGCACGCGGCGGTCTCCGCGATCGTCAGCGGGCTCAGGATGGTGGGCAGGCTGACGTCGGTGACCCGCATGACGAACGACGACGCCAGGACCGACGCCACGGCGATCGGGATCACGAAGTCGCGCGACCTGAACGACGTGACGGCGACGATGCACAACGGCACGCCGAGCAGCCACACGAGCGCCTCACCGCCGCGCGGCCCGTTCATCAAGATGAGCTCGCCCAGCATGAGCAGCGCGAGCACACCGGCGATCGGCCACTGGCCCCGATGACTGTCCACGGGAGACAACGGTAGGACCCCGCCCCCTCTCCGGCCTCGGTCATCCGGCTGATCCGGTGTGTCGTCAAGGCTGAGGTTTTCGGGGAGCGTTCCCGGCACCTTCAGTGTCATGAATTCCGTTCTGGCCGCTCGTGGCCTGGTCAAGACCTACGGCGACGTGCACGCGCTCGCCGGGGTGGACATCGACATCTCCGCGGGGGACGTGCTGGCGGTCGTGGGTCCGTCCGGTTCCGGCAAGACGACCCTGCTGCACGTGCTGTCCGGCATCCTGCGCGCCGACGGCGGGGACGTGTTCCTCGACGGCAAGGCGATCGGCGAGCTCACCGAGACGGGCCGCAGCGCGTTGCGGCGCACGGCGTTCGGGTTCGTGTTCCAGTCGGGCATGCTCGTGGCCGAGCTGACGGCGGAGGAGAACGCGGCGCTGCCGATGCTGCTCGGCGGCGGTTCGCGGGAGGAGTCGCTCGGCGCGGCGCGGTCGTGGCTCGCCCGGCTCGGCCTGGGAGGCCTGGAGAAACGGCGCCCCGGCGAGCTCTCCGGCGGGCAGGCACAACGGGTCGCGATCGCGCGGGCTCTCGCGCACCAGCCACGGGTGGTCTTCGCCGACGAACCGACCGGCGCCCTCGACACGCGCACCGGCCAGGAGATGATGACGGCCCTGCTGCAGGCCGCGGAGGAGACGAACGCCGCGGTCGTGATCGTCACGCACGACAAGGCGATCGCGGACCGGGCCCTGCGCGTCGTCGAGATCCAGGACGGGCGCATCGCGGCAGGGGTGTCGGCGTGAGGATCGCTCTGGCGGTGCTGCGCAGGGACCGGCGCAGCCAGGTCGCCACCGTGCTGGTCGCGCTCGGCGTGATGATCGCCGTGTCGCTGGTGCTGTGGCTCGTCGCCGCGCCGAACGCGCTGCAGGCGCGCTCCGACCGCACGGTGTGGCGCGAGGTGTTCGGCGGCAAGGGGGACGGCGCGATCTCCGTCGCGGTGAACCGGGACTCCTACGGCGACACGCTGATCCAGCGGTTCGACGTCGCCCGCACCCGGCCCGGCGACGTGGCGGTGGCCGCCGGCATCCCGAAGTTCCCCGAGGTCGGCGAGGTGCTCCTGTCCCCCGCCCTCGCGGACCTCGTGCGGACGACGCCGCCGGAGAAGCTCGGGAACCGATTCCCCGGCAGGCAGGTCGCCGTGCTCGGGGACGAAGCGCTGAAGTACCCGGGAGAACTGGTCGCGATCGTCGGCCACCAGGAGGTCCCGAGCGGCTACCCGGCGCTCGACCTGAAGGGCGGCACCGGCCCGTACGCCGACGACTACGAGAGCATGCTCACGCTGCTCACCCGTGTCGGTCTCGTGGTGCTGGTCGTGCCCTGCCTGGTGCTCGTCGCGTCGGCCGCCCGGCTGACGGCGGCGAAACGGGAACGGCGCCTCGCCGCGTTGCGGCTCGCCGGTGCCAGCCCGCGCCAGGTCGTGGTGATGACGGCCGTGGAGACCGCGATCGGCGCGGTGGTGGGCAGCGTGCTGGGCGTGCTGCTGGCCCAGCCGTTCAGCCACGTCACCGCCACGATCCCGTGGGAGGGCGGGACCTGGTTCCCCGGCGACTTCGTGCCCTCGCCCGCGGTCGTGGCGGCGGTGGCCGTGCTCGCGCCGGTGCTGGTCGTCGGGGCCGCGATCATGGGCCTGCGGCGGGTGGTGAACCAGCCGCTCGCGGCCGAGGGGAAGCGGACCGTGCGCCCGTGGCGGTTGCTGATGATCGCCGGTGCGATCGGCGTGTTCTTCCTCGGCATCACCTACGCGCGGGAAGCGGGCGGGGCCAACCAGTTCACGGTGGTGCTGCTCGGGCTCGGCGGGGTGGCCCTCGCGCTGGTGCTGGCGGGTCCGGTGCTCACGGCGTGGGTCGGCAGGTTCTTCGTGGGGCGGTGGCGCGGGCCGTCGACGCTGCTGGCCGGACGACGGCTCGCCGGCGACCCGGTGGCGGCGTTCCGCGGCTCGGCGGGCGTGGTGATCGCGGTGTTCACCGGGTCGATGGCGCTGACCATGCTGCCGGGCCTGGAGAGCCAGGTGCCGTTCCGCGACCGGACGTGGGTGGAGAACGCGCTGGTGGCGCAGGGCGTGCAACACGACATCACGCCGTTGCGGCTCGCGACCTCCGCGCCGATCATCACGATGCTCGACGGCACGGTCGGCAACGACCAGCGCGGCACGTACGTCGTCGTCGGGCACTGCGAGGACGTGGCGAAGGTGCTGCCGGGCCTGAACTGCCGGCCGGGACCCGCCGTGTACGCGTCGGAACCGTTGCCGGGCACCAAGTTCGAGTCCGACAAGGTCGAGGCGACGCTGCCCGACCGGTACGAGACGCGGCCGTTCGCGGGCAACGGACAGGTGGGTGTGGTCATCGACCGGGACCTGCTGCCCACGACCTCCGGCGAGGTGTCGCTGGTCGCGGTGCCGACAACGCCCGAGAACCGCGAACTCGTGCACACGGCGATGGTCGGCACCCTGCCGGGCGCACGGCTCGTGGACAGCGAACAGCTCTACGGCGACACGTTGATGGCCGACCTGGAACGCGCCACCGTCATCGGCCTTTCGATCGCGGCGGTACTCGGCGGAATCGGCGCCGCGGTGGCGGCAGCGGGTTCGGTGATCGACCGCCGGCGCACTTTCGGCGCATTGATCGCGGCCGGGACACCAATTCGTGTGCTGGGTCACGCATTGCGCCGAGAAGTGATGTTGCCGGTGTTCGCGGTCACATTGGCGGCGTGCGGCGCGGGTCTTGTCATAGGCCTCGGACTGCTCAGCCTGGCCCGCGGAATCGTAGGCCATGGCGACATGCCGATCACACCCTGGGTGCTGGCACCGGTGGGTGTCGGAGTCGTGGTCGCGCTGGTGGCGGCCCTGGCGTGCGGTCCGGTACTACGCGGCATCAGCCCTCGGGATTACGCGGCGGAGTAGCACTCAGCCGGAAGTACGAGAACGGGACTGGCCCTCAGCGCGATGTGCGCCGAGGGCCGGTTTTTTATGTTTGATCCATGACGAATGCACAGCTCGCGAGCATCCAGTGGGGCGCTTTCCTGTCCGTTGTCTTCCTCGCCCCGCAGTTGTTGTTCCGCCGGCTGACATTCCGCGGTGCCACCGTCACCGTTTACGCCAGCATGCTCTTCTCGGCGACCTTCCTGCCGATGCAGACCGTGGCACCGCGCCAGTCCGTGCAGCTCGTGCCGTTCCAGTGGGTCGCCGACACGATCCGGGACGGGCAGATCGCGTTCGACCAGATGACGCTGAACGTGCTGCTGTTCGTGCCGCTCGGGGCGATGCTGATGGCCTGGGGCCGTCGGTCGATCGGCCAAACCGCACTGATCGGGTACGGCGTCTCGCTGGTCGTCGAGGGCTCGCAGCTGCTGTGGGCCAACCGGATCTTCGACGTGGACGACCTGATCTCGAACACCACCGGCACGGCGCTCGGCTGGCTGGGCGCGCTCGCGGTGGTGAAGGTGCACGCCCGCGCGAAGGTCGCTCCTCAGCCGCGGCGCACGCTCGCCGGCGTGCGATGACTCAGCTGGTGCGCCAGTGCAGCTCTTCGGCGGAGTTGACCTCCGGGAAGCAGTGCCCGACTGCGCTGCGCGTCTCCAGGGCCGTCGCCACCTGGTCGAACATCTCGGCGAGCGAGGTGTACTCCGGCTTCACCATCTCGTTGCGCTCCTGATCCCACTCGACCACGCAGCCGCGCAGCACGCCCGGCCGCAGGTCCACGGCGAGCACGTCGCCAGTGCCGTCGAACGCGATCGGCAGCCACTCCGGGTGGAACCAGCTGGTCGGCGACCCGGCCTCGGAGGCGTCGGCGGCCCTGCTCGTGCGGCGGTCCCTCATGACGAACGCGCGGTCGGCCCCCAGCGGCGTGTAGAAGGGCGGCAGGATCTCGGCGTAGAGGTTCTCCTCGGTGCCGCCGTAGACGCTCCACCACATCTGCAGGTCGATCGGAACCCGAAGCTCCGGCAGCGCGTCGTACCTCGGACGCAGCACGGCACGGGTGGCGGGCGCGTGCTCCGCCAGCCAGGCCAGGATCCGGTTCCAGTGCTCGATCACACCCACGGACCCATGATCTTGGCGGAACGACGGGCGAGGTACCGCTCATCGGGGCAGGATCAAGGCGAACAGGTCACCACTGGGGGACGAAGAATGGTGGAACAAGGTCTCAGAGCGGACCTCGACGCCCTGACCGCGTACGCGTCGGCCGTGAGCGGCCTGGCGGGCGAGGTGGGCTCGGTCGGCACGGGCACGCTGAACGGCACGACCGCGCTGCCCGGCGACTGCTTCGGCAAGCTCGGCAACGAGGTGGGCCTGAACGCCGCGTTCCAGACGGCCGCGCAGGCCCAGCTGGACGCGCTGAAGGCCGCGGCCACCGGCCTCACCGGACTGGGCACGGCGGTCACCAAGGCGCGTGACGCCTACATCGGCCAGGAAGAAGCGCACAAGGCGTCGATCGACAAGGCGGCGCGGACGTGAGCGTCGAGGGCATGCTCAGCCAGTTCCTGGCGCCCATGAAGGAGAACCTCGCGAAGCTCGACGGCGACACCGGCGGCGCCACCCAGGCAGGCGACGCGTTCGGCCGGGCCCAGACCGCGATGACCGACCTCGCCACGCGCCACGGCTCGGCCTCGACCGCCGTCCTCAACACGTGGTCCGGCGACAAGGCCAACGCCTTCACCGGCCGCGTCTCGTCCTTCGCGACAGCCGCGAACCTGTTGTCCGCCAACGCTTCCACCATCAAGACCGTAGCCTCGACCGGCGTGACGGCGGTGACCGGCGGCCGCACGGCCATCCAGGGCCTGATCGACGAGTTCGTCGGCAAGGCCACTCCCAAGCTCGAAGCCGCCGTGGCCGCCTCGAAGTTCTCCGGCGCCGGCATCGTCCTGGAGGCGATGGCCGAGCTCGCCGGGATGGCCTCCGACTACCAGAGCAAGACCTCCACCGAACTCCAGAAGGTGCGCGACCAGCTGACCCAGCTGGTCGGCCGGCTCACCGGCCTGCAGACCCCGGACAAGGGCGCGCTGGAGAAACTAGGCGAGCCGCTGGGCGGCGACGAGGGCTCCACCATGACCGCCGGCGCCACCGACGCCCCACCCACCCCGAAGCACGACCCCGGCGCGGGCACCGGCTCCGGCGCGGGCGGCGGCAGCGGCGGTGGAAGCGGCGGCGGTTCGGGCGGCGGCGGAGGAGGCGGCTCCGGCAGCGGTGGCGGAGGCGGCGGCTCGGGCCCCCGACTCCCCGTGGCGATCCCGCCCCAGCCCGGCGACGGCGTGGGCGTGAACCTCCCCGACGGCAGCAGCGCCGAGGCCCCGAACGAGACCGCGGCCATGGCCGTCCGCAACGCGTTGTCCGCCTTGGGCACCCCGTACGTCTGGGGCGGCGCCAACCCACCCCAGGGCACCGACTGCTCAGGCCTCACCCAGTGGGCCTACGCAGGCGCGGGCTTCGACCTCCCCCGCCCAGCGTCCTCGCAGGCGATGGGCGCCTCCGTGCCACCGGGCCAACTACTTCCCGGCGACCTGGTCGTCTGGGACGGACACGTCGCCATGGTCATCGGCAACGGCCAGATGGTCGAGGCAGGCGACCCGGTGCAGGTGCAGCCGATCAGAACGTCGAACTCCGGCATGTCGTTCTACGGCTTCTACCGCCCGACGGGCTGATCCACCCGCTTCCGCAGGGCCTGGAACGCGAGCTTCCCCAGGCCCTTCAGGAAGGCCCCAGCGACATACGCGTGGTCGTAGTAATCACGCCACAACACGACCCGCCCGTCCTTGACCACGAACGTCCCGCACACCCAGAACGCCGCTTCGAACCCACCACGCCGGATGACGTCCGTGCGCTGGGTCAGCACCACCCCACCATTCGCGGCGATGTGGTGGATGCGCACCTCGACCCCGGTAACAGCCTTGTTCATCAGCCCGAGGTGCCGAGCAACCGTCTTCTTCCCACGAGCAGCGGGAAAGGGCACGTTCTGCCACGACACGTCCTCCGCCATGTGCCGAACGACCTCAGCCGCGTCCAGGGTTTCGGTGGCACGCAGCATCGCCACCACAACATCACTCGGGTCAGTCACCAGCCCAGCTTCCACCACCCGCCAGCACAACGCCGAAGGCGAGCGAAACAACCCCTGAACGCACCGCCAACGGCGAAGCCGAGGCCCCAAGCGATGCCGAAGGCGAGCCGTGCGGACCTGACGCCGATGGGTAGCGGTGCACCCAATCGCAATCGTCGCGGAGCGGCGATGAACCCCGCTGATTCGTCCGAGGTGCACGACCACGCAGGAACAGGCACCAGACCGCAATGGCGACCACGCTGGAACTCGCACGGCAACCACGCTGGAACCCGCACAGCAACCACGCTTCACCACACCCACCCCACAAGAATCCGGCACACTGTCATCCCAAGGGGAGGTGATCACATGGACGACGACGTCCACCGCGCCGCAAGAAAAATCCGCGAAGTAGAGCAGGCAGTAACCACCCACGCCGCCAACACCGGCCCGATAACCGGCCAAGCCTCCTCCCCCGACGGCGCGGTAACGGTCACCGCCACCCCAGCCGGCCCACCCCAGCAGATCACCGTGACCCCGGCCTCCCTGCGCATGGGCCCACACGCACTGGCCGCCGAAATCATGCGAATAGCCGCAAAGGCCCAACTCAACGCGAACACCCGCCTGCACCAGACCCTGAACCGCGTGGTCGACCCCGAAGAACTCACCGCGATGGGCATCGAGAACGTCCGCGATGACGACGAGTACAGGTGGCGGCCGTGAACGAAGAGCGCGTCCAAGCCACCGAACAGCTCCAGCGCGATCTCAAAACCATCGCCGCCACCGTCGAGCACCCGAGCGGGCTGTGCATGGCGACGGCGTCGCCGAAGGGCGAGATCAGGGCGCTGCACCTGCACCCCCGGCTGCTCACCCAGGGTGCCCAGGCCGTCGGGCAGGTCGTCACCGAGACCGTGCGGCTCGCGACGAACGCGGCCGTGCAGACGAGCTACAACAAGATGGCGCTGGCCCTCGGCGACGGCATGGCGATCGACGTCGAGTCCGTCGCCGGCGACTCGCCCTTCCGCTCGACGTGGAACCCCGTCGTGCCGCCCAAAGCCCCTGCTGAGCAGGGACCGCCGGAGCGCAGACCGCGCGCACCGCGGGTGGAGGACCAGGACGACGACGCTTTCTTCGAGAACCCCATGTGGTTGCGGTGATCAGCACCGTTACCCTCGTCCACGGCATCAGGCAGGCGTGACCGGGAGGTCAGGATGGCGCAGGACATCGTCCCCATCGAGCTGGGGCTGACGCAGGGTGACGTCGTCACGCTGTGGGCACCTCGCTGGCGCGAGAAGGGCGAGGAGTGGGAGGCGTTCCTCGGTGACGAGGAGGACCTGTTCGTCTTCCCCGACGCCGCGCACCTCGCCGCGTTCGTGCGCACCGCCGAGGAGCACGACCTGAGCGACCACCCGGCGTGGCCGGTCGTGCCGTCGCTGGGCGTCGCGGACCTGTCGCCCGACGACAACCACCAGTTCGACCTGGTCGGCGTGCCCGAGCTGATCGCGGAGGACCCGGACACCTGGACGATCGGCGAGCTCGCCGACGTCATCGCCATCGTGCGCTCGCTCGCGGACGTCTGCGAGCTCGAGAAGGTCCACGAGGTGCTCGACGCCGCCGAGGGCTTCTCGCTGCTGCCGCAAGGCACGCTGCCGTTCAGCGGCAGGGACGGCGCGAAGCTGTGGGACGCGATGTCCGAGGTCGTCTCCGAGAAGTGGGACGAGGTGCTCGACGCGATCGACAGCGTCGTGAACACCCCCGAGGTGCCGGAGAAGCAGCTCGCCGTCGCGCAGGAGGAGCTCGCCGCGCTCGAGGCCGAGACCGCCGCTGCCGCCGAGGTCGAGGACCCGGCCGACGACGACGCCGAGGAGAAGGAAGCCCCCACGGGCTTCTGGGCCGACGCGGGCATCGACCCCATCAAGATCATCACGTCCGCCGGCGAGTTCTACACGCTGCGCTGCTACCTCGGCGACGACCCGGTGTTCCTGGGCCGCCGCGGCAAGATCGAGGCCTTCACCTCCGCGCGCTCGCTGAGCCGCTTCGTCGCCGAGAACGACGACCACGACCTGGCCGAGGTCGAGACGTGGAACGACGTCAAGGTCAAGGCCACGGCGGGTGAGCTCGAGGTCGACGTGGACGACGAGAACGTCTACGTGCTGACCGGCATCGCCGAGGACATGGAGGAGGGCCCCGACTCCCTCGACCCGCAGCAGCTCGACCTCGCCGTCGAGCTGTTCGAGGACGCGGCGGAGTGGGCGGACGACGAGTCGGTGAAGGAGGCGCTGGCCTCGTCCGAGTCGCTCGGCTGGCTGGTGTCGTTCGTCGTCTCGCCGGACCCGACGCGTCTCGCGCCGTCGGCGCCGTACGACGCCGAGGTGGCCGCGTTCCGCACGCTGCAGGCGGCGTTCGAGGACCGGCTCAACACCAACTGATCTCCACCGCGAAAGGGCCGCTCACGCCGTGAGCGGCCCTTTCGCCGTTCACGCCGTGAGCGCGGCGTAACCCGGCTTGACCAGCTCGTTGATGATCGCGAGCCGCTCGTCGAAGCCGAGGAACGCCGACTTCATCGCGTTGATCGTGAACCACTGCAGGTCGGCCCACCCGTATCCGAACGTCTCCGCCAGCGCGGCGAACTCGCTCGACAGCGAGCAGTCGCTCATCAGGCGGTTGTCGGTGTTGACCGTGACGCGGAAGCGCAGCTTCGCGAGCAGGCCGATCGGGTGGTCGGCGAGCGTCGGCGCGGCGCCGGTCTGCAGGTTCGACGTCGGGCACATCTCCAGCGGGATGCGGCGGTCGCGCACGTACGCGGCCAGGCGACCCAGCTGCACCGTGCCATCGCCGGAGACCTTGATGTCGTCGACGATCCGCACGCCGTGGCCGAGGCGTTCGGCACCGCAGTGCTGGATGGCCTCCCAGATCGACGGCAGGCCGAACGCCTCACCGGCGTGGATCGTGAAGTGCGCGTTCTCCCGGCGCAGGTACTCGAACGTGTCGAGGCCCCTGGTGGGAGGGAACCCGGCCTCCGGGCCCGCGATGTCGAAGCCGACGACGCCGAGGTCGCGGTAGCGGACGGCGAGCTCGGCGATGCGCAGCCAGCCCTCGTTCTGGCGCATCGCGCACAGCAGGGTGCCGACGCGGATCTTGCGGCCGGTGGCGGCGACGCGCTGCTCGCCGACGCGGAAGCCCTCCTGGACGGCCTCGACGACCTCTTCCAGGGTGAGGCCCTTCTCGGTGTTGAGCTCCGGCGCGTAGCGGATCTCGGCGTAGACGACGCCGTCCGCCGCGAGGTCCTCCACGGCTTCGGCGGCCACGCGGACGAGCGAGGCCTCGTCCTGCATGACACCGCAGGTGTGGGCGAAGCCTTCGAGGTAGCGCACGAGCGAGCCGGAGTTGGCGTTGTCGCGGAACCAGCCGCCGAGGACGCCCGCGTCGGTGGTGGGCAGGCCCTGGTAGCCGGAGGCATCGGCGAGTTCGATCACCGTCTGCGGGCGGAGGCCACCGTCGAGGTGGTCGTGCAGCAGCACCTTCGGCGCGCTGCGGATGGTCTCCAAGGTAAGCGGCGTACTCATTGCTACACGTTACTCCAGACGACACGCCGCTTCAGCGCCGACCGAAACGATCATGATGACGCTATGATCATGAGCTGGTTCACCGTCGTTGCCGATCCGTGATCAGCAACTTTCTGCAACCACCAGACGGGTTGAGTCACTCCAAGGTAGGAACATCATCGGCTGCAGCCGCCCGCTTCCCGGCGGCAACTTGGCGTTCAGAGTAACGAGGTAGCCCGATCGGGTCAGTTGCCCGTCCGCGCACCGCCGTTTCTTCTCGGGGGTGGTACAGAGCCTTCCCGTGACGCGGATAGGCTCCCGTGGTCTCCCCCTCCCCTGGACGAAGGCACTCAGCCGTGACAGAGAACAACAACTCCACGATGTCCTTCGATCGGATGCGCAACATGCTCACGCGCGCCGCGGAGATCCGTGAGAGCGAGCAGCAGCAGATCTTCGACGCGCTGGACGAGATCCACGCCCGGATGTCGCCTCTGGAGTCGCTGGGTTCGGTTCGCAAGCGCCTGTCGGAGCTCCCGGACCGCACTGAGGTCAGCGTTCTCGCGGAGCGCCTGGACGAGGCCCTCGCCAAGCTGGAGGCCCAGGACAACGCCGTCGCCGGCATCGGTCGCGCGGTCGACGCCCTGGTGGACAAGCTCGCCAAGCCGTTCGCCCAGCTCGACGGCCGTCTCGACGGTGTCGCCGGTCGCTTCGAGGGTGTCGCGGGCCGCATGGACGGCCTCGAGGACAAGCTCGCCTCCATCCACAAGCGCATCGACGACCTCGACGGCCACCTGGACAAGCAGGACGGCAAGGTCGACTCGATCCCCGGCGCCGTCACGAACCCGCTGCGCGAGCGCATCGAGGCCCTCGAAGCCGCGCTGCGCGGCCGTCTCGACGAGGTCGACGAGGGCGTGCACGAGCACCTCGACGGCACCCGCGAGGCCCTGCAGAAGATCCTCGCCGACTCGTTCTCCGGCATCCACGGCCGCGCCGACGAGCAGCGCGACGCCCTCGCCGCCGCGCGCGCCGAGCTGGCCGCCGCCGTCGCCGACAGCCGCGCCGAGCTCGTGTCGGCCGTCCACGACCGCCACAACCAGCTGGCGTCGTCGCTCACGGAGACCCGCGACTCGCTGGCCGGTGCCGTGGCGGACAGCCGCGGTTCGCTGGAGGGCACGCTGGCCGAGACCCGCGGCTCGCTCGAGGGCACCCTCGCCGAGACCCGCGACTCGCTCGCGGCGTCGCTGGCCGAGACCCGCTCCGAGCTGGTGTCCGCCGTCGCCGACACCCGCGAGACGGTCCACGGCAAGCTGGACGAGGCCCGCACCGCCCTGTACGCGGCGATCGAGCAGTCCCGCGACCAGGTCGACGCCGCCGACCGCCTCGAGTCCCTGGCCCGCCGCCTGGAGCTCGTGACGTCGCAGCTCGACAACATGACCAACCGCCTGGACAAGGTCGAGGACGGCTTCGCCGCCCGGATCTCCGAGCTCGGCGGCACCGTCGACGCGAGCCTCACCAAGGTCGCCGAGACCGTGGGCGCCCGCCCCGACACCGACTCGCTGCAGTCCCTGGTCCGCAAGTCGAACCAGGAGTCCGAGCTCCGCATCGGCGGCCAGCTGGACGAGGCCATGGCCACCTTCGCCGAGCTCATCCTCGGCGGCGGCTCGCCCACGCCTCCCCCGCCGCCCACCGCCCTGCCGCGCCCGCAGCGCCGCACCCGCAAGAACGGCGGCCCGAAGCCGGCGAACGGCGGCAAGGACGTGGACGACGACGACCTGGCGGCCGAGGGCGCCTGATCGCCCCCGCTTGACCGGCCTTGCACGGCCCCGGAGCTGACCAGCTCCGGGGCCGTTGTCGTGCGCGGGGCGGCGTGCGACGACCGCCACACCGGGCGAAGCCGCTGAACCCGCACCAATCGAGACACGTGACCATGACGAGAGCGCTCACACGAAAGTGGGTAGGCTCGCCGGAATCTGGGGGCGTCCAGAAGGGATAGTCCGTGCAGCAACAGCAGCGAGTCGTCGCCAACCGCTACACACTGCTGGCCGAGCTCGGCCGCGGTGCGATGGGTGTCGTGTGGCGTGCCCAGGACCAGCTGCTCGGCCGGCCAGTGGCTCTCAAGGAGCTGCACCCGCCGCAGGGCATCAACCCGAGCGAGTTCGCCGTGCTGGAGGAGCGCATGCTCCGGGAGGCGCGAACGGCCGGCCGGCTGAACCACCCGGCGGTGGTGACGGTGCACGACGTCATCCGCGAGGACGGGCGCACGTACCTCGCCATGGAACTGGTCGACGCGTCCGACCTGGCCACCGTCGTGCAGCGGCACGGGCCGCGCGACTCGACCTGGATGGCCGGGGTCGCGCTGCAGGTGCTGGGCGCGTTGGACACGGCTCACGCCGCCGGGATCGTGCACCGCGACGTCAAGCCCAGCAACATCATGGTGCGCCCGGACGGCGCCGTGAAGCTCACCGACTTCGGCATCGCGCAGGCCACCGACGACCCGCGGCTCACCAGCAACGGCGGCATCGTCGGCTCGCCCGCCTACATGTCGCCGGACCGGCTGCACGGCTGGGAGGCCTCGCCGGCGTCGGACCTGTGGGCGCTCGGCGTCACCATCGCCCACGCGGTCGAGGGCATCAGCCCGTTCGAACGCACGTCCACGGCATCCACGCTGCACGCCGTCATGAACGAGCCGCCGGTGCTGCGCCGCGCTTCTCCCGCCCTGGCCCAGGTGATCCACGGTTTGCTGACCGTCGACCCGGCCAGGCGCATGACCGCGGCGCAGGCCCGTCAGCTGCTGGTGGCGATCGTCCAGGGCACCGCCTCGCCGGTCTCGACCCAGCAGCTGCAGCCCAAGAAGAACAACACCGCCGTGAAGGTCATCGCCATCGCGGCGGGCGTCGTCCTGCTCGCGGGCGCCGCGTTCGGCGCCTACGTCGCCTTCAAGCCGAAGGACAGCAACAACGCGCAGAGCCCCGGCAACAGCAGCAACTCCGCACCGCCGGAGAACTCCACCGAGTGGACCGACGCCGCCGCACTACCGGTAGGCGCGCCACTGCCGTCCCGCCGCATCGCCACGTACGGCCGCGGCGGCGACGTGCCGGAGTGGAACCTCTCCGGCACCCAGTGCGCCAAGGACTTCCTCACCCAGGGCTCGGGCGTCCGTTCGAACGTCCCGTGCGACGGCCCGCACGGCATCCAGCTCTTCGCCGCCGCGACCCCGTTGTGGGACAAGCCGAAGGACACCCCGTACCCCGGCGTGCAGTACTTCACCGACTTCACCAAGAACTACTGCACCGAGCAGTTCAAGGTCATCGAGCCGAAGGCGAAGGACACCCTCGGCTTCACCGGCCTGATCCCCACCCAGAAGGAGTGGGAAGCCTGGAACGACCCTTCCGCCCCAGGCCGCCAGGAGGTCCTCTGCGTGCTGTGGAAGGCCGACCGCTCACCACTGGCGGGCTCGCTGGTCGGCTAGGACGCAAGTCAGCGCGAGGCCGAAGGCGAGCCGAAGCAAAGGCGAAGCCGAGCAGCTTTTGGCTTTTGCTTTTGGCTTGAAACAGGAGGTTCCGGTGGGGTGGGTCCCGTCACGAGCCGTGCCCAGCACTCGCTGCAACCAGGCAGGGGTGTCAAACCGCCACGCTTTTCGGCGGTTTGACACCCCTGCCTGGTTGTGGCGAGAGCTGGTACGGCTTGGGACGGGACCCACCCCACCCGAACCGCACCACCACAAAACAGCAAGCCGCCCAACACAAACAGGCGTGCCATCAACCCGCTAACGGCGCTGGGGGTCTTTGATCAGTTGGCGGGGTCCGGGGCAGAGCCCCGCGCTCGAAACAGAGCAGGCACGCAACAACGCAACCACCAACGCAAGCCAGCCAACGCAAGCCAACCAACGCTAGCCGCGCACCACATCGATCACCAACGCCGACCGCCCCACCACGGAGTCAGAAACCGAGTAAGCACCTTCCAGCGCCTGCAAAGCCCCGTCAACCGCATCCGGAGTATCGGTGAAAAGCTCAAGCAACGGCTGCCCGGCTTCCACCACATCCCCAGGCTTGGCCAGACAAAGCACCCCAGCCCCGGCCTGCACCGGATCCTCCTTGCGAGCCCGCCCAGCACCAAGCCGCCAGGCAGCCACCCCAACGCCATAAGCGTCCAAAATGGACAACACCCCGGAAGCAGGCGCCTCGACGACGTGACGATGCGCGGCCACCGGAAGCGGAGCCTCCGGATCGCCACCCTGGGCCCGGATCATCCGCGCCCACACCTCGTACGCCTCACCGGACGCCAGCACGGCGGCGGGATCGGCCGAGATCCCGGCCAGCGACAGCATCTCCGACGCCAACGCGACCGTCAGCTCGACCACGTCGGCAGGACCACCGCCCCGCAGCACGTCGACGGACTCGGCCACCTCGACCGCGTTGCCGACGGCACGCCCCAGCGGCACCGACATGTCCGTCAGCAGCGCCGAGATCCTGACCCCGTGCTCGACACCGATAGCAACGAGTGCCTCCGCGAGAGCACGCGCCGAAGCCAGGTCCTTCATGAACGCGCCGGACCCGACCTTCACGTCGAGCACCAGCGACTCGGCGCCCTCCGCGATCTTCTTCGACATGATCGAGGACGCGATCAACGGGATCGCCTCGACCGTGCCGGTGACGTCGCGCAGCGCGTAGAGCTTGCGGTCGGCGGGAGCAAGTCCTTCGGTGGCAGCACAAACGACGGCGCCGACGTCGGACAGCTGCGAGAGGATCTCCGAAGTGGACAGTGCGGCCCGCCACCCCGGGATCGACTCCAGCTTGTCCAGCGTCCCGCCCGTGTGACCGAGCCCGCGGCCCGACAGCTGCGGCACGGCAGCACCGCAGGCAGCCACGAGAGGTGCCAGCGGCAACGTGATCTTGTCGCCGACGCCGCCCGTCGAGTGCTTGTCGACGGTCGGCCGCGAGACGTGCAACGACAACCGCTCGCCGGACAAGATCATCGCCTGCGTCCAGCGCGCGGTCTCGGAAGCGGTCATCCCGTTGAAGAAGATCGCCATCGCCAGCGCGGACATCTGCTCGTCCGCGACCGCGCCGCGCGTGTAGGCGTCGATCACCCAGTCGATCTGCGCGTCCGACAACGCCGACCCGTCGCGCTTGGCACGGATGACGTCGACAGCGGAAAAGCTCATGGCAGGTCCTCCGGTCCGAACGCGTCCGGCAGCACCGACGACATCGGCAGCACCCCGGACGGCGTGTCCACCAGGCAGTCGCGCCCGCCGAGCTCGTAGAGCACCTGGCGGCACCGCCCGCACGGCATCAGCAGGTCACCGGCACCGGACCGGCACGCCACCGCGACGAACCGGCCGCCGCCCGTGAGCTGCAGCTGACCGGCCATCGCGCACTCCGCGCAGAGCCCCACGCCGTACGAGGCGTTCTCGACGTTGCACCCGGTCACGATGCGGCCGTCGTCGCACAACGCCGCGGACCCGACCTGCAGCCCCGAGTACGGGCAGTGGGCGAACGACGCCGCCTCCACCGCCCGTGCCCGGAGCAGGTCCCAGTCGACCTCAGCCACGGCGGTAGACCTCGCCGTCAGCCGCGGGCATGCGCAACCGTTGGGAGGCAACGGCCAGCACGGCCAGCGTCACCATGTGCGGCGTGTACGAGACGAACTCGCCGGGGATCTCGTCGAGGCTGATGTAGAGCAGGTAGAGCAGCACGGCCACGACGATCGCGGCGGCGGCGGAGAACCACTTCCGGCGGATCAGCTGGTACACCACGATCACGCCGAGCAGGATCACCACGCCGTAGACCAGGCCCAGCACCGTCTCGCCGCCCGACCGCAGCTGCAGGCCGTCGGCGTAGCCGAACAGCGCCGCGCCGCCGAGCAGACCGCCGGGCCGCCAGTTGCCGAAGATCATCGCCGCGAGGCCGATGTAGCCGCGGCCGCCGGTCTGGCCCTCGAGGTAGGACAGCTGACCGGGGTTCAGCACCAGCGCGGCGCCACCCAGGCCGGCGAGCCCACCGGAGACGATCACGGCGACGTACTTGTGGAAGTACACCTTCACGCCCAGCGAGTCCGCGGCGTGCGGGTTCTCGCCGACCGAGCGCAGGCGCAGGCCGAAGCGGGTGCGCCAGAGCAGGTAGTACGACAGCGGCACGAGCACGATCGTCAGCATCGTCAACGGCGAGACGCCGGTGACGAGACCGCGCAGGATGCCCGCGACGTCGGAGATGATGACGCGCTGCCCCGCTTCCAGCTCACCGAGCCAGTCCGCGAAGCCCGCCGCCGAGTACGTCTCGAACGGCGCGACCGGCGGCGACTGCCGCGGGTTGTTCGACAGCGGCAGGAACACCAGCGTCGACAGGTACTTCGTCAGACCGGCGCCGAGCAGGTTGATCGCCACACCGGAGACGATGTGGTTGACGCCGAACGTGACCGTGGCGATCGCGTGCAGCAGACCGCCCAGCGCGCCGAACACGACGGACGCGACGAGCGCCGCCCACGGGCCCCACTGGTAGCCGGCCCACGCCGCGCCCCAGGTGCCCATGATCATCATGCCTTCGAGGCCGATGTTGACCACGCCCGCGCGTTCCGCCCACAGACCGCCGAGACCCGCGAGCAGGATCGGCAGCGCGAGCCGCACGGCCGTCTGCGTCGTGCCGGACGACGTGAGCTGCGGGAACCCCGTGAGGTACGAGGTGGTCGACAGCAGCAGGATCGCGCCGGCGACACCGATCATCCCGACCGCCCAGCCCGGCACCTTGCGCTTGCGCGGTGCCGCCGGGACGTGGGGCTTCTCCTCCAGCGTCGAGATCACGCGGCACCTCCAACGGTTCCGAGCTCACGGCCGACGCGACGCTGCTCGGAGGCGAGCTCGAAGCGGCGCACCACCTCGTACGCGACGACGACCGACAGGACGATCGAGCCCTGCATGATGGTGACGATCTCCCTGGGCACCCCGACGTTGTCGAGCGCGAGGCCGGCCTTGTCGAGGAACGCCCAGAGCAGCGCGCCGAACGCGATGCCACCGGGGTGGTTGCGGCCGAGCAGCGCGATCGCGATGCCGGAGAAGCCGATGCCGGCGGTGAAGTTCAGGCTGAACGTGTGGTCGCGGCCCAGCAGTTCGGGCAGCGAGATCAGGCCCGCGATGGCGCCCGAGATCAGCATGGACACCAGCACCATCTTCTTGGCGTTGACGCCACCGGCGGACGCGGCGGTCGCCGACTCGCCGGACGCGCGCAGCTCGAAGCCGAACCGGGTGCGGTTCATCATGATCCAGTAGCCGACGCCGAGGGCGATGGCCACGAAGATGAAGCCGAACATCGTGCCGCCGCCCCCGAAGGAGATGCCGGGCATCCAGCCGGACTCCGGGATCTCCGCGGTGCGGATGTTGTTGCCCCGCAGCTCGCCGAAGACGTCGCGGCGGATCAGGTAGGCGGACAGGCCGATCGCCAGGCCGTTCATCATGATCGTCGAGATGACCTCGTTGACGCCGCGGGTCACCTTGAGGATCGCGGGGATCGCGGCCCAGGCGGCACCGGCGACGGCGGCCACGATGATGATCACCAGCGTGTGGATGCCGGTGGGCAGGGCGATCGAGCCGCCGACGACGGCCGCCACGACGGCGGCGACGCGGTACTGACCCTCGACACCGATGTTGAACAGGTTCATCTGGAACCCGATCGCGACCGCGAGCGCCGCGATGTAGTAGATGCCCGTCGAGTTGATGATGTCGATGAAGGTCGTGCCCTTGCCGACCTGCGTCACCATCGCGCCGAACGCGCTCAGCGGGTTCGCGCCCGAGATGACGAGCGCCACGCCGCACAGCAGCAAGGAGAAGACGATCGCCAACGCGGGCGGCAGGAGTTTGCCGCGCAGGTGTCCCATCAGTGCTCGCCTTCCTCAACCGCAGCGGTCTCGTGCACCGCGGCGCTCGTGCTGCCCGCACCCGTCATGGCACTTCCGAGGTCCTCGGGCGTGACGGTGTTCGGGTCGGCGTCGGCCACCAGGCGGCCGCGCAGCATGACCTTGATCGTGTCGGAGAGACCGATCAGCTCGTCCAGGTCGGCGGAGATCAGCAGGACGGCGAGACCGTTGGCGCGGGCGCGCTTGATCTCGTCCCAGATCAACGCCTGCGCACCGACGTCGACACCGCGGGTGGGGTGCGACGCGATGAGCAGGACGGGGTCGCCGGACAGCTCGCGGCCGACGACGAGCTTCTGCTGGTTGCCGCCGGACAGCGCCGCCGCGGGGACGTCGATGCCGGGCGTGCGGACGTCGAAGTCCGCGACGATCCGCTCGGTGTCCTGCTTGGCGCCGTCGGTGTCGAGCCACATGCCCTTGGCGGTCGGCTTGCGGGTCTGGTAGCCGAGGATCCGGTTATACCAGAGGGGTTGCGTGAGCAGGAGGCCGTGGCGGTGGCGGTCCTCCGGCACGTAGCCGATGCCGGCCTCGCGCCGGGCGAGCGTGCCCAGCTTCGTGAGGTCGTTGTCCAGCAACGTGATCGTGCCGCTGCCCGCCTTGCGCATGCCCATGATCGTCTCGACGAGCTCGGTCTGACCGTTGCCCTCGACACCGGCGATGCCGACGACCTCGCCGGAGCGGACCACCAGGTCGACGTCGTCGAGGATCGGCCGCGAACCGTCGGGCGTGAGCAGCTTGAGGCCCTTGACGTCCAGCACGACCTTGTCGGTCACGGTGGACTCGCGGGTCTCGGGGCTCGGGAGCTCGCTGCCGACCATCATCTCGGCGAGCTGCCGCGACGACACCGTCTTCGGGTCCGCGCTGCCCACGGTCGTGCCGCGGCGGATCACCGTGACGGAGTCCGCGATCGCGCGGACCTCGTCGAGCTTGTGCGAGATGAAGAGGAACGTGTAGCCCTGCTCCTGCATGCCGCGCACGGTGTCGAAGAGCTCGTTGACCTCCTGCGGCACGAGCACGGCGGTGGGCTCGTCGAGGATGATCACCTTGGCGCCGCGGTAGAGCACCTTGAGGATCTCGACGCGCTGCCGGTCGGCGACACCGAGCTGCTCGACGAGCACGCCGGGGTCGACGTTGAGACCGGTCCGGCCGGAGAGCTCGATGATGCGCCTGCGGGCCTTCTGGCCGATGCCGTGGATCGCCTCGGCGCCCAGGACGACGTTCTCCTGGACGGTGAGGTTGTCGGCGAGCATGAAGTGCTGGTGCACCATGCCGATGCCGGCCTTGATGGCGTCGGACGGCGTGCGGAAGCGCACCTGCTCGCCGTTCACCTCGATGCTGCCCTCGTCCGGCGCCTGCATGCCGTAGAGGATCTTCATCAGGGTGGACTTGCCCGCGCCGTTCTCGCCGCAGAGCGCGTGCACCTCGCCACGGCGGACGGTCAGGTGGACGTCGCTGTTGGCGACCACACCGGGGAATCGCTTGGTGATGCCGGTGAGCACCACCGCGGGGGGACCGTCCGTCTGGACGGACGTGGAACTGCTCATCGTCGAGTTGCTCCTCCTACCACGCACCAGGCCCTGTGAGGGCTAATTCCTCACAGGGCCCGGTTGCAGCGGTTACGCGGGACTACGGCTTGTCCGCGACCTTGATCTTGCCCTCGATGATCTGGGCCTTGTAGCCCTCGAGGATTCCCTGCAGCTTCGCGTCGATCTTGCCACCCGAGGTGGCATAGCCGACACCGTCCACCTTGAGGTCGAAGACCTTCGGGAGAGACGCGAGGTCGTTCTTGGCGACGGCCCGGATGTAGTCGTAGACCGCGACGTCGACGCGCTTGAGCATGGACGACACGATGACGTCCTTGGTGTCGGCGACGGTCGCCTGGTTGTACTGGTCGGAGTCGACGCCGATCGCCAGCACGCCACCCTGCTTGGCGGCCGAGAAGATGCCCTTGCCGGACGCGCCAGCGGCCTGGTAGATGACGTCGGCGCCCTTGTCGATCTGGCCCTTCGCGGCTTCCTGGCCCTTCGGGGCGTCCTGGAAACCGGTGAAGTCACCGGCGGGGGTGATGTACTTCTTCTCGATCTCGATCTTCGGCGCGGCGGCCTTCGCACCCTGGAAGTAGCCGGCCTCGAACTTCTGGATCAGCGGGATCTCGACGCCGCCGACGAAGCCCACGTGGCACTTCTTGCTCTGGTACGCGGCGATGACGCCGGCGAGGAAGGAGCCCTCCTGCTCGGCGAACAGCAGCGGCGTGACGTTGGTCGCGCCCTCGACGGCGGAGTCGACCAGCGCGAACTTGACGTTCGGGAACTCCGCGGCGACGAGCTTCATCGACTCGGCGTAGGCGAAGCCGACACCGATGATCGGGCTGAAGCCCTCCTGCGCCAGCTGGCGGAGACGGGTCTGCTTGGCGGACTCGTCCTCGTTCGGCGCGGCGGACAGCTCGCGGGTGTTCTCCTTCTTCACCCCGAAGTCGGTGAGCGCCTTGTCGAGACCGGCGGCGGCGGAGTCGTTGAACGACGCGTCGCCACGACCACCGATGTCGTAGGCCAGACCGACCTTCAGCGCGCTCGCGTCCACCTTCTCGCCGTTGGCGGCGCTGGTGCTCGACGTGGCGGGCGCGGTGGGAGGCGTGGCGTACTCGCAAGCGGCGCCAGTGCCGGTGTTCGAGTTGTTGCTACCGCCACCCGAGTCCTTCGCGCAGGCGGCCATAGTCATCACGCTGGTCAACGCGATCGCGGCGACCGCGACACCACGCATACGACGACGCACGGCTCGTCTCCTCCCTGAGATTCCACTCCCAACGACGCAGTTGGGGTTCTAGACGGCGCACCGTACCTCTTAGTAACCAACCTCGTTGCGGCCAGCACCTACATAGACCCCTATCGGTTACGCATTCGACGCATTGGCCGCACCTGTCGTGATCACTCGTGTTCGGGGCGTGGCGAAACGTCCTCTTCAGGCGCTTCCCCGCCTTGATCGTCGTCCATTCGGCCCAGTTCCGCGCGCCAGGCCCAGCGCTCCAGGGCCGACGACAGGCCCGAGACCGGGCCACCCGGCAGTGGTTCCCTCCCCATGCGCCCCAGGATCGGGCGGGGCGCTGCCGTGCCGCTGACGCCTCGATGTCAGAGCCCTGACCTGGCGTTCGACGTTCGACGAAATTTCTTCACATCGAACTTTGAACCGAGCGCGGTGCCCCAGCCGTGTACTGGATGGCAAGTGCCCTTGCCGAAGACGGCGGCCCGGACCAGGCGGAGGTCCAGGGCCGCCGTCCTCCTTTCTCGTCCCCTTCAGGCGCGGAATGTGGCCTGCGCCGCATTTCCGAATCGATCAAGACCGCTTGGTGGATCGACAGCGTGTCTCATCGATCACAGAGCGGGTGCGCCTGCTGTGTCCGTTCCAACCGGCGGGACTACGCTTTTCCGGTCATGGTCGGAATGAACTGTTCGCCGACCACCACCACTGACGTTGGAGGCCGCGGCGCATGACCAGCGCAGGCGCACCCGAGCGGTCGGGCACCACCCGAGGGGGTGGGACGCTCTACCGCGGTGATCTGGGCATGTGGTCCTGGGTCGCCCACCGGATCACCGGTGTCCTCACGTTCTTCTTCCTCTTCACGCACGTGCTCGACACCGCACTGGTGCGGGTGTCTCCGAACGCGTACGACGCGGTGATCGAGACCTACAAGAACCCGGTCGTCAACCTCTTCGAGGTCGGCCTCGTCGGCGCGGTGCTCTACCACGCGCTCAACGGAATCCGGGTCATGCTGGTCGACTTCTGGGAGAAGGGCGCCAAGTACCAGCGGGTCATGCTCTGGACCGTGCTGGCCGTCTGGGTCGTCGTGATGATCCCCGGCTTCTACTTCATGATGGAGCGCACGATCTCCGACCTGGTGGGGGGTCACTGACCATGTCTCTCGCACTCGACAAGCCCCGCCAGCCGCGCCGCCCCGCGGCCCGTCGCGGCAACGGCGAGCTCTACAGCTGGCTGTTCATGCGCCTGTCCGGCCTGCTGCTCGTGGTCCTGGTCCTGGGCCACCTGTTCATCATGAACATCCTGGACGGCGGTGTCCACAAGATCAACTTCGGTTTCGTGGCCGGCCGCTGGGCGTCGCCGTTCTGGCAGTTCTGGGACCTCGCGATGCTCTGGCTCGCGCAGATCCACGGCGGCAACGGCGTGCGCACGGTCATCAACGACTACGCGCGCAAGGACTCCACCCGGTTCTGGTTGAAGATGCTGCTCTACGTGTCGATGGTGCTCATCGTCTCGCTCGGCACGTTCGTGATCTTCACCTTCGACCCGAACATCTCGAACTGACCCGCGCGGGGAGCCCACCACAATGCAGTTCCACAAGTACGACGTAGTCATCATCGGCGCTGGTGGTGCCGGAATGCGCGCGGCGATCGAGTCAGGCCAGCGCGCCCGCACCGCGGTGCTCACGAAGCTCTACCCCACGCGTTCGCACACCGGCGCGGCCCAGGGCGGCATGTGCGCCGCCCTCGCCAACGTCGAGGAGGACAACTGGGAGTGGCACACCTTCGACACGATCAAGGGCGGCGACTACCTGGTCGACCAGGACGCCGCCGAGATCATGGCGAAGGAGGCCATCGACGCGGTCCTCGACCTCGAGAAGATGGGCCTGCCGTTCAACCGCACGCCCGAGGGCAAGATCGACCAGCGCCGGTTCGGCGGCCACACGCGCAACCACGGTGAAGCCGCCGTGCGCCGCGCCTGCTACGCCGCGGACCGCACCGGTCACATGATCCTGCAGACGCTGTACCAGAACTGCGTCAAGCACGGCATCGAGTTCTTCAACGAGTTCTACGTCCTCGACATCTGCCTGACCGAGACGGAGAACGGCCCGGTCTGCACCGGCGCCGTCGCCTACGAGCTCGCGACCGGCGAGATCCACGTCTTCCAGGCGAAGTCCGTCGTGTTCGCGACCGGTGGTTTCGGCAAGGTCTTCAAGACCACGTCGAACGCCCACACGCTGACCGGCGACGGCATGGGCATCGTCTTCCGCAAGGGCCTGCCCCTGGAGGACATGGAGTTCTACCAGTTCCACCCGACCGGTCTGGCCGGTCTCGGCATCCTGCTGACCGAGGGCGCGCGAGGCGAGGGCGCGATCCTGCGCAACGCCTCGGGCGAGCGGTTCATGGAGCGCTACGCCCCGACCATCAAGGACCTGGCGCCGCGCGACATCGTGGCCCGCTCGATGGCCCTCGAGGTGCTGGAAGGCCGTGGCGCCGGCCCGAACAAGGACTACGTGCTGCTCGACTGCACGCACCTCGGCGCCGAGGTGCTGGAGACGAAGCTGCCGGACATCACCGAGTTCGCCCGCACCTACCTCGCGGTCGACCCGGTCGTCGAGCCCGTCCCGGTCTACCCGACCGCGCACTACGCGATGGGCGGCATCCCGACCAACATCCACGGCGAGGTGCTGCGGGACAACGACAACGTCGTTCCCGGCCTCTACGCCGCGGGTGAGTGCGCGTGCGTCTCGGTCCACGGCGCGAACCGCCTGGGCACGAACTCGTTGCTGGACATCAACGTCTTCGGCCGCCGCGCGGGCATCGCCGCCGCCGAGTACGCGCTGTCCCGCGAGTCGCACGTCGACCTGCCGGAGAACCCGGCCGCGGCCGTCGAGGCCCAGGTCGCCCTCGCGCTGTCGGAGCACGGCCAGGAGCGCGTGGCGGACATCCGCACCGAGCTGCAGGCGACGATGGACGCCAACGCGTCCGTCTACCGCACCGAGGACACGCTGAAGACGGCCCTGCACGACGTGCAGGCGCTGAAGGAGCGCTACGCCCACATCTCCGTGCAGGACAAGGGCAAGCGCTTCAACACGGACCTGCTGGAGGCCGTCGAGCTCGGCTTCCTGCTGGAGCTGGCCGAGGTGCTCGTGCACGGCGCGCTGGCGCGCAAGGAGTCCCGCGGCGGTCACGCCCGCGAGGACTACCCGAACCGCGACGACACGAACTTCATGCGCCACAGCATGTTCTACAAGCAGGGCGACGACCTCTCGGCGGACATCCGCCTCGACTACAAGCCCGTGACCTTTACCCGGTACAAGCCGATGGAGCGCAAGTACTGATGACCGCCACCGCTGAAACCACTGCTGGCTCGCGCGGCTCCCAGCCGCCGGCTCCGGACGGCGCTGTCACGGTCACCGTCAAGATCCGCCGGTTCAACCCGGAGTTCGACGACGAGCCGCGCTGGGACTCGTTCGACATCCCCGCGCTCCCGTCGGACCGCGTGCTGAACCTCCTCCACCACATCAAGTGGTACGTGGACGGCACACTGACGTTCCGCCGCTCCTGCGCCCACGGCATCTGCGGCTCTGACGCCATGCGCATCAACGGTGTGAACCGCCTGGCCTGCAAGGTGCTCCTGAAGGACCTGCTGGAAAAGGGCGACAAGCACACCACGATCACCATCGAGCCCATCAAGGGCCTGCCGGTGAACAAGGACCTGCTCGTCGACATGGAGCCCTTCTTCGAGGCCTTCCGCGCCGTCAAGCCGTACCTCGTGACCTACGGCAACGAGCCGACGCGCGAGCGCATCCAGTCCGTCGCCGACCGCGAGCGCTTCGACGACACGACGAAGTGCATCCTGTGCGCCTGCTGCACCACCTCCTGCCCGGTCTACTGGACCGAGGGCTCGTACTTCGGCCCGGCGGCGATCGTGAACGCGCACCGGTTCATCTTCGACTCGCGCGACGAGGGCGCCGAGGAGCGGCTCGACATCCTCAACGACATCGACGGCGTGTGGCGCTGCCGCACGACGTTCAACTGCACCGACGCCTGCCCGCGTGGCATCCAGGTCACCAAGGCGATCCAGGAAGTGAAGCGCGCGCTGCTGTTCAAGCGCGTCTGAGGTTTTCGGTTGGTGCGAGGCGCCGCGTTCCCGGTGGGGGCGCGGCGCTTCGCCGTTTCGTGGGCCGGGTGAGGCGGGGTGGCGCTGGGCAGGGCAGCGCAGTCAGGGTGACGTGAGCCGGGTGGTTCACGTGAGGTGGCGCGAACTGGCAGCGCGGAGTGACTTGAGGCGAGCGCTGGGCAGGGTCGCTTGAAGCGAGCGCTGGGCTGGGGCGGGACGGGCGCGTTGGGGCGAGTGGCCATGTCGCGGTGGCAGGTGCGACAAAGCCAAGGCGCGAACCTCTCGCCGCGCCCTCGTGCGCGAGCCCTCCGCCCGCCGCCACCCTCCATCCAGCCCTCCACGCTGCCGGCCCGCGGACCTCCGTCAGCCCAGCCCAGCCCAGCCCAGCCCAGCCCCACCCAGCCCAGCCCGGCGAACGCCCAGCCCACGCCACCCAGCCCACGCAACCCAGTCCCGCGTGACCTGCCCGGCGGCCGCCCAACCCCGCCCCACCCAAGCCCAACGCGACCCCGCCCCGCCGGCCGCAAGGCCCGCGGGACCCGACCCGTCGTGCCCTACCCTCTCAACCCACCTCCACGATCCGCACAGGCGGCCGAGTCCGAGCCCCCGCCGCCCGATGCGCGGCCTTCAACTCCCGCCCCACCGCCTCCGGACAGTCCCGCAACCGAGTCGGCAACGTCTGCACCACGAGAATCCCCGCCGCCGCATACCGGCTGTTCCGCGCCAAAGTCCGCTCATAATCCCGAGCCCCGTAGTGAAACGCCCGAGAGTCGATCTCCCAGGCAAGCCCCACGTCGTCGAACCACGCATCCGGCCGGCCAACGACCACACCAGCGGCGTCGGCGATCGTGACGTTCCAATACGGCGTGGTCAGCCGGATCCGACGCGACAACCGACGAGCATCCCGCTCGGCAACGGACTCAGCGCGTCCCAACTCGCGCAGAACATCACGCACCAGCTTGGTGCCGTAGCGATTGCACCGCGCCTCCTCGGCAAGAGAAGCAGGCGTGCAGCGGCCACGTTGGATCGCAGCGGCGACCAAAGCCGTGGCCTCGTCGGAAGATCGGAGCAGCCGGCACGCGTCCACCACAGCGCGAGAGGCGGACACCACCGGGAAGCCGTCCACATCGGACGACGCAGGCATCGGCACGGCGCGTTCGAGGATCAGCGAACCGCTGCCGCGCACCGAACCCGGCACCAGCACGTGGATCTCGGTACCGCGGGCGGGCAGGCCGTGGCGGCGGCAGGCTTCGGCGCCCGTGACGACGGCTCCGGGGCCTGCGCGCATCAGGGCGGCGGTCAGGTGTTGGTCGCGGGTGGGCGGGCCGTTGTGCAGCAGCACCACGCCGGGGTGCATGCGCTGCCACGGCCCACCCGGCCGGCATTTCAGCCAAGGGTTCGCCACTCCCAGTGACCGGAGGGCGCCGGCACTGATGACACCGAGATCGCTGCGCTCGCGCAGGTGTTCGATTCGCATGTCATCAGTGTGACGAGCACCACCGACAGTTTTCGGGGATCAGGCCCGGATGCGGCGCCTGCCGCGGTCGATCAGCAGCATCAGCGCGCCCGCGGCGACGAGCAGCACGCCCAGCAGCACGGTCCAGCCGGTCGAGGCGCCCGTGTTGGCGAGGCGGTTGTCCTCGTAGCGCGGCGGCGCGGCGACCGGCCGGGTCGTCGTCCACACCGGCGGCGTCGTGGTCGTCGTCTCCGGTGTGGTGGTCGACGAAGTCGAGGTCGTTGTCGGAGTGGTCGACGAGGTCGAGGTCGTCGTCTCCGTGGTGTCGGTGGTGGTGGTCGTGGTTTCGGTGGTGGTGGAGGTAGTGGGCGGAGTCGTGGTCGTCGTCTCCGTCGTCTCCGTGGTGGTGGTCGTGGCCGGAGTGGTCGTGGTGGTCTCGTCCGTCGGCTCTCCTCTTTCCTGAGGAGCACGCCATCCAGGACGTTCTTTCGGGCACCACGCAGCGGCGCACACCCGGCCATCCCCCGAGGCCTCTGCCTCGGGGGCGGCACCGTGCAGTGCGACGAGCGTCAACACCGCACCGGCGGTGAGCACACCGATATAGGCGATACGTGACATGCCACGATCGTTGGCCCACATACGGCACGTCGCGACCAATTCGCCCGCACGTCACCCGCGAGTGATCAAGAGATCGCCCGATCAGGTCCAGAAGACGGCGACGCCGATGTTCAGCACGACCAGGGACGCGGCGGTCGGCAGCAGCCAGGACGGCGCCTTGGGCTTGTTGACGTTGATCGCCACGACGACCGCGATGGCCACGACCACGGCCAGCTTGACGCCGATCTTGACGTGGTCGTACTTCACGGAGTCGACCAGCGGGTCGATGCCGACCAGCGCGAGACCGGTCAGCAGCTGCAGGGCCGCGCCGTGCAGCCAGCCCTTGTTGACCGGCGCCTCCTTCCCCGCCCTGGCCTGCAACATGATCATCGCGACGAGCATGCCCATGCCCAGCAGGTGCAGGAACACCAGCAGCAGCCGTACGAACTCCACAGCGTTTCCTATCGACGTCGAGTGGCCAGGAAGCCCCGCACGCCCAGCACGCCGATGACGGTGCCGAACACGAGCGAGGCGATCACGAGCACCAGGTGCACCGTGAAGAACGGGGTAGGTCCGTCGTTGAACGAACGGGGGTCGTTCCAGATGTTCTTCAGGAACGTGGGCCAGATCACCCACGACCACACTCCGAAAGCCACCAGGAAGAGTGACATCGGGCGCGAGAGCTTCACGCCGACCAGTATCGGACGTGGTGCGTGCAGGGCGCTAAACGGGGGTGGATAGCCTGAAGGGGTGCCTTTCACCCAACGGCTCATCGTCGCCCTGGTCCTAGCAACGGCCACTGCCGCGTTCGCCGCACCGACCGGCACCGCACAGCAGGCCGCCGGCTCGGCACAGTGCGCCAACCGCGAGACCCCGCCTCCCCCGGTGGACACCTCGGAGCAGCCCGCTCCCGGCCAGAAGGCCCCGACCGCGCTCGAGGTGCCCGAGAAGCCGATCGGCGGTGACCGGCTCGGCGAGTGCGGGCTGATCCTGCCGCCGAACTCCGCGCAGCCGCCCAGCGGCATCACCGCGGCGACGTGGATGCTCGCGGACATCGACAGCGGCGCCGTCCTCGCCGCCTACGACCCCCACGGCCGTCAGCGCCCGGCGAGCATCATGAAGGTGCTCCTCGCGATGGTCGTGGCCAAGGAGCTGCGCGGCGACCTCGTCGTCACCGCCAGCGCCGAGGACACCCAGCAGGAGTGCACCTGCGTCGGCCTCAAGGACGGCGGCCAGTACACGGTCCGCCAGCTGCTGCACGGCCTGCTGCTCACCTCGGGCAACGACGTGGCGCACACGCTCGCCCGTCAGCTCGGCGGCGTGCCGAGGGCGTTGCAGAAGATGAACGCCATGGCCAAGGAGCTCGGCGCCCTCGACACCCGCGCCGTCACCCCGTCCGGCCTGGACGGCCCCGGCACCAGCACCTCCGCCTACGACGTCGGCCTGATCTTCCGGGGCGCGATGAAGTACGAGGAGTTCGCGAACGCCATGAAGCTCAAGCAGTCGCAGTTCCCCGGCCGCAACGGCGGCACGATCATGCTGACGAACGACAACCGCCTGCTCAGCAACTACGAGGGCGCGATCGGCGGCAAGACCGGCTTCACCGACGACTCGCTGCACACCTACGTGGGTGCCGCCGAGCGCGGCGGCCGCCGTCTCGTCGTCGTCCTGCTGCGCGGCGAGCAGACCCCGACGCGCCTCGACGCGCAGGCCGCGAAGCTGCTCGACTACGGCTTCGCGATGGGCCCCGGCGGCGTCGGCAAGCTCGTCGACGGCGCTCCCCAGCCGAAGCCGAACGTCGTCCCCACGCAGAGCAGCAACAGCAGCACCTCCGACACGGCGGCCGGCTCGGACGACAACGGCCGTCAGGCGCCGACCGCGTTCGGCACCGTCGGCCTCCCCATCACGGCCGCGGCGGGCCTCGGCCTGCTGGCCGCCGTGCTGCTCTTCATCCGCAACAAGCGGGCCAAGGCGGCACGGGCACGCCGCCAGGCCGCGCAGCAGGCGGCTCAGAGCGTCTGAGAAGCACGCGAAAAGGCCCCCGGCACGCTGCCCGGGGGCCTTCGTCGTTCTCTAGCGCTTCCGCCAGCGGAGCCCGAGCACCGCGCCGACGACCGCGCCGGCACCGAGCATCAACGACGGCGACGGCCCGGACTTCACCGTCACCACGGGCTCGATCACGGCGGGCGGCGGTGGCTGGACGACCTCCGGCTCGACGTTCTCCCGCGCGGTGGCGGTCCAGGCCGTGATGAACAGGATGAACTGCGCCACCAGGTTCGCGAACACCAGCACACCGATGACGGACCCGAACGCGGCCGAGGTCGGCGACTTGGTCGTGAACGACAGGAAGATCGTGGCGGTCTGCTTCAGGATCTCGAACCCGATCGCGCCCGCGAGAGCCCCGCGCAGCGCGCTGCGCCACCCGACGGGCTTGCGCGGCAGCCGCGAGAGCACCCAGATGAACACGAGCCAGTTCGCCAGCAGCGACAGCAGGATCGAGCCGATCCGCAGCATGACGCGCGCCCAGCCCTGGTCCGCGAGGCCCATCCACTCCAGGATCTGCTCGGCGAGCCCCGACCCGACCGCCGTGATGCCGAACGACACCACGATCGCGAGCCCCAGGCCGAGCAGCGCCAGCAGGTCGCGCCAGAGCGTGCCCAGGAACGGCAGCTCGCCCTTCGCCTGACCCCACTGCGCCGTGAGGGCGTCGCGGAGGTTGCTCATCCAGCCGAGGCCGGAGTAGGCGGCGCCGAGCAGACCGATGATGCCGACGGTGCCCTTGGACTCCAGGGCGGTGTTCACGGCCTCGTTGATCTGCTTGCGCAGGTTCTCGTCCGGCACGGCCTCGGCGATGCTCTCGCGCAGCGACGCCAGCAGGTCCGGCTGCGACTGCAGCACGAAACCGGCGACGGCGAACCCGATCATCAGGATCGGGACGAGCGAGAGCACGCTGAAGTACGTCACGGCGGCGGCGTGCTGGGCGCCGTACCGCTGGTCATAGCGCTCGTACGCACGCATGATGTGGTCGAGCCACGCATACTTTCGCCGCCACTTGTCCACGACGAAGACGCTAGTGCAAGTGCACTACTCCGGCAGAACAAAGCCGATCTTGTCGTACGTACGGCGCAACGTGCCCGACGCGACCTCACGCGCGCGCTCGGCACCGGCGGCCAGGATCTTGTCCAGCGACGCCACGTCGTCGAGGTACATCTTCACGCGCTCCTGCACCGGCGTGACCCACTCCGTGAAGACCTCGCCGAGGTCCTTCTTCAGGTCGCCGTAGCCCTTGCCGTCGTAGTCGGCGACCAGCGACTCGACAGAACGGCTGGTCAGCGCCGAGTAGATCGTCAGCAGGTTCGAGACGCCCGGCTTGTTCTCGACGTCGAAGACGATCTCGCGGCCCGTGTCGGTGACGGCGGAGCGGATCTTCTTGGCCGAGCGCTTCGGGTCCTCCAGCAGCTCCACGACACCGCCGGGCACGGACTTGCTCATCTTCGCCGTCGGGTCCTGCAGGTCGAAGATCTTGGCCGTGTCCTTGACGATGTACGCCTCCGGCAGGCGGAACGTCCTGCCGTAGCGCGAGTTGAACCGCGTCGCGAGGTCGCGGGTCAGCTCCAGGTGCTGGCGCTGGTCCTCGCCGACCGGCACGTAGTGCGCCTGGTACAGCAGGATGTCCGCGGCCTGCAGGATCGGGTACGTGAACAGGCCCACGCCGACGGACTGCTCCTGGCGCGCGGACTTGTCCTTGAACTGGGTCATCCGCGACGCCTCGCCGAAGCCGGTCATGCACTGCATGACCCAGCCGAGCTGGGCGTGCTCGGGAACGTGCGACTGGACGAACAGCGTCGCGCGGTCCGGGTCGATGCCCAGCGCGAGCAGCTGGGCGGCCGAGACGCGGGTGTTCTGCCGCAGTTCCTTCGGGTTCTGCTCCACGGTGATCGCGTGCAGGTCGACGACGCAGTAGAACGCGTCGTGCGCCTCCTGCAGGGCCACCCACTGCCGCACCGCACCCAGGTAGTTGCCGAGGTGGAACGACCCGGCCGTCGGCTGGATGCCGGACAGGACGCGGGGGCGCTTGACGGGCGCGGTGGCTTCTGCGGGCGCGTTCTCCGTGGACACGCGGAAATCTTCTCAGACCGGGTGGATCAGTTCTGCGCCGTGTCCTGCTGCACCAGGTCGATGCGCTGGTTCGCGGCCGTGACGGGCGCCGGCTTGCGCCGCTTCACCAGGCCGAACACCAGACCGCCGACGCCGGCGGTGACCGCGATCAGACCCACGGGACCCGCAGCAGTACCGGTCATGCTGCTCTCAACCGCAGCGCTCAGTACCAGACTCATGCCGTGCACTTGCCGAGCCTCCCCAAGGCACAGACCCACCCCGGAAGGGTGAACCTTGCTGACTGATTGGCCGCCAAGCTACCGATGGCCGGTAGCGTCGATGCGCCGAATCAGACTATCGGTCACCCGCGATCGGTTCGCACTCGCCCATATGTCGTAGTCCGCTGACGGGCGTTACGCCCTGCGAGCGAAGCCAGGGTCTCGAGCTCACGCACAGTTCGCGCCGATCCGTGCTCCGACCCCGCCATGCGGCTGATGGTCTCCTCCATCAACGTGCCGCCGATGTCGTTCGCGCCGCCGTTGAGGATCTCCGCGGTGCCCTCGTCGCCGAGCTTGACCCAGGAGCACTGGATGTTGTCGATCCGGCCGTGCAGCGCCAGCCGTGCGAACGCGTGCACGGCGCGGTTGTCGCGGCGGCTGGGGCCGGGGCGGGCGACTCCGGCCAGGTAGATGGGGGCGTTGCGGTGCACGAACGGCAGCGCGACGAACTCGGTCAGCCCGCCAGTGCGGTCCTGCAGCTTCGCCAGCACGCGCAGGTGCGTGAGCCAGTGACCGGGGTGGTCGACGTGGCCGTACATCATCGTGCTGGACGAGCGGATGCCCAGCTCGTGGGCCGTTCCGACGACGTCGAGCCAGGTCGCGGTCGGCAGCTTGCCCTTGGTGAGCACCCACCGCACGTCGTCGTCGAGGATCTCGGCCGCGGTGCCGGGAATCGTGTCCAGGCCGGCCTCCTTGAGCTCCGTGAGCCACTCGCGCACGCTCACGCCCGCCTTCGCCGCGGCGGAGACGATCTCCATCGGGCTGAACGCGTGGACGTGCATGTCCGGCAGGCGCTTCTTGATGGCACGCACGACGTCCGCGTAGTAGGTCACCGGGAGCTTGGGGTCGATGCCGCCCTGCATGCAGACCTCGGTGGCGCCGTCGTCCCACGCTTCCTGGGCCCGCTCGGCGACCTCCTCCGCACTCAGCCGGAACGCGTCCGCGTCGCGCTCCCGTTGCGCGAAGGCGCAGAAGCGGCAACCGACGTAGCAGACGTTGGAGAAGTTGATGTTCCGGTTGACGACGTACGTGACGTCGTCGCCGACCACCTCGCGCCGCAGGTCGTCGGCGAGCCTGGTCATCTCCTCGAGCGCGTCGCCGTCGGCGGTGAGCAGCGCCATGGCGGCGTCGGTGTCGGCGAGCAACGCGGCCGGGTCGTTCGCGGCGATCTTCAGTCCACGTTGGACGTCTTCGGAGAGTCGTTGCGGCGCAACGGGAATCTTGAGCTCGTCCCAGTCGCCGTAGACCTCGTCGAAGTCGCCGCGCCGGTCGCTCGTGCGGCCCTCGGTGTCGATCGCGGTGTTGAGGTCGGCACGACCGTACGTGTCGAGCCCGCCGTCGGGCTCCTGCCACTCGCGGCCGACGACCTCCGCGTCCGGGTTCGCGAGGCCGTTTTCCTTGGCCAGCGCGGAAACGTGCGCGGTGAGCCGGGTGTCGATCCACTGCCCGGCCGCCGCGCGGACGTAGCGCGGGTAGACGTTCAGCCTCTCCTGCAACGAGAACCCGGCATCGCGCGTGATGTCCGCGAGCTTGTCGACCTGGGGCCACGGCTTCTCGGGGTTCACGTGGTCGGGCGTGATCGGCGAGACGCCGCCCCAGTCGTCGACCCCCGCGCGCAGCATGAGGCCGAACTCCTCGCCGACCAGGTTCGGCGGCGCCTGGACGCTCACGGTCGACGGCATGACGAGGCGTGCCACGGCGATCGTCGCCGCGAGCTCGGTCAGGTCGGCGTCGGGCATGCCGCGCATCGCCGTGTCCGGCTTGGCGCGGAAGTTCTGGATGATGACTTCCTGGATGTGCCCGTACTGCTTGGCGACCTGCCGCATCGCGAGCAACGACTCGGCGCGCTCGGTCAGGTTCTCGCCGATGCCGATCAGGATCCCGGTGGTGAACGGGACGTTCACCCGGCCGGCGTCGGTCAGGACCCGCAGGCGCACGGCGGGTTCCTTGTCGGGGCTGCCGTAGTGCGGCCCGCCCTTCTCGCTCCACAACCGCTCGGCCGTGGTCTCGAGCATCATGCCCATGCTGGACGCCACGGGCCGCAGCCGCGTGAGCTCCTCCCAGCTCAGCACGCCGGGGTTGAGGTGCGGCAGCAGCCCGGTCTCCTCCAGCACCGCGATGGCACTGGCCCGCACGTAGTCCAAAGTGGACTCGAACCCGCGCGCCTCCAGCCACTCCTTCGCTGCGGGCCACCGCTCCTCCGGCCGGTCGCCGAGCGTGAAGAGCGCTTCCTTGCAGCCCTGTTCGGCTCCCGCGCGGGCGATCGCCAGCACCTCGTCGCGTTCGAGGAACGCCGCCGGCAGCTTGTGCGGCACGGTCGCGAACGTGCAGTAGTGGCACCGGTCGCGGCACAACCTGGTCAGCGGGATGAACACCGACCGGCTGTACGTGACGACCCCGGGACGCCCCTCCGCGAGCAGGTGCGCGTCCCGCACCCTCCCCGCCGCCGCGAGCAGCGAGTCGAGGTCCTCCCCACGCGCGTGCAACAGCACGGCCGCCTCGGTCGCGTCGAGCACAGCGCCGTCCGCGGCCCGCCGCAAGGCACGCCGCATCGCCGCCGCGCTCGGACGGGGCTGCGGTGGGTTCAGAGAGATGTCCACTGCCACGTCAACGACCTTAAGCCGCCGAAATTCCTGATCAGGTGCGACCGGCTGTGGGACATCCCACTCAGCGGACGGAGACCAGCAGTTCCGTGTTCCGGTCGAGCGGCGTGCCCAGCGGGTCGGTGCGCGAGTGGATGTCGTTGTAGGTGAACTCCCGGCACAGGCTGGCCAGCCCCTGGTCACTCCGGTCGTCGTAGTCGACCTGATAGGGCGCATCGGCCTCAAGGAGCGTCGTGAACAGCGATAACGTGCCGTCGCCGTTGTCCGCCACCTCGATGACCCGCGCGTGCTGCGGGTAGTCGACGTGCGCGGCGGTGTTGATCTCCCAGAAGCTCCTGCTCGGCGTGCCGTGCCGATGCGGCGTGATGACGTTGCGGTGTGTGTGCCCGTTGACCCACGCCAACACGTTCGGGAACCGATGCAGCAGGTTGACCAGCGCGTCGCCGTTCATCCGCGGGTCCAACGGCCTGCGCCGGTCCGGCAGCACGTTGCCCATCGTCTTGGACGTGTGGTGGCTGAACAGCACGAACAGCTCGTCGGTGACGTTCTGCCGCTGCGGCAGCCCCAGCCAGTCGTAGTAGAGCGAACTGTTGCGCCGGAGCGTCTTCTCGATCCAGCTGAGCTGGTGCAGCCCGATAGACCCCGCGGAGAAGCCGGCGAGGTTCGTCGTGTCCATGCTGATGCCCGTGACGCCAGGCGCCATCCGGAACGTGTAGAAGACGTCCACACCGTCTGCGTTGGCCTGTGTGTACCCATGCCCGCCCGTAGGCAGATGCTTGCGCACGAACTCGCCGGTCGTGAACAGCCTGCGCCGGTCGTCGGGCGCGACGGTCCTTATCGGCGGGTTCTGGCCGAGGAGGCCCATCGCATCCGGAACGGCTCCGGGGTCGGTGAAGGCTCGCGCGAGTTTTGCGTTCTGCACGGGGTCGCCGAAGCCGAAGATCTTCTTGCTCCCGGTGTACCACCCGTCGAGCAGCCCGTCCGGCAACGCGCCGACCACGCTGTCGTCGTGGTTGCCGATCGTGGCGAACCAGGGGATGTCCAGGCCGGGGCTGGTGAACTGCTTTATCGCCGCGTCGAGCAGTCCTTTGAGCTGCGGGAAGCCCTTGGCCTTGTAGTCGTCCGCGCTTGCGAGGTCCGGCTGCCAGAACGTGCTGATGCCGGCGTTCTGCACGCCTTCGTAGCGACTGTCGCCCGTGTTCGGGGTGATCGCGCCGCCGTTGAGGATCGTGAGGAACCAGTCGAGCTCGACGTTCTCGTGGTTGTCGGTGTTGTCGCCGGTCGTCATGAGGAAGTCGAACGGCCTGCCGGTGAGCGGCCCTCGTTTGACGGCGTTGACGCGCCTTACGAGAGACGTGCTGCCTTGTGCCGTGAGTGCTTCTTGCGGCCGGTGCGCGCTGGAGCCCAGGTACGGGTGGAGGTATTCGAAGCGGAGCGGGCTTTGGGCGTCGCAGATGTGCATGTCGCTGAACTGCACGAAGCTGGCGAGCGCCTGCCTTCGGGCTGCCCGGTTCGGCTTGGCCGGGATCAGGTCGGTGCGGACGACGGTCGGCCAGCCGGGTCCTTCCGCGAGCCTGCGGTAGCCGGTGGCGCCGATCGGCGTGGCCACGGTGTCGAGCGTGGTGCCCGCGGTGGACGCAAACGCTTGGCGCTCCAGGAGTGGCACGCCGGCGGCGCCCACGCCCATCGCGAGGAGGAAGTTGCGCCGGTTGAAGCCCGTCATGGTGTGCGCTCCCGATTCATTGATGGTGAATCGTGTTCATATTCAGGGAGCTGACGGGTGGAATCGAGTGGGCTGCGGGGTGACGGGAGCGATAAAGGCTGCCCGGACTGGGTCAGTCGGAGTAGACGACCATGCGTCAATCAAGCCCTGCCAGCACCTGGCGAAGGTGCTCTTCGAGCCTCGGTCGCTTCTCAGTGAGCACCTGCCACACCAGCGCGTCGTCCACGCTGGCGTAGCCGTGGATGAGGATGTTGCGGAACGCGACGATGCGACGCAGGTCGGGGACGGCGTCGGCAAGTTCGGGAGAGACCTTCGACAGGTTGTTCAACGCTTCGCCGATGATCTCGAACTGCCGCTCGACCGCCGACCGCAGCATCGCATCGGCCAGGTAGTCCGTGAAGGACTTGCCTCCGCTGAACTGCTCAAGCAGTTCAGCGGCGCGCAGCGCATCCCACAGGTACGTGCGGGGGTCACGCTGCATACAGGTTTTCCTTGCTTTCCATGACTTGCTTTCGGAAGTACGGGTTGCGGATGCTCTCGTTGATCACCAGGTCCACCGGCCGACCCAGGATCCGCTCCAAGCCTTCCTTCAGCGCGAAGTAGCTGCCGAAGTGGTCGAAGCCGAACCCGACCTCGAAGTCGACGAGGATGTCGACATCGCTTGTCGCGACGTCGAACGAGCCGCTGACCGCCGATCCGAACACGTCCAGACGCCGAACACTCAGCTCACGGCACAGTTGTTCAATCTCCGCCAGCTTGGCTGCCACGACCTCATGCATCCTCATCACCTCCTACGGGCACGATTGTGCCTGATCCGAGGCGTCAGGTCAGTCCGAGTACGTGACCGTCACTGGCGCGTGGTCCGACCACCGCTCCGCATACGTCGCCGCACGCTCGACCACAGCTGAAGTCGCCCGACCAGCCAACCCCTCAGTGGCGACCTGGTAGTCGATCCTCCACCCGGAGTCGTTGTCGAAAGCCTTCCCCCGGTAAGACCACCACGAGTAAGGCCCAGCCACATCAGGATGCAGCGACCGGACGACATCGCTGTACCCCGAAGAGAACACCGAGGTCATCCACTCCCGCTCAGAAGGCAGGAACCCGGACTCCTTCTGGTTCGTCTTCCAGTTCTTCAGATCTGCCTGCTGATGCGCGATGTTCCAGTCCCCGCACACGACGACCTCACGCCCGGACACAGCCGCCTTCTCCCGCAACGACACGAGATAAGGCAAGAACGCCGCCATGAACCGGTCCTTCTCGTCCTGCCGAGGGGTCCCCACGTCCCCAGAGGGCAGGTACAACGAAGCCACCACCACACCGGGCAGCTCGATCTCCACGTACCGACCGCTGGCCTCGAACTCGGCCACGCCAAAGCCCACACGAACCGAAGAAGGCTCAACGCGCGAGAGCACACCAACGCCCGCACGGCCCTTCAAAGAAGAAGGCGCGTACACGCCGTGCCACCCAACAGGCGAGTGCACTTCCGCAGCCAACTCCGAAGGCTCGGCCCGGACTTCCTGCAGGCACACCACATCCGCCGAGGAAGCGGCGAGCCACGGCAGGTAGCCCTTCTTCGCGGCGGCGCGCAGGCCGTTGACGTTGACCGTGGAGATCGTGAGCACGACGGGGAAGCCTACTGGGAGGCCAGGCCCCAGGGCTTCGGGTACTCGGCACCGCAGCCCGCGCAGTGGGCGGTCAGGTCCAGGTAGCCGACGAGCGTCGCCATCTCGTCGCGGGGCAGGGCGAGCTGGCGCTGGCCCTCGATCTCCGTGTAGAGGCCCTGCCACTCGGGTTCGCAGGTGCACGGCACGAGGTTCTTGGCCCTGCCCCACCGGAACATGTTCCGCAACATGCCCCCAGTATCCCGCAACCGGAGCAATGCGGAGGAAACGGACGCTACTTGCAGGTCGAGTCGCTGGTCAGCGCCGTGAACTGCTGGCTGACCCACCGCTGGTCGCTCAGCATGCGGTAGCCGTTCTCCACGCGCGACTGGGCCGCGGTCACGGCGTCGCGGGGCATCGTCGAGACGATCGGCTGGAGGTCGCCGGGGCCGGAGCGGACGTTCAGGATGTCGGCGGTCACCGTGATCTTGCAGATCTCCGCGGCCTTGTCGCTGCCCATCGGCTTGCCGCCGTTCACGGCGTACATCACGCCGGCGACGCCCAGCACGCCGATCACGATCAAACCCCTGACCGGTACTCCGAACATGACGCCTCCCGACCCGCGAACTGCCTTCAAGCAGCAGATATAGCGGCAAAAACACACGCGAGGACGACGAAACGGGGCAACCACCCGCAAGAGGAACCGACCGGGTGACGCACAAAGGAAAAGGCCACCCCGGCGTGACCGGGGTGGCCTTCCTCAGAGCGCGGACGTCAGAACGACGCCATCTTCTTCTTGAGGTTCTCGTCGAGCGCGGCGAGGAAGTCCTCGGTGGTCAGCCACGCCTGGTCCTTGCTGATCAGCAGGGCCAGGTCCTTGGTCATCTGACCGGCCTCGACCGTCTCGATCACGACCTCCTCGAGCGCCTCGGCGAAGCGGACCACCTCGGGGGTGCCGTCCAGCTTGCCGCGGTGCATGAGGCCACGGGTCCACGCGTAGATCGACGCGATGGGGTTCGTGGAGGTCGGCTTGCCGGCCTGGTGCTGGCGGAAGTGGCGCGTCACGGTGCCGTGCGCCGCCTCGGCCTCGACCGTCTTGCCGTCCGGCGTCATCAGGACCGACGTCATCAGGCCGAGCGAGCCGAAGCCCTGCGCGACCGTGTCGGACTGGACGTCACCGTCGTAGTTCTTGCACGCCCAGACGTAGCCGCCCTCCCACTTCATCGCGGCGGCGACCATGTCGTCGATCAGGCGGTGCTCGTAGGTGAGGCCCTTGGCGTCGAACTCCGCCTTGAACTCCTCGTCGAACACGCGCTGGAAGATGTCCTTGAAGGCACCGTCGTAGGCCTTCAGGATCGTGTTCTTCGTCGACATGTAGACGGGGTAGCCCCGCTGCAGGCCGTAGGAGAACGAGGCGCGGGCGAAGTCCTCGATGGACTTGTTGTAGTTGTACATGCCCATCGCCACACCGCCCTCCGCCGGGAACTCGGTGACGACGTGCTCGATCGGGTCCGAGCCGTCCTCCGGCTGGAACGTGATCGTGAGCTTGCCGGCGCCGGGCACCTTGAAGTTGGTGGCCTTGTACTGGTCGCCGTGGGCGTGACGGCCGATGATGATCGGCTTCGTCCAGCCCGGGACCAGCCGCGGCACGTTCGAGATGATGATCGGCTCGCGGAAGACGACACCGCCAAGGATGTTGCGGATCGTGCCGTTCGGCGAGACCCACATCTTCTTGAGGCCGAACTCCTCGACGCGCGCCTCGTCCGGCGTGATCGTGGCGCACTTGACGCCGACGCCGTGCTTCTTGATGGCGTTGGCGGCGTCGATCGTGACCTGGTCGTCCGTGGCGTCCCGGTGCTCGATGCCCAGGTCGTAGTACTCCAGAGTGACGTCCAGGTACGGGTGGATCAGCTTGTCCTTGATGAACTGCCAGATGATCCGGGTCATCTCGTCGCCGTCGAGCTCGACGACGGTGCCCTGAACCTTGATCTTGCCCATAACTCCGGGCGCTCCTCTCGCGACGATGCAAGCAAGACAAGCGTACTGGTAAACCGCCCACCCGTACCTGCGACCCTGGTTACACCGATTCAGGCTCGCGGTCGGTCGACCGGCTCACGTGCTCCCACTTGTCGATTTCCGCATTCCGTGCCTGGTCTGCCAGACGCACCATATCCACCGCGTCGCTGCCCAGCAGAAGACACAGCGGCGGTGAGTCCATGGCTACCACGTCGAGCAGGACGCGGGCGGCCTTGGCCGGGTCACCAGGCATGTTGCCGTGCGCGCCGCGCATCATGCCGAGCAGTACCCCGACAGACGGAACGTAGTCCTCGCCCGGCTCGGTCACCACCAGGGACGGGCCGGTCCAGTCCGTCTGCATGCCGCCGAGCTCGACGATCGTCGCCTTCACGCCGAACGGCGCGCACTCCGCGGCCAACGACTCGTTGAACCCTCTCAGCGCGTGCTTGGACATCACGTACGGCGCGAGCCCGCCGCCCAGCGCCGTGTGGCCCGCCGTCGAACCCATCGTCAGGAAGTGGCCGGACCGCTGCTTGCGCAGCACGGGAAGCGCGGCCCTGGTGACGTTGACGACGCCCATCAGGTTGATCTCCAGCTGGTCGCGGAAGTCGGCCTCCGCGCACTCCTCGATCGAGGTCACGCGGCCCGCGCCCGCGTTGTTCACGACGACGTCGAGCCGGCCGAACTCGCGCACCGCGGTCGCGACGGCCGCCCTCGCGAGCTCGGGGTCGCGCACGTCGAGTGCAACAGATCTGACCCGGTCGCCGTGTTGAGAGACGAGGTCGTCGAGATCGCGCGGGTTGCGGGCGGTCGCGACGAGCCGGTGGCCGGCGGCGAGCACCGCCTCCGCGATCTTGCGTCCGAGGCCGCGGGAACTGCCGGTGACGAGCCACACCTGCGTCATGTCCGAACTCCATCCGTCGGGAATCAGTTGTCCGGACATATGGAGTTGCTCCCGTGACGCTTGATACCGAACGACTACTGTTCACACCGATCGGGTGATCACTGGAGAGGACGTAAGTGTCAACTGGGCCAACACATGCGATGAGCGGGCTGCTCGCCTGGAGCGCCGTCACCGCCCTCGCGTCGAGTCATCCGATCGGCCAGCTCACGCCGCAGAGCTGGGCCGTCGGCGCGGTCCTGGCCACCGGCGCGGCGCTCCTGCCGGACCTCGACCACCCCGGTTCGACCATCTCGCGCACGTTCGGGGCGCTCAGCAGCGGACTGTCCGCGGGCATCAACGCGTTGAGCAGCTTCGTCTACCGGACCACGCGCCTGAAGCGGGATTCCAAGCGGGACGGGGGACATCGCGGTCTCACGCACACACTCGTCTTCGCGTTGTTCGCGGCCGTCTTCACCACCACGGTCGTGCAGAACAGCCAGAAGTGGGCGTTGCCGGTCCTGATGTTCGTGTTCGCCGGCCTGGCGGTGCGCGGCATCATGAACGACTGGTGCCCCAAGCAGGACGCGCTGCTGATCACCGTGGTGTCGGCGGGCATCACCTGGGCGATGATCGCGTGGACCGCGCAGACGGACGCGTCGGCGGCGGCGTGCGGGATCGCGGTCGGCATCGGGTGCTTCGCGCACTACCTCGGGGACGCGATCACCGAGCAGGGCTGCCCGATCCTGTGGCCGATCCCGATCGCCGGCAAGACGTGGTTCCCCGTGGCACCGCCGAAGATCATGCGGATGAAGACCGGCGGTGTGGTCGAGATGGCGATCGTCGGGCCGATCATCACGGTCCTGTCGGTGTGGCTCGGCCTCGCGGCGTTGCAGGGCACCGGCGCGCTGCCGTTCCTGGACTGGCTGGACCTGCTGCCGATGGGTATCTGAAACGTTCCACTTCCAGCCATTCAGCGGCTACCTGAGTCTCACCCGATCGGTCTAGCCTCCACGAACCCGGTCTCGCCATGTGGAGGACAACGTTGCCAACGCCACAGGCCGAGGTCGAGCGATCCTATGAGCCGCGCTGGCACCATGCGGGGTTCGAACCGCAGGCGGACACACCCTCGTCCGCGCAAGTGGAGGTCAGGTGACCAGCACCTACGTCGGCATCGACGCCGGCCACGAAAACCGCTGGGAAGCGGAGAAGATCGCGCTGGAACTGCACGACACGGTGCTGACCACAGCCCGGACCGTCGTGGTGCACGAGGTCGACGGCCACCACGCGATGTCCTTCATGGTCCCCGTCCCCCCGTCCGACGCGGTGGTGACCTCGCTCGTCGAACAGGGCTTCGGAGTCGCGGTGCGGGGTGCCTCGTCGGCACGTCAGGTAGGCCCGGAGGCGCTTCGAGTAGGCGCCTCCACTGCTGCCGAGGCCCATCAATACCGTCGAGAGGGGCGCGCTCTGCGGTTCCAGGGCCAACGGTCGTTGCGCGGCCGTCACGGCGTCTCGGACATCATCGCGTTCACGGCGATCGAGGCCGTTCTCCCCCGTGGCACGCACACGGTCGACACGCGCGGCAACCTGACGCCGCTGTTCCGGGACGGCAAGCTGGTGCTGGTCGTCGACTAGGTTCGTCGATGTGCGTGACATCGCTGTCTTCAGTGGTTCTGCCCATCCCTCACTCGCCGCCGAGATCTGCGGGCACCTCGGCGTCGACCTGTCACCGAGCCGCCTGACCCGGTTCGCGAACGACTGCCTCGAGGTGCAGCTGCAGGCGAACTGCCGCGAGCGGGACGTGTTCCTGATCCAGCCGCTGGTGCCGCCGGTCCAGGAGCACCTCGTCGAGCTCCTGCTGATGCTCGACGCCGCCCGTGGGGCATCAGCTGCGCGCACGACCGTCGTTCTGCCGCATTACGCCTATGCGCGGTCGGACAAGAAGGACGCGCCACGGATCTCCATCGGCGGACGACTGGTCGCCGACCTGATGGTGTCCGCCGGCGCGTCACGGGTGCTCGCGATGACTTTGCACTCCCCGCAGGTGCACGGGTTCTTCTCGGTGCCCGTGGACCACCTGCACGCGTTGCGCGAACTCGCCGCGCACTTCTCGCAGTACGACCTGACGAACACCGTCGTCGTGTCACCGGACCTGGGCAACGCCAAGGAAGCCGCGCACTTCGCCCGCATCCTCGGCCTGCCCGTCGCGGCCGGCGCCAAGCAGCGGTTCGCGGACGACGAGGTGCAGATCTCCACCGTGATCGGCGACGTGGCCGGGCGCGACGTGATCGTCCTGGACGACGAGATCGCCAAGGGCTCGACGGTGATAGAGCTGCTGGACAAGCTGCGCGAGCGCGGCGCGGGGCCGATCAGGGTCGCCTGCACGCACGGGCTGTTCTCGTCCGGCGCGCTGGACCGGCTGCAGGCGTTCGACGACGTGCTGGAGATCGTCGCGACGAACACCGTGCCGATCCCCGCGGAGAAGACGGTGCCGAAGCTGAAGGTGCTGTCGATCGCGCCGGCGATGGCCGAGGCGATGCGGCGGATCAACGTCGGCGAGTCCGTCTCGACCCTGTTCGAGGCCCCCTGACCTACTCGAGGTGCGCGAGCGCCTTGATCAGGCGCTCCGCCACGTCGTCGGGACCGGGCATCTTGCGCACGACGGCCCGTTGGTGCGCAAGCCCGTGCATCCCGAGCCACAACGCGACCGCGTCCCCGTAGAGGTCGTCGCTGCCACGCGCGATCCCGGCCTCCACGCACGCGCCGAGCCGTTCCGCGAGCAACGTCAGCGGCTCGACGCCCAGTGACTCCAGGTCGTCGTCGGTGATCGAGGTGTCCTCCACCGACGGCGTCCACAGACCGCCGAACATGATCCGGTACCGCTGCGGGTGCGCCCTGGCGAAGTCCAGGTAGGCGTCGCACACGGCGAGGAGTCGCGCGCGCGGATCGGTTCCCGCGTTCTCGTCGGCTTCGCGCAGAGCCGCCGCCAGGCCGTCCATCTCCCGCCGCACCACGGCCAGCATGATCGACGGCTGGTCCGCGAAGTGCGCGTAGATCGACGGCGCCGCGATCCCCGCCTTGCGCGCCACCGAGCGCAGCGTGACCGAGCGCTCGTCGCCGCCCTCGTCGAGGATCTCGACCGCCGCGGCGATGATCTCTTCCCGCAGCTTCCCGCCCTCGCCCCTGCGGTTTCGCCTGCGCGGTTCCGTGTTCGTCACGGTCGTAACCATACACCTGAAAGTTTATGGCCGTTAGGCCTTGCGCTCGTACACTTACGGGCGTTAGCTTATGTCCGTAAGCACAAACGGACCGCAAGGAGCCAGACGATGAACGCCACCACCTCCACCACCCGCGCCACCGAGGTCGTCCTGCCGGGCGTGGTCGAGCCAGAGGGTCTTCAGGTGCGGGTCAGGGACCTGCCCGCGCCGGGTGAGGGCCAGGTCGTCCTGCGCATGGAGGCCACCGGCGTCTCCTTCGCAGAGCAGCAGATGCGCCTGGGCAAGTACTACGACCAGCCGGCGTTCCCCTTCGTGCCCGGCTACGACCTGGTCGGCACGGTCGTCGCCGTCGGGGAGGGCGTGGACCGCGGTCTGAAGCTGCACCGGTTCGCCGTCGTCACCAAGGTCGGCGCGTGGGCCAGCCACCTGGTCGTCGAGGCCGCCGACCTGGTGCCCGTGCCGGACGGGGTCGACGCCGCCGCCGCGGAGACCGTCGTGGTCAACGGCGTCACGGCGTGGCAGATGATGTACCGCACCGCGAAGGTGAAGCGCGGCGACACGATCGTCGTGCTGGGCGCGAACGGCGGCGTCGGCTCGACGCTGGTCCAGCTGGCGCGGCACGCCGGGATCAAGGTGATCGGCACGGCCTCCGCCCGCCACCACGACGCGGTCCGCGAGCTCGGCGCGACCCCCGTCGACTACCGCGACCCGCAGCTGTACGCCAAGATCCGCGAGCTCGCCCCCGAGGGCGTCGACGCCGTGTTCGACCACGTCGGCGGTGCCGGCCTGAAGGAGTCCTGGAAGCTGCTGCGTCGCGGCGGCACGCTGGTCAACTACGGCACCGCCTCGACCAAGGACGAGCCCGGCAACGCGATGCTGCCCGTACTGCTGCTGTTCGCCCGCCTGGCGCTGTGGAACTACCTGCCCAACGGCAAGGGCGCCGGCTTCTACAACTTCTGGGCTGGCAAGCGCTTCCGCCTCACCACCTTCCGCGCCCGGCTGCGCGACGACCTCACGCAGGTGCTCCGCCTGGTCGCCGCCGGCGTGCTGACCCCGCAGATCGCCGCGCGCATCCCGTTGTCGCAGGCCGCCTCCGCGCTGGCCCTGGCCGAGTCGCGCACCGTCCTCGGCAAGGTCGTCATCGTCCCGGAGCCGTGAGCAGGCCCGGCTGCCGCCCGCTGATCGTGGCGGCGGCGACCGCGCTGGTCGACGGCGACCGCGCCGTGACGCTGCGCGCGGTGTCCCGCGAGGCCGGGCTGCCGACCTCGTCGATCTACCCGCACTTCCCCGATGCCGCGGCGATCCTGCGAGCCGTGTGCGAAGGGGCGTTCCAGGAGCTCGAAGCGGCCGTCCTCGCCGCCGACGACGCCTACGCCGCGGGCGTCGCCTACCTGGACTTCGCCCTCGCGCACCCCCGCCGCTACCGCGTCATGTTCGGTGCGGCCGACCTCTCCGAACCGGCGTTGCGGCTGTTCACGACGGTTCTCACCGACTCGGTCCGCACTGATCCCGCGGCGGACGCCCTGACGTTGTGGCTGGGCCTGCACGGCCTGGCCGACCAGCGCGCGGCGTTCCGCCGCTCACCCCCTCAGTTCGCGGTGCTCGCGCCGCGCCTGATCGCGTCCCTCATCTGACTTCCCGGAGGTCCCTGCCATGAACGCCACCGCCGTCCGCGCCGCGGTCGTCCCCGCCGGCGAGGTCGACAACCGCGTCGCCTACCTCGGTTTCGCCTTCGCCTACGTCTTCGGCCACGGCAGCGCGGCGTTGTCCCGCAGCGGCGCGGTGGAGATGCCGGGCTGGCTGCCGGTCGCCCTGCTCGGCGCGGGTCTCGCCGCCGGCACCGCCTTCGCCATGACGTCCTCGCTGCGGGCCCAGCGCGGCGCCCCGGAGGCCCGCCGACGAGCGGAGAGGCTCGTCGGCACGGCCTGGGTCACCGGGTTCACCGCGCTGGCGCTGGCGATCACCGGCCTGAGCACGGCGTTCGACCAGCCCGACCTGCAGACCGTGCTCTGGCCGACGGGGTCCAGCATCGTGGTCGGCATGATCTACCTCGCCGAGGGCGTCGTCCGCCGCAACGCCCTGCACTACAACCTGGGCACGTGGCTCGCGCTGATCGCGGCGGCGGCGTTGTTCGTCCCCTCGCCAGGACTTTTCGGCGTGCTGGCCGTGCTGGGCGGCAGCGCGTACCTGCTGGCGGCGTTCCTGGAGCGCCGACGCCTGGCCGCGCTGGCTGCCTGACGTCTTACAGCTGCACTCGCACCGTGACACGACCCTTGTCGTCACGGTGCGATGTGGCATGTCCGGTCCGTTGGGTGCCATCGAGTTCCAACGTGAGAGGGGCTCCCTCGCCGTTGAAGTTGCGCCACCAGCTCTTGGAGTCCGGCATCATCACCTTGATGTCGACGACATCGCCTTTGCGTTGGTAGCCAACGGGTGTGGTGAACGTACGACCTGACTTGCGGCCCGTGTAGGACACGACGGTGATGCCCTTGCGCACGAGCTTCCCGACGAGCGGAGCGTCGCGCAGCCCGACGACGCACTTGTTGAACCGGCCGACGAGCGGTGCCTTGAAGTCCATGTCCACGAACGTAACCTCGTAAGTGGAGAACCCCATCCACTTGACGTGAAGTGAGAAGAAGTGACCACCGAACCGTCTCAGATGCGTGCCGACGCGCGAGAGAACCGCGCACGGGTGCTGACCGTCGCACGGGAACTGTTCGCCGAACGCGGGATCGACGTGCCGATGGCCGCTATCGCACGCCGTGCGGGCGTCGGCGTCGCCACGTTGTACCGCCGCTTCCCCACCAAGGAAGCGCTGGTGATGGAGGCCTTCACCGAGCAGTTCGCGGTGTGCCAGGCGGCGATCGAGGAGGCGCTCGCGGACCCCGACCCGTGGCGCGGCTTCAGCACGGTGATCGAGAAGGTGTGCCTGCTCCAGGCGTGCGACCGCGGGTTCACGGCCGCGTTCGTCGCGTCGTTCCCCGAGATGCAGTCCGAGGTGCGTGACCGGACGTGGGAGTGCTTCGCCGCGTTGGTGCAACGAGCCAAGGACAGCCGTGTGCTGCGCGCCGACTTCTCGCCGCACGACCTGACGTTGGTGCTCATGGCCAACGCCGGGCTCACGGGCGTGCCGGTGGAGATGTCGACGGCCGCGTCACGACGGCTCGTCGCCTACCTGCTGGAATCGTTCCGCAGCGGCACGGACGAGCTGCCGCCGCCCGTGCCGCTGGGCCTCGACCTCGTGCTGACCTAACCGGGATGCGCGCCGACGGTGTCGCGGATCTGGGCGCCCAGGTCGGACGAGCCCGTCCGGGCGCAGTGGGCGCAGCAGAAGAACTTGCCCTCCACCTCCACACCGTGCCCGATCACGCGGCAGTCGCAGTGCTCGCAGCGCGGCGCCAGCCGTTGGATCGCGCACTCGAAGCTGTCGAACGTGTGCACACCACCGCCGACGGTGCGCACCTCGAAGGCCATCCAGTACTCGTTGCCACAGACGTCACAGGTCGCCATGCGCGGAAGACTGCGGCAGGTCAGCCGGCCCGGCAACTCGGCCGTCGAGTTGCGCGACCGAGATTTCCGGGGCAGCCGGACCCGAGTCCACAAAGGACTGACTCGAACCGGGGACACACCTCGTCCGTAGGAGGAAGCGGGAAGGAGGAAAACCGGATGCTGAGCGGGACCGGCCGGATTCGAACCGGCGTTCTCCCTCCGTTCCGGAGGGCGCGTCGACCACTGCGCTACAGGCCCCATCGCCACCGCGCCACTCACACTAGTCGGCGAATCGCGGGCCGTATGCCCTGCGAAAGTGTTGGACCCAATAAGGTTCGTGCATCAACCTCGGACTGGACGGTGTCGTGCCAGGGATCGACTACTACGAGTTGCTCGGTGTCAGCCGGGGCGCCAGTGCCTCGGAGATCAAGTCGGCCTACCGCTCTCTCGCCAAGGTCATGCACCCCGACGCGGGTGGGACGTCTGGCGGCTTCCGCCTGCTCCAGGAGGCCTACGAGACGCTGAAGGACCCGGTCCGCCGAGCCGACTACGACCGCCCGGTGCGCGTGGCACCCACGCCCACCCGCCCGGCAGCACGCCCGCGACCTCGCCGAACAGGCCACACGGGCCGGCTGCGCGACTTCGGCGACGACCCGAACTACATGGCACCGCGCCCGCGGGTCGACCTGGGCTCGATGGACTGGTGGAACCGAATCGACCTGGGCGCCCGAGTCCGCTACGTCCCCGCCACAGGCCTCGGCCACGCCCCGGCAGCAGCCGCGATCGGTGGCTGGTTCGTCCTGTTGCTCCCGTTGGCCATGCCCCTGTCCCCGCTCCTGCTGGCCGTCTGGCTCCCCCTGGTGGCGGGCGCCGGTTACGGAGCGTTCCGACTGGTCCGCCGCTACACCGCCCTCGCCCGAGCCGAACGGGCGTTCGCCGGCGAGTACGACGGGAACACAATCTTCGGCCGTCCGGGTGAAAACAGACGCGAAAGACTGACCGCCGGCCTCCTCACCGAGTACCTCACGCAGCTACCAGGAGTGCGCATCTTCCACGGCCTGGCCTGGCCGGGCTCGGTCTTCACCGACGTGGACCACGCCCTGCTCTGCGGCCGCCGCCTGGTCCTGATCGAGTCGAAGTCGTGGCTGCCAGGCCACTACTACTGCGACGAGGACGGCGAGCTCTGGCGCAACGGCCACCCGTTCCGAGGCGGCGGCACCCAGCTGCTGGACGGCGTCGAACGCTTCGCCGAGCTCCTGCCGTGGCTGGAGATCCGCGGCGCCCTGGTCGTCTACCCCTCCCGAGCCGGCGAGGTCACCTGCGACGACGACCTCGACTTCGAGGTGCCGCCGATGACGCCGGAGCAGTTCGTGCGGGAGATCGGCGAGTGGCTGGCGGACGACCCGGCGACGGTGGACCGGGAGGCGCTGCGGGTGCTGGTGCGTCAGGTGGTGTCGGAAGTGCGGGTGGCGGGCGCCTAGCCCACACCGCTGAGCAGCGCTTCAACCCTCGTGCGAGCATTGCCGCCATGACCCGCACGGTGTGCCTCGCGCAGAACCCCGACGCGGACGCACTCCTCGCGTCGGACATGTTCGCCCTGCTGACCGGAATGCTGCTCGACCAGCAAATTCCCATGGAGAAGGCCTTCTCCGGCCCCAAGGTCCTGGCCGACCGCATGAACGGCCTGGACGTCCACCGCATCGCCGACACCGACCCCGAGGCCTTCGCAACGATCATGGCCACCCCGCCCGCCGTCCACCGCTTCCCCGGCTCCATGGCCAAGCGGGTGCAGGCGATGGCGCAGTTCGTCGTCGAGCACTACGACGGCGACGTGACCGGGATCTGGGCCGACGGCGACGGCAAGGAGGTGTTCAAGCGGCTCAAGGCCCTACCTGGGTTCGGGGACCAGAAGGCCAAGATCTTCCTCGCCCTCCTGGGCAAGCAGTTCGGCGTCGAGCCGGCCGGGTGGCGGGAGGCTGCCGGGCACTACGGCGAGGCCGGGGCCAGGCGCAGCGTGGCCGATGTGACGGACCAGAAGTCGTTGCTGGAGGTCCGGGACTTCAAGAAGGCTGCCAAAGCGGCCAAGAAGTAGCCCTGCTGTTCATCGTCTGGTCCACTGGACGCACGCCGCCGTCCCCGACGAGGTGCCATCGTGCCTCGCGGGAGAAGGGGCGTTGCGATGCGCATCAAGGCGATCGGCGTTTTCACGGTCCTCGTGCTCGGGCTCATGGCCACACCTGCGCAAGCGAGCGCGTGGCCTGGCGACTCGGCCATCAGGACGGCTGACGGTTCCAACGTGTTCGGCAAGAACCTGAGCGGGCTGTCGTTCGAGAGCGCGAACACGCTCTGGGCCGTCAAGAACAGTCCGGCCACGCTCTACCGGCTCACGCCGTCGGGCAGCGCCTGGCAGATCGCGCAGAGCAGGGCGTTGAGCTTCGCGGACGGACAGGGCGATCCGGACGCCGAAGGTGTCGTGAGCACGCCGGACGGGTTGTTCGTCGTCTCCGAGCGGGACAACGACGACGAGGACGTCAGTGCACCGACGGTGCTGAAGTACGGGACGCAGAGCACCGCGGAGCAGCAGTGGGCGTTACCGGGCATGCCGGAGACCGATCCCAACGAAGGGCCCGAGGGCATCGCGTGGGTGCCGGACACGTTCCTCACGGCGCAGAGTTTCAAGGACGACACCGGAAAGCTCTACAACCCGGCTGACTATGCGAACCACGGCAGCGGGCTGGTCGCGGTCGGGCTCGAGGCGACCGGCGAGATCTACCTGTACGCCCTTCAGAGCACGGCAAAACTGATAGCCAAGTTCGCGAGCGGGCAGAAGCAGGTCATGGAGCTCGAGTTCGACGGCACGCGGCTGTGGGCGACCTGCGACGACCACTGCGGCGGACGTGCCACCACGTTCACGATCAGCGGCGGCAAGTTCAAGCTCACCAACACCTACGACCGGCCGTCGAAGCTGCCGAACCTCAACCTCGAAGGCTTCGCGATCTCTCCGAGCTGCATCAACGGCAAGAGGACGGCGATCTGGTCGGACGACGACAACACCGACAAGCACGCTCTGCGCAGCGGCACCCTCGACTGCCCGGCCTGAAACAGGATTGTCGGGGTGCGGAACTAAGCTGCGGCGCGTGACCGCACCCCAGATCCCCGGCCTGTCCGGCCTGAAGCCGTTGGGCGCCGGTGGGTTCGCCACCGTCTACGTGGCGCACCAGGCCCAGCTGCACCGCAACGTCGCGGTCAAGATCGACAACCGGGTGCTGGTCGACGAACGGGACCGGCACCGGTTCCTGCGGGAGGCGCGGGCGGCGGCCAAGCTGTCCGGGCACCCGCACGTCGTCGCGGTGCACGACGCGAACATCACGTCCTGGGGCACGCCCTACATCGTCATGGAGCTGTGCACGGGCGGGTCGCTCGCGGACCAGCTCGACAGCAACGGGCCGTTCCACCCCGAGCAGGTGCGCGACCTCGGCATCAAGCTCGCGGACGCCCTGGCCGCCGCGCACCAGGAAGGTGTGCTGCACCGGGACATCAAGCCCGGCAACATCCTCGTCGACCGGTACGGCACGCCGAAGCTCGCGGACTTCGGGCTCGCGGCGCTGCTCGACGCGCAGGGCGGCAGCACGGTCACCAGGGACGCCCTGAGTCCCAGCTACGCGCCGCCCGAGGCGTTCGCCATGGCCGAGCCGACGCCGCAGGCCGACGTCTACTCGCTCGCCGCCACGCTCTACACGCTGCTCGCCGGCAAGCCGCCGCGGCCGGTTCCGTGGCCCATCAACAGCTTCGACCAGCTCGGCGAGATCCTGCGCCGGCCGGTGCCCGCTGTCGACGGGGTGCCGCCCGCCCTGCACGAGGCACTGGCGCGGGCGCTGCACCCGGACGCGAACCTGCGCACGGCGAGCGCCGCCCAGCTGCGCGACGAGCTGCGCGACCCGATGCGGCAGCCCACGGTGCCGGTCACTCCCCCGCCCCAGCGCAAGCGGTGGCCGGTGGTCACGGCCGCCGCGGGAGTCGTCCTGGCGATCGGCGCCGGCCTGCTCGCGTGGAACCTCCTCGGCAACGACCGGACGAACGCGCAGGGTCCCGGCCCGCAGACGACGCAGCCGCCCGGTGCCGACGACGTGCCGCCGTTCCTCAAGAAGTGCGGCGAGACGTTCTGCGTCGACCAGTCCACCTGCTTCCGCGGGATCAACAACTTCGGCGGCATGCCGGCGGCCGCGCGCAAGGTCGGCACCTGCGCCGACGAGCACTACTGGGAGGCGTTCGCGGGTGGGTGGCTCTCCGGCGAGATCCCGGCGGTCGACTCGGACGAGCTGGCGGCCTCGGCCGAGGTGAAGGGCGTCTGCACGCCGGAGGCCATGAAGGCCAACACGCGTCCGACGGTCGACACGACGGGCTGGGAGATCACCGCGGTCGGGTTCAAGGACGGCAACCGCAACTACTTCCTCTGCCTCGCCTCGCAGCCCGAGGTCGGAGAGGTCGTGACCAGCGCGTTCGGCAAGTAGGAAAATCCACTTGCGACGGTCGCTAACGTAGACCGACGTGCGTGTTCACGCCGATTTGATCATTGCTGGATTCCGAAGGTACTCGACCTACCGCCAAGCGATGCTGGCCGGAATGACCACGAACGTGGTCTTCGGCCTGCTGCGGGTCGCGATCCTCGCCGCCGCCCTCAAGGCGGCGAACGGTGAGATCGCCGACTACGACATCGCTGCCGCCAACACGTACGTCTGGATCGGGCAGGGGCTGCTCGGGTTCGTCCTGCTGTGGGGGAACAACGAGCTCGCCGAGCGAGTGCGATCCGGTGACGTGGTAGTAGACCTCTATCGGCCGTGGCACCTGCAGAGCGCCTTGCTCGCGCAGGACGTCGGCCGCGGCGGCTTCGCCTTCCTGACCAGGCTGGCGCCGCCGACGCTGTTCGGCATGCTGCTGTTCCCGTTCCAGTTCCCCGAGAACCCGCTGCGGTGGCCGCTGTTCCTCCTCAGCGCCCTGATCGCGCTGGTGATCAGCTTCGGGGTGCGGTTCCTCGTGGAGGCCAGCGCGTTCTGGCTGCTCGACAACCGCGGGGTGTTCGCGTTCTGGAACGTCACGTCCGGCCTGCTGTGCGGGCTGACCGTGCCGATCTCGTTCTTCCCCGAGTGGGCGCGCGACCTGCTGTGGATGACGCCCTTCCCGGCGTTGGTGCAGGCTCCGATCGACGTGTTCCTCGGGCACGGCAGCACCGTGGAACTCCTGCTCCGCCAAGTGTTCTGGGCCGTCGCGGTGCTCGCGATCGGCCACCTCGCGTTGCGCGGGGCCGAGCGCAAGGTGGTGGTCCAGGGTGGCTGACCTCATCTACCCCAAGCTCATCGGCGCGAGGCTGAAGAGCCAGCTGTCCTACCGCTCGTCGTTCGCGATCGACCTGGTCACGCAGGTCATCGCCCAGGGCTACGAGCTGATCGTCATCCTGGTGCTGTTCTCGCACATCACCGCGCTCGGCGGGTTCAGCCGGGAAGAAGTGCTGCTGATGTACGCGCTCGCGGGAGCGGCGTTCGGGCTCGCGGACCTCTTCGCGGGACAGCTCGACTACCTGCCGAACTACATCCGCACCGGCAACTTCGACGTGCTGCTGATGCGCCCGCTCGGCACGTTGCCGCAGATCATGTGCTCCGACATCCGGTTGCGCAGGATCGGGCGCATCTCCGGCGCACTCGCCGTGATGGCCTACGCGCTCAGCCACGTCCCGATCGACTGGACGCCGGCGAAGGTCGTGCTGGCGATCGCGACGCCGCTGGCGGGTGCCGTCATCTACGGCTCGGTCTGGGTGGTGGCCTGCTCGATCTGCTTCTGGATCGTCGAGGGTCGCGAGTTCGCCAACGCCGTCACGTACGGCAGCGGTGCCTTCACGTCGTACCCGATCAACGTCTACACACGGCCGTTGCGCTGGCTGATGGCGTTCGTCGTGCCGGGTGCGTTCGTGGCGTACTACCCGAGCCTCGCGCTGCTCGGGAAGCAGGACCCGCTCGGTCTACCGGGCTGGGTCGGATGGACATCACCGCTCGTCGCGGTCCTGGCGACGGTCGTCGCCGGCGCCGTGTGGCGGTTCGCGGTCGGGCACTACCGGGGAACGGGATCATGATCGAGGTCAGGGAGCTCCGCAGGGAGTTCAAGGTCGCCACGTCGAAGGGCTTGCGCCGCAACTACAAGACCGTCACGGCGGTCGACGGCGTCACGTTCGGCGTCGAGCGGGGCGAAGCCGTCGGGTACGTCGGGCCGAACGGCGCCGGCAAGTCCACGACGATCAAGATGCTGACCGGGATCCTGGTCCCCACCAGCGGTCATCTCCTGGTCGACGGCGTGGACCCGGCCAAGCAGCGACGTGACCTGGCGAGGCGGATCGGTGTCGTGTTCGGCCAGCGCAGCCAGCTCTGGTGGGACCTGCCGCTGCGGGACAGCTTCGACCTGCTGAAGTCGATCTACCGGGTGCCCGCGCAGGACTACCGGACCAGGCTCGACGAGTGCGTCGAGCTCCTGGGCCTGCAGGACCTCCTGGTCACGCCGGTCCGCCAGTTGTCGCTGGGGCAACGCATGCGCGGCGAGATCACGGCGGCCCTGCTGCACGCGCCGGAGCTGCTGGTGCTCGACGAACCGACGATCGGCCTCGACCTCGAGTCCAAGGAACGCCTGCGGGAGTTCTTGGCGGACATCAACACCCGCCGCGGCACCACGTTGCTGCTCACCACGCACGACCTGGACGACATCGAACGCCTCTGCCCGCGGCTGATGGTGATCGACCACGGCCGCGTGCTCGCCGACGGACCGCTCGACGAACTGCGCGCCGAGGTGACCCCCGACCGCGAGCTCGTCATCGACCTGCGGGAACCCGGACCCGCACCGGACGTCCCTGGAGTAACGGCGGTGCGCAGCGAGGCCAACGGGCTGCGGCACCACCTCACGTTCAGGAGAGCGGAGACGACGGCGGCGCAGTTGATCACTCAGGTGGTGCGGCAGGTGGAGGTCCACGACCTCGCCGTCGTGGAGCCGGAAATCGACGACGTCATCCGCAAGCTCTACCAACGCCAGGTCGACCAGCCCCGTTCGTCGGTAGAGTCGTAGCCAACAGAACCGGACACTTCGGGCAAGAGGGAGAGCGAATGCGCCTTGTTGGGACGCTGGCAGCAGCCGTCATCGCGTTGGGCAGCCTGACGGCCTGCGACACGATCCAGGACGTCAGCAACACCGCGGACAAGGTCAAGCTGTGCGCTGACGCGATCCAGCTGGTGGGGTTCTCGCCGGACCTGAGTGACCCGCAGAAGGCCCTGGAGGACACCCAGGCCAAGGCGAAGGAGCTCGAGAACCTCGCGAACTCCGCGCCCGACGAGCAGGTGAAGAAGGCCCTCGAGGAAGCGGCCAACGGCATGCAGAACGTCGGTTCGGCCGCGGACTGGGTGCAGCAGAAGGCCGACCTCGTCGCGAAGGTGTCCTCGGCCTGCGGCGGATGAGCACTTGAGGCCCTGTTGCGCACCTCCGGTGGCGGCCTAGGCTTTGACGCGTTCGTCGCGCAGGCCTCACGCCGCACACCGGAGGTGTTGCAGCACCATGCAAGCAACAGTGGGTGACAGGCTCCACGTCCACAGCCGCTCGATCGGTCTCGAAGAGCGGCTGGGCGAAATCCTCGAAGTGCGCGGGAACGACGGCCACCCGCCGTACCTCGTGCGCTTCAACGACGGGCACGAAGGTCTGGTGTTCCCCGGACCCGACTGCGTCGTCGAGTCGCGGGGCGGCATCTAGCCCTGCAGGACCGTCGCGATCAGCTCCTCGGCCAGCTGAGGAGTCGCTGCGGCCACCCCTGACCACCGGTGGGTGAGGTCGGGCTCGAACGTGAACGGCCGCCCGTGCAGGTCGACCAGCACCCCGCCCGCGGCCGGCACGGTGACCAGCGCCGTCGCGAGGTCCATGATCCGGTGCGTGTCGCTGCCGGGGTCGATGAACGCGTCGACGGTGCCCTCGGCGACCAGCATCGTCTCCAGGCACGTCGTGCAGAGCACGCGGATGCGGTCGGCGCGGTTCGCGATGCGCAGCCACGCGTCCTGGGTGCCGGTCTTGGGCCGCATCAGGCACACCGACGCGCCGTCCACTGTGGTGCGTCCGGTCGTGCGGAACGGCGTGGGCACTCCTGCGCGCGCATGCCACGCACGGCCCGTGTCGAACCACGTCGTGAGAGCTTCTTTCGCCGTGCCGTCTTCCACGAGCGCACCGGCGAAGCAGGAGAGGGGAACGCCGAACGCGGCGTTCGCCGACCCGTCGACGGGGTCGATGACCAGCGTGATCGACGAGCCGTTGTCGACGAACCCGGCTTCCTCGGAGAGCAGGTTCACGCGACTGCGGTGGATCGACTCCAGGATCGCGTCCTCGACGATGCGGTCGACGCGCATCGTCGGTGTTCCGTCGGCGCCGTCCGCGACTTCCTCGCGGAGCTCGAGGCGCGTGTGCAGAGATCGGGCGCGTCCGTACGCCGCCGACGCCGCGCGGGCGGCGTCGGCGAGCGCGGGATGCACGTCGTCGGAGAGCTGTGGCTGGGGGACGTCCCAAGGAATCAGCACGTCCCCACCCTGCCACGGAAAACTCAGATCAGGCCGAGGCCCTTGACCGCGTCGCGCTCCTCGACGAGCTCGGCGACCGAGGCGTCGATGCGGGCGCGCGAGAACTCGTCGATCTCCAGGCCCTGGATGATCTCGTAGGAACCACCCGAGGTGCGCACGGGGAACGACGAGATGATGCCCTCGGGCACGCCGTACGAGCCGTCCGACGGAACGGCCATCGAGGTCCACTCGGTGCCGTTGACCCAGTCGTAGATGTGGTCGATCGCGGCGTTCGCGGCGGAGGCGGCCGACGACGCGCCGCGGGCCTCGATGATCGCCGCACCGCGCTTCGCGACGGTCGGGATGAAGTCGTTCTCCAGCCAGGCCTGGTCGTTCACGGCCTCGGCGGCGGTCTTGCCACCGACCTCGGCGTGGAACAGGTCCGGGTACTGGGTGGCCGAGTGGTTGCCCCAGATCGTCATCTTCTCGATGTCGGTGACCGCGACGCCGAGCTTCTTCGCCAGCTGCGACAGGGCGCGGTTGTGGTCGAGACGCGTCATCGCGGTGAAGCGCTCGCGCGGGACGTCCGGCGCGTGCTGCTGGGCGATGAGGGCGTTGGTGTTGGCCGGGTTGCCGACCACGAGCACCTTCACGTCGTCCGCGGCGCCGGCGTTGATCGCCTCGCCCTGCGGCTTGAAGATGCCGCCGTTGGCCTCGAGCAGGTCGCCGCGCTCCATGCCCTTGGTGCGGGGGCGGGCGCCGACGAGCAGTGCCACGTTCACGCCGTCGAACGCGGTCTTCGCGTCGTCGGTGATCGTGATGCCCTTGAGCAGCGGGAAGGCGCAGTCGTCGAGCTCCATCGCGGTGCCCTCTGCGGCCTTGAGCGCGGGGGTGATCTCCAGCAGCCGCAGGTTGACCGGGGTGTCCGGGCCGAGCAGGTGGCCGGAAGCGATGCGGAAGAGCAGTGCGTAGCCGATCTGGCCGGCCGCACCGGTGACAGTGACGTTCACGGGCGTGCGGGTCATGAGCCTTCCCGAATGACGGTCCTCGTTGACGTCGGGCAGGTCGCCCGGCGACCCGCACGTTACCAACACGGCGACTCTGCGAGAGTGTGAGAGTGGACAACCTGGTCGAAGAGGTCGGGGAGGACTACTCCGACGCCAACCTGCCTGATCAGCAGTGGGAGAAGCGCTCCTTCACGGACTGCGACTTCACCGAAGCCGATCTCCGCTCGCTCGTCACGACGGGGTGCACGTTCACCCGCTGCGACTTCACCCGGACGGATCTGGGCGAGTCGCGCCACCACGCGACGGCGTTCCGGCAGTGCACCTTCGACCGCACGGTGCTGACCCGGTCGGCGTTCACGTCGTGCAGCCTGATGGGCTCGAACTTCGTCGACTGCGTGCTGCGGCCGATCACCTTCACCGAGGTCGACTTCACGCTGGCATCGTTCGTCCGCGCGCCGTTGCACGGCCTGAAGCTCGGCGGTCAGCGGTTCCGCGAGACGAACCTCAGCGAGGCCGACCTGCGCGACACCGACCTGAGCGCGGCGGACCTGATGGGCGCCCGGCTGCTCGACGCGAAGCTCGACGGCGCCGACCTGCGCGGGGCGAAGATCGACGCGAACGGGCTCCGGCAGGCGAAGCTCGCCGGAGCCCGGATCGACATCGACACGGCCATCGCGTTCGCGGCCGCCTACGGACTAGTTGTCGGCTGACCCAGCCGTGATCTCCACCAGCACGCCGTCCGCCACCATCTCCTCGATCGCCTTCGGCAGCAGGTAGGCCGTGCCGCCGCCGGGCTGCTCGAACCACGGCACCGCGACGCCGCTGAGCACCTCGAGCGGGCGGCGCAACCGGTACACGCGGTACGGGCGGTTGATCCACGACGGCACGAGGCTGCGTTCCGGGAACGGCGTGCCCGCCACGTAGACGAGGTTGCCGTTCTGGTCGCCGTAGCGGTCGACCTCCGTGCCCGCGGGCAGCTCGAACATCTGCTTGTGGCGGAACAACGTCAGCGGCGGCTCGCCGGCCAGCGGCGAGATCGGGAACTTCCGCTTCGACGGCTCCTCCTGCGCCACGGCGGCCGCCACCGGCGCGGGAGCCTGCTGGGCCTGGGCCGGCACCTGCTGCACCTGCGTCGGCACCTGGGCCTGCTGGACCTGCGGAGGCATCGGCGGGCGCTGCGGCGGGACGGGCCGGCGCGGCTCGTCGCGGAAGCCGTTGTTCATCGGCCGCGGCGGCATCGGCGGTTGCTGCTGCGGTGCGCGCTGGGGCGTGCGGAAGTTGCCCAGCACTAGCCTGCCGACCAGGTACGCCGACGCGTCCTCGACCTTCTCGAACCGCACGGGGTTCTTCGGGCCCTGGTCGTACCAGCACACCTCCCAGCTCTCGCCGTCGAGGCGGAGCGTCCAGGTGCGGTCGGCGGGCTCGCCGATCCGGTACACGCCGTGCGGCACGCTCAGGTCGTCGAGCGCGCGCCGGGTGCCCGCGAGGTCGCGGTCCTCCTCCGGCGTGACCTGCCGCGGCGGCTTGACCGGCTCCGGCTCCGGTTCGGGCTCGGGTTCGGGTTCCGGCTCCTGGAACAGCGCCGCGTCGAACTGGGTCGTCTCCTCGACGCGGGCGGGCGGCGGCACGACGACCGGGGCCGCCGCGACCGGTGCGGGCTCGGGCTCCGGTTCGGGTTCCTGCTCGAAGTGGGAGTCGAGCTGCGCGTCGAAGCGCTTGTCGAACTCCTCCTCGAACTGCGGCTCGAACTGGGACTCGAACGACGTCGTGGACTCGATCTCCTCCTCGGGAGCCAGGTCCGGCTCGTCGTCGGAGATCGGGACGACCGGGTGCTCCTCGGTGACCTCGGAGGGGCTCTCCAGCGGCTCGTCGAGGACCGGGCTCCAGGCCATCGTGTCCTGCATGGCGTCGCGCGGACGTTCCTCGGTCTCGGCGACCAGGTGGTCCGTGCGCTCCTCCTCGCGGTGGTGCGTGAGGAGCTCGGGCTCGTCCGGGCCGGCGGTGGGGATCTCGGGTTCCTCGGGTGCGTCCACGACGGGACGTTCGTCCTCGGCGTCCTTCTCGTTCGGGACCTCCGCGACCGGCTCCGGCTCGTCCAGGTCCTCCGGATGCGGCGCGAACAGGTCCATGCCGGCGCCATAGGTGTCGCGCAGGCGCCGGTCGTCGACGTGGTCGGGCACGCCGTCGGAGTCGAAGACCACCCGGTAGGGGGGACCGTCGCCGGGCATCGGAGGCGGCATGACCGCGAGCGTGGCGCCGAGGTCCTCCTGCTCCGGTTCGGGCTTCGAGCGTTCGGCGACGGCCGGCGGCTCGGGGATCAGCGGCCCGAAGTCGTACTCCTCTTCCTCTTCGTCGTCCTCCGCGAGCGCGGGCGCCGTGACGAACTGCGTCTCCTCGGCGGCCTTCTGCTCGGGCTCCGGTTCCGGCTTGGGCTCGGACCTCGACTCCGGCCTGGGCTCCGGCCCGGGCTCCGGCGGCGACGGCACCACGGTGCCGGGAGGGGCGGCGGGGGCACCGAGGTTCGCGGCGGCGGCGAGCCTCGACTCCTCGGAGACGTCCGGCAGCCCGAAGGCGGCGGCACGGGCGCGCTCGACGAGCTCGGGCTCGGGCGGCACGCCGTACTTGCGCAGGTAGTAGGTCAGGCCGACGGGCCAGATCCACACGCCGTCGGTCTGGAACCCGGACGGCACGACCAGCGGCGAGTCGGGGTGCAGGACGTCGGCGTCGAACCCGCGCCCGGCCACGGCGACCGGCGCGTTCGACAGGTACGCGAGCAGCGGGGCGACCTCGGCCTCCGGCACCGGCGGCCGGTTGACCGACGGACGACCGTTCGGTCCGGCGCCGTCGAACACGCGCGCGGTGCGGAACACCGGCGTCGGCGGGTTCAGCCTGCGGCGCAGCCAGTCGGGGATGTTCTCCTCGACGCGCGGGAAGTACCGCATCTCGTCGACGTAGGCCTGCTGCGGAGGAGGCGTCTGCCAGCTCGGCTCCGCGCGGTCGAAGTCGAGGTTGTAGCTCGACGGGTGGTCGAGCTGGTAGCGGGCGTTCGTCCAGCTCCCCCGGCCCTCGCGGTGCATGCCGGCGCGCAGCCGCGCGAACAGCGACGCCACGTCCTGCGGCGGCGCCCACGGCCGTTTGCTGCCGTCCTGGACGCGCAGCTCGGCCTCCAGCTCGAAGTACCGGCCTGTGGCCCGGTACTGGGCGGTCACACCGCGCCAGTCCTCTGGAGCGGCCCGCATGAGAGTCAGGCCGATCTGCTTCACCAGAGCGTCCTGCTCGGTAGGGTTCAACGGCTTCGGCTCGGACACGCCAACATCTTCCCCCGCAACTCGCCGGATCGCACACGTCCCCCGCCGCTGCGCCGAACGGTGGAGGCCCGACCATAACGTGGTGCGGGCGCCAGGTTAAAGCTGATCAAGAACGCCACCGTCCCGGCTGGAGGAGCTTTGTCACGTTCTGCGCAGGTGACCGGTGGTCTGCTGGCGGCGGCGGGCGGGGTGGCCATCGCGTTCCAGGCGCGGGTCAACTCCTCGCTCGCGGAGTCGCTGCACAACGGGCTGCTGGCGGCGTTGATCTCGTTCGCCGGCGGGTGGTGCGTGCTGCTCGTGGTCGTCCTGACGCGACAGTCCGGGCGGGACGGCCTGCTGAGGCTGCGCGACGCGCTCGTGCACCGGCGCATCCGGTGGTGGGAGTGCGTCGGCGGGATCAGCGGCGCGGTGCTCGTGGGCTCGCAGGGGCTCGCGGTCGCGACGATCGGTGTGGCGGTGTTCACGGTCGCGGTGGTGATCGGGCAGGTCGTGAGCAGCATGGTCGTGGACAACCTCGGTGTCGGGCCCGGCGGGTCGAAGCCGGTTACGAAGACACGTGTCGTCGGAGCGGCCGTCGGTGTTATCGCCGTCACGATCGCGGTGTCGCACAAGTTCTCGTCGCCCGGTGCGTTGTGGCTCGCCGTGCTGCCGTTGGTCGCGGGTCTGCTCATGGGCTGGCAGCAGGCCGTGAACGGGCTGGTGCGCGAGGCCGCGGACAACTCCGTGGCGACGATCCTGGTGAACTTCACCGTGGGCACGGTGGCGTTGGCGCTGGTCAACGCCGTGGCGTGGGGAGGTGTGCCCGGTTCGTTCCCGTCCAACGCGTGGATGTACATCGGCGGGTTGCTCGGCATTCTCGGCGTGGGCGGGGCGATCGTGTCGGTGCGGTTCATCGGCGTGTTGATGGTCGGGTTGTGCGGCGTGAGCGGGCAGCTCATCGGTGCCGTGCTGCTCGACGCGGTGAGCGGCCACCTCGCGTTGCCCACGGCCGTGGGCGTGGTGCTGACGCTGGTGTCGGTGGGCATCGCGGCGCTGCCCAGTGGGAGGATGAGGGCGTGACTGCGACGCTGCTCAACGGCAACGAAACCCGGAACGCGCTGTTCGAGGACCTCAAGGCGCGGGTCGCCGCGCTGCCCGGCTCCGTCGGTCTGGCCACCGTGCTGGTCGGCGACGACCCCGGCTCGCACTCGTACGTGAAGGGCAAGCACCGCGCGTGCGAGAAGGTCGGCATCGCCTCGATCCGCCGCGACCTGCCCGAGTCGACCACGCAGGAGGAGCTCGAGGCCGTCATCGACGAGCTGAACGCGAACCCCGAGGTCACCGCCTACATCGTCCAGCTCCCGCTGCCCAAGCACCTGAACGCGAACGCGATCCTGGAGCGCATCGACCCCGCCAAGGACGGCGACGGCCTGCACCCGGTCAACCTCGGCAAGCTGGTGCTCGGCGAGGACGCGGCGCTGCCCGCGACCCCGCGCGGCATCGTGGAGCTGCTGCGCCGCTACGACGTGCCGATCTCGGGCGCGAACGTCACCGTGGTCGGCCGCGGCGTCACCGTCGGCCGCCCGATCGGCCTGCTGCTGACCCGCCGTTCCGAGAACGCCACCGTGACGCTGTGCCACACCGGCACCAAGGACCTGGCCGCCGAGGTGCGCCGCGCGGACATCGTGATCGCGGGCGCCGGCAGCCCCGGCCTGATCACCGCGGACATGGTGAAGCCGGGCGCGGCCGTGGTCGACGTCGGCATCACCCGCACCGAGGCCGGTCTCGTCGGCGACGTGGCCCCCGAGGTCCGCGAGGTGGCGGGCTGGCTGGCCCCGATCCCCGGCGGCGCGGGCCCGATGACCGTCGCGATGCTGCTGACCAACACCGTCGAAGCCGCCGAGCGCGCGCATGCAGCGGTCTGACGCGCAGGCGCTCATGGGCGAACAGCGCTGGCGTTCCGGCCCCGGCAAGCACCTGCCGTTCGCGCTGGTGCTCGGGGTCGGCGTGCTCGGCCTGGTGCGCATCTTCCAGTACCACTGGCGGCAGGGCGCGGTCCTGCTGGGCGTGTCGCTGCTGGTGGCGGCCGTGCTGCGGATCCTCGTGACGGACGAGCAGGCGGGCCTGATCAAGATCCGCGGCCGCGGCATGGACGCGTTCCTGTACAGCACCCTGGGCATCGTGGTGATCGCCGTCGCCCTGACGATCACCGGCGGCCCGCTGAGTCGTTAGTCCGGGCCGACAGCGCGGTCGACGAGGACCTCGACGAGCTCGTCGAGGTCCATCGGCTCCACGACACCGGGCAACGTCAGCCGTTCGTAGATCAGCCCCGTCATTGCGAAGTAGAGGCTGATGACGGTCAACCGGTCGCCGGGCAGCTTCGACTCGTCGTTGAAGGCGACGTTGAACTCGAGGTTGTCCGCGATCGTCTTCGTGAGCGCGCGCTGGATCTCCGGCCTCCGCGTGGCCTCCAGCCGCAGCTCCATCATCGCGAGGTAGCAGGCCTTGTCGGCGTCCGCCCGCTTGATGATGTCGTGCATGAACTTGACCGTGAGGCTCTTGTCGCGCGGCATCGCCAGCGATTGTTCTACTGACTCGTCGGACGGCATGAGTCGCACGTGCACCCGTGCCATGACCTCCGACATCAGCTCGTCGCGGTTCGCGAAGTAGTTGGACGCCGTACCCGCCGGCGTCTGCGCTCTCGCGTCGATCGCGCGGTATGTCAGCCCCCGCGCGCCTTCTTCAGCCAGGACGTCGATCGCCGCGTCCAAGAGCGCCGTCCGCCGTGCCTCGTTCCGGACCACTGCCTGCCTCCTTGACAACCACTACATCCATAGTACTACGGTTGTCGTGGTTGAACTACTGAGGGGACTTCGGTCATGCGAAAGCTCGTGTACTACGTCGCCGTCACGCTGGACGGCTTCATCGCCGCCGAGGACGGGACCTTCGACGGCTTCGTCTTCGAGGGCGACCACATGGCCGGCATCAACGCCGTGTACCCGGACACCGTGCCCACCCAGTTCCGCGAGGCAGTAGGCCTCCAGGACGCGCCGAACCCGAACTTCGACACAGTCCTGATGGGCCGCAACACCTACCAGGTACCTGGCGGCCTGGCCTCGCCGTATGCCCACCTCCGCCAGTTCGTGGTGTCGTCCTCGGTGACCGACACCCCGCCCGACGTCGAGGTGATCAACTCCGACGTCACCGGCCGCGTGGCCGCCCTGAAGCAGGAGGACGGCCTCGACATCTGGCTGTGCGGCGGCGGCAAGCTGGCCGCCGACCTCCTGCCGCAGATCGACAAGCTGCTGCTGAAGATCCACCCGGTCGTCTTCGGCCGCGGCATCCCGTTGTTCGACGGCAAAGCCGACATCACGAAGTTCCGGCGCACCGACGCGCAACTGTTCGAGAGCGGAGTTTCGTTCCTGACTTATGAACGAGAAAATGATTGACGACCACTGTCACCTCCCGCAATACTTGTGCCACACACCAGCCCGAAGGGAAACGCCATGACGAGCCACGACCTGCGGACCCGGCACTCCAGCCGCGCTGCCGCGTGCGTGCGCCCGTCGGCCCGACCCGGCCTGCGGCGACCGTTCGTGCAGGTGAGCTCCTTGTAGTGGCTTAGCTCAGGCCATCACAAGGAGCCGCCCTCGGGAAACCGACTGGGCGGCTCCTTTTATTTGTTGCGCATTTTTACCCCTGTAGCTCAACGGAAAGAGTGCGGCGCTACGAACGCCGAGATTCAGGTTCGACTCCTGGCAGGGGTGCTGACGGGTGCGAGGGAGACGGAAACCCGCCTCATTCGGGTTGAGGAAACACCGCGTTCGACTCGCGGGCATCCGACTGTTTTTGCAGACCTCCGTGGTCCAGTGGACACGACACCGGCCTCCGAAGCCGGAGACGCAGGTTCGACTCCTGCCGGGGGTACGCGTCCTCTGAGGTGCTGCCGGCAGCACGCCCGACTGTTACGCGGGAGGACCAGGTTCGAGTCCTGGCAGGGGAACTCAACGCCGCGCGCCCGCACACGCGCTTCTTCAATGTCATTTACTGGACAACGGACTCACTCGCCTGTTCCCGGAGCAAGACTGTGGGCATGTCGGCCCACCGGAACACGCAAGTCTCGTCACCCTGACCCCGGCGAGCGGTCAGCCCGACGTCGCGATCTTCCAACCATCGAGCGTTGTGTGTCATCTGCCGTGGTGAGACAACTGGATGATCTGGTACTCGACGGACCGGTAGGTCATGTCGCGTCGTGGGAGGGGACTGGCTCGTGCCACTTGCGCCGACAGAGCACCGGACCATCGTGACCGTCGACATCGCGGACTTCACCAACGACCAGAGGATGGCCTTCCACCTGTCCGACGTGCGCGCCGGGATGTACGAGGTGCTGCGCCGGGCGTTCGACAGCGTCGGGATCGACTACGAGGGATGCGACCGAGAAGACCGCGGTGATGGCGCATTGATCCTCGTCCCCGCCACCTTTCCCAAGAGCGAGCTCGCCGACAAGCTGCCCGAGCGGCTGGTCGCAGAGCTCCGGCGGTTCAACTCGACGCGCGTTCCCGAAGCCCAGATGAAGCTGCGGGTGGCGGTGCACGCGGGTGACATCCGCAGGGACGACCACGGGTGGATCGGCGTCCCGGTCAACGTGGCGTTCCGGCTCCTGGACGCCCAAGACGCCAAACTGGCGTTGCGGCACTCCGACGGACTGCTGGCGCTGGTCGCGTCCGACCACTTCTACACCGAGGTGATCCTGCAGGACCCCGGCACCGCCCCCGAGTCGTACCGCCAGATCGACGTGATGATCAAGACCTACAAGGGTCACGCGTGGCTGTGTCTGCACGGCGAGAACTCCGCCCCTCCTCCGCCGCGCGCCGAACCCGCCGAGCAGGTCGTGCTGCCGCTCAACCCGGTGGACGAGCGCGACGAGCTGGAGAGCCACCTGTTCAAGATCGACCTGCCGCACCTGACGTCGCTCGTGAGCCAGGCGACCGGAGCGGCGGTGGCCGTGGAGTCGTTCAGCTCGGTCTGGGAGGCGTACCGCCACCTGACCGACTTCAACGCGGGCCCCGACGGGGTGCCGCCGGCCGTGAAGTTCGTCGAGATCGTGGCCCAGAAGGTCGGCGGCGATACCGGCGCGCGCCTGCAGGAGTGGGTCGACCAGAGCGCCCGCAAGCTGAGGCGCACCCCGGTCCTGGAAGAGCAGCGCGAAACCCGCCTGGCGGCGCAACCGGACCCGCAGTTGCACCTGGTGTTCGCGATAGAGCCGGACTCCATCGATTCGGACCGGTGCATCCTCTCCTCGTGGCGCCAGGACAATCCGCTCGATTGGCCCCCGCAACGCAACGGGGTTCACGAACTGAGCATCAGCGACTTGGAATATCAAGTCGACGAAGTGATCGTTCAAGCCGAAGGCGCGTGGTCCGATCAGGCGGCTTCCGTGACCCTCGAGTTTCTGACGGCCCGGCAGCTGCTTCAATTGCCGATCTACTCCTGGCGGAAAGAACACAGCTCAGGCGATCCACGTCCGCTCGTACTCGACTACACCCTGATCATGAGATCACTCGAACGTATGAACGCAAAGCACTGGCATCGTCCCTGGCGAGCACGCTGGACCTCTATGCTTGAGAACCCTGTCGCCGAGCGAATTCACTCTCCCGGAGCTTCCCGGACAGGGGAGAATCCGATCGATGCCGTGTTGAGTGATTCCAGATGGATTGGGCTGGTCATGGACGAACCGCCATCAGTTCGCCCTGAGTCGCGCACCGCGCCGGAGTCGCTGACGGCGGCGCTGAGAGCTGGCCTCCCCCTGGTCCTGTGGCATCCGAGCGCGGCTCCCGAGGACCTGCGCGCGCTCGTCGACCGCCTGGCCGGCGGGCCCGGCGGCGTGCTCGACCTGCCGGAGCAGCGCAGGGCGGCTCACCTGTCCGCGGACGCCGACGCGCTGGTCCGCGAGCTCGTGGTGCTCTGGGACGACCCGAACAGGATCTTCGATTTCGGTCAAGCGTCGTCGAACCCGGCCGGACAGTGAGTGATAGGGGCAGGACGGATGAGCGCTGACGAGCCGAGAGTGACCGCCGACCAGCCCGATTGGTGGATCTACCGGGGGACCGGGCGCCCGATGTACGACATCGACCTGGCACAGATACTCCCGCCACCACCGCCGTGGAGGAACTACGGAGGCGCCCTGCCCGCTTCTGACGGGCATCCGCCGGAGGACGACGGCGAGGCGATCCGCCGGCTCGGCTCGGAGTTCCACCTGACCGAGCAGCACATCGATCCTCACGAGCTCGACATGGTCAATGCGAGCCTGTACCTCCGGCGACCGCTTTTGCTGACAGGCAAACCGGGCGTGGGCAAGTCCGCACTCGCCTACCGCATCGCGCGCGAGCTGCGTTTGGGCCGCGTGTTGAAATGGTCAATTTCAACGCACACGACTCTCTCGTCGGGCTTGTACCGTTACGACTCCATCGGCCGACTGCAGGCCGCCGCCAGTCAGCAACAATCTGCTGAAACAGCAAGCGCGCCGATCGGCGATTTCCTCCACCTGGGCCCGTTGGGCACCGCATTCCTCCCGCGAAAACTGCCGCGAGTTCTGCTGATCGACGAGCTGGACAAGAGCGAGTCGGACCTTCCCAACAATCTTCTGAGCATCTTCGAAGACGGGGAGTTCGTGATCGACGAACTGGCACGCGTACGTCATTCTTCCCGCGAGATGACGGTGCACACCGCTGATCCGAACGAGACCGCGACCGTGACGGACGGCAGGGTCAGGTGCCACGCGTTCCCGATCGTCATCATGACGAGCAACGGCGAGCGCGAATTCCCGCCCGCTTTCCTCCGCCGCGCGCTTCAGCTGGAAATCAAAGACCCGAACGTCGAACAACTGGCCGCGATGGTCGCCAACCACCTTTTGGACCCGGACGGCCAGCACAGCGACGCCCTGGTGCGCGAGTTCGTCGAGAAAAGCCGAGCGGAAGGCGGCATTCCCGCAGACCGCCTGCTCGACGCCGTTTTCCTCGCGACGTCCGGCGCGTACAAACCGGACGGTGTCGCGTGGCCGCGACTGATCGACTCGTTGTGGCACCGACTCACGACGGGCAGATGAGATGGGCACGCCCAGCGGCGCACCCGGCAACGGCGGCAGGACTCCCACCGCCGACACCCATCCCGACAACGCCGACCTCGTGATCGACGATCTCGACTGGGCCGAGCTGGGAGACATCGTCTGGCTGGCCTCCGCCGTCCAGTCCACCCGTCCGGACCGCGCGGCACCTGAGCAGATCGAGCCCGAACCCGCAGAACCCGAAGACGCCGAACCCGAAGACGTCCAGCGACCACCGCCTGCAGATGTCATCGAACCCGATCCGGTAGAAGAACCACCCCATCGTGAGCCTCCGCCAGTCGAAGCCCCCATCCACGCACCACACGACATGCCAGCACGCGCGGAGTTCGCCCCAGTCCCCGAGTTCCTCCGCCCCGGCGGCAACGGTGAGTACGCCGGCAGTGCCCCGCTGATCGACTCACTGGCGTGTTTCCGCGCTCTGCGCCCGCTCAAGCGCGAGATGCGTTCATGGCGCGATGACGCGATGGTCCTGGACGAACAGGCGACGGCGGACCGGGTGGCGCAGACCGGTCGTTGGTGGCCGGTGACCAAGCCGCAGTCGGAACGCTGGCTGGACCTCACGCTCGTGGTCGACCACAGCCCACTGATGACGTTGTGGCAATCCCAGGTCACCGCGTTCACCGAGATGCTGGGCCAGCTCGGCGCGTTCCGCACGATCCAGATCCGCCTCCTGGAGGTCGTCCAGCATCCCGACGGCTCAGCGACCCCGGTGCTGCGAGGCGGCACCCCGGACACACCCCCGCGAGACCCCACCGAAATCGTCGACACCTCGGGCCGACGAGTCGTCCTGCTGCTGACCGACGGCGTGGGCGAGAGCTGGCGACCGGACGTCCTGCTGCCGATGCTGGCGATGTGGGGCCGCACCATGCCTGTCACCATCGTGCACCTGCTCCCCCAATGGCTCTGGGAACGCGGCCGCGTGCGAACCCACCGGGTCGAGCTCAACGCGCACGGCGCGGTGAAACCCAACAGCCGCTGGTCCTTCACCCTGCCCGACGCTTGGCTGGAACCGAACCCCGACGCGCTGACACGTCCCGACACCGTGCCGATCCCCGTGATCGAGATGCGCCCGCGGTGGCTGCGCTGGTGGAGCGGCCTGATCACGGGCCAGAACCACAGCCCGGTGACCGGCACGGTCCTGCTCGCCACTCACGACGCCTCGGCCGAGGAAACACAGTCTCTGCCAGCGCCGGAACACGTCCGCCAATTCCGAAGCCAAGCATCACCGCCTGCATTGCGGCTGGCCACTCTGCTCGCAGCGGTTCCCGCGCACTTGGACGTCGCTCAAGCTATTCGGCAACGATTCGTACCGGAAGCAACCAGTCAGCACCTCGCGGAATTACTGCTGAGCCGTCTGTTGTACCCTGCTGGTCCGGAGGACCGCGAGTTCATTCGGGACAGCAGAGCTTTTACCATCCCGGAGGCAGTTCGAGAACTACTGCTCAGCGGCGCGCGGCGGTCTGAGACTGCCGGCGTTGTTCAGGCTGCCGCCGCTGAGTTCTCGGACCGCCTTCCTGTCCTCGCACGAATCCGTGATGCCATAGCAGACCCCCACAACACCCCGGACCCGGAACCGGCCAGTACGAATCCAGCAGATGTGGAGCTGGAGCGTGCTGTCATGAGGGCTTTGTCCGGTCCTTACCTGTCCCGTGCGGATCGGCTGAAAAAGGTCGGACCACACGGGCCTTCGGGTTTGCTCGCATCTGAACCGATCAAGGGAAGCCTGACCAGGACAGCAAGCGAGGAGATACCCAAATTGGCCGAGCAGCCCAGCGATTCCGCTGCGACCTCTACAACGGACGCCCACTCACCTCGGCCAGGCGATACCGCCACCATCGAATCGCCCGTGGACTCTTCTCCTTACCATAGCTCAACCTCGCCGCGCGCGTTCCCCAAACGTCAGAAGGATGACCCGCCACCCATTTGGGGGAATGTACCGCCGCGGAATCCCAACTTCACCGGAAGGAGGGAACTTCTCGAGCAGCTGGGCAAACGTTTGTCAGCAGGGGGCACCACAGCGGTGCTGCCTTCAGCTTTGCACGGCATGGGCGGCATCGGTAAGACGCAAATGGCGACCGAGTACGTCTACCGCCATTCCCAGGACTACGACCTGATCTGGTGGATCGAAGCGGCCAGGGTTACCCAGATCCGAGCCAGCCTGACCGACTTGGCCAGGCAACTCGGTCTGCCCGGGGCGTCCGAGTCGAACACCGCTGTACCGGCGGTTCGCGAGGCGCTGCGCGTCGGCCGGCCGTTCCGGCGCTGGCTGCTCATCTTCGACGCTGCGGAGACCCCTGAAGAAGTGCTCCCCTTCATCCCCACCAACGGCCCCGGTGAAGTGCTGATCACGTCCCGCAATCCCGACTGGGCCGGCGTGGCGAGGCCACTTGAGCTTGCCGTGTTCGAGCGCGAAGAGAGCATCGAACTGCTGGGCAAGCGAGGCCCGGACATCAACATCGAAGATGCCAACAAGCTGGCCGAGAAACTAGGCGACCTTCCCCTGGCAGTAGAACAAGCGGCGGCATGGCGGGCGATGACCGGCATGCCGGTAGCCGAGTACCTGCGCCTGTTCGACGAGTCCGTGGCTGAAATCCTCGACACCTCGGCACCGCCGGCCTACGAGGTCTCAGTCGCCGCAGCCTGGAACGTCTCGTTCGACGAGTTGAAGACGCGCAACGCAGCAGCTCACCAGATCCTGCACATCTGCGCTTACTTCTCCCCGGAGCCCATCTCCCGCGACCTGTTCACCGGCATCAGCCGTGGTGTGTCGATATCTCCGGAACTGGACGCGGCACTGCGCGACCCGATCAAGCTGTCGAAAGCGATCCGAGACATCAACCGCTACGGCCTCGCGAAGATCGACCACGGCAACAACACCATTCAGCTGCACCGGTTGGTCCAGTTGGTGCTCCGCAAACGCGTGATGGCGCCGCAGTTGCAGGCGCAGATGAAGCACGGAGCGCACCAACTGCTTTCCGGCCGCGACCCGAACGATCCCGAGTCGGCTCGCCACTGGCCGCGCTACCGCGAACTACTGCCTCACGCCTATGCGGCCGACATCGTCGACTGCGAGGACGACTGGGTGCGCCAACTCGCGATCAACCTCATGCGCTACCTCTTCACATGGGCTGATCACGAGGAAGCCGCCAAGTTCGCCGAGTACGCGCACGAGCAGTTCCAGCGGCAGTTGGGCCCGACTGCCCCGCAGACCCTTGATGTCGCCCAGCGGCTCGGCTTCTACCTGTGGGTCTTGGGCCGATACTCCGAGGCTGCCAGGATCAACCAGCTCACGCTGCAGCGCCGCATTCAAGTGTCCGGCGAGGACAGCGAAGAAACACTTGCTGTGCAGACCAACATCGTGCTCGATCTACGTGCCAATGGGGACTTCGCGCAAGCGCTCAAGCTGAGCGAGGAGATCTACACGAAGTCCAACCGCTTGTTCGGTGAAGACGACCCTGAAACGTTGAACGCAGCCTTCCAACACGCGCTCAGCCTCCGCCTCGCAGGGGACTACCAAGCTGCGATCAAGCTCGACGAGAGCACATGGCAGCGGCGCAAGGAGGTCCTGGGCCCTGACCACCCGAAGGCCTTCACCACCAACGCCGCCTTGATCGTTGACCGCAGAGAAGCCGGCGAGTACATGCGGGCCCGAATCGATCAGGAAGAGCTCAGCAGCCTGTACCGGGCTCGGTTCGGTGAAGACCATATGGAGACAGTGACCTCAGGCTTCCTGTTGTCGGTCTCCAGGCGCAAGGACGGTGAGCACTCGACCGCACTGGAACTGTCGGCAGCATCCCTCGGCCGGTTCACTGTGGCGTACGGCGCCGACCACCCGACCACCATGGCTTGCTCGTTGGCGCACTCGATCGACCTTCGTCATTCGGGTGATCTCTCCGCTGCAAAGGCACTCGGCGAGGAGGCGTTCAAGCGGCATCGACGCAGCCTTGGAGAACACCATCCTCACACGCTCGCCGCGACAGTCGACCTCGCGGTCACATTGCGCTTGCGAGGTGAGGTGGCCGAAGCGCGCGCGCTGAACGAGCGCGCGCTTGAGCACTACCGCTCAGGGATCGGCCCCAACCACCCCTACGCGATCATCGCAACCATCAATCTCGCCAGCGATCTGGCCGCACTTGGTGATACCGCGGAGGCTGTCACTCTGGGCGAGGATGCGATTAGGCGTGCCGAGCAAGTGCTCGGTGTCAACCACCCCACGACACTGGCAGCCGCGATCAACCTCGGACTCGATCTGCGCGCGACGGGAGCAACCGCGAAGGCCGAGCCTTACCTCAACCCGATCCTGGACAGGTATCGCAAGGTTCTGGGTGAAGCGCACCCAGGCACCATCGCCGCCGTCAAGGGAGCACGTGCGGACTGCGACATCGACCCAATCCTGATGTAGTTCCTGCTCTAACCGGAGACCAGTTGCCCGATCCAGGCCGCCACGTCCTCCGCTACTACTGAGTCAGCTGCGGTAAACCGTAGTTCGCGGTTTACCGCGCGGACCAGTTCCGGGCGGTACAAGAGGGCGCGTGCCGCAGGCTCAGGGCCTACGGCACGCAGGGCGAGTCCGAGTCCGACAAGGGACGCAGGCCGGTCCGGATCCGTCCGCAGTTCGGCGCGGTAACCCCTAGCCGCGTCCTCGAATCGGCCGGCCGCATAGGCGAAGTCCGCTGAGGTGGCATCGGGAACCGTCGGCCAGATCGCAGCCAACTCGGCTCGGTCCGCGGCGGTCAGACTCAGCCTGACCAAGGTCGCGCGGCAGCGCGGCCACGATCCGTCTGGCACGGGCGTCGATGTCACTTCGGTTTGCACAGCCCAGATCGGCGGCATGGATCTTCCAGCTCGCCATGCCTTCACCAAGCCGGCGACCGCTGCAGGGTCCGGACGCAGGTGCCTCAACCTCCATCCAGCTTGATGATCTTCGGCTACCACTTTCGCCAATCTCGCGATGTCCTCGCGCACAGGTTCTCGCTGCCACGGACCGAGGACTTCGGCAATACCGGCGAGGAAGCGTCGACCTGCATCGGTGAGCGTCTCGTCCTCACGGAGTACCTGCAACGTGTGCCACACCTGCGCACGCCAGAACGCGAACTCGAACCGTGCCCGGTAATCGATCACGTCGGTCTCTGTCGCGGCAAGTGCTCGCCAGAAGGCAGTGACGCCGAAGAACGCGTAAACCCCCTGCAGTACGCCACTCAGCGGACGAGGATCATCCCGCCACGGAGCGTAGATCCGCTCCTGCTGATCCCTCTCGTAAAGCTTGGTCAGATGCAGAATTCCACCGAGCACGATGTGCTGAAGCTCGTGGATCAGCGTCGCGGCCAGATCTGCCCCGTCCGTCGGCCGCCCCACGACGGCACTGCCAAAAGCCTCGCCGGTCGAAGCGCTCGGGTTCTGGAAAGGCACACGAGGTTTGGGGACCAATGAGCTCAAGCCCTCGGACAGAACAGGAGCGAGGTCCGGCATGCTCGATGAGATCAGCCGCCAAGCCTCATCGAGCAGCCGGCCCCAATCTGCGACCTCGGCGGTGTCCAACCGCTGTGGAAGCACTGGTTCGTACAACCCGCGATACGGGTCGATGTCATCGAGACCGACGGCGAACGTGTGGCGGCCGGAGCTGCACCGGCGTGAGCGCACGTGCCGCCAACCGACGGCATCCGTACTGAAGGGGTGCGGCACAGACACCTCGGCAAGCTCGTTGGCCACCGAGTAGCTGGTGGGTCCGCCGCTCACCGTTGCCACCGAGAACGACGACGTGAACGGCAACTGAGCTGCGCCGAGTGATGGAAGGGAAGCATTTCCCTCCCACAACGGAACCACCATCTCGAAATTCAAGCCCGCCCTCATCGCCGAGGCGGCGGCGATCGCGTGCACGTGGCCGAGATGCATCCACAACGGACATATGCCATCGATGCCGTCGCGGAGCAGGCGGGTCGCATAACCCGCCCAGCTTCCGGTATAGGGGTGCGTCAGAAGCCGATCGAACGCAGCCGGGCTCGCGTGCTCGACACGACCGAGCAACTCCAGCACGTCGTCGATCGGAGGCATCGGCCCGTACAACTCCGGCGACTTCGCGGAGTCTTGGATCAGCGCGTACAGCAGTAGTTTGCGCCTGCTGCGTTCGGCCCGGCGGAGTCGACACACCATCGATGCATCGCTTTCGAAACGAGCGAACGCGTCGAAGTCATGCCAAGGCAGGTGGTGAAACATGGCGTCGGCCGTCATGATCAGTCGATCCGCTCACCACCGGAGGAATTGCTGCTTCGGTAGGGAGCACGAACAAGACGAGCACGTTCCACCACATGGCTCAGTGCACTGCTCAGAATTTCGTCGTCAAGATCGCGCAATTTGGTGAACGGAACCCGCTCGAGGTCGAGCAGGCCCGATTCGACGCCCGGTTCGGTCCCCGAAGAAGTCATGGTGTTGTCCCCTCACGCCGAACCAGGTAGGAGTAGGCAACACCATGATGACCCAACAGCGAGCAGTTGCGGAAGGGCTGACACCCTCGCACACCTGACTTGAACACAAGTGCGCCCGCACCTGTCGACGACGACAAATATTCGTTTTCAGGTGTGCTCAGTCGACTGTGCGCGCCCCAGGGGCTGCCACATCGTTCAGGAACGCACTCCAGCCTTGCCGAGAGATGCGGAGCTCTGGTTGATGGTCGCGTCGGTCCTTGCTGTCACGAACCAAGACACCCCGAGTGCCGAGGTTGACTTCGACACAACTGCCGGAAGCATTGGTGTAGCTACTCGTGAACCACCCGCTCCAGCGGTCGTGCGACACCGAGACCTTCTGGTCGATCAATCCAGCTCCTTGATGCGCTGACGAATCAGCTCCAATGATTTCGATACGGTCAACGTGCGCCCGAGCGCATCGTCGTATGTGGCGGCGATATCTCTCACCTGATCAGGTGCATCGATTATGCCGCGGGTGGTCACACTTTCCTGCCAGGCCACAGTCGGCAGGCGTGAATTCGCAAAGTCGATCAAGTGGGTCGTGGCCGCACCGAACAGACCGCACGCCGTCGCACTGAAAGGCACGATTCGCACCTCAACGTTCGGACACTCTTCGATGATGCGCTTGAGTTCCGCAAGTTGTGCGCGATGAACAGCCTGGCCCCCAATTTCCTGCCGAAGTGCGGCCTCGCTGATGATGGCGGTCATCCCCATGGGATTGTCGCCGAATATCCGTTTCTGCCGATGAAGACGAACTTCCACCCGATGATCGACCTCGACCCGACGTTCCGTGACGGACGGGATCATCAGCGCGCGGGCGTACTCCGCTGTCTGCAGAAGTCCTGGAATCAACAGGCTTTCGTAGTACCGGACGCTGTCGGCGCCGGCTTCAAGCCCGATCAAGCGTTGGAGGTCGCTGCTGAGCACCCCGCCATACCGCATCCACCATCCACGCTCTTTCGCCACCAGTCGGAGTGCCAGCAGCTCCCGCCGCTCCTCCTCGTCGTACTCCAGCAGGTCGATGAGCTTGATCAGACTCTCTTCAGAGAGGATCTTGCGCTCGTTCTCCACAGCGGACCAGTAGTTGCGCGTGAAGCCCAGCCGCTGAGTGATCGTCTTGACCTCGATGCCCATCTCGTCGCGACGCTGCCGAAGCCGGAGCGCGAGCTCCCATGCTGCGACGACAGGCGACGACGACACGAGCCTCTCCTCAGCCGCTTCAGAGGCCGCGCACGCTTGCAGTGCACGGTTAGACCAACCGGTTACGGTAACCAGTAAATCACAGGGTTACCGTAGCGCATGCATGGAGCGGCACCTTACCGTTGCAGGTGACTCATCAGTCAACCGCGATGGCTCCTCGGAGTGCTCTGTCTCCGCCTGTGCGAGCCGAACCGTGTGCCACGGGGTTGTCAGTCGACATACGACGCCACAACACCTTGCGGTGCCGAGGCCATAGGGGAGAGCCGATGATGAACAGTTCCGTGCCCGAGCCACGAAGTCCGGACGCACAAGGTTCACCAGAGCTGGTGCATCGCAGGGGGAATGGCGACTTTCTGCAGGTCGGGACCGACGGGCTCACTCTCACCACGGCGCACTGCACGATCGTCGCAGCCGACATTGTGGGCTTCGGGCAGCACGACCGGAACGACATCCAGGTGCGCATCCGGCACGGGATGTACGAGGCGATGCGGGCTGCCTTCGACACTGCATACATTCCATGGCAGTCATGTCAGCACGAGGACCGAGGCGACGGGGTGCTGGTCCTCGTTCCCGCGAATGTGCGCAAGAGGTTGTTGGCCGACCACCTGCCCACCGCCCTCGTCGAGGCGTTGTCGCTGCACAACCGTGCTCATCCGGCTCGGGAGCGGATACGACTTCGGCTGGCGCTGCACGCGGGTGAGGTCAACTACGACCAGCACGGTGTTGCCGGATCGGCGATCAATCACACGTTTCGGCTGCTCGACGCCGACGTGCTCCGCGGTTCGCTGAAGAACTCCCCTGCGGTCTTGGCGGTCATCGGGTCTGCTTGGTTCTTCGACGACGTCATCCGGCACGGCGAAGCCAGCCAGGCCAAGACGTACAGGCGAGTGGAGGTGTTGAACAAGGAGACCATCACCGAAGCCTGGATCCGGTTGCTGCGGCCTCCTGTCGTGCGTCGGGTTCCCGATGCGCAGAGCATGTAAGGGTCAGCGGAAGTCTCTCGACTTTGACGGGATTCGCAGGTCCAGGTGTTGCAGGCGGTCTGCCAGCACGCTGATCACGCCCTCTGCCGACTCCACGACGCCTCGCACGAGCATGGCGCCGCTGCTGCGTGCCACCTTGCGGTAGCGGGCCCACAGGCCTGGGGAGCACACGACGTTCACCATGCCCGTCTCGTCCTCGATGTTGAGGAACGTGACGCCGCCGGCGGTGGCGGGGCGTTGGCGGTGGGTTACGGCGCCGCCGATCAGGACGCGTGTGCCTGGCTTGACCGAAGGCAGTGAGGTCACTGGCAGGGCACCCATTGAGTCCAAAGTGGAGCGTACGAACTGGGTGGGGAAGCTGTCCGGGGACAAGCCCGTGGCCCAGACGTCGGCCACTGCCAGCTCCACGTCGTCCATGCCGGGCAACGCTGGTGCGTCGACCCCCAGCACCGTCCCCGGCAGGCGGTCCGGGCGGATTGCTGCCACCGCGCCGGCTGCCCAGAGGGCCTGGCGGCGTTCCAGGCCGAAGCTGGTGAAGGCGCCTGCTGTGGCCAGGGCTTCTACCTGGGCTGTGGTGAGTTGGACTCGGGTGCCGAAGTCCTCCAGGTCGCGGAACGGCGCAGCAGCGACGATTCGTGCTGCGTCTTCGTCGCCTATTCCTCGGACGGAGGACAGGCCGATGCGGACGGCTTGAGCGCCGTTCGACAGTTCCAGGCCTGCCCAGGGCAGGGAGTTGTTCACGCACGGGCCGTGGACCGTTACGCCGTGGCGGCGGGCGTCGATCACCAGGGACTGCGGGGAGTAGAAGCCCATCGGCTGGGCGCGCAGCAGGGCGGCGCAGAAGGCTGCCGGGTGGTAGAGCTTGAACCAGGCGCTCACGAAGACCAGGTGCGCGAACGACAGGGCGTGGGACTCGGGGAAGCCGAAGTTCGCGAACGCCAGGAGTTTGGCGTAGATGCGGCCGGCCAGGTCCTGGTCGATGCCGCGCACAGCGCAGCCTTCGTAGAAGCGGTCGCGCAGGCGTTCCATTCGGGCGGTTGAGCGTTTGGCGCCCATTGCTCGGCGCAGTTCGTCGGCTTCGGCTGCGGTGAAGCCGGCTACGTCGACCGCTATCTGCATCAGCTGTTCCTGGAACAGGGGGACGCCGTAGGTCTTCTTCAGGGCGTTCTCCAGCAACGGGTGGTCGTAGTCCCACTTCTCGGTCTCGTTGCGGCGCCTGATGTACGGGTGCACCGAGCCGCCCTGGATCGGGCCCGGTCTGATCAGCGCGACCTCGACGACCAGGTCGTAGAACTTGCGCGGCTTCAGGCGCGGCAGTGTTGCCATCTGGGCGCGGCTTTCGACCTGGAAAACGCCTACGGAGTCGGCTTTCTGCAGCATCTCGTAGACGCGCTGATCCCCCAGGTCGATGTTCCCCATGTACACGTCAATGCCTTCGTGGTCGCGCACGAGGTCGATGGCGTAGTGCAGGGCGGAGAGCATGCCGAGGCCCAGCAGGTCGAACTTCACCAGGCCGATGGAGGCGCAGTCGTCCTTGTCCCACTGCAGAACCGTGCGCTTGTCCATGCGTGCCTTCTCGACCGGGCACACCTCGCTGACGGCGCGGTCGCAGATCACCATGCCGCCGGAGTGGATGCCCAGGTGGCGTGGGAAGTTCCCCAGTTGTGCGGACAGCCGCAGGACGTCGCGAGGGATGTCGCAGTCGTCGGTGGTGACGCTGAGCGGGCCCCACCTGTCTATCTGCTTGCTCCACGCGTCCTGCTGGCCCGGTGAATGGCCCAGGGCGCGAGCCATGTCACGCACCGCGGAACGGGCTCGGTAGGTGATGACGTTCGCGACCTGGGCCGCGTGGCGGCGGTCGTACTTCTCGTAGACGTGCTGGATGACCTCCTCGCGCCGGTCCGACTCGATGTCGACGTCGATGTCGGGAGGGCCGTCGCGGGCGGGGGCCAGGAAGCGTTCGAAGAGCAGGTCGAAGCGGACTGCGTCGACGTTGGTGATGCCGAGTGCGAAGCACACCGCGGAGTTGGCGGCGCTGCCCCTGCCCTGGCAGAGGATGTCGTTGCGCTTGCAGAAGTCCACGATATCGTGCACGACGAGGAAGTAGCCGGGGAAGCCGAGCTGTTCGATGATCCGCAGCTCGTGCTCGATCTGCCGGAACGCCCTCTCCTCGTGCTCCAGGCCGGAGTACCGCCGGCGCGCGCCCTCGTAGGTGAGCTCGCGCAGCCAGGTGATCTCGGTGTGGCCGGGTGGTACGTCGAACGGCGGCAGCTTCGGTGCCACCAGCCGCAGGTCGAACGCCAGTTGCATGCCCAGCAGTGCGGCGTTGTGCACGGCGCCGGGGAAGCGGCGGAACCGGTGGAACATCTCCTCGCCGCTGCGCAGGAACGCGGCGGAGGACGGCGGCAGCCATCCCGCCATGTCGTCCAGGCTGCTCCGGGCGCGAACGGCGGCCATCGCGGCGGCGAGCCTGCCTCGGTTCGCTGTCGCGTAGTGCACTGCGTTCGTTGCCACGACGGGGAGTTTGAGCTGCTGCGCCATCGCGTTGAGGATGTCGTTGCGCCTGCTGTCCTCCGGCAGGCCGTGGTCGGTCAGCTCGACGTAGACGCGTCCCTTGCCGAACATGTCGGTGAGCTTGACGATCTCCTGGAACGCCGCTTCCGGACCTTCCCTGGTCAGGGCCCTGCGCACGGTTCCCTTGCGGCAGCCCGTCAGCACCACGACCTCGCCCCTGGTGTCCTCGACGATCTGGTCGACGTCGTAGACGGGTTTGCCCTTCTCCGCGCCTTCGTGGAGGTGGCCGGTGGTGAGCGTGCGGCACAACGCGTGGTAGCCCTCTTGCTTGCGGGCCAGGAGGAGCAGGTGGTCGCCCTCGGGATCAGGTTCGCCGTTGGCCGGTCTGTCCAGGCCGATGCTGAGCTCGGCGCCGAACACCGTATGCATCCCCAGTTCCTTGGCCGCCTCGGCGAACCGGACCACGCCGTACATGCCGTCGTGGTCGGTGATCGCGATGGCGTCGAGCTTGAGCCGTTGCGCTTCCTCGACCAGTTCTTCGGGGTGGCTCGCGCCGTCGAGCCAGCTGAAGTTGGAGTGGCAGTGCAGTTCCGCGTACGGCACGCGTTTGCGGGTGATGGCGCTCTCGTCGACGCGCAGCTCGAAGCCCGGCGGGGCGGTGTACCTGTCGCGGTGCCGTGACCACGCCGGGCTGTCGCCGCCGTCGGGGTTCTGCTCGACCGGTTTGCCGGAAAGGGCGCGCTCCAGCTCCTTCCAGCGGACCGGCGGGTTATTCCAGCCCATCGGCTTCCTTGCGCGGCAACGGGATCAACGTCTCCAGCAGGTCCCAGTACTCGTCTTGCATCAGTCGTACACCCCTTCCAGAAACCACTTCTCGTTCCTGCGGATCAGCAAGAACGCCTGCTCGTTCGTCTGCACCTGCACGCGCGCGGCCCGGTGCGGGTCCGGCGCCCACCACCGCTCGTCGACCGCCCACGGTCCGGCCCACGCGCGCACTTCGTGCTTCTTTCCTTTGACGGTCAGCTTTTTCGGCTGGGCGGTGAGCTCGAGGCGGCCGGTGACGCCGATGTCGCCGCCGCGCGCGTCCTGGAGCTCGGCCGGGTCGTCGGCGAGCGTCGCGGGCGCCCTGGTGAGGCGGCCCGGCCACGGGTGGTCGGGGTTCCTGCCCGGCGTTCGTTCGTCGCCCCACGGCACGAGCTTGACCTGCTCCTTCGGTCCTCGACCGCCGTCGATCACGGGCGTGAGCACGCCGTCGGGACCGAGCAGGCCCTGGACGTGCAGGAGTGCTCGCACCGCGCGTTCGTCGTCGTGGCCCCACAACCCGAGCTGCAACGCCGTGCCGTTGACGACCTCGACCGGTTCGAGCGTGAGCGTCCTGATGCCCGAGGTGAGGCGCTCGCGGGTGAGCCAGCCGTCGAGCTGCCAGCGCACGCGGTCGGCGATTCCCCGTGGTGTCAACGGTTCCGCGGCCCGCCACACGCGGTGCAGCTCCTCGTCGTTCTCGGTGCGGGCGTGGATGCCGAGGCGCGTGCAGGCCAGACTTCTGGCCGCCAGGTTCTCGTGCAGCCGCTCGGACAGGAGCTTCGCGGCGAACGCGGCCGCGTCGATGCGGTCGACCGGGTCGTCGAAGGTCTCCCGCACCGCGAGCTCGGGCGCCGGCTTGCGCTTGTCGAGCGGCCGTTCGGGCAGGCCGCGGGCGAGGCGGTGCTGCCTCGTCGCGGGGCCGCCGAACCGCGACGCGACGGCGTTCTCGGGGACGTCCGCGAACGCGCCGAGCGTTTTCAGGCCGAGCCTTCTGAGCAGGTCGACCAGCTCCGGCGCGTCGAGCTCGTGCACGCCCAGCGGCTTGAGGAACTCCGCGGTCCGGCCGGGCGGCACGATCAGGTTGCGGTGCGCGGCCTTCGTGGCGGCGAAGAGGCTGTCGGCCACGCCGACCTGGGCTTCGACGTTCGCGCGGGCGGCGATGTGGTCGACGAGGCGTTCGGCGGCCTGGTCTGCGGATCCGAAGTAGCCGACCGGACCCCGTGCCGGCACCGCGACCAGGCCGGGGTGGACGACCTCGATGCCGGGGGCGAGCTCTTCGACGGCCTCGGCGACCGGCTCGAAGAAGCGGGCGTCGCGCTGCGGGTCGTGGTCGAAGATGACCAGTTCGGGGCACATCGACTCGGCCAGGCGTTTGCGCATCGCCCCGCGGATGCCTTCGGCACGAGCGACGGCGGAGGTGGCCACGATCTCGTTGCCGTCCACGACCGCCACCGGGATGTGGTGGGAGGTGTTGGTAGCGGTGCAGGCGGCGACCACGGGCCAGTCGGGGCACCAGACCGCGAGGAGGCGGGTGTCCTTCACCGGGACGGCTCCGGGCCTTGAGGGGTGGTGGACGCGAGCACGGCCAACGGTGCACCCAGGGCTTCCGCCAGGGAGCGCGGTCCTGCGGCGTCGAAGGACCGTCTCGCTCCTGGCTGACTTGCGGTGTCCACCCGTCTGGCGGCCAGTTCGTCGACCCGCTCCGGACCGGCATCAGCCGGCTCGTCGGGGCGGGCCGGGTCGCCGGCCACCAGCGGGAGCTCGATGTCGTCTGACGGGCCGAAGGTCAGCACCACGTGCTTGCCGCGGCCTGCTGCGCCCCGGCCGCTGGTGCGCACGCTGATCTGTTGACGTCGCAGGGTTTCGGCGCCGTCGTCCAACGGGTTCCAGCGCACCGACTCCGCTGTCAGCTCCACGTCGGCCGCAGGCCAGGTGCCGAAGGCGATCAGCACCGTGCGGCGTTGGCGGGCTCTGGCGGTGAGGCGGCGGGCCAGGGCGGGTGGAAGTGGGCAGGCGACGGCCACCAGGTCGATGCCGTCCAGCAGGGCCGCGATGACCGGGCCCGGGTCGGAGCCGGGGTGTGGGACGAGTGCCAGCCGCTGCACCGAGACCCCGAGCTCGGCCGCGGCCAGCACGCCCACCTGCGGCAGGCCCACCACGGCGGCCCAGCAGCCGTCCGCGGTCGCGCCCGCGAGCAGGGCGAGCAGCAACGATGTCGATCCGCCCACCGACACCGTGCTGCCTCGCCGCAAGCCGCCCCACGGCAGCAGGCCCGCCAGTTCCCCGCGAACCGGCAGGACCCGCCCCGTGGTGTGGTCGGTGGTGGTGCTGGTCAGCTCGCTGGCCGGGTTCACCCCGAGCGCGGCCAACGACGCCGTTGCCGACCTGGACACTCCACCCACCTCCCTCGGAAGACCGTGCGCACCCCTGTGCACGGCCGCCGTGGGAAGTTCGGCGACTTGCTTATTCGAACTCTTGTTCGAACGAACGAGATGATCGTAGCGCGTGGGCACACCCCTGTGTCAACGCCAGAACGTCACCCTTTTGGTGGACATGGCCACACGAGCCCGGAAGGTCCTCTACGGTGCCCGGAGCACTACTGGGGAACTGGGGAAATCGTGAACGGACCACCACCGGGTCAGTCACCCGGATGGCCGCAGCAGCCGCACTGGCACACACCGCCAGCCTGGGAGGAACCGCCTCTGAAGAGCAGGCTCCCGCTGCTCATCGCCGTCGCCGTCGGCGTTCTGGTGCTCGGCGGCGTCATCGCGCTCGGCGCGCGCTACCTCGGCGTCAACGCCGACAGCGGTGAGGACAAACGTTCCGACAAGCTGCCCGCGTTGTGCGGCAACGTCTCCGAGGCAACGCTGGCCAAGGCGCGCACGACGAACCCGAACGGTCTCGCCTCGCGCGAGACGAAGCTGTCGAAGGGAACGCGCACCACCTGCTCGTGGAACCAGACGAAGGGCGTCGACGGCTCCGGCCTCCGCACCACCGACGTCTCCGTCACCGACGAGGGCAAGGACGCCGAGTCCGCGTTCAGCAGGTCCATCTCGATGCACATGGCGAACCTCCAGGGAACGCCGATGCGGAAGCCGGTCGACGGTCTCGGTGACGAGGCCGTGGCGATCCTGGTGGAGACGAAGTCGTCCTTCACCGAGATGACGGTCCTCGTGCGCAAGGGTGAGCTGATCGTCGAGATCGACCACTCCGGCTGGGACGCGGGCCTGCTCACCAACACCCGACCTGATCCCGCGGAACTCGAAGCCGCCGCCAAGGGGGTCGCGGAGGAGATGGTCGGGAAGCTCTGAACGACGAGGGGCCGCTCCCCCGACGGAAGCGGCCCCCCTCGTACAACGAGACTCAGTGGGCGAAGTGTCGCGTGCCCGTCAGGTACAGCGTCACACCGGCCAGCTCGGCCTTCGCGATCACCTCGGGGTCGCGCACCGAGCCACCGGGCTGCACGACCGCGCGCACGCCGGCCTCCAGCAGCACCTCGAGGCCGTCCGGGAACGGGAAGAACGCGTCCGACGCGGCCACCGCGCCCTGGGCCCGCTCACCCGCGCGCTTCACCGCGAGGTGCGACGAGTCGACCCGGTTGACCTGGCCCATGCCGACGCCGACGGTCGCGCCGTCATCCGCCAGCAGGATCGCGTTGGACTTCACCGCGCGGATGGCGCGCCACGCGAACTCCAGGTCCGCCAGCGTCTTCTCGTCCGCGGGCTTGCCGCACGCCAGGGTCCAGTTCGCCGGCGCGTCGCCGTCGGCGTCGATGGCGTCGCGCTGCTGCAGCAGCAGACCGCCGGACACCGGACGCATCTCGGCGCCACCGCGCTGAGGTGCCTCGGCGACGAGGATGCGCACGTTCTTCTTGCGCTGCAACACCTCCACCGCACCGTCCGCGTAGGACGGAGCGATGATCACCTCGGTGAAGATCTCCGAGACGAACTCGGCCATCTCCACGGTGACCTCGCGGTTGGCCGCGATGATGCCGCCGAACGCGCTGACCGGGTCGCACTCGTGCGCCTTGCGGTGCGCGTCCGCGATGCTCACGTCGGACACCGCGATGCCGCACGGGTTCGCGTGCTTGATGATCGCGACGCACGGGCGCTCGTGGTCCCACGCGGCACGCCACGCGGCGTCGCCGTCGAGGTAGTTGTTGTACGACATCTCCTTGCCGTGCAACTGCTTCGCCGACGCCAGGCCCACGCGGCCGTCACCCTGCACGTACAGGGCGGCGTGCTGGTGCGGGTTCTCGCCGTAGCGCAGCACGTTCGACCGGTTCCAGGTCGCGCCGACCCAGCCGGGGAAGCCGCTGCCCTCGTCGTCCGGCGCCAGCGCGTTGCCCATCCACGAGGCAACGGCCACGTCGTACGAAGCGGTGTGGCGGAACGCGTCCGCGGCCAGCCGCTGCCGGTCGGCCAGGGTGAAGCCGCCCTCGCGGACGTTCTCCAGCACCCAGTCGTAGCGCGCCGGGTCGACGACGACCGCCACGTTCGCGTGGTTCTTCGCCGACGCGCGGACCATCGCGGGGCCGCCGATGTCGATCTGCTCCACGCAGTCGTCCTGGGACGCGCCCGACGCGACGGTCTGCGTGAACGGGTACAGGTTCACGACCAGCAGGTCGAACGGCGCGATGTCCATCTCGCGCAGCTGCTCGACGTGCGAGTCCTTGCGCAGGTCGGCCAGCAGACCGGCGTGCACGCGCGGGTGCAGCGTCTTCACCCGGCCGTCGAGGCACTCGGGGAACCCGGTGACCTGCTCGACCGGCGTCACGGGGACGCCCGCGTCGGCGAGCACCTTCGCGGTGCCGCCGGTGGACACGATCTCGACTCCGGCCGCGTGCAGGCCGGTGGCCAGTTCCAGCAGGCCGGCCTTGTCGGAGACCCCGATCAGGGCCCGGCGGACCGGTCGCCTCTCGGCAGGAGTGGTCCCAGGAGTCGTCACGGAATGCTCACCTTTCGTCCGTTCACGGTGCAGCCCTCGCGGGCCAGCCTGCCGACCGTCTCGACGAGCAGCCGGCGTTCGACGACCTTGATGCGTTCGTGCAGGGTCTCCTCGGTGTCGCCGGGTTCGACGACCACGGCCTCCTGCGCGAGGATCGGCCCGGTGTCGACGCCCGCGTCCACGAGGTGCACGGTCGACCCGGTGACGCGCACGCCGTAGTCCAGCGCGTCGCGGACCCCGTGCGCGCCGGGGAAGGCGGGCAGCAGCGCGGGGTGGGTGTTGATCATCCGGCCGCCGAAGCGGGCGAGGAACCGCTCGCCGATGATCTTCATGAAACCGGCCGACACGACGAGGTCGGGCTCGTAGGACGCGACGGCCTCGGTCAGGGCGGCGTCCCAGGCGGCGCGGTCGGCGTGGTCGCGCAGCTTCACGGCGAAGTGCGGCACCCCGGCGCGTTCGGCGCGCTTGAAGCCCTCGATGTTCTCGCGGTCGGCGCCGACGGCGACCACCTCGATCGGGAGGTCGCGGGCGTCCAGCAACGCCTGCATGAGGGTTCCGGAACCGGAGACGAGTACGACGACGCGCGCCGGTGCGGGAAGCCGAAGTTCGGTGCTCAGCGTCTACTCCTGGGCGTGGCCTGGTCTGTGCGGCGGTGTTGCAGCAGCTCAGGGGCAGCCTATGACGTCACCGTTCGGGCTTGCCGTCCAGGTCCTCCTCGGCCTCCATGCCGAGCATCTCGTCGAACTCCGCGTCGAGGTCTTCCTCGTTGTCGGCGGGTTCCTCCGCCTCGTCCTCGAGGGGTTCTTCCTCGTCGACTTCCTCGTCGTCTTCTTCGTCCTCGACGAGGTCTTCGTCGTACTCGTACTCGTCGTAGTAGTCGTCCTCGAGGTCCTCCTCGACCTCGAACTCGTCGGCGTCGACGACCTCCAGCTGCTCGAACTCGTCGGTCAGCTCGTCGTCCTCGAACACGACGTCCGGGTCGGCGGCCTCCTCGACGAACTCGGGCTCGACGAACTCGGACTCGCCGTCCGCCACCGCGGGCTGCACGCGGTTGCCGGCCAGCCAGGCGACCAGCGCACCCGGCACCAGCACCCAGAGCGCGACGAGCAGCGCGAGCAGGCCCGCGGGCACCGTGACCGGGTCGAACGCGCCGGACGCGAGCCGCCCACCGGCCGTCGCGGCGAGCACGAGACTGCCCACGGCGGCGGTCACGGCGGCGACCAGGACCGCGCGGAACCTCGACGTCGGCCGGTCGGACACCTTCCGGCAGGTCCACCCGACCAGCACGCCGATCGCGGCACCGGCCACCAGCACGACCGGGCTCCAGACGACCTTGCTCTCGGGCATCGAGGCCAGCAGCGGCACCGGCGGCACCGGACCGCCGACGAACCGCGTCGGCGAGACCTCGACCCCGCCCAGCGAGAACCCGGCGCCCACGACGTAGGAGAACCCGGCGATGATCGCGTTCGGCAGGTAGGCGACGCACAGCAGGAACACGCCGAGGCCGACACCGACCGACGGCCCCGCCTCCGCGAAGAGCCCGCTCGTGGTGGGCCACGAGATCGCGAGCCCGGCCGCCACGGCCAGCGCACCCGCGCTGATCAGCGCGAACAACGCCATGATCCCGGCGCGCAACCCGTGCAGCGCCACCGGGTCGAGCTTGTCGAACACCACCTCGACCAGGCCGCAGCGGCGGGCGACGCCGATCGTCGCGGCCAGTGCGGACACCGCGGCGCAGCCGAAGAACGCGACGGCCGGCGTGGCGCGCACGACACCGTCACCCATGATCAACGCGATCGCGCCGCCGACCACGGCGTGCGCGCCGGCGATGCTCAGCACGACCCCGCGCGCCTGCAGCGGTTCGTACAGTCCGAGGCGGTCGGCGGCACCGGCGGCGGTGCGTCCGACCAGCAGCATCAGCAACGCGGTCGGCAGCAACGGCAGCACGCCGAGCTGGCCCGCGTCGAAGCGCAACGGCACGTGGTGCGCGGCCAGCCACGCGGGCGCGGCGGCGCTGAGCACCCCGGAGGTGGAGAACTCGGCGTACGTCGCCGTCGCGGAGACCAGCGCGAGAACGGCGGCCACCGCCGCGTACCCGACGACCACCGACCCGACCGCGGCCGCGACGAGCACTCGCACCCGCTCGGACCGCGAGAACTCCGGCGGACGCACGGTGGTGACCTCGCGGGTCACATCGCGTTGCAGCACGGGCACTTCTCCACTGTGTCAGGCCGGCTGAGCCATCCGGGTCAGGCACGCCGGGTAATGCGACAGGGGTGGTGCCGGACTCGTCCGGCACCACCCCTGAAGTGAAAAACGGTCTTACTGCTGCGGTCCGCCGAAGCCACCGGGCGGCGTGCCCGGCGAGCCGAACTGGCCGGGCTGCGGCATGAAGCTGGTCTGCTGCGGCGGCTGACCCGGCTGCTGCTGCGCGGGCTGCTGCGGCTGCTGGCCGAAGGACTGCTGCCCGAACGACTGCTGCGGGGCGGCCTGCGGCTGCGCCGGGAACGCACCGGACTGCGGGTGCTGCGCGGCCTGCTGCTGCGGGAACGCGCCGCTCTGCGGGTTCCAGCCACCGGGCTGCCCCTGCTGCTGACCCGCGTACGGGTTGGCGGGCTTCGGCTCGAACTTCACGATGCCCTCGGCGAGCAGGAACGTCAGCACGATCGCCGCCGTCTCCAGCAGCGCCACGATGAGCAGCACGATGTCGAGGCCCTGCACGGACGACACCTTGATGATGCCCTGCAGCTGCAGCAGGGTCTGCACGGCCGCGAGGACCGCGGCGACCGGCACGAAGCCCCTGGGCACGTTCGGCAGCACCGAGAGCCCGGCGAGCAGGCCAGCCGCGAGCAGGTACGTGACGTTGCCGTTGACGTCGTCCGCGAACGCGACGAGGTACGCGACGAGGCCGAGGCCCGCGGCGACCAGCGGGAGGATCAGGCTGAGGTTGATGCTGTTGGCGCCGGGGGCGCCAGGGGCCTGGTGAGGTGCCTGGTGCTGTGCCGGACCCGGCGGCTGCTGTTGGGGTGCGCCGTAAGGCACGGACATGTCGAGGTCTCCTCCTCCGACTGAGTGATTCTGAAAGACGCTAGCCGACTCGCTTGCTCAGACGGTGACCGGATCATCTTGGTTCCGCCATACGAGCGAGGGCCGGACTCCGAAAGTACTCGGATTCCGGCCCTCAGGGGTGCTCTTGGTGCGAGTTCATGTCCGCCGTCCGCGCGAGGACGGCGCCCACGCGCTGGTCAGAGACCCTTCATGATCTCGCGCATCAGCTCGGCGGTCTCGGACGGCGTCTTGCCGACCTTGACGCCGGCGGCCTCGAGGGCCTCCTTCTTCGCCTGCGCGGTGCCCGCCGAGCCGGAGACGATCGCGCCGGCGTGGCCCATCGTCTTGCCCTCGGGGGCGGTGAAGCCCGCGACGTAGCCGACGACCGGCTTGGTCACGTTCTCCTTGATGTACGCGGCCGCGCGCTCCTCGGCGTCGCCGCCGATCTCACCGATCATCACGATCGCGACGGTCTCCTCGTCGGCCTCGAAGGCCTCCAGGGCGTCGATGTGCGTGGTGCCGATGATCGGGTCGCCGCCGATGCCGATCGCGGTGGAGAAACCGAAGTCCCGCAGCTCGTGCATCATCTGGTAGGTCAGCGTGCCCGACTTCGACACGAGGCCGATCTTGCCGCTGCCCGCGATGTTCGCGGGGATGATGCCGGCGTTCGACTTGCCGGGGCTGATGATGCCGGGGCAGTTCGGGCCGATGATGCGGGTCTTGTTGCCGGTCGCGACGGCGTGCGCCCAGAAGTAGGCGGTGTCGTGCACCGGGATGCCCTCGGTGATGACGACGGCCAGCTCGATCTCGGCGTCGATCGCCTCGACCACGGCGGCCTTGGAGAAGGCCGGCGGGACGAAGATCACGGTCACGTTCGCGCCGGTGGCCTCCATGGCCTCCTTGACGGTGCCGAAGACCGGGAGGACGGTGCCGTCGAAGTCGACCTTCTCGCCCGCCTTGCGCGGGTTCACACCACCGACGATGTTCGTGCCGGACGCGAGCATGCGCTTGGTGTGCTTGGTGCCCTCGGCACCGGTCATGCCCTGGACGATGACCTTGCTGTTCTCGTTGAGGAAGATAGCCATCGTTCTCAGACCCCCGCAGCCGCGAGCTCGGCGGCCTTGGCGGCCGCGTTGTCCATCGTGTCGACAACGGTCACCAGCGGGTGGTTGGCCTCGGCGAGGATCGCGCGGCCCTCCTCCACGTTGTTGCCGTCGAGGCGGACGACGAGCGGCTTGGTGGCCGAGTCGCCGAGGATCTCCAGCGCCTTCACGATGCCGTTGGCCACGGCGTCGCACGCGGTGATGCCGCCGAAGACGTTGACGAACACCGAACGGACGGCCTCGTCGCCGAGGATGACGTCCAGGCCGTTCGCCATGACCTCGGCGGACGCGCCGCCGCCGATGTCGAGGAAGTTCGCGGGCTTCACGCCGTACTGCTCACCGGCGTACGCCACGACGTCCAGCGTGGACATCACGAGACCGGCGCCGTTGCCGATGATGCCGACCTCGCCGTCGAGCTTGACGTAGTTGAGCTCCTTCTCCTTGGCCTTGGCCTCGAGGGGGTTCTCGGCCGCCTTGTCGACCAGCTCGGCGTGGGCCGGGTGGCGGAAGTCGGCGTTCTCGTCCAGCGTGACCTTGCCGTCGAGGGCGATGATCTTGCCCTCGGGGTCGCGGACCAGCGGGTTGACCTCGACGAGCGTGGCGTCCTCGGAGACGAAGGTCTCCCAGAGCTTCACGATGGTGTCGACGACCTGGTCCTTGACCTCGGCCGGGAAGTTCGCGGCGTCGGCGATCTCGGTGGCCTTGGCGTGGTCGACGCCCTGGATGGCGTCGATGTGGATCTTCGCGAGGGCCTCGGGCTTGGTGGCCGCGACCTCCTCGATGTCCATGCCGCCCTCGACGCTCGCCATGGCGAGGAAGGTGCGGTTGGCGCGGTCGAGGAGGAAGGAGAAGTAGTACTCCTCCGCGATGTCGGAGGCGGGCGTCACCAGCACGCGGTGAACGATGTGCCCCTTGATGTCGAGGCCGAGGATGGCCTTCGCCTTCTCCTCGGTCTCCTCGGCGGTGGAAGCGAGCTTCACACCGCCGGCCTTGCCGCGGCCGCCGGTCTTGACCTGGGCCTTGACGACGACTGCCTGGCCGAACTGCGCGGCGATGGCCTTGGCGTCGGCGGGGTTGGTGGCCACATCGCCCGGCAGTACCGGGACGCCGTGGGCGGCGAAGAGGTCCTTCGCCTGGTACTCGTACAGGTCCACTCGGGTCTCCTGCGACGTCGGTGTCGGAACACCGCGCCTGGGTGGTCCTCAAGGGGCCGTGCGAACCCACTTGACGCGGCTGGGCCCAGACACTATCGACCTGCGGGTACCGCTCGCACGTCACCACCGGTGAGGTCGGTCTCAACGGCGGTGAGGTCGATCACGCGTACGCGCGTTATAGGGAGAAGCAATCTCTCGGCCCTATTAAGAATGCATTTCACCGAGTCGCGCGAGCGCCCATCAGACCGGCCGCGACCAGCAGAGCCGCGATGGCCGCCAGCGCGAGCCATGTGCCCGACGCCGCCACGGCACCCTCGACCCGGTCGCCCGTCAGCGGCAGCTCCAGCGCCCGCACGCCGACCAGGACCACCGCGCCCAGCAGCACCGCGGCTCCGCGAGCGGGCCTCGAGCGCAGTGCGACCACGAGGCTGATGATCAGCACGACGAACGAGATCAGCAGGGACCACGAGAGGGCCGGGTCGCCGTCCGGCACGACCGTCGCTCCTTCGTACTTGTCCCCGCGCAGCGTGGGCAGGACGAAGGCGCCCAGGGCGAAGAACCCGGCCAGCAACGCGGCACCCAGCTCGGTCAGCGGGATCTGCTCCCGCTCGCCCAGGTCCTCGTTCTCGCGTTCGACGGCACCGGCCAGGCTCGCGCAGACCAGCGCCAGCAGCCCGAGGGGGATCTCCGCGACCATGAGCCAGAAACCCGCTCCCGGCTGCGCGATGCCCAGCCGGCTCGCGTCCAGCACGGGATCGGTCGCGCTCGCCGCGGCGAGCTGCATCGCGAAGTACGCGCAGTACAACGTCGGCCGCACCGCGGCGGCGACCGGCGGCACGAGCAGCATCAGGCCGAGGACGCCGAACGCCGGTCCCGCCACCCACAGCAGGTTCGCGGACGAGAGGCCGGGCGCCGCGCCACCCGCTTCCAGGACGAGCTGGGGCAGCAGCGCGCCGCCGAGCATCGCGGCGGCGGCGAGAACGGAGAGGACACCGGCCGCCACGTGCATGCGGTGCACCGACGGCAGCGCGAGGTCGCGGTCGGAGTCCCTCTTTCCGGTGACCAGCCGCACCAGCCGGGCGAAGAGGGGAACGGCGGGCAGCACCAGGGCGGCGACCAGCGCCAGCACCGGACCCGCGCTGATCGTGAGACCGGAGGCGACGGTGCCGGTCGCGAGCGGCGGCAGCACGACGCCCAGCAGGGCGAGCGCGACGCCGAGCGTCCCGCCCAGGCGGGTGTCCGGGTCGGGCGAGCTGGCCGCGAGGGCGGTGGCGAGCGGCACGGCGATGGCGAGCAGCAGCCCGCCGGTCAGGCCGAGCGCCGGCAGGTCCCACGGTCCCCTGTCCAGCTGGAACGGGTCCGTCGAGACGAACGGCTTGCCCAGCAGCCCGATCGACGCCACGGCCGCGATGATCACCGGCAGGGCGACGAGGGTCGGGGGCTCCGACTCGTCCGCGGGCATGCCGGCCCGGCCGGCGGACAGCACACCGCCCGCGATGACCAGGGCGTGCCCGGCGACCAGCAGCCACACGCCGGTGGAAGACGTGACGGCGATGAGAGTGGACGGGCGGAAGAGCTCGGGCCGCGCGACCGCCATGGGCTCGAACGCGACCTGCAGGTCGCTCAGCAGCCGTCCGACTGCGAGGACACCGGCGGCGGCGAGCAGTCCCGCCGCGACGAACGGTCTGCCGCGGAACAGCAGCACACCCGCGACGACCGGCGGCAACAGCGCCAGCAGAGCGAGCAGCGGCCACGACGTGAAGGCGGGCTCCGCGCCGTCGACGACGCCGAGCAGCGGGCCCGCCGCCAGCAGGAGGGAACCCGCCGCGGCGAGGCCCCACGAGGTGCGCAGCCGCGAGGCCGCCGGGGTCTGGTTCTCGAGCTCGGTTCGAGTCATCGCGGGCGAACCTAGCAACACCCGCGCCGGATCTTGAGGGGACACCGGCGACCCATCAAGACGAAATCCGTTCGCATGTGGAAAACCGTCTGTTGGGTACTCCTAGTCGGTGAGTCCATCACTTACCGTCGCTGACATGAGCGACAACAGCCGGTCGTGGAGGACGCGTCTGACTGACGCCGTCCTCGATCGTGCGGGCTGGGGAGTGCACACAGCACGCGACGTCGCGGAAGAGGTCAAGGTGGCGCTGCGCGCCATGGCCAGCCCCGGCGGGATGCGCGGCGTCGCGATGGAGGCGGCCTGGCTGACCACCCACGCGGTGCTCTACCCGTGGGGCGCGATCACCGAGCAACTGCGGCCGGAAGGCCAGTTCCGGCACTACCGGACCGACGGCCTGCCGCCGCGCCAGCGAGGCCTGGTGGTTTCGGCGATGGACGCGGCGGGCACCCCGATCGTGTTGGTGCATGGCATCGGGGACAACCGCTCCGCCTTCGCGGTGCTGTCGGGGGCGCTGCGGAGGCGGGGCTTCGGAGTCGTCCACGCCATCAACTACAGCGTGCTGACGGCGTTGACCGGTGACGTCCGCCGGTCCGCCGCGCTGCTGGGAGCGCAGATCGAGCGGATCTGCGAGCAGACAGGGTCCGATCAGGTGCACGTGGTCGGCCATTCACTCGGCGGGCTCATCGCCAGGTACTACGTGCAGCGGCTGCACGGCGACTCACGCGTTCGCACACTCGTGACCTTGGGGACGCCCCATCGCGGCACCCTCACCGCCTATCTGCTGCCGACCTCGCTCACCAAACAGCTCCGGCCGGGCTCCGACCTCCTCGACGAGCTCGCCGAGCCGTGCCGGCCGTGCCGCACGCGCTTCGTCGTCGTCTGGTCGGAGATGGACCAGGTCATCGTCCCCCAGCGCAACGCCCGGCTGGAGCATTCGTCGTTGGTCGTCGAAGAGCACCAGATACGTGATTCAGGTCACCTTTCTTTGCTGGTTGACACGAGGACTCTTCACGTAGTTGTGACAGCCATCACCCGATCGGATGACTCTTCGACTCACCCCATTGCCGCTGGCGGCGAGGCGTGTCACCCCATCAGTACGACTGACGGTCACAGTTGACAGTTGAAACCCACTGGTGGCCGCCTGTTCGGTGGACATAACGAACTGGGGTTTGCCCTCCGAGCCTTCGCGCCGTTACTGTCCCCCGGTCCGTTGTCACGGTCTGATCACAGAAGGACACCGAGTCAGAACCCCGAAAGCTGACTCACCGGGAATCCCCCGCCCGGCGTCCACCGGTCAGGCTCCCCGAAGGCGGAAGGGCAAGCTTTGAGTCACCACCGCTCCCCCGGCGGCCATGAACGCAGTGCTGTGCTGGACGAGGCAGTCGACCGCGCCTCGACGCGCACGGTCAGCTCCCACCGGCTCCCCCCGCCGCCGTCGGCGCTTCGCGGACGCATCGTCGTCGCCGCCGTCGCAGTCGGCGCCTTCGCCGCAGCCGGCGCGGGCCAGGCCCTGCAGGCCGGCGCGGACGACAGCACGGACGTCCAGCTCGCGAACCACTCCGGTGGCGCGGCCACGTTCGACGGCGTGGGCGGCGACACCGCCTCCGCACCCCAGATCCTCGCGGTCTCCAAGACCACGTCAGAGGGCTCCGCGGAAGCCGCCAAGCTCCTGCGCAGCCAGCAGCTCACCACCGAGCGCGAGGCCGTCGAGGCCGAGAAGAAGCGCCCGAAGTTCGTCCGCCCCGCGGCCGGTGACTTCACCTCCGGCTACGGCGGCCGCTGGGGCACCATGCACCTCGGCATCGACATCGCCGGCCCGATCGGCACGCCGATCCTCGCCGCCGCGGACGGTGTCATCCTCGAGGCGGGCCCCGCGTCCGGCTTCGGCCTGTGGGTCCGCGTCCAGCACCCGGACGGCACGATCACCGTCTACGGCCACGTCGACACCTACTCGGTGCGTGAGGGCCAGCAGGTCAAGGCGGGCGAGCAGATCGCCCGCATGGGCAACCGCGGCTTCTCCACCGGCCCGCACCTGCACTTCGAGGTGTGGAACCCGGACGGCCAGAAGATCAACCCGCTCACGTGGCTCAACGCTCGCGGTGTGACCGTCTGACGTTCGTCCCCCTTGCGCGGACCTGAGTCCGGCCCTGGCATTCACTGTTCGCCGTGGTCGTTCGTCGGTTCGGCCATCCCCCTGGCCGTTCCTCATGTGGTCCCGCTGCGCGGCTGGACCGCTGTGTCGTCCGGCCGCTGTCGGTGGCTGAGGTCCGTGTCCTGGTTCGCGAGTTCCTGAACTACGGCTCAGCAGCTTTCTGGCGGCTCGGGTGGTGCTGACCCACCTCCGGGTGTGGGGTTGGAGGCTTTCGGGGCCTCACGGCGCTCTCAAACCTTCCAACTGCGGGTGGTTTCCGGTTATTCCGCGCGGGTCCAGCGGAAGTTGAGTCGGGATCCAGGCTGGATCCGTTACCGGGTCGCCTGGAGTGGTTCTCCGCCGGGCCTATGGGTGGGCGACCTGACGTTCCGGCGGGCCCATCGGGATCCCCAGGTCTTCGGCTCGGCGTTCCAGCGGGCCTCTGGTCACCCTGGGCGTGGCTCTCGCGGGCGGTCGTGGTGGAGGAAGTGGGTTGCCGCCACTCGCCAGACCGAGCACATGTGCTTGCGCCATCTCGGCCCGCACGCCTTGCAGGTCCCGCTCTCGGACTGCTCGTGATGGCGTAGCAGGGTGCGCCAGGCCGCGGTGAGCCGGTGGGTCTCCGGGGATTCCAGCTGGTTGAGGATTGCGAACACGCGTTCGTGGAGCAGGTTTGCCAGCACGTGATCCATCTCGAGCTCTCCCGCCGGGTTGACGACCTCATGCGGATGATTGTGCTCGGGGGGTCTGACAATTTTCGTCGCTCTGGGGTGGTGGCCTGCGCTTCGCTGGGCGGATGAGCGGGCAGACGAGCCTGTGAGCTGTGTGTTCGCCGATTCGGCTGTGGTTTCACCGGTGTTGGTGGTGGTTGTGCGGCCGGACCGCTCTCCCGTTCGGTCCGGCCGCACTTCGCCGCGAAGTTTTGGCCCCCGCCGTCCCTTCGCTCCCCTTGGTCGCCCGCTGCTGTCCCCTGCCTCCGGCCGCCCGAACGGTCGTTGGCTGTGCTGCTTGCGACACCCACATAGACGTACGGATCGGCTGATCGTTGCGCCGATTTTCGGAGATTTTTCTGAGTTCGTCCTTTTGGGTGAAAGGGCTGCTCAGGTGGGGTGTCCTGGTGGGGCCGGAGTCTTGTTTGGCGGGTCGCGGCGGTTTCGTAAGTCGTCTTGTTCGGGTGGCGGGTGCACGTTTGTTGTCCGTTCCCCGTGTTGGTGTTCCCGTGTTGCTGTTGCGTGCTTCCCCTGTTGCGTGCGGGTGGTGCTGTTGCGTGCTTCCCCTCAGGGGCTCTGCCCCCGAACCCCCGCCAATCTGATCGGGGGGCCGGCGCCGTCAGCGGGTTGATGGCACGCCTGTTGAGTTGGGCGGCTTGCTGTTGCGTTGGGGGTGCGGTTCGGGTGGGGTCCCGTCACGAGTCGAGCCAGGAGCTGGCCACAACGAGGTAGGGGTGTCAAATCGCCGAAAAGCGTGGCGATTTGACACCCCTACCTCGTTGCAGCGAGAGCTCGGCACGACTCGTGACGGGACCCCACCGGAACCTTCGTTTCAGGCAGCTCGGCTTCGCCGTCGCCTCGGCTCGCCTTCGGCGTTGCCTGCTTGGTGGCTGGTGTCGGGTCTGTCAGATCTTGGTCATCGGGACGCTGCCGATCAGCATCAGGCGGACTGTGCCGGAGCCGCCGAAGTCGATCGTTGCCGTGGCCCTCAGGCCCGCGCCGTCCACCGCCACCACTCGGCCCAGGCCGTACTTGTCGTGGGTCACGCGGTCGCCCACTTCCAGCTTCATGGCCGGGGCGTCCTTCCAGCCCGGCTTGCCGGGGGCCGGGCGGCTCAGGCCCCTGGAGGCTATGCCGCCCGAGGCTGAGCGGCCCCAGGTCGTGGCCGCTGCGGGGGCTGAGCGGGAGGGTTCCACCCTGCGCCAGTCGAGCAGGTCTTCTGGGATCTCGCCCAGGAAGCGGGAGGCCGGGTTGGCTGAGGGCTGGCCCCAGGCCGAGCGGACCAGGGCCCTGGAGAGGTAGAGGCGGCGTTGGGCCCTGGTGATGCCCACGTAGGCCAGGCGGCGTTCTTCTGCCAGCTCTGCCGGGTCGCCGAGGGCTCGCATGTGCGGGAAGACGCCGTCTTCCCAGCCCGTGCTGAAGACGACGGGGTATTCGAGGCCCTTGGCGGTGTGGATGGTCATCAGGGTGACCACGCCGTCGGACTCGGCGTCCGGGATCGAGTCGGCGTCGGCGACCAGGGAGACGCGTTCCAGGAAGGCCGGGAGGGAGGGGACCGGTTCTGCGCCTTCCGGGAGCTCCAGTTCGGTGAACTCGCGGGCGACCGTCACCAGTTCGTTGAGGTTCTCGATCCTCGTGTGGTCCTGGGGGTCCTCGCTGGCTTCGAGCTCGGCTCGGTAGCCGGTCTTCTCGAGGACCGCTTCGAGGATGTCGGCGACGTCGTCCTCGCGGGCGACCATCTCGCCGAGCTCGTCCATCATCTCCACGAAGCCCGCCAAGGCGTTGCGGGAGCGCGGGTTCAGCATCGGGACGCGGTCGAGGTCGCGCAGGGCCGCGGCGAAGCTGATGCGTTCGCGTTCGGCGTAGGCGCTGACGCAGGCTTCCGCGCGGTCGCCGATGCCCCGCTTGGGGACGTTCAGGATTCGGCGCAGGGAGACCGTGTCGTCCGGGTTGGCCAGGGTGCGGAGGTAGGCCAGGGCGTCGCGGACCTCGCGGCGCTCGTAGAAGCGGACGCCGCCGACTACTCGGTAAGGGAGGCCGAGGCGGATGAAGATCTCCTCGAAGACCCGCGACTGGTTGTTGGTGCGGTAGAAGACGGCGATCTCGGAGTTGTTGACCTCACCGCCGTCGACCAGGCGGTCGATCTCGTTCGCGACGAACGCGGCCTCGTCGTGCTCGTTGTCGGCGACGTAGCCGACGATCTTCTCGCCCTCGCCGAGGTCGGACCACAGGGTCTTGTCGCGGCGGTTGGGGTTGCGGGAGATGACCGCGTTGGCCGCCGTCAGGATGTTCTGCGTGGAGCGGTAGTTCTGCTCCAGCAGAATCGTGGTGGCGTCCGGGTAGTCCCGCTCGAACTCCACGATGTTGCGGATCGTGGCGCCGCGGAAGGCGTAGATCGACTGGTCGGCGTCGCCCACCACGCACAGCTCCGCCGGCGGGATCTCGCCGCCCGCCTTGCCGACGAGCTCGCGCACCAGGGTGTACTGCGCGTGGTTGGTGTCCTGGTACTCGTCGACCAGGACGTGCCGGAAGCGGCGGCGGTAGTGCTCCGCCACGTCCGGGAAGGTCTGCAGGAGCTCGACGGTCCGCATGATCAGGTCGTCGAAGTCGAGCGAGTTCGACTCGCCCAGGCGCCGCTGGTAGACCGTGTAGACCTCGGCGACGCGGCGTTCCAGGTCGTTCGTGGCCTGGGCGGTCGCGGTCTCGGGGTCGACGAGCTCGTTCTTGAGGTTCGAGATGTGCACGGCCAGGGTGCGGGCCGCGTACTTCTTCGGGTCGAGGTCGAGGTCCCTCGCGACGAGCGTGATGAGGCGGCGCGTGTCGTCGCTGTCGTAGATCGAGAAGTTCGACGACATGCCCAGGGTCTTGGCCTCGCGGCGCATGACGCGGACGCACATCGAGTGGAACGTCGACACCCACATCGAGCGGGCGCGAGCGCCCACCATGTCGGCGACGCGCTCCTTCATCTCCGCGGCGGCCTTGTTCGTGAACGTGATGGCCATGATCTCGCCGGGGTGCACGTCCCTCGCCGCGAGCAGGTAGGCGATCCGCCTGGTGAGGACGCGCGTCTTGCCGGAGCCGGCGCCCGCCACCACGAGCAGGGGCGAGCCGGAGTGCTCCACGGCACGGCGCTGCGCGGGGTTCAGGTCGTCGAGCAGGTGGCCCGCGCGGGAAACGGGGGGACTTGAGGGCAAGTCGAACAAGGCGCTCATCGTCCATCCACGGTACCGGGCGGCACCGACAATCCGGCGACGACCCGACCACGTGTTCGAGCGGAGGCCGGTCGGGACGTCCCAACCGGTGGGCTCACCCCGCGTGGGACTTGGCAGCGGACGCGGTGGTTGTGCAACACTGACTTCGTGCGCGCGACGTTCTTCGAGTTTTTCTACGGGATCCGGACTCCGGCTCCCGTGGTCGTCTAGCGCTTTCAAAGCCACCACGAAGCCCCGGAGTCCTCGGACACCGGGGCTTCGCTGCTTCCGGGCCAGGGCTCGAAGAGTCGAGAGGTCATCACCGATGGACACCACCACCGAGCCGGACATCAACGAGCTGCGCCAGGAGATCGACCACCTGGACGCCGAGATTCTGCGCCTCGTGCAACGCCGCATCGAGGTCTCCAAGATCATCGGCGCCGCGCGGATGGCCGCCGGCGGCACCAAGATCGTGCACAACCGCGAGATCGACGTCCTCAACCGCTACAAGCCGCTCGGTCCCGAGGGCAAGGACCTCGCGCTGACGCTGCTCAAGATGGGCCGCGGCCCGCTCGGCAGGTAGGACTCACCCGGCCCGGCGTCACAGCACGCCGGGCCAAAAAGGCTCCACCGCCCGGCGAACGCGCTCGAGGTCCGCGTCGACGAGCTGGACGTCGTCCGGCACGTAGGCCAGCGGGTCCTCGAGCAACGGTTCCGGCAGCCGCAGCAGGCCCTCGACCAGTGCGTGCAGGCACAGCGCCGAGTACCCGCGCAGGTATCCGCCCTCCTGGGTGAGCACCACGCGCGTTCCGAACGACGCGACCCGGCGGCCGATCTCGCGGTACCCGGCCGCCGTGAGGTTGTGGCGGCCGTTGGGGTCGAACGCCGACCCGTCGAACCCGGACGCGCACACCAGTAGATCTGGCGCGAAGTCACGTAGTAGTGGGAACGCGATCTCGTCGAGCGCGCGCATGTACGCCGTGTCGCCCGCACCGAGTGATAGCTCGATGTTCACGTTCCGCCCATTGGCACCCACCTCCGACGGTGCGCCCGTCTGCGGGTGGTTCGTGCCCCAAGCGCCGTGCCGCATGTGCACCGAGATCGTCAACACGTCCGGACGGTCGTAGAAGACCTCCTGCGTGCCGTTGCCGTGGTGCACGTCCCAGTCCAGAACGGCGACCCGTTTCCCTTGCCGCCGCGCGGTTTCCGCCACCAACGCCGCGTTGTTGACGAAGCAGTAGCCGTCGGCCATGTCGGGCTGCGCGTGGTGACCCGGCGGACGCACGAGCGCGTAGGCCAGTGGCGAACCGGACTCCAACGCGGCCAACGCCGTTCCCGCCGCCGCGCACGCCGCACGCCACGTCTCCGGCCCTACGACCGTGTTCACCTCCAGCGCCACACGCTCCGATACGCGCAACGAGTCGAGGTACCCCGCCGTGTGCACGAGCAGAAGTTCGTCAACGGACGCATGCCGCCCCTCGTGCCACCTCAGGTGAGGAGCGACCGGTCCGTGCGTCAGCGCGTGCCGGAACGTGCGCAGGCGCGCGGCGTTCTCCGGGTGCGGTTCGGCGACGTCGAGCCACGGCCAGGAGCCCGGCAGCTCCCACAGACCCTCGCCGGCGTCGTGCTCGAGGCAGTCGTCGTGCCAGAACATGTCCACCCGAATCGGATATCAGGGCGATCACGGATGGTCCACCGGAAAAATCCGCAGGCACACTGGAGGCATGGGCCTCATCGCTGCACTGATCGCCATCGCCGGCCTGCTCGCCGCCTTGGCGCACGACGCTTACCTCGGCTTGCTCGGTTCGGCCGCGAACAAGAAGGGCATCTCCGGAGCGCCCGTCTCGCAGTTCGTCCGCAACCGCTGGAAGACCGCGATCATCACGACCGCCGGTGCCGTGATCGGTCTGCTGATCACGGGCGGCGACAGCGTGCCCGCCGACGTGATCGGCGTGCTCATCGCCGGTGGCAGCGGTCTGGCCGCGCTCAACGGCGTGCAGAAGACGCGCAAGCAGCTGAACAGCGGTCAAGCGCAACTTCCGCCCCGCTACTGAATCCACACGATCGAGTGTCACTCGTCCCGAACACCCCCATTTGGTGAGTTCGGTACCTCCGGACGGACCTACTCTGGTTGCGTCGCAGAGGGGTGTCGGGATGGACGAACTGCCGGGCAAACATCGTCTCGCCGACGGTGCCGCGCTGTCGCATGAACCACGGCCACATGAACCATGGCCGCACGAACCACGGCCCGACGCGCGGCACGGCGCCGGGGGTGACCGGATCCCGCTGCCCCGCGGCCGCGAGATCGACCCGCTGCAGGACACCGACGGGCTGCGGAAGTTCAACATCGGCATGGTGCCCGCGTCGGTCACGCCGCCGCGCACCTGGAAGCGCGCGGCCTGGTTCGCCGTCGTCTCGTCGGTGCTCGTGCTGGTCGGCCTGAGCGTCGCCGCGGCCAAGCTGGTGGGCAGCAACACCGACGCCGACCCGGTCGGCCTGCCCGGCTACCCGTCGGACGTGCCGCTGATCTCGCAACTGCCCACGGGCGCCACCGCCACCCCGTCGGCCACCGGCACGCGCCCCTCGGCCGCGAGGACCGGCCAGGGCGCCCCGGTGCCGGGCACCGGCCCGAGCAGGGCACCCGGCACCAGCGGCCCCGCCTCCACGACGGGCGCGAAGCCGTCCGGCAGCGCGCCGCCCGTCATCACGACCGTCCCGGTCACGCAGGCCCCCGTCGTCGACGGCACCCAGATCGCCCAGAAGACCGAGGACTTCTACCGCGAGATGGCGACGAACGCCGACACCGCGCTCGCCCTCACCACGGACACCGTGCGCGTGAACGCCGACGCGTTGCTGGAGGGCAGGCTCGCGGACATCTCGCTGATCGAGGTGAAGGAGATCGCCGTCGACCCGAGCAAGGGCCTCACCGTCAGCCTGCTCCAGGTGACGAAGAAGGACGGCTCGGTCAGCACGGAGAAGCGCGAGCTCAGCTTCACGCTCGGCGACCTGCCGCTGATCAACGGTGAACGGTTGAAGCCCGGTGGCTGACGCGGCTCAAGGTCACGGCCGGAGCTACCGAACGTAGTAGGTAGGACCTTTGAGCGATTCCAGAGCACCGTTGACCGCCACGAACGGATGAACTCCGCCCAGGGACTGGCATCGTCGGGCAAGACCACGGTACGTCTTCAGATGACCACGGACAGTACGGAGGGCGAGACCAGTGCAGCGTCCCGCGACGACCGGCCGGCGGCACACCCGCACCGGGTCGATCAGCGTGGCTGAGCTGATCAAGCAACAGCCGATCCGCATCCCGTCCCACGACGAGGCCGCGACCGACGCCCTGGTCACCTCACTGCTCGGCCCGACCGAGAACATGACCGCCACGACGGCCGTCATCCCCGTGGTCCCCGGCCGCCGCCGTCGCGCGAAGAGCACCCGCCTCGCCAAGGCCGTGGGCCTGCTGACCGGCGCGGCCGTGCTCGTCGGGTCCATCGCGGGCGCCGCGGTCCTCGCGAGCCAGCGCCCAGCGAACTCCGGCGTCCCCTACTCCGAGCGGCCCGTCGCGCTGTCCGGGTCGAGCGCGCTGCGGCCGGACGTGCTGTCCGCCCAGCTGCCGAACGAGCGCCCGCCGCTGCCGAGGACGCACGCCGCGCCGATGCCGGAGCCGTCGACCCTCCTGCTGCAGCAGACCGCGGAACCGGCCACGCCGGAGGTGTCGGTGGGCCCGCAACCGCAGGTCGACGTGGTCAAGCGGTTCTACGAGCTGCTCACGACGAAGCCCGGCTCGGCGGCCAAGCTGCTGTCGCCGGAGCTGGTCGGTGCGAACCCGGAGGAGTTCGCCGACGCCTGGGGAATGATCAAGACGGTGAACGTCGACCAGACCTCGGTCCGGCCGGACGGCTCGGTGCTCGCGGTCGTCTCGATGCAGGAGCTCGACGGCAGCTGGCTGCGCGTCGAGCAGCTCTTCCGGCTCACCGACACGACCCAGCCGCGGATCATCGGCACCGAGGTCCTCTCGGCGCAGCGGAGTTAGGCCCGGCTGAACGGTCGCACCCCCGCGAATCGCCGTTCGCAGTCGAACGGTGACCGCTCGTCGCGAAAACCCGGTTTCGGACGTGAAAATTCCCCCGAAGGGGTTACATCTCGGGTCACGATTCGGTATCCATGTTCCCGCCAGTGCGCATACGCGAACTTGGAAGGGTGAACGAGCGGTGTCGATTGAGGACCATCGTCGGCGGTTGACCGGGTCGGCGGAGTCGACCGGGCAGCTGTCCGTCGCCGAGCTGATCGCCCGCCGCGAGGCGGAAACCGTGGAGATCCCGGTGATCACCGACGACATCACCCCCGAGGCGTTCGAGCCGACGGTCAAGTTCAAGCCCGTCAAGGCGCCGGGCGGCAAGGTGAAGAAGCAGCCCATGCGGGAGCTGCACATCACCGAGCTGCTGCGCCGCGAGGGCAGGGCCGACGACACGCAGCGCGGCGGGTTCACCGTGGGCAAGCTGGCCGTCGCGGCCAGCGGTGGCGTGGTCCTGTGCGGGTCGATGGCGTTCGCCGCCTCCTCGCTGCTGTCCTCGCCGGACGAGCGCCCGCTCGCCGAGGTGCGGTTCGACGAGCGCGCCCAGGCCCGTGCCGCGAGCGCCGGCACCGAGGGCGGTGTCGTGAAGCTGCCGTCGAACAAGACGCAGCAGGCCGACGCGACGGAGACGCAGGAGACGGAGACGTCGTCGGCGAACCCGACCACGCGCGTCGCGCCGTACGTCCAGACCCAGGCGCCGCAGCCCAAGCAGACGCAGACCCAGCAGCCGACGCAGACGCAGACCTCCGAGACGCCGCCGGCCGCGAGCACGCCGACCACGTCGACGGAGACGAGCCAGCCGTCCACGCCGCCGTCGACCGACACGCCTGCTCCGCCGACCTCGACGTCCACGTCGAACGCGGCCACCCCGCCGAGCAGCAGCACGCCCTCCACCTCGAACCCGCTCCCCACGCAGACCAACCCGGTCGACGTGAGCGTGGACCTGGGCCTCCTCGACCCGGTCCTCAACACCGTCGGCAGCACCGTCGGCGACGTCGTCGGCGGGTTCGACTTCTTCACCCCTGTGAACTGACGTACGACGGGTAGCTCAGCGGTGGCCCTCGACAGGTACCCTGTGCGGGCGATTCCGGACGACCGCTGACTACCGCACGAGGAGCACGAGCGTGGGACCTGCTGCCGAAGCCGCAGTCACGCTGTCGTGTGAGGCCGGGGTGGTCCTGTGACGACGTCCGACACCTCGGACGGCCGCCTGATCGCGGACCGCTACCGCTTCCTCGACCGCATCGGCTCAGGAGCGATGGGCATCGTCTGGCGCGCGCACGACGAGCGCCTCGGCCGTGAGGTCGCGATCAAGCAGCTGCTGCTCGCGCCCGGCCTCGACGAGGCCGAACAGGACGAGGCCATTCAGCGCGCCATGCGCGAGGGCCGCATCGCCGCCAAGCTGCACCACCCGAACGCCATCGCCGTGTACGACGTCGTCGAGGAAGACGGCGTGCCGTGCCTGGTGATGGAGTACCTGCCGTCCTACAGCCTCGCCGACGCGCTGGCCGAGGGCGGGCCGATGGACCCGGTCGAGGTCGCGCACATCGGCGCCCAGTGCGCGGCGGCGCTGGCCGCGGCGCATGCGGCGGGCATCGTGCACCGCGACGTGAAGCCCGGCAACGTGCTGATCGCCGACAACGGCATCGTCAAGATCACCGACTTCGGCATCTCGCGGGCCTCCGACGACATCACGGTCACCAAGACCGGCCTGATCGCCGGCACGCCCGCGTACCTCGCGCCGGAGATCGCGCGCGGCCAGGACCCGACGCCGGCCTCGGACGTCTACTCGCTCGGCTCGACGCTGTTCGCCGCGATGGAGGGCGAGCCGCCCTACGGAGTGAGCGAGAACACCCTGGGTGTGCTGCACGCGGTCGCGGCCGGGCGGATCAACCCGCCGACCATCGACCACCCGCTCGCCGACACGCTGCTGTACCTGCTCAACTTCGAGCCGGACGACCGGCCGACGATGTCGCAGGCGCGGGACGTCCTCAACGCCGTCGCGCACGGCCGGTCGCCGTCGTTCAGCGGCCTGCCGGTGCCCGCGGGGCCCGACCCCACGACGTTCGTGGAGCCCGAGCGGACCCGCGTGGTCCGTCCGGCGGCGGCCGCGGTGCGCACGTCACCGCCGCGGACGGCGCCCCCGATGGCACCCGCGCGCACCCAGCAGCCGGACAACCGGCCGTTGGTGATCGCCGCGGTGGTGCTGGCGTTGTTGCTGGTCATCGGTGGCCTGATGGTCGCGCTGGGCGTCTTCAACAAGGAGAACGAGACGCCGTCCGCGCCGCCGCCGAGCTCGTCGTCGGTGGTGCCGACGACCTCCCAGGTCTCGCAGCCCGAGGTGACCACCACCACGGCCGAGGCAACGACGACGCGCGAAACGACGTCTAGCACTACGACCACCACAACCACTACGACCACCACGACTACTACTACGACGACTACGACCACGACTACAACGACGACGACCACAACGAAGCCGCCGGTGAGTTCAAGCGGACCGCCGCCACCGGCTCAGGGTTAAGCGTCATTACTCCGTCGAAGTCTCGTATGGTGGGTACCCGCACTGTTGGGTGATCTGAACCCAGAGGTGTGATGAGCCGTTGAACAGAGAGCAAGTGACCGCACAGCGGGGAGCAACTGTGACCGACGATGGCCGCCTGGTCGCTGGTCGCTACCGATTGAGCCAGAGAATCGGTAGTGGCGCCATGGGCGTCGTCTGGACAGCGCACGACGAACGTCTGCACCGCACCGTCGCGGTCAAGCAGCTGCTCTTGCAGCCCGGACTCGCCGAAGCCGACACCGACGAAGCCAAGAGACGCGCCATGCGCGAGGGCCGCATCGCCGCGCGCCTGCAGCACCCGCACGCGGTGGCGGTCTACGACGTGGCCGAGGACGACGGCCAGCCGTGGCTCGTGATGGAGTACCTGCCGTCGAAGAGCCTCTCGGGCGTGCTGTCCGAGCGCGGCACCCTTCCGCCGCGCGACGTGGCGTCGATCGGCATGCAGGTCGCCTCGGCACTGGCCGCCGCGCACAACGCCGGCATCGTGCACCGCGACATCAAGCCCGGCAACGTGCTGCTCGGCGACGACGGCACGGTCAAGATCACCGACTTCGGCATCTCGCGGGCGACCGGTGACGTCACGGTCACCGCGACGGGCATGCTCGCCGGCACCCCCGCCTACCTCGCGCCCGAGGTCGCCAAGGGCTACGACCCCGGCTCGCCGTCCGACGTGTTCTCCCTCGGCTCCACGCTGTACGCGGCGATCGAGGGCGAGCCGCCGTTCGGCCTGAGCGAGAACACCATCGCGCTGCTGCACAAGGTCGCGTCCGGCAAGGTCAACCCGCCGCGCAACGCCGGTCCGCTGACCGCGCTGCTGATGCGCCTGCTGCGCGCCGAGCCGGAAGACCGCCCGACGATGGCCGAGGCCCGCGACGCGCTCGCCGCCGTCGCGAACGGCCAGGCCGCTCCCGCCTTCACGCCGGCCGTGGTCGCCCCGACGCACCCGCCGTCGTGGCGCGGCGCCCCGGTGCAGCAGCCGCAGCCGCAGCAGGCCGCCACCAGGGCCCTGCCACCCCAGCAGACCCCGCCGCCGCCCAACGCGACGCGCGTGGACCTCCACACGCCTCCGCGGGCCGTGCCGAGCCAGCAGCAGCACCAGCCGGCGCCGCAGAACCGCCGCCCGGCCGCGGCGCCCCAGTACTCGCAGCGCCCGAGGCCCGCCTCGTCGCTCGCGTCGTCGGTGAAGAACAAGAAGTCCACCGTCTACACCGCGCTCGCCATCGTGGCGGCGGCGGTGATCGGCATCATGTTCGCGAGCATGATCTCGAGCGGTGGCGACGACGACAACACGAACAACAACGCCGGTTCGAACACCTCGGTCCAGCAGACGCAGGGCGGCAACAACACCAAGCAGTCGACGCCGCCCAAGTCGTCGGGCAAGGCCGGCCAGTGGACCACGCAGCCGCAGCCGTCCGACATGCAGGACTTCCTGAAGGACTACTTCGGCACCGCTCCCGGCTCGCCGGACGACGCCTGGGCGATGGGCAACGGGAGCTTCCAGGGCTCCTACCCCGGCGGCAAGAGCGGGTTCGACACCTTCTGGAACGGCATGAAGGAAGCCAAGATCCTCAAGGCGACCGAGGTGTCGGGCTTCTACTGGGAAGTCGACGTCGAGTACACGAAGAAGGGCGGCGGCAAGACCACGGAACGGCGCGGCATCTCGTTCCAGTGGGCGAGCCCCAACCTGCTGCTGAGCAGCGACAAGTCGCTCGGCGCCGCTCAGGGTTACTGAGGGAACGCGCGGGTCAGCTGGCCCGCGCGGCCTTCTCCAGCGCCTCCGCCAGCGAGAGCACGGCGGGGTTCCACGAGGCGTCCTCGCGGTAGACGACGTGGATGTGCCGCACCGGTTCGGGATTGCGGACCTTGCGCAGGACGACACCGGGGTGCGCGTAGCCCAGCCCGAGCCGCGGGATGACGGTGACGCCGAGCCCGGCGGCCACGAACCCTTGCGCGGTCGCGTAGTCGTCGCTCTCCACCGCGACCTTCGGCGAGAACCCGGCACCCGCGCAGGCGTTCTTCACGAGGTCCGCGCACGGTCCGGAGGCACCGCAGTCCGCGTTGATCCACGGCTCGTCGGCCAGCTCTCCCAGGTCGAGCACGCGCTTGCGGGCCAACGCGTGGCCACGCGGCAGCACGGCGTAGAACGGGTCGGCGAGCAGGAGCCGCGCGACCATGCCTTCGGGAGCAGGGGCGTCGGCCTCCAGGACGGTGATCGCGACGTCCGCGCGGCCCGCGGCGAGCTCCTCGAACGGGTCGTACGGCTCGGTCAGCTTCAGGTCGAGCTCGACGCCCGACCGCTCGGCCCGGAACGTGGCCACCGCGGGTGGCACGAGAGCCGCTCCCGCCGTGGCGAAGTAGCGGACGCGCAGGGTGCCCGCACAGCCGTTGCGCAACGCCGTCAGGGCGCTCTCGGCCTCGGCGAGCTGCTCGGCGAGGCGGGCGGCGTGCTCGGTGAGCAGACGACCGGCCGCGGTGGGCCTGATGCCCCGGCCGACCCGTTCCAGCAACGGCAGCCCTGCCTGCTTCTCCAGGCCCGCGACCTGCTGCGACACCGCCGACGGGGTGTAACCGAGGTTCGTCGCGGCCGCGGTGATGGACCCGGTGCTCACGACGGCCCGGAGCACCTGCATGCGTCGCACGTCCAGCATGCCTCGACCTTACAGCGCTGCTTAAAGGTTCTGCACAACAATTAAATTGTATTCACGTGTTGCTGGGCGCATGGTGAACACGTGAACCAACGCGGAACCTTGATCAGGATGGGCGTCCTCGCCCTGTTGTGGGGATCCAGCTTCCTCTGGATGAAGCTCGCGCTCGGGAGCCTCGCTCCCCTGCAGATCTCGCTCGTGCGCACGTTCTTCGGCGCGATCGTGCTGGTCGTCGTGCTCGCCCTGGCGAAGATGACGCTGCCGCGCGACCGCCGGATCTGGGGCCACATGCTGTTCGTCGCGCTGTTCGGCAGCGCGATCCCGTTCACGCTCTTCGCGTTCGGCGGCCAGACGGTCGACTCGGGCGTCTCCGGGGTGCTCAACTCGACGACCCCGCTGTTCGCCCTGGCCATCGGCCTGCTGCTGGGCACGGAGAGGATCAGCAACCTGGTCAGGATGCTCGGCCTCGGGCTCGGCTTCGCGGGCGTGCTGCTGATCTTCGCGCCGTGGCAGGCGGCCAACAGCATCGCGAGCTGGGGCGCCGTGCTGTGCCTCATCGGCGCCGCGAGCTACGCCGTCGGCTACTCCTACGCCGGCCGTCACCTGGTCAACACCGGTGCGACCTCCACCCAGCTCGCCGCCATGCAGCTGACCACCGCGATGGGGATGCTGCTCCTCGCCACGCCGTTCGGCGGCCTGCAGCCGCTGCACCTGCACTGGGTCGGCGTCGTCGCCGTGATCGTCCTGGGCGTGTTCGGCACCGGCGTCGCGTTCATCCTCAACTACCGCGTCATCGCGGACGAGGGCGCCACCACGGCGACTACGGTCGGTTACCTCTTGCCCGTGGTCTCGGTACTCCTCGGAGCGATCTTCCTCGGGGAGCAACTCAACGCGAGGGTCGTCATCGGCATGGCCGTGGTCCTGCTGGGCGTCGCGCTGACCCGCCGGCAGCCCGTCGCGGCTGGTCAGGACGTCTCACCAAACGAGACGCGCGACCTGGTCAAACGCTGAGGGGTGAGACGCAGGTCTCCCCCAGAAGGATGGTTCCGCGTCGAATCGCGTCCTTACCGGGCCGGTTGGCCGTCTCCTCTTTGTGAGCGGACATGGAGACCGGCCTGGGAAGGACATCGACATGAGCAACGAGAACCTGAAGGTCAGCAAGCGAACGACTTTTCACCTGCTGGCCCCCGGCGCGGCGCCCGCACCGGTCGAGGCGGAGCTCGTCTACGACCCGGAGGACCCGTACGCGGTCGCCGTCGTCTTCTTCACGGGCTCCGGCCGCGTCGAGTGGATGTTCGCCCGCGACCTGCTGGCCGACGGCCTGCTGACGCCGTCCGGTGAGGGCGACATCCTGGTCCGCCCCGCGTCCGACGACCCGGAGCGCGTCCTGGTCGAGCTGAACGCGCCGACCGGGTTCGCCATCCTCAGCGCGGTCGCCGAGGACGTGGCGGAGTTCCTGGACGCCTCCTACGACGTCGTGCAGCCGGGCGAGGAGGACCTGTGGATCGACTTCGACCGGGAACTGCAGAAGCTGGTCTCGACGATCGACTAGGTCCTCGGGTGGCCCGACGGGCGCGGGACGAGGTGCGCGGCAGCTCGTCACCGGCGACCACCTGAGACGCGGTGTCCACGTCGGGGGCAACGACGAGGACATGCACCACCACCAGCGGGTTCAGCACACCAGTCCCCACCGGTGAGCCGAGCGGGAGCGATCTGCGCCACCCTCCTGCGGAGAACCCGGGATGTACTTCTCCGCGATTGATTAGTCTCGTGGTGTGACGACCATCGGGAATCGCTACACGCTGCTGGAGCGCATCGGCAGCGGAGCGATGGGGGTGGTCTGGCGGGCACACGACCAGGTGCTGGCGCGCGAGGTCGCGGTCAAGCAGCTCATCACCGGCGACCACCAGCGGGCGATGCGGGAGGCGCGCAACGCCGCGAGGTTGCACCACCCGAACGCGATCGCGGTGTTCGACGTCGTGGGCAGCGACCACGAAGAGCCGTGGATCGTCATGGAGTACCTGCCGTCACTCAGCCTCTCGGCGCTCATCGCCCAGAGGGGCCCCCTCAAGCCGGCTCACGCGGCGAGCATCGGCGCCAAGGTCGCCTCGGCGCTGGCAGCGGCGCACAACGCGGGCCTCGTGCACCGCGACATCAAGCCCGGCAACGTCCTGATCGGCCACGACGGCACCGTCAAGATCACCGACTTCGGCATCTCCAAGGCCGCTGGCGACGGGACGATGACCGAGACCGGCATGATCGCGGGAACCCCCGCCTACCTCGCTCCCGAGGTGGCGCGCGGCGACCACCCCGACGCGGCGTCCGACGTGTTCTCCCTCGGCGCCACCATCTACTCCGCCATCGAGGGCGAGTCGATCTACGGGCCCAGCGACAACAGCTTCGGCCTCCTCTACCGGGCCGCCAGCGGTCAGCTCCGCGACCCGAAGAACGCGGGCGAGCTCACGCCGTTGCTCACGCACCTGCTCTCGAACGACCCGAAGGACCGGCCGACCGCGCAGGAGGCCGCTCACCTGCTGGCCGAAGGACCCCAGCCGTCGCAACCGCTCGCGATCCCCGGACCGCGCGGGCCCCGGCGGCCGAACACCCGGATCCTGGTGATCCTCTCGGTCATCGGGGTGCTGGCGGTCGGCGGTGGCGCTGCGGCCGCGTACTGGAGCGGTACCCACGGCTCGGGGAACCCGGTCAACGAGTCCCAGTTCCCCGGTGGGTCCCAGGTCCAGTACTTCACGGCGGACGAGGCGCTCGTGTTCACGGAGGACCACTACGCCCGGTTGCCGAGCACCGACGTCGACACGGCCTGGGAGGACTTCCGCTCCGATGCGCGGGAGCCGAAGGCCGACTTCGTGAAGCGCTGGAAGAACTACGCCTCGGTCCGGTGCACCCGCTCCCAGGTCCCCGTGCGTTCGAACGGACCGGACTGGGTCGTCACCGTGAACCTCACCCTCGTCACGGACATCGGCAAGCAGCGCGACATCGTCGTCGAGGTGTCGGTCGCCGCGGTCGACGGCGCGATGAAAATCTCCAATCTCAAAGAAATAGGCTGAGCAGCCAGAAGCTGCCGCCACCCACGACCACGCCCATCGCCGTGCCCCCGAGCACCTGCCCGGTCGTGTGGTCACCCAGCTCGACCCGCGACCACGTCACGAGCGCGGCGGGCAACGCGAGCAAGAGCCACCACGGCCCGTAGACGACCGCCAGCGTCACCACGGCGGCCCACGCGACCCCGGCGTGCAGCGAGATCTTCCACTTCAGCCCGAACGTGATCGCCATGCTGACGACCAGCGACGCGAACATGCTGCCCGCGAGCGCGAGCACGTTCCCCGGAGCGTGGCCCAGCACCATGATCACGGTGCCGGCGGCCAGCGACGCGCCCGCCGTGACCAGCGGGACGAGCCTGCCCTCGCGGTTCGTGACGTGGTGGCCGTCCCACCGGCCCTTGCGAGCGCCGCGCACGATCACGGCCATGGGGATGACCGACGCCGTCAACGCGACGACGAGCCCCCACAGCACCGTCCTCCACAGATCTTCCGTCGCGGCCGCGACAGCGAACGGGAGCAACACCACCCAGACCCACGGTGCCAGCACCTCGGTGGCACCGCGGGCGATCTTCTCGATCAAAGTCCCCCCAGGACCCTTCAGACCAGTCTGCGATCCGTGGCCCAGCGGGAGAGCTCGTACCGGTTGGAGAGCTGGGTCTTCCGCAGGACGCTCGACACGTGCGTCTCCACCGTCTTCACGCTGATGAACAGCTCCGACGCGATTTCCTTGTAAGCGTAGCCACGGGCCAGCAGCCGCAGGACGTCGCGTTCCCGCGGGGTCAGCAGGTCGAGCTCGGGGTCGCTGATCGGCGCGGCGCCCGGCCGGTCGGCGAACGCGTCCAGCACGAACCCGGCGAGCCGCGGCGAGAACACCGCGTCGCCCTCCGACACCCGCACGACCGCCCTGACCAGCTCCTGGCTGGAGATCGTCTTGGTCACGTAGCCGCGGGCACCCGCGCGGATCACGTTGATGACGTCCTCGGCCGCGTCGGAGACCGACAGGGCGAGGAACGTGACCTCCGGGATCTTCGTGCGGATCTGCCGCAGCACCTCGGCACCGCCGCCGTCGGGCATGTGCACGTCGAGCAGCACCACGTCCGGCTTGTGGTGCGCGATCCCCGCGACCGCCTCGCCGACGCTGCCCGCCTCGCCGACCACGTCCACCTCGTCGGTGATGTTGTCGAGCTCCGCGCGCACTCCCGCGCGGAACAACGCGTGGTCGTCCACCAGGAACACCCTCACGCTCACGTCCTGGCCTCCGTCTTCCTCGGCATCTCGAGCTGCACCTCGGTCCCCTCACCGGGTGCGGTGCGCAGTCGCACCTGTCCGCCGTGCCGGTCCATCCTCCCCCGGATGCTGCCCGCGAGGCCATGCCGGTCCTCCGGCACGCTCTCCGGGTCGAACCCCTTGCCCCGGTCGCGCACGAAGACCGTCACCTTGTCCGGCTCGATCTCCGCGTAGACGCTGACCTCGGCCACGCCGGCGTGCTTGGCGGCGTTGACCATCGCCTCCCTCGACGCCTGCACCAACGCGAACATGCCGTCCTCCAGCTCGCAGTCCCCGACCACGACCTGCGACACGGCGATGGCGAAGCCGTCCTCCACCTCCGCGCACGACTGCGCGATGGCGCCGCTGAGGGTCGCCGGCTGGTCGCCCCCGTCCCCGACCTCGCGGCCGTAGAGCCAGCCGCGCAGCTCCCGTTCCTGGCTGCGGGCCAGGCGCTTGACCTCGCGCGGCGACTCGGACTGCTTCTGGATGAGGGCAAGCGTTTGCAGCACGGAGTCGTGCAGGTGGGCGGCGATCTCGGCGCGTTCCTCGGTGCGGATGCGCGCCCGGCGTTCCGCGTCCAGGTCCCGCACCAGCCGCATCCACAGCGGCACGGTGAGCACCGCGACACCGATCAGCGTGGCGAGGACGGCCAGCGCGACGCTCGGCAGGTTCTGGATCGAGTCGTTCGACACCAGGAACGCGGCGACCCCCGCCGCGACCAGTGCCGCCCCCGACGCCGTCCGCACCACACCCGTCTTCTTCCCCGCCCCGAGCGCGCCGTCCTTCCAGCGACGGCGTTGCGCCTCGTCCGCCTCGCGCCACACGACCGCGGCGCCGACGAGCGCGACGGCGATCGGGCCGGTCACCCAGCCGCTGGCCGCGTTGCCGAGCAGGCCCGTGAAGACCGCGACGCCGAGCCCGAGCGCGGCGAGGCCGATGGCCTGCTGCCACTCCTTGCGGTCCTTGTCGGTCTCCGGCTCCGCCACCGCGGACTGCGGGACGAACATCCAGAGCAACGCGTAGGCGATGATCCCGACCCCGCTGAACGCGGCGAACACGGCGAACACCGCGCGCACCCAGAAGACGGGCGCGCCGAGGTGGTCCGCCAGCCCGCTCGCGACGCCCGCGACCACCCGGCCGGTGCGTCGACGGCGCATCGGCTCAATCCGTGCACTCACCGGACGATCGTCACACGTCACGGCGAGTTGTTCATCAGGGATGACCCCGGTTCCGTTATTCAGGGCTGTTCCCTGATGTGGTCGCGGGGCCGACAGCGCAACCTTGTCGTCGTGAGCGGGACTGAGAAGGCATTGCAGGGCGTGGCGGACACGCTCAGAGAGTTCTGGGCCCACCGTCCGGTGCGGCCCCGTGCAGGACGCAAGCTCGGCGGCGTCGCCACCGGGATCGCCCTGCGCTACCAGATCGACCCGGTGATCGTGCGGATCGCGTTCGTCGCGCTGGCGTTGTCCGGCGGCGTCGGCCTGCCGATGTACCTCGCGGGCTGGTTGCTGCTGCCGGAGGAGGGCGACGCCGTCTCACCGCTGGAAGCGTTGGTGAACAAGGGTTCCAGCTCCATGTCCCAGGGGCAGACCGTGCTGCTGGGCGTCCTGATGTTCCCGGCGCTCGCGTTCACGTTCGGCAGCGGCGGCTTCCAGGTCGTCGTGACGATCGCCGCGTCGGTGGCGTGCATCTACCTGTTGCAGAAGAACCGGGGCCACCTGGCGCCGGCCGCCACGCTCCCCGAGACCCCCGCGTCGCCGGTGACGCCCCCGGTGCCGGGAGCGCCGGCCTGGGACCCGCTGGGCGCCGCGCCGTTCGCGTGGGACCTGCCGGAACCGGCCCCTCGCCCGCAGCCGCCGGCCCCGCGTCCGCGCAAGCCGCGGGTGGGTGCGGTGACCCTGGGCGTGACGTTGCTCGTCGTCGCCGCGTCCGCGATCGCCGGTGCGTGGGTCCCGTGGTTCACGGTGCCGCACGTCGTCGGCCTGGCCCTCGCGGTGGTGGCCGCGGGTCTGCTGGTCGGCTCGTTCGTCGGCGGCGGCCGGGCCCTGATCTGGCTGCTGATCCCGCTGTCGGTGGCCGGGTTCGGCCTGACGACGGTCGGCTTCGACGGCCCGCCGAACCTGGGCAACGTCGAGGCGACGCCCAAGACGCTCGCCGACGTGAAGGACCGCTACGAGCTCGGCGTCGGCAGCGTGACGCTCGACCTGCGCGAGCTGCCGGACTCCGGTTCGGTGAAGACCGCGCTCGAGTCGGATCTCGGCGAGCTGGTCGTGCGGGTGCCGCAGAACGCCGACGTGACGTTCGAGTGCGAGGCGTCGTCGATCGGTGAGCTCGACTGCCTCGGCAGGAAGGCCGACGGCAGCAGCGTCCGGGTCGACGGCACGGACCTCGGCAGCGACGGTGAGGGTGGCTTGAAGATCGACCTGGACGTTCATACGAGCGTCGGAAACGTGAGGGTGTTCCGTGACTGACCAGCAGCCGGTGATGCGCAGGCGGATCGACCCGCTGGGGCTCGTGTTCGGGATCGGCGGTGGGCTGATGGCGGCCTACGTGCTGAGCGGGGGGACGTTCTGGGTGGACTTCCGGTGGGCACTCGGGGGGACGGCCATCGTGGTCGGCGTGGTGCTGCTGACGAACTCGCTCAGACGTCGGTGAAAGAAGAAGGGCCCCGGTCGCTCGACCGGGGCCCTTCGCTCTTTCGGGTGGCTGTTGATCAGATCCCCCATGTGCCCTTCTCCGTGGCACCTAGGGTGCTGCCGGTCCGCCGCTGCGAGTAGGGAGCCCATGGCCGACGGAAGCGTTGACGACCAGGGTCCGGTGGCCCCGCTCGACGGAGGGTTGCCGATCACAGCGCGCCAGGAGCAGTTCAGCCTGGCGTTCGTCAGGATGATCGCTGCCGCGGCGGGTTGCTCGATCAAGTGGCACGAAACGGATTACGACGGCGTCGACATCACCATCGCGTCGTCGACGGAGTACGAGACGTACTACTGCCCGGAGTTCGAACTACAGCTCAAGTGCACCACTCAACACGACCTGCTCAGGGACACGTACTTCTCGTGGAAGATGGAGCGCGGCCCGTTTCTCAAGCTCACGCACGGCAAGCGGTACAACGAAGCGTTTCTCGGGGTGCTCGTGATTCCCCGCGACGATGAACCGCTGCTGAACCAGTGCGAACAGCACCTCCTCACCGGCAGCCGCATGTACTGGCAGCACGCCACGCTGCTGGGTGAGATCGATGACGACGCGAACAGCAAGACGGTCCATCTACCGAGAAGTAACCTCTTCGATGTAGCTAGCTTGCGGAGCATCATGCAGAGGGTCGGCGAAGGAGGTGTGTGGTGAGCAGCCCATCACTGGACGATTACCGCGAACTCGCCGACAGCCTCACCCCGCTGGCCGTCCAGCAGTACCTCGCCGCCAACGACTGGCAGCTCGAGGCGCAGGACCCCGAGGTCAGGCAGATCTGGCGGCTGCACGACGAGGCACGCGTCATGCTCCCCCTGGCCACGGACTTCGTGGACTTCGCCCAACGCTTCAGGGACACCCTGCGCGCACTCGCCACCGTCTACGACTGGGACCCGGGGCGCCTGGCGGAGAGGATCACCGCCACCCGTGCCGATCTGTTCTACGTCCGCTTCGACCAGACCATGATCGACGGAACGCTGCCGTTCAAGCAGGCCGAGAAGACGCTGGACGGCTTGTTCAAGATGATGAAGGCGGCCGCGACCTCGGCCGATGATCCGACGCACTCCCACCGCGGACGGCGGTCCAGCACGGTGACCGACTTCCTCGACGAGGACATCCGCCTCGGACACACGAAACGCGGCAGTTTCGTGTTCACCGTCGTGACGCGACTCGGAGATCCGCTGCCCGAACACGACGACGGAACCCGTGCGACCCCGTTCCCGCGACGTGTGATGGAAACGCTGGCCACCGGCTTGCACGCGGCCAAGGACCTGTCGTTGAACTGGGACCCGTCCGCGGTCGAACGTGCCGCCGAGCGCGGCCTCAGCGCCAGTCTGGTGGAGTCGCTCGAAGATCTGACCGACTCGGACTCGTTGCGCGAGCTGGACATGTCCTTCGACTGGGCCGCCAGCGAACCGCGGCCGGCCGTTCCCGCCTCGCGCATCGTGGTGAACCGCGATGCGATCGTCGGGTTGCCGCGCGTCCGAGAACGCCTGGTGCGGCACGAGGAGCCGCCGCGCACCGAAACCGTCGTGGGCCAGGTCCGATCGCTCACCCGAGAGGTCTCCAGCGGAGATGACCAGGAAGAGACGACGATCGTCCTGAGCGCCGACGTGCGCGGCCGGACCAGGAAGATCCACGTGGTCCTCGCCGGCCAGGACTACGAATGGGCGATCTTCGCCCACCGGAGCAAGCTGCCGTTCACGGTCACCGGAGACCTGACCTTCGAGCGAGGCGCCTGGCGTCTGACCGGGCCGATCACCGTCGACCCGAGCTTCCTGCAGCACCAGCAACTCTGAAACGAGAAGGGCCCCGGTCGCTCGACCGGGGCTCTTCTCACGTTCCTACTCCCACTCGATGGTGCCCGGCGGCTTCGACGTCACGTCCAGCACCACGCGGTTGACCTCCGCCACCTCGTTGGTGATCCGGGTCGAGATCCGCTCCAGCACCTCGTACGGCAGGCGCGTCCAGTCCGCCGTCATCGCGTCCTCGGACGAGACGGGGCGCAGCACGATCGGGTGCCCGTACGTGCGGCCGTCGCCCTGGACGCCGACGCTGCGGACGTCCGCGAGCAGCACTACCGGGCACTGCCAGATGGACCGGTCGAGGCCGGCGAGGGTGAGCTCCTCGCGGGCGATGGCGTCGGCCTGGCGCAGCGTGTCCAGGCGGTCCTGGGTGACCTCGCCGATGATGCGAATGCCGAGGCCGGGGCCGGGGAACGGCTGGCGCTGCACGATGGTCTCCGGCAGGCCGAGCTCGGTGCCGACGCGGCGGACCTCGTCCTTGAAGAGCGCGCGCAGGGGCTCGACCAGCTCGAACTGCAGGTCGTCCGGCAGGCCGCCGACGTTGTGGTGCGACTTGATGTTCGCGGTGCCCGCGCCGCCGCCGGACTCGACGACGTCCGGGTAGAGCGTGCCCTGCACGAGGAAGCGGTAGTCGCCCTCCGCCTTGAGGTCGCGCTCGGCCTGCTCGAAGACGCGGATGAACTCGCGGCCGATGATCTTGCGCTTCTCCTCGGGGTCGGTGACTCCGGCCAACGCCCCGAGGAAGCGCTCGCGGGCGTCGACGGTCACCAGGTTGATGCCCGTGGCGGCCACGTAGTCGCGCTCGACCTGGGCCCGTTCGCCGGAGCGCAGCAGGCCGTGGTCGACGAAGACGCACGTGAGGCGGTCGCCGATGGCGCGCTGCACCAGGGCGGCGGCCACGGCGGAGTCGACGCCGCCGGACAGGCCGCAGATCGCCTTGCCGTCACCGATCTGCTCGCGGATGCGGGTGACCTGCTCGTCCACGATCGACGACGTGGTCCACTGCGGGCGCAGGCCCGCGATGTCGTGCAGGAACCGGCGCAGGACCTCCTGGCCGTGCGGCGAGTGGTGCACCTCGGGGTGGTACTGGACGCCGGCGAAGCGGCGTTCGCGGTCCTCGAACGCGGCGACCGGGGCGCCCTCGCTGGTCGCGGTGACGGTGAAGCCCTCGGGTGCCTTCGTGACGGCGTCGCCGTGGCTCATCCACACGGGGTGCGAGCCGGGCAGCTCCTCGTGCAGCGCGCCGCCCTCGCCCGTGACGCCGAGCTCGGTGCGGCCGTACTCGCGGGTGCCGGTCTGCTCGACCGAGCCGCCGAGCGCGCGCGCCATCGCCTGGAAGCCGTAGCAGATGCCGAAGACCGGGACGCCGGTCTCGAACAGCTTCGGGTCGACCTGGGGCGCGCCCTGTTCATAAACGCTCGACGGGCCACCGGACAGAACGATGGCCAGCGGGTTCTTGTCGAGGATCTCGCTGACCGAGGCGGTGTGCGGGACCACCTCGGAGTAGACCTGGGCCTCGCGCACGCGGCGGGCGATCAGCTGCGCGTACTGGGCACCGAAGTCGACGACGAGAACAGGGCGGTTGCTGGTGTCGGACACGACGCCAAGGATGTCATGCGTGGACGGGGAGCTGCTGACCGGTGGCGGGCTGAACCAGGTGTTCAGGGTGGGTGACGCGGTGCGCAGACCGGCGGGGCCGTGGGCGCCGCGGGTGCACGAGCTGTTGCGGCACTTGGCACCGCTGGGGATCGCGCCGGTGCCGCTGGGGCTGGACGGCGAGCACGAGCTGCTGAGCTATCTGCCCGGTGACGTTGGCCACGTGCCCCTATCGGACGACACGGCGCTGGTCGAGTCCGCGCTGATGCTGCGGCGGTTGCACGACTCGACGCTCGGCCTCGTCGACCGGCGGGACGGGTGGCAGCACCCCGCGCGGGAGCCGGTGGAAGTGGTACTGCACGGCGACTTCGCGCCGTACAACATCGTGTTCACCGACGGACGTCCGACGGGTGTCTTCGACTGGGACAGCGCGCACCCCGGCCCGCGCTGGTGGGACGTCAGCTGGGCGGTCGTCCAGTTCGTGCTGGCGCTGCCGGACGACCGCGAGCGCCGGACCCGGCTCTTCTGCGAGGCGTACGGGTGCGTCCTCGAAGACGATCAAGTGATCGCCCGTCTGGAGGACATGATCCAGACGATCCGCGACCATCCGGCGTTCGTGCTCCAACGCGCGGAGGGCCATGAGGCCTACTACGTGGGACTCATCAGGTACTTGCAGGCCAAGAGGGCTTAACGTGGCCCCATGGACGCGTTCACACCGCAACCCCGGCCGTGCTGGGTCGCCGGTCGCCCAGAGCAGGGCGAGCAGGCGTTAGAGGTTCTCCACCCGTTCGACGGCACCGAGGTCGCTTCCGTCGCCGTACCGGGCAGAGACCAGGTGGAACGCGCGATAGCCGTGGCCGCGTCCGTCGCGAAGGAGTTCCGGCGGACCCCCGCGCACGTCCGCGCCGAGGCGTTGCTGCAGGTCTCGCGCACGCTGGCCGAACGCGCCGAGGAGATCGCCGAGACGATCACCGCCGAGAACGGCAAACCGCTCAAGTGGGCCGAGATCGAGGTGCAGCGGGCGGTCAACACGTTCCGGTTCGCGGCCGAGGAGGCGCGCCGGTTCACCGGTGGGCTGCAGCGCCTCGACACCGACGCGGGCGGCGAGGGCCGGATGGCGATCGTCCGGCACGTGCCGCGCGGGCCGGTGCTCGCGGTGGCGCCGTTCAACTTCCCGCTGAACCTGGTGGCGCACAAGGTCGCGCCGGCGCTCGCGGTCGGTGCGCCGGTGATCGTGAAGCCCGCGTCCGCCACGCCGCTCAGCGCGTTGCTGCTGGGCGAGGTGCTGGCCGAGACCGACCTGCCGGAGGGCGCGTTCTCGGTGCTTCCGGTGCGCGGCAAGGACATGGACGTCCTGGTGAAGGACGAACGACTGCCGGTCATCTCGTTCACCGGGTCCACGAAGGTCGGCTGGTCGTTGATGGAGGCCGCGCCGCGCAAGCACGTCGTGATGGAGCTGGGCTCCAACGCGGCCGCCATCATCTGTCCTGATTGGACAGACCTGGACCACGCGGCGCAGCGGATCGCGACGTTCGGCAACTACCAGGCCGGGCAGTCGTGCATCGCGGTGCAGCGGGTGATCGTGGACCGCTCGCAGGCCGACGAGTTCGTGCCGAAGCTCGTGGAAGCCGTGGCGGCGCTGAAGACCGGCGACCCGCACGACCCCGAGGTCGAGGTCGGCCCGTTGATCGACGAGGACAACGCCCGGCGCGTCGAGGAGTGGGTCAACATGGCCACCGATGCCGGCGCGAAGGTGCTCGTCGGCGGCAAGCGGACCGGGGCGTCGGTCGAGCCGGCGGTGCTGACCGACGTGCCGAAGACCGCCAAGGTGTGGACGGAGGAGATCTTCGGGCCGGTGCTCGTGGTGTCCGTCGCCGACGGTGTCGAGGACGCGTTCGCGCAGGCCAACGACTCCAAGTACGGACTGCAGGCCGGCGTGTTCACCCGCGACGTGCAGGTCGCGTTCGAGGCCGCGGCCGAGCTCGAGGTCGGTGGCGTGATCATCGGTGACGTGCCGTCCTACCGCGCCGACCAGATGCCCTACGGCGGCGTGAAGGGCTCGGGCACCGGACGGGAGGGCGTCCGGTCGGCGATGGAGGACTTCACCGAGGAGCGCGTGACGGTCCTGACCGGGATTCAGCTGTAGCCCAGGGCCCTGCGCAGCACGCGGTCGTCGCCGGCGGGTCCGGCGACGTGCCCGTCCGGCCGGATCAGGCGCCCGTCCGCGACCGTGAAACCCGGTCCGGCGGTGCGTGATCCGGCCGCCAGCTCACCGCCGTCCGTGGTCAGCGGTGAAGCGGCGTAGGAGAACGGCGTGAAGAGCTTCCCCGAGTCGATGCCCGCACCGGATTCGAGAGCACGTTCTCGTTTCTCCCTCTCCGCCCGAGTGCCCGGTACGAGGAACCGCATGGTGTCGCCGGTGATGCGGAGGTTCTCGTCGGCGGCGGCACCGCGCTCGGCGTCGTAGGACGCCAGCAGGCCGGGACCGGCCTCGCCCCGCCGGTCCGCCGCGATCTTCCACGCCGCGTTGTCCGCGTCGCAGATCCCCGAGTTCAGGCCGCGGGCACCGAATGGGCTCATCACGTGCGCGGCGTCCCCGGCGAGCAGGACCCGGCCCTGCCGCAGGGTTCGCGCGCGGCGCTGGTGGAAGCGGTAGGTGGACTGCCAGACCACCTCGTATGGCCTGTCCCCGACGATCGCGCGGACGTGCGCGTCGGTGAGCTCCACGTCCCCGGCGACCTGCCAGTCGATCCGCCAGACGCCGTCCGGTTGGGGATGCAGGAGCACTTGCCGACCGGGGTTCCAGGGCGGGTCGAAGTAGAACCGGCGCTCGGGCGCCGCGAAGTCCAGGTCGACGCGGACGTCGGCGATGATGAACCGGTCGTCGAACGAGAAGCCGTCGAACGGGATCCCCAGCAACCGCCGGACGGTCGAGTGCACGCCGTCCGCCGCGATGCAGTGCGTCGCCCTGGTTCCGTCCTGTGTGGACACTCCGTCGTCTTTCTGCGACAGGCTTTCCAGGGTGTGACCGTAGCGGAGCTCGACGAGCGGCTCGGCGCGGACCCGTTCCTCCAGCAGCCGTTCGACGACGGTCTGCGGGGTGTTCACGAACGGCGGGAAGCCCTCGACCCGGGGAAAGGTCAGGGTCAGCACCTCGCGGTCGCGGTGGTAGGTGCGGCCGGTGTACCAGGTGACGCCCGCGTCGGCGACGGCCTGACCGACGCCGACGCGTTCGAGGATCTCCAGCACGTCGCGCTGCACGCAGATCGAGCGGCTGCCGACATCCGCGCGGTGCTCGGCGGCTTCCAGGACGATGCTCGGCACCCCGGCCCTGGCCAGGAAGAGCGCTGCCGTGAGCCCGACCGGTCCGGCTCCGACCACCAGCACGGTCACTGCAGGGCGTCCCACACGGCACGGTCGCGGTCGGCGGTCCAGATGGCAGGCCAGTCCTTGCCGTCACACTCGTCCCAGTAGCGCTGGACGTCGAACGGCAGGCAGTGCTCGAAGATCGGCCAGCGCCCGTACCGGCCGACGAGCGCGCCGTGCGCCAGTTCGAAGGCCTGCTTGAGCGTGCCGCCCTCCGCGTGCACCCCGCCGACGGTGCGGCGCAGCTCGTTGAGGAAGTGCCTGCTCTGGTTGATCGCGGCCTCGACCTCCATGCGGTCGCGCGCGACCTTGCCCCGCCCGCCGACCAGCACCTCGGCGCCGAGGTCCTCGATCTCGTCGAGGGTGGACGTCGCCCAGTCGTCGTGGAACGCGTCCCCGGTGTAGAGCGCGGCCTGCGACTCGACCAGGTCGCCGGCGAAGAGGATGCGCTGCTGCGGCAGCCACGCCACGATGTCGCCCGCGGTGTGCCCGCGGCCGAGGTGTTGTAGCACGAGGTCGCCGCGTTCGTCGCCGAGCGGGATCGTCATGCGGTCGGAGAACGTGAGCGTCGGCCACGTCAGGCCGGGGATCTCCTCCGGTGACTCGAAGAGCCTCGGCATGCGGCCGAACTCGCTCTCCCAGTCCTGCTGCCCGCGTTCGGCGATCAGCACGCGCGTCATCTCGTGCGTGACGATCTCCTGGGCCTCGAACGCGCTGGCCCCGAGCGTGCGCACGGCGTGGTAGTGGCTGAGGACGAGGTACCGGACGGGTTTCTTGGTGTGCTTGCGGAGCTTCTCGAGCCATCTGCGCGCGGCCGCCGGGGTGGCGCGTGCCTCGAAGCAGATGAGGAAGTCCTCGGCCTCGATCGCGCCGACGTTGGGGTCGCCTTCCGCGGTCAGGGTGTAGACGCCCTCGGCGAGCTCGACGAACACCTCGTCCTTCGGAGCGAGGTCTGCGCTGGAGGCAAAGGGCTTGGTGGCCATGCCTCCACGGTGTCAGGACACTTTCACGATCGGCAACCGCAATGCGGCTGGAGCTTGATCGGGAACCGCCGGGTTGTTCGGCTTCGTCGGGTTGATCCTCCGGTACGGCGTGCCCTGGGCGGGCCGCTGGTCCTGCTCGCCCTTGTTCGGCCACAGCGAGAACGCCCGCTCGGCCTGCGCGGTGATCGTGAGACTCGGGTTCACACCGAGGTTGGCGCTGATCGCGGAACCGTCCACAACGGACAGTCCGGGGTAGTTGAAGACCCGGTGGTACGGGTCGATCACGCCCTGCTCCTCGGTGGCGGCGATCGCGCAGCCGCCGATGAAGTGCGCGGTCAGCGGGACGTTGAACAGCTCGCCCCAGGTGCCGCCCGCCATGCCGTCGATGTGCTTGGCGGCCAGCAGGTTGGCCTCGTGGCCCGCCGGGATGAACGCCGGGTTCGGGTCGCCGTGCCCCTGCTTGCTGGTGAGCTTGCCGCGCTTGAGAAACGTGGTGATGGAGTTGTCGAGGCTCTGCATGACCAGCAGGATCACCGTCCGCTCGCTCCAGCGGTGCACGCTCAGCAGCCGCAGCAGGCGGAGCGGGTGCCGGACCGCCTGCTTGACGAACTGCACCCACCGCGGCGTGCTCAACGCGCCGTCCGTCGCGAGGGTCTGGAGCATGCCCATGGCGTTGCTGCCCTTGCCGTACCGGACCGGTTCGATGTGCGTGATCTCGTCGGGGTGGATGGAACTGGTGATCGCGACGCCCTGCGTGAAGTCGTTGTCCGGGTCGACGGTGTAGCGCGCGGCCCCGATGATCGACTCGGAGTTGGTGCGGGTGAGCTCGCCGAGCTTGGCCGAGATCCTCGGCAGCGTCGTGGCCTTCGCCTGGTGCAACAGCTGCTGCGTGCCCCACGTGCCGGCCGCGACGACGACCTGGTCGGCGGTGAAGGTCTTGGCGGCCTTCCCACCGGTCATCCGGGTGTCGATGGTCCAGCGGCCGCCGTTCTCGTGCAGCCGCGTGACCGTGGTGAGCGGGAAGACCTGCGCGCCGAGCTTCTCCGCGAGGTAGAGGTAGTTCTTGACCAGCGTGTTCTTGGCGCCGACCCGGCACCCGGACATGCAGCTGCCGCACTCGGTGCAGCCCGTCCGCTCCGGCCCGGCACCCCCGAAGAACGGGTCGGCTGCCTTCTTGCCGGGTTCGCCGAAGTACACGCCGACGGGCGTCGCGTGGTAGCTGTCCTCGACGCCCATGTCCTTCGCGACCTTCTGCATGACGACGTCGCTGGGGGTCGTCGTGGGGTTCGTGACGACGCCGAGCATCCGGCTCGCCTGGTCGTAGAACGGGTCGAGCTCGTCCTGCCAGTCGGTGATGTGCGCCCACTGCCGGTCCTCGTAGAACGGCTTGAGCGGCCGGTACAGCGTGTTCGCGTACACGAGGCTGCCGCCACCGACACCGGCCCCGGCGAGCACCATGACGTTGCGCAGCGTGTGGATGCGCTGGATGCCGAAGCACTTGAGCCGCGGCGCCCACAGGTACCGCCGCAGGTCCCAGCTGGTCTTGGCGAACTCGTCGTCGGCGAACCGGCGCCCCGCCTCGAGGACGGCGACGCGGTAGCCCTTCTCGGTCAGGCGGAGCGCGGCCACGCTGCCACCGAACCCGGAGCCGACGATGACGACATCGAAGTTACCGGCGAGTTCACCCATGAACCGGAGAGTAGGCGTTACTTCCGGTAACGCCTAGTCCCCTATCGGTTCAGAAGGCCTCGGCGTGCTCACGAAGGCCGTCCACAGGTCCACCGCCTGTTCGAGGCTCAGCGCGGCGACCTGCTCCAACGGCACGCCGGCGGTGTGCACGAGCCGCTGCGCCAGCCAGTCGGGAACCGGCTCCCGCACCGGCGCTTCCTCGACAGCCACACCTCCGGACAGGCGGCCGAGACGGGCGATCACGTCGGCGAGCCGGGCCAGGGTGGAGTCCTCGTCGGCGACCGCGGCCACCCTCGCCGAGGCTTCGGCGTAGACCTCGGCATCCGAGCGCACTCCGACACACCAGACTTCGCAGACTTCGACGACACCTCGAGCGGTGACGCGGTAGACGATCCGCCAGTGGTTGCGCCCCACCACGAGCTTGCGGAATCCGGTAAGGGAGCCGCCGAGGGGATGTCCGGCTTCGGGGTCGTCGAACAAGATCTGGATCTTCTTCAGGACCTTCGGCACGACGTCGGGACCGAGCCGGCGCAGATCGTCGATGGCCGCGTCGGTGAACAGGACTTCAGCCATCGAGCGAGTCGTCGTCCTCCACCGCCGCCAGCGACTCACGGGTGTGCCCGAACGCCGCGAGCACGTCGCCGAACGACGTGCGACGACCTGTGTCCGCGGCCGACCGCGCGAGCACGAGCGCCAGATCCCGGAGATCGGCCGCCGCCTCGTCGATCTCCGCCAGGCGGCTTACCGGCACGACGGCCGCCACGGGGCGGCTGTGCCGGGTGACCACCACCGGACCACCCTGCTCCGCGTCGGCGACCAGCCCGGCGACACCACGCTTGGCGGCCTCGGTGACAGTCAGCTCGCGAGCCTCGTGCAGTGCGGTCATACACAGAACTGTACAGAAAACTGAACAGACGAGCGAGGGGTGCGCGGGCAGGCGCACCCCTCGTCGCCCCTACAGCACCAGGGCGTTGATCACCCACACCGTGAAGGCCACAGCCAGCGCGGTCACCAGCAGGCCACCGCCGATGAACAGGGCAAGCGCCTTCCAGCCGATACCGCCGACGCGCTCGTCACCGTCGTTCTCGAACTCTTCGGCTTCGGCGTCCGCGTCGACCGTGTCCACGTCGCTGTTCTTGCCGTCACCGAACAAGGCATCCAAATCCACGCTCCATGGACGCGCGGGGTGGCCGTTCGGTTGCAAGATCAGGTTTGGGCCCAAGCGGCGTCCGGCAGCGTGAGGTAAACGCCCACGTCAGCGAGGCCCGTGGCGTCGGCGATCGCGGCGCACAGGCCGTCGACGCGGGCCTGGAGGGTGTCCTCACGGCTCGCGAACCACTTCGACCTGACCTCGACGACCACGTGCATGCCGGTCGAGTCGAACGGGCCGCGCACCCGGAAGCGCAGGTCCACGTCACCGGGCTGGAGGTCGCCGTCGTAGGGCTCCTCCGGGCACTCGACGGCCACCGACACGGCGTGCGGGAGCATCGCCACCAGGGTCTCCAGCAGGGCGTGGGGGACGTGGGGCGCGTAGGTGATCTCGACGATCGGCACGAGTCCAGAAAACCAGAACGGCGCGTCCCCAAAGGAACGCGCCGTTCACAGTCAGGTGAGCTAGCCGCGGATCGTCAGGCCGACCTTCTGGAACTCCTTGAGGTCGGAGTAGCCGGTCTTCGCCATGGCCCGCTTCAGCGCGCCGAACAGGTTCGTCACGCCGCGCGGGTCCGCGGACGGGCCGAACAGCAGCTTGCGCAGGTCGAGCTCCTGGTCGACCGCCTCGGCCACCAGGCTGCGCGGCACGGACGGGTGCGCGGACGCCGCCGTCCAGTACAGGCCCTGGCCCGGTGCCTCGGTCGCGGCGGCCAGCGGCTCGCCCAGCATCACGGCGTCGGCGCCGCAGGCGATGGACTTCGCCACGTCGCCCGAGGTCGAGACGCCACCGTCCGCGATGACGTGCACGTAGCGGCCGCCGGTCTCGTCGAGGTAGTCGCGGCGCGCGGCCGCGGCGTCGGCGATCGCGGTGGCCATCGGGACGCCGATGCCCAGGACCGAGTCGGTGGTCGTCACGCCGGGCGTGTAGCCGTAGCCGACGATCACGCCCGCCGCGCCGGTGCGCATCAGGTGCATGGCGGTGCGGTAGTCGCCGACACCGCCGGCGATCACCGGGATGTCGAGGTCCGCGATGAACGACTTCAGGTTCAGCGGCTCGCCGTCGCGCGACACGTGCTCGGCCGAGATGATCGTGCCCTGCACGACCAGGATCTCGACGCCCGCGGCCAGCAGGTCGGGGGTGAGCTCCGCGGCCCGCTGGGGGCTCACGCGGACCGCGACCGTGACGCCCGACTCGCGGATCTGCTTGACCGCCTCGGCGATCAGGTCCATCCGCAACGGCGCCGCGTGCAGGTCCTGCAGCACCTTCACCGCGGCGGCCGGGTCGTCGTTGTCCTCGGTCGCCTGGACCAGGCGGAACAGCGCCTCGTCGACGTCGCCGTGGCGAGCCCAGAGGCCCTCGGCGTTGAGCACGCCGAGACCGCCCAGCTCGCCGACCGCGACCGCCGTGCCCGGCGACACGATCGCGTCGGTCGGGTGGGTGATCAGCGGGATGTCGAAGCGGTAGGCATCGATCTGCCACGTCGTGGAGACGTCCTTCGACGACCTCGTCCGACGCGACGGGATGATCTCGATGTCGTCCAGCTCGTAGGCCCGCCTCGCGGTCCGGCCCATGCCGATCTCGACCAGATCGCGCACCTGTGGTTCCTTCCTCTGTCCGGGGGGTCCCGGTGTTCAGGGTTCTTCCGGGGGTCTGGGGGCCGCCCCCAGCGATGACACTGACAGGAGCGACCTGGTCCGCGCTTTCCGCGGACACACCTATCCCAGAGCTGCTGTCACCGGGTGGTGTAGTTCGGGGCCTCGACGGTCATCGTGATGTCGTGCGGGTGCGACTCCTTGAGCCCTGCCGCCGTGATCCGCACGAGCTGCGCGTCCTGCAGCTCGGTGATCGTGCGGGAGCCCGTGTAGCCCATCGCCGCGCGCAGACCGCCGTTGAGCTGGTGCACGACCTGCGACAACGGGCCGCGGAACGGCGTGCGGCCCTCGATGCCCTCGGGGACGAGCTTGTCCTCGTTGAGGACGTCGTCCTGGAAGTAGCGGTCCTTCGAGAACGACTTGTTCTCGCCGCGCGACTGCATCGCCGCCAGCGAGCCCATGCCCCGGTAGGTCTTGAACTGCTTGCCGTTGACCAGGATCAGGTCGCCGGGCGCCTCCTGGGTGCCGGCCAGCAGCGAGCCGAGCATCACGGCGGACGCGCCGGCCGCGATGGCCTTCGCGATGTCGCCGGAGTACTGGATGCCGCCGTCGCCGATCACCGGCACACCGGCGGGGCGGCAGGCGAGCGACGCCTCGTAGATCGCGGAGATCTGCGGCACGCCGACACCCGCGACGACGCGCGTGGTGCAGATCGAGCCGGGGCCGACGCCGACCTTCACGCCGTCCGCGCCCGCGTCGATCAGGGCCTGCGCGCCGGCGCGCGTCGCGATGTTGCCGCCGACGACGTCCGTCGAGTCGCCGAGCTCCTTCTTGATGCGGGCGACCATCTCCAGCACGCCGCGCGAGTGGCCGTGCGCGGTGTCGACCATCAGCACGTCGACACCCGCCTCGGCGAGCGTCATCGCGCGCACGAACGAGTCCTCGCCCACGCCCACGGCGGCGGCGCAGAGCAGGCGGCCGTCCGGGTCCTTGGTGGCGTTGGGGTACTGCTCGGTCTTGACGAAGTCCTTGACCGTGATCAGGCCTTTGAGCTTGCCGTCGCCGTCGACGATCGGGAGCTTCTCGACCTTGTGGCGGCGCAGCAGGCCCAGCGCGGCCTCGGCCGACACGCCGACCTGCGCGGTGACCAGCGGGCCGTTGGTCATGACCTCGCTGACGCGCTTGCTGTGGTCGAGCTCGAACCGCATGTCGCGGTTGGTGATGATGCCGACCAGCTTGTTGTTCGCGTCGGTGACCGGCACACCGGAGATGCGGTAGCGGGCGCACAGCGCGTCGACCTCGGCCAGCGTCGCGTCCGGCGAGCAGGTGACCGGGTCGGTGACCATGCCGGCCTCCGAGCGCTTCACCGTCTCCGCCTGGCGGGCCTGGTCCTCGATCGAGAGGTTGCGGTGCAGCACGCCGATGCCGCCCTGACGCGCCATCGAGATCGCCATCCGGCCCTCGGTGACGGTGTCCATCGCGGCGCTCGCCAGCGGGATCTTGAGGGTGATGTTGCGCGAGATCCTGGTGCTCGTGTCGACGCCGCTCGGGACGACGTCGGACTCGGCAGGCAGCAGGAGCACGTCGTCGAAGGTCAGCCCCAGCATGGCGAACTTGCTCGGGACTCCGTCAGCGTTGAGCTCGCTGGTCATAGCGGGTGACATGCCTTCCGTCGTGCGGTCTGCGCTCCACCCGGCGGCTCAGGTTTCCGCAGGCGGAGGCGGTGCTGCCCATGGTATCTGGACGGCTGAGGGGGTACGGCGGGTACCGTGCGGGGTCGTGCCGCACGACGCGTTGCCACCAGACCCCTTCGAGGGCGACCCCGAGGACCCCGCGCTCACCCTCGGAGAGCCGGACCACGACCATCCCCCGATGGACGAGGACGACAGAGCCGAGCTGGTCAGCGACCTGAGCGACCTCGCCGTCTACCAGGCCCTGCTCGAACACCGCGGGGTGCGCGGCATCGTCGTCGACTGCGGTGAGTGCCAGGAACCGCACTACCACGACTGGGCGTTGTTGCGAGCCTCACTCGAACAGCTGCTGGCGGACGGCCGGATGCGCCCGCACGAGCCCGCCTTCGACCCGGACCCCGGCTCGTACGTGAGCTGGGAGTACTGCCGCGGGTACGCCGACGGGGTGACCGCGACCGAGTCGGCTCGCTGACCCGAGCGCTGAGGCCGAGGTCACCGAGTGATCTGGGACGCCTCCGCCTGCACATCTCGCCGGATCCGCAACCCGAGCGGTCACATTCCACCTGACGTGTGAACACCCGGACGTGTGAACGGCCCCTGACCTCGCAAGATCAGGGGCCGTTCACAGTGCGTCTCAACTGGGTCAGTTCGACCCGGTCTCCCCGGTCGTCTGCGCCGTGCCCTCGGTGTTCGCCACCGTGGAGCCGGACGCCGGCGTGTTCGGGTCGGCGGGCGGAGGAGGCGGCGGTTCCTCGCCACCGTTCGAGGTGGGCGGAGGAGGCGTCTCCGACGGGCTCGACGGGGTCGTCGTGGTCGTCACCGGCTGGCTCGACGAGCTCGACGAGGACGTGGTCGGCTGCGTCGACGGCTGCGTGGTCGTCGTCGTGTCCGGCGTCTGCGGAGCCGTGGTGCCGAGCTCCTTCTCGAGCTCCTTGTGCTTCTCCTCGAGCTGCGCCTTGCCGTCGGCCGTCGAGACGGAACCGAGGCCGGCCTGCACCTTGTCGAGCTTCTCGCGCGCCTCGGTCACCTTGCCCTCGCGCAGGGCGAGGCGGGCGGAATCGAGGGTGTCGCGGACGACGGCCGCCGCCTCGATCGACTTCGCGTGCTCGGAGTAGAGCACCCGAGTCAGACCCCAGAGCGTGTCGCCCGGCTGCGCGTCGCGCGCCACGAGGCTCACGCCGGTGAAGGCGATGGCCAGCACCGCGGCGGCGCTCGCGAGCGGGATCAGGAAGCGATGCCTGCTCACCGGCTGCGGACGGGCAGCCTGGATCGTCGCGATGGCGGTGTCGGTGTCGACGAGCTCGCCGAACGGCTCCGTCTCCACCTCGCCACGCCACGCGAGCAGCATCGCGTTCAGCTCGTCGTCGACCAACGAGCCGGCCGCACCCGGAGTCGCCGACCCCAGTGCGTCCAAGAGTTTGTCATCGGCCTGTACAGCCGAAAGGTCGTCAGCGACGGGTTCGTGCGGGGTTCTGTCGTCCTGTCCGCGCACTTCCTCGTCGTCCTTCCCGTGTTCGTCGGCCACTCAGACCACCTCCTCCGCTGCCAGCGACTTGCGGAGCCGAGCGAGCGCGCGGTGTTGCGCCACCCGGACCGCACCCGGCGTCGAACCGACCGCCTCGGCAGTTTCCTCGGCGGAGAGCCCGACCACCACCCTCAACAGCAGGATCTCCCGCTGCTTCTCCGGCAGGACCCGCAAGAGGACGGCCATCCGGTCGGAGAGTTCTCCCTGCATCGCCCGTTGCTCGGGACCAGCTTCGGTCTCCGGCGCGTCGGGGACTTCGGGTACGGGCTCGGAGCGGTTCCTGGCGGCAGACCGATGTGCATCGGCGACCTTGTGCGCCGCGATCCCGTAGACGAACGCGAGGAAGGGCCGACCCTGGTCGCGGTAGCTGGGCAATGCCGTGAGCACCGCGAGACACACCTCCTGGGCCACATCGTCCGCCGAAGCGAAGCTCCGCTCCTGCCTGCCAACTCTGGCGCGGCAGTACCGCACCACCAGAGGACGTATGGAGGCCAGCAGGCGTTCGATCGCCTGGCGGTCGCCGTCGACGGCCGCGCCCACTTCGGCGTCCAGTCCGTCCCCCAAGTTGGTCATCGCAGACAACAGCCCTGGTGTTACTTGTTGGCGTACCGACATGAAACGGCACGAGTCACTCACAGCGACCCGGTGCACCCACCTCACCGTACCGGCATTCGGCCCTTCTGTTCATCAGTGGGGTATGGACACCCCGAGTGAGCAGCGGACACGCCGAACGGACTCAGCCCGGCGACGGCGTCACCGGGCTGGGCGATTCGTGCGACCTCCAGGAGACCCCGGCGCGCACGTGAGCCGGCTCACGCATCGGCCCCGCTCTCCCACGTGCGGATCATGGGAGCGCGGGGCCGGTGCGGTGAGTGCGACCTACTGGACGAGGCCTCGCCGGAAGCCGTGCGCCACCGCCTGAGCGCGGTCGCGGACACCGAGCTTGCGGAAGAGACGACGGGCGTGCGTCTTCACCGTGTCCTCAGACAGGTAGAGCTCGCGGCCGATCTGGCCGTTGCTCTTGCCCTGGCTCATGCCCCGCAGCACCTGCAGCTCACGCTCCGTGAGCTGCACTCCGGGGTCGGAGGGCTGCCGCGGCGCGGGCACCGAGGTGCTGGCGAGCGTGTGCGCGAGGGCCGCCACAAGCTCGGGACGCGACGCGTCCCACCTCAGGTAGCCGCGCGCACCGCCGGCGATCGCCGCGGCGATGCTGCCGGCGTCGTCGGGTGCTCCGAAGACGATGACGTTTGCCTGCGGATTCGCGGAGACGAGCCGACGGGTGGCTTCCACCCCGGTCGGGACGGCGCGCTGGGTTCCCACCAGGACGACGTCGACCGGCTGCCTTGAAAAGCGAGCCAACAACTCGTCACCGTGCGCTACGCAGTCGATGCGGCTAACCCCGGGGACAGCCGACATCACGCGGGTGAGACCCTCCCGCACACTGCGCCGGTCGTCGCAAATAAGGACCGTGGTCACGGGGACTCCTTTCCTGCAGCCGAGTGACGTTCCATCTCCCCTATCGGACGCTGGAGGCCGGACCTTGACACGATCCGGTGCTTAATCCGTCAAGAAGTTCGTCCGGGGGTCTGCGTTCGGGGGTTCCCCGGAACGGAGCAGCCCGGTCGGCATCCACGCCGACTCGAGTGCGATCCGGCGACCGACGGGGTCCGTTCTCCGCAACACGCAGCTCAGAGCCTTCGCGGCCTGATTTTCGGCGCTCGCGCCCGCGGTCCGGGGAAGTCCCGCGAGGACCAGAGCGCTCGGCCAGACCAACGGATGGAGCCCCTTCTCGGAGGTGTGATTTAGCTCACACTTGATGAGTTCAGCGCCTCTCGTCAGGCCGTCGGGTGTCCCCCACACGACCAACGAGGTGCCCAGGACGAGTGCCGACTTGAGCTCGTGGCGCACCGCTGCACTGCGGGCCGCGATGCCGTGCGCCTCCTCGGCGGGACCGACGGCGGCGTGCGCCCGGTCCGACGCGAGCTCGATCTCGGCGGCCACCCACCCGCGCCGGACCCGGCTCCTCCACGACCGCGGCTCCGCCAGGGCGAGCAGGCGGCGGGCCTCGGTGAGGCGGCCGGCACCCAGCGAGTCGGCGGCGAGGCCGAGCAGGGCGTCCGTCCGGGCACCGTGCGCGTCGATCCCGTCCGGGTCGTCGTCACCGGCGGACCGGACGCGGGCGAGGGCGGCGCCGTCGAGGGCCCTGGCCAGGTGGTGCGCGCCGAGCTGGCGGTGGTGGGAGGCGCGGGTGGAGAGGGACAGGGAGGCGATCACGGGATCGGGGTCGTTCCGCAGCGCGTCCAGGACGGTCGCCGCGGCGGCGTAGTGGCCCTGACCGCCGAGCACGACGGCGGCGAGCCAGCGCACCCGCGCGTTCGAGGATCCCGTCGCGGACCAGACCGGCATATCGGGTGAGTCGCCGAAGGCGGCGCGGCGCAGCTCCTCTTCCACCGGGGAAGTCTGTCAGGTGACGGCCGCCTCGACGGCGCCCACGGCCGCTGCCAGGTCGTCGACCCGCTCGGCCGGCGCGGTGACCACGCCGCGGCGCCACCCCGGCCCGCCCACGAACACCCGCACCTGCTGCCGGGTGCGCGGCAACGCGGCGATCACCCCCGGATCGGCGTACCGCGGCAGCTGGGCCCACAGCACCACCGCGGAGGGCGCGGTGCGGCGCACGGCGGCGGCCAGCGCGTCCATCGGCAGCGCCGCGCCCAGCTGCCGGACGACGACGCCGCGGTGCGCGAGCTCGGCGGCCAGTGGATAGAGAGGGAGGTTGTGCCTCTCCTCCGGCATGCACGCCAGCAGCACGGGCCGATGGTTGCGCCCGACCGTGACGAGCGGCGTCGCGCGCACGAACGCCGCGAGCACGCACTCGTTCAACAGGTGCTCGACCTCGACGCCGGTGCCGGACAGCTGCCACTTCGCCGCCACGGCGGTGAGGACCGGCCGCACGACGTCGTCCCACGTCGCGATCACGCCGCCGGACGCGAGCGAGTCGGCGAGCATCTCCTGGACCGCGATCGAGTCCATCGCGACCGCCGCCCTGCCCAGCCCTCGGGCCAACGGAGACGCTCCGGGCATTTTCAGACCGCGTCCGCCACCACCCGATGGGCTGACGGGAACTTCGCCGTGCGTCATCGAGGATTTGGAGTCGAGGGCGAAACGAGCCGCCTCCGCGGAGGACGCGCCACGAAGAAGAGCGCGTTGCATCAATTCCAAACGAGCGACATCACGCGGCCCGTATTTCCGGTGCCGCCCAACGGTGTGGCCGCTCGGTCCGAGCCCGTAGCGCCGGTCCCAGGTGCGCAGCGTCGCGGGTGCGATGCCGAGCCGCCTGGCCACCGCGGCCACCGACAGGAGGGGCTCACCAGTGTGACCACCGGCAGATCTGTGCTCCGGTTGCGTCATCACGGAGCCATCGTCCGTTCACCTCATCCGGGCAGCAACTCCAGGCGGTGAGTGATCGAACACGCGTGCTGTCACCCATCAGTTGATAAGGGTCTTCAGCCTCTTGAACAAGTTTTGACGCGGTTCTACGGTGGATCATCGTTAAGCCGAATGGAGCAGTCGTCACGGAGGCGGTCTCGATGGCGGACACCCGAAGGCTCCCCGGTCCCAACGCAGATCTGTGGGACTGGCAGATGCGCGGTTCGTGCCGGGGCATGGACAGCGCGTTCTTCTTCCACCCCGACGGCGAACGGGGTCCGGCGAGAGCCCGGCGGGAAGCTCGCGCCAAGGCTGTCTGCCTCGCCTGCCCCGTGCTGGAGATGTGCCGGAAACACGCGTTGGCCGTGCAGGAACCGTACGGAATCTGGGGCGGGCTCTCGGAATCGGAGCGCGACCACATCATCAAGTCGAGAAAACGCCAACTGGCGATCGTTTAAAGCGAAACGGGCGGCACCGGTAGGCGCCGCCCGTTTCGTTCGTTCTCAAAAATTCACGAGCTCTCGACGAACTCGCCGTCCCGCCGGAGGCGGGACAGACAAACTCAGTGGCCGTGCCCGTGGCCGTGGCCGTGCCCAGCCGCGGCGGAAGCAGGCTCCTCAGCCTTCTTCTCCACGACAGCGGACTCGGTCGTCAGCACCATGCGCGCGATCGAGGCGGCGTTGGCGACAGCCGAACGCGTGACCTTGACCGGGTCGATGATGCCCTGCTCCAGCAGGTCGCCGTACTCGAGCGAGGCGGCGTTGATGCCGAAGCCCCAGTCGCCCTCGCGGACCTTGTTCACCACGACCGCGCCCTCGAGGCCCGAGTTCGCGGCGATCCAGAACAGCGGCGCGGACAGGGCCTTCGCGACCAGCGCGACACCCGTGGCCTCGTCACCGGTCAGGTCCAGGCCGCCGTCCAGCACCTTGGAGGCGTGGACCAGCGCGGAACCGCCGCCGGGGACGATGCCCTCCTCGACCGCGGCCTTGGTGGCGGCGACCGCGTCCTCGATGCGGTGCTTGCGCTCCTTGAGCTCGGTCTCGGTGGCGGCGCCGACCTTAATCACGGCGATGCCGCCGGAGAGCTTCGCGAGGCGCTCCTGCAGCTTCTCGCGGTCCCAGTCGGAGTCCGTGGCCTCGATCTCGCGGCGCAGCTGCTCCGCACGGCCGGCGATGTCGGCCTTGGTGCCGCCGCCGTCCACGATCGTGGTGTCGTCCTTGGTCACGACGACGCGGCGGGCGGAGCCCAGCTGGTCGAGCGTGGTCTCGGACAGCTTCAGGCCGATCTCCGAGGAGATCACCTCGCCGCCGGTGACGACCGCGAGGTCGTCCAGGAACGCCTTGCGGCGGTCGCCGAAGAACGGCGCCTTCACGGCGACGACCTTCAGGGTCTTGCGGACGGCGTTGACCACCAGCGTGGACAGGGCCTCGCCCTCGACGTCCTCGGCGACGATCAGCAGCGGCTTGCCGGACTCCGCGACCTTCTCGAGGATCGGGAGGACGTCGGCCAGAGCCGAGATCTTCTCGCGGTGCAGCAGGATGCGGACGTCCTCGTAGACGGCCTCCTGCGCCTCGAGGTCGGTCGAGAAGTGCGTCGACACGTAGCCCTTGTCGAACTGCACGCCCTCGGTGATCGCCAGCTCGGTCGCGAGCGTGGACGACTCCTCGACGGTGATGACACCGTCCTCGCCGACGCGCTCGATGGCCTCGCCGAGCAGGGCGCCGATCGACTCGTCACGCGAGGAGACGGTGCCGACCTGCGCGATGTTCTCGCGGCCCTTGACCGGGGTGGCCTTGCCCTTGAGCGAGTCCACGACGGCGTCGGCGGCGGCCTGGATGCCCCGGCCGAGCGCGGTCGGGTTGGCGCCGGCGGCGATGTTGCGCAGGCCTTCCTTGACCAGCGCCTGCGCCAGCACGGTGGCGGTGGTGGTGCCGTCACCCGCGACGTCGTTGGTCTTGGTGGCGACCGACTTGGCGAGCTGGGCGCCGAGGTTCTCGAACGCGTCGTCCAGCTCGATCTCACGGGCGATCGTCACGCCGTCGTTGGTGACCGTCGGGCCACCGAACTTCTTGTCGAGCACGACGTGGCGCCCGCGCGGGCCAAGGGTGACCTTGACCGTGTCCGCGAGCTTGTTGACGCCGCGCTCGAGCGCCCGACGAGCGTCCTCGTCGAAGCTGATCTGCTTGGGCATTTACCTCAAAGCCTCTCTGGTAGCGAAACGCCCCGGAACCCCGGATGGGGCGCCGGGGCGTCAGGCATGACAGCCGAGCGTCGACTAGTTGACGACGGCCAGCACGTCGCGAGCGGAGAGGATCAAGTACTCCTCGCCGTTGTACTTGACCTCGGTGCCGCCGTACTTCGAGTAGATGACGACGTCGCCGACAGCGACGTCCAGCGGGACGCGGTTGCCCTTGTCGTCGATGCGGCCGGGGCCCACCGCGAGGACCTTGCCCTCCTGGGGCTTCTCCTTCGCGGTGTCCGGGATCACGAGGCCGGAGGCAGTGGTCGTCTCGGCCTCCGAGGCCTGAACGACGATCTTGTCCTCGAGCGGCTTGATGTTCACGCTCACCGGGATGACCTCCACGGGTCGTTGGCAGGTTCGAATTAACGGCTCCTGCCACCCCGCCGTCGCGGGGGTCGGGGCGGTGCTGGTGCCGTGCAGTTGGCACTCTACCCACGAGAGTGCCAAGCCTTCAACGAGACCCCCGAACCGATCACGGGGTGGGAGCCGTATTCAGGGCATGTCCCCGTTGAAGCGCCGAACTCTGCTGCTCGCGGGCGTGGCCGGAGTCACAGCGTTCTCCGCCGCCGCGTCGGCCCGTCCGGCCGACCCTTTCACACTCGGTGTGGCCTCGGGCGACCCGACACCCGACGGGGTGGTCCTGTGGACCCGGCTGGCCGTCGACCCGCTCGCCGAGGACGGTCTGGGAGGCATGCCGTCCCGTCCGGTCGACGTCGAGTGGCAGGTCGCGGCGGACGAACGATTCACCCGAATCGTGCAACGGGGCTCCACCCCCGCTCGACCGGAGGAGGGCCACACCGTCCACGTCGAGCTCGCCGGCCTGGACCCCGGCCGCGAGTACTTCTACCGCTTCAAGGCCCTCAATCACCTCTCCCGGACGGGCCGCACCCGCACCACGCCACCGCCGGACGCGCTGCGGGTCCCGCTGACGATGGCCTTCGCGTCGTGCGCGCAGTACGAGCACGGCTACTTCACGGCCTACCGAAGACTCGCGGAGGACGAGCCGGACCTGGTGCTGCACCTCGGCGACTACACGTACGAGTACGCGAGCGGCATCCACGTGGCACCGAACGGCAACGTCCGGCACGTGGAAGGCCCGACCACCACGACTCTCGCCCAGTACCGCCGCCGCCAGGCCCAGTACAAGACCGACCCCGACCTGCAGGAGGCGCACGCCGTGGCGCCGTGGGCGGTCGTGTGGGACGACCACGAGATCGACAACAACTGGGCAGGCCTGCTGCCGGACAAGCCCCAGCCCGACTTCCTCGCGCGCAGGGCCGCGGCGATCAGGGCGTACTACGAGAACATGCCCCTGCGCAGGTCGTCGAGGCTGTACCGGCGGATCGGCTGGGGCTCGCTCGCGACGTTCCACATGCTCGACACCCGCCAGTACCGCACGGACCAGGCCTGCGGGGACGGGTTGCAGCTCTGCCCGGAACGGCTCGCGCCGGACCGCACGATGCTCGGCGCCGCGCAGGAGGAGTGGCTGTTCGACGCCTTCCGGTCGTCGTCGGCGAGGTGGGACGTGCTGGGCCAGCAGGTGTTCTTCTCGCAGTACGACTACATCCCCGGCGAGGTCGACAAGTTCCTGCTGGACGCCTGGGACGGCTACGCGGCCGACCGCGACCGGGTGGTGGCGGCCCTCGCCCCCGTCCGCAACCCGGTCGTGCTGACCGGCGACGTGCACGCGGCGTGGGGCGCGGAGGTCAAGGAGCGGTGGGACGACCCGTCGTCGAAGACCCTCGCCACCGAGCTCGTGACGACGTCGATCACGGCCGGCGGCGACGGGTCGGAGGAGTACCCGGAGACGCCGTCGTGGCTGGCCGAGAACCCGCACGTGAAGTACTTCAACAACCGGCGCGGGTACACGGTGAGCAGGTTCACGCCCGATGAGCTGCGCACGGACTTCCGCGGGGTCGACTACGTGTCGCGGCCGGGGTCGCCCGTGCGCACCAAGGCGTCGTTCGCGGTCGAGGACCGGGTTCCCGGCCTCCACCGCCTCTGATCAGAGGATCTGGACCTGGTTCACCGGGAGGCCCGGCACGGTCGAGATGTCCATCCGGGACGGCTTGGCGCCCGCCGCGACCAGGTGGGCGCCCAGCGCCGCGATCATCGCGCCGTTGTCCGTGCACAGCCGGGGCCGCGGCACGCGCAGCTCGATGCCCGCCTCGGCGCAGCGCTCGGCGGCCAGGCCGCTCAGGCGCGAGTTCGCCGCGACGCCGCCGGAGATGACCAGCGTGTCGACGTCCAGGTCCTTCGCGGCGCGGATGGCCTTGGCGGTCAGCACGTCGGCGACGGCCTCCTGGAACGACGCGGCGACGTCGGCCAGCGGGATCTCCTCGCCGGCGTTCTCGGCGCGTTCGACCCAGCGGGCGACCGAGGTCTTCAGGCCGGAGAACGAGAAGTCGTACTTCGCGTCGCGCGGGCCCGTGAGACCGCGCGGGAACGCGATCGCGCAGCCGTTGCCCTGCTTGGCCAGCTTGTCGATGGGCGGGCCGCCGGGGTACGGCAGGTCGAGCAGGCGCGCGACCTTGTCGTAGGCCTCGCCCGCCGCGTCGTCCACGGTGGAGCCGATCTCGGTGATCGAGTTCGCCAGGCCGCCCTCGACGAGCAGCAGCTGCGAGTGGCCGCCGGAGACCAGCAGCGCGAGGCAGCGCTGCGGCAACGGGCCGTGCTGCAGCGTGTCCGCCGCGACGTGGCCCGCGAGGTGGTTCACGCCGTAGAGCGGCTTGCCGAGCGCGGCGGCGTACGCCTTCGCGGCGGACACGCCGACCAGCAGCGCGCCGGCGAGGCCCGGTCCGGCCGTCACGGCGATGGAGTGGATCTCGGAGAGCTCGACCTTCGCGGTGTCGAGCGCGCGGCGCAGGGTCGGGACCAGCGCCTCGAGGTGCGCGCGGGACGCGACCTCCGGCACGACGCCGCCGAAGCGGGCGTGCTCCTCGACGCTGGAGGCGACCTCGTCGGCGAGCAGTTCGAGCGAGCCGTCCGGACCGAGGCGGACGATGCCGAAGCCCGTCTCGTCGCACGAGCTCTCGATGCCCAGGATCAAGCGGTCAGACACTTTGCGCAGGCCTTCCCATCGTGTACGCGTCGGCACCCGACGGCTGGTAGTAGCGGCGGCGCAGGCCGAGGTGCTCGAAGCCGTGCGCCAGGTACATCGCGATCGCGGGCTCGTTGTCCGTGCGGACCTCGAGGTAGACCGGAACGCCGATCTCGTCGACGCGGGCCAGCAGCTCGCGCAGCAGCTTCTTGCCCACGCCCCTGCCCTGCCAGTGCCGGATCACCGCGATCGTGTGAACGCTGGCCTCGTACGGGCTGGCGGCGAGCCCGGCGTAGCCGATCAGCTCACCGTCCGCGTACGCGCCGAGGTAGTAGTGGCCGTTGTCCAGCTCGCTGTGGAACGCGTTCTCGCTCCACGGGTCCTCGCCGGGGAACAGCGCCAGCTCGATCTCGTGGCACCGGGGCACATCGGCGTGCCGCAGCGGCCCGATCGTGACCGTGCCGGTGGTCATGCCCTGGTCACCCGCTTGCGCCCGGTGGGCTCCACGGCGTCGGGACGGCGCAGGTAGAGCGGGGTGAGCGCGGCAGGACGGGCCTTCGCGAGCACCTCGGCGGCCGCGGCGGCGACCAGGCCCTCCGGGCTCGGGTGCTTCGCGTGGAGGACCTCGAGCCCCAGGACGTCGGAGTAGATCTCGGCGCCCTCACCGGTCGCCTGCTGCACGCCCATCGCCGGCAGCTTCTCGGCGAGGTCCTGCGGGCGCTCGACGTGCGGACCGTCCGTGCGGCGACCGGCGGCGTCGTAGGCGGCCCAGTAGACCTCCTTGCGCCGCGCGTCGGTCGCGACGAGCAGCGGGTGGCCGGTCGCGGCGTCCCTGGCGATCGCGTCGGGCGTGGCGACCGGGTAGACCGGGCGGTTGAGCGCTTGGCCGAGCGCGGCGGCGGTGGCGAGGCCGACCCGCAGGCCGGTGAACGGACCGGGGCCCGCCCCCACGACGATCGCGTCGAGGTCGGCGAAGGTCCTGCCGGCTTCCTCGAGCGCGTCGCTGATGTGCGGGGTGAGCAGCTCGCCGTGAGCCTTGGCGTTGAGCGTCACCCTCTTCGCGAGCAGGCGCGGCGGGGAGTCGGGCGCGAGTTCGACCACACCGGCGGTGACTGCGGGGGTGGCCGTGTCGACGGCGAGCACTAGCACGGTTGTCCAGGGTAGTCCCAGCCCGTGCAGGTCAAGCGGGTGGCCCGGGTGGTTCCAGCGGGCGAAGCGCCGGAACCACCGGCCTGGCAGGACAGCCGCGGGGGGGGGCGAAGGGGGCACTTTGGCCCCCCCCCCCCCTCCCCGAAGAAACCAAACCCCCCCCCCCCCCAAAAACCCCCCCTCCCCAACCCCCCCCCCCCCCCCCTCCAGCCCTTTCTCCCTCCTTTCTCCCCCCCCCCCGCCCCACTCC
>NZ_JBHYGW010000003.1:237188-584434 GCF_042738015.1 Lentzea sp. NPDC059081
TTCAAGGGGGGGGTCGGGGGGGTTCGGGGGGGGGAAGCACCGAAACCACTGGCTGGGAGGAAAGGCGGGGGGGAGGGAAGGAGGGTTTGTTCGCCCCCCCCCGCGACGTTCAAGAGGAACGCGAGCCCGCGCCCCCGACAGGGCCCGCACTCCACAGATGCCCACGCCCCCACTGCAAGCGCACGCCCGCTACAAGCCTCCACTCACAGCGAGCACACGCCCGCCACGAGCAATCGCCCAGCACGAGGCCCCACTCACCACGAGCACACCCCCAACACGAGCAATCGCCCGGCACGAGCGCACGCCAGCGACGAGCAATCGCCCGGTGCGAGCGCACGCCAGCGGCGAGCTAGCGCTCATGCGAGTTCGCGCCGGTCGTCCGGTCACCCGCTCACGCCGAAATCGGCGAAGCCCATTTCGGCGTGAGCGAGTCGGCCGGACGACCGGCTAGAAGCGAACTCGCCGTCCCGCCGAAGGCGGGACAGAAAAACACAGCGGGACAGAAAACACAGCCAAGATCAGCTATTACCGTTGCACGCCACGTAAGACGGGTTGTGGTCGACCGTGAAGATCTCCAGCGGGCCGTTCCACTGCCACGGCGCGACGCAGGCGTTGTTCAGGACGCTGATGTCCGAACCGCCGTCGGTGTGGTTGTCGTTGCACGCGGCGTAGCCGGGGGCGTGGTCCTCGTGCAGCAGCGAGAGCGGGCCGTTCCACTGCCACGGCGCCGCGCAGAGGTTGTCGGCGACGCTGATGCCACCATCGCGGTCGTGCTCACCGGCGGAGGCGGGGGCCGCCGCGGCGAGCAGGGCAGCACCGATGACGGCGGTCGCGAAGAGCGTCTTCTTGATCATGAGTCGTGCATCGGGCGGCGGCGGTTTGTCCTTTATGGACATTCACCTCATGGGCTGGAACTTCACACCGGCAGGGTACGAGCGGCCCATTCGCCGTGCGGGATCAGCTGAGCCGTGCGAACGTCGTCGGCTCCGCGTTCGAGGCGGATCAGGAGATGATCCTCGTTGAGGCGCTCGGCGACGCCCTCGCCCCACTCGACCGCGACGACGGCGTCGACCAGGTCGGTGTCCAGGTCGAGGTCGTCCAGCTCGTCCAGGTGGCCGCCGAGCCGGTAGGCGTCGACGTGCACCAGCCGCACGCCCCTGCCGTCCTCGGCGGGCTCGTGGACGCGCGCGACGACGAACGTCGGCGAGGACACCCGGCCCTGCACGCCCAGGCCGCGCGCGAGACCGCGCACGAACGCCGTCTTGCCCGCGCCCAACGGTCCCGCGAGCAGCAGCAGGTCGCCCGCCCGCACGACTTCACCCAGCTTGCGGCCGAACTCCTCGGTGTCCTCCACCAGGGGCAGTTCGACGGTCTTCACGCTCGGCGCCACCACTTCTTCCGACTTCCTCCGCGATCGGTCGCGCAGCGTTCGACGAGCGCGACCAGGTGGTCGTTGACGAGGTCAGCCTGCTCCATCATCACCATGTGCCCGGCACCGGGGGCCCTCACGAGGGTGGCGTGGGGCATCTCCTCGGCCATCCGCTCGGCGTGCGAGAACGGCGTGAGCTTGTCCGCGTCGCCGCTGAGGATCAGCACCTCGCAGTGCCGCAGACCGGCCAGCGCCTTGTAGCGGTCGTGCGTGCCGAGGGTCTCCAGGAACTCGGTGAGCACCTTCACCGACGTCCCGTTGATCATCTGCTCCATCAGGTCCACGAGGGACGGCGCCACCTTGCGGTCGCCGAACGCCCCCAGGCGGATCCCGCTCCACGTCAGGCTCTTCGCGCTCCTGCGGACCCACTCGACGAGACCGGGCTGCACGCCCGCGAGCCGGCCGACGCCCAGCGTCACGGGGTTGTACCGCGACAGCACGGACTTCGGCAGCCCCGCGCCACCGACGGCACCGGCGGCCGTGCCGATCAACGCGACGCCGCGCACCCGTTCCTCGAAGAGCTCCGGCTGCTTCTCGGCCAGCGCCATGATCGTCATGCCGCCCATCGAGTGGCCGACGAGCACGAGCGGGCCGTCCGGCGCGATCGAGCGGATCACCGAGTCGAGGTCGAGCGCGAGCTGGTCGATCGTGCTGTTCTCGGCCGACGACCGCCCCGACCGCCCGTGGCTGCGCTGGTCGTAGAGCACCTGGTGGACGCGCGGGTCGATCAGCTCGGCGAGGTCGCGGCGCTGGAAGTGCCAGCAGCGGCGGTCCAGCGCGAACCCGTGCACCAGCACGACGGTGATGTCCGGCTCGCCACCGTCGGCGGGGTCGACCTCCTCGACGGAGATGGGCACGCCGTCCTCCGCGGCGACCGTCGACTCGCGGTCGGGCCGCAGCTGGCCGAGAGGCTCCTCGGCGAGGCTGTCGGTAGCGGTCTTGCGCTCGTGCGAGACCTTCGCGGTCTGGGCCACGGCCGCACCGGCCACGACGGCACCGACCGCGCCGCCGACCCACCCGACGACCTTCCACACCGGCTTCACGTGTAGATCCTCCGCACCCGCGGCCGGTACATCCCGCAGACGATCTCGTAGTCGATCGTCCCGGTCAGCTCCGCCCACTCCGTCGCCGTCGGCTCCCCCCGGCTCCCGTCGCCGAACAGGACGACCTCCGCACCCTCCGCGACCTGGTCGTCCCCGCAGTCCACGACGACCTGGTCCATGCACACACGGCCGACCACCGGACGGCGCCTGCCCTCCAGCAGCACCTCCATCCGGCCGGAGAGCGCCCTCGGGACACCGTCCGCATAGCCCGCCGGCACCAGTGCCAGCGTCGTGTCCTGCTGCGCGGTCCATGTCATCCCGTAGGAGACGGACTCACCCGCGGGGATACGTTTGGTGAGCGCCACGCGCGACCGGAAGCTCATGACGGGCCGCAGGTCGTGGTCGGTCGGCACGGGGTTGAGGCCGTAGATCGCGATGCCGGGCCGCACGAGGTCGAAGTGCAGGTCGGGCCTGGTCAGCAGGGCCGCGGAGTTGGCGATGTGCCGCTTCGGGTCGAGGCCGTGGGCCCTCGCGACCTCGTAGGCGTCGTCGAACCGCTTGGCCTGCAGGTCGATGGACGGGTCGCCGATCACGTCGGCGGACGCGAGGTGCGACCAGATGGCGACGACCTCGTGCTTGCTCGCCGCCTCGACCAGCTCGGGCCAGTCGTGCGGCTGGCACCCGTTGCGGCTCAGCCCGGTGTCGATCTTGAGGTGCAGCCGCGGCCGCGCGTCGGCCTCCCGCGCCGCCTCCTCGACCCTGCGCAGGTCGGAGAGCGACGAGACGGACATGTCGACGTCCGCGGCGATGCCGGCGGCGAGGTCCTCGTCCGGAGCGTCGAGCCAGGCCAGGATGGGTGCCTGGATGCGCGCCTGCCGCAGCGTCAGCGCCTCCTGCGTGGAACAGGAACCGAGCCAGGTCGCGCCGGCCTCGAGGGCGGCGCGCGCCACCTCCACGGCGCCGTGGCCGTAGCCGTCCGCCTTGACGACGGCCATCGTGTCGGAGGCAGGGGCCAGGCCGGCGAGCAGCGCGACGTTGTGCCGCAGCGCGCCGAGGTCGACGACAACTTCTGAGCGAGCCATAACCTGTTCATCGTTCCACAGCAGCCGCGAACAGGGACTATGGCGCAACTCGCATCCGTCCGGGTTTCACCGAACGCGAAGCGCGCACCGCTGCGGCCTCGGCGACTGGAGGGTCGACCCCGCCGTCCTCCAGGCCGTCGTCGCCCACTCCTCCACCGACGCGCTGATCACCACCGCGGCCGGGGAATGCGGCTCGACCGCTGGCTGCCCACCAGGACGTTCGAGCTTGTCGTGCACGGCTTCGACGTCGCCGCGGGCTTCTCGGTGGTCTAGCGGGCCGTGAGGCTCCTGATCGCGTCCGGGATCCCGCTCATCAACCCGGACGCGGGCACGGGCGCCCCGTCGGCCGCCAGTTCGGATGCCAGCACGTGCGCGTACGCCGCGTACCCGGCGGCCAGGAACGGGTCCAGCCCGCTCGCGAGCAGCGCGCCGATGATCCCGGACAGCACGTCACCCGACCCGGCGGTCGCGGGCCAGGACGACGTCGCCGAGTTCACCAGCGCCCGGCCGTCCGGCGCGGCCACGACCGTGCGGTGGCCCTTGAGCAGCACCACGGCGTCGAAGCGCTGGGCCGCCTTGCGCGCCGCCGCGACCCGGTCGGCGCCGACCGGACCGGCCAGGCGTTCGAACTCGCGGTCGTGCGGGGTCAGCACCAGGGCCGAGTCGGGGTCGCGGGCGTCCCACAGCCGCGGATTCTGTGCCAGCAGCGTGATGGCGTCGGCGTCGGCGACCACCGGGACGTTCGCGTCCAGCACGAACCGCAGCACCTCGGCCGACGAGTTGCCGGTGCCCGTGCCGGGGCCGACGACCCACGCCTGGACGCGGCCCGCGTCGGTGATCGAACCGGTGCAGATGGTCTCGGGCCAGCGGGCGCGGATCGCGTCGGCCGCGGGTCCGGCGTAGCGGACCATGCCCGAGGTCGCGAGCACGGCGGCGCCGGTCGAGAGCACCGCGGCGCCGGGGTAGGTGGAGCTGCCGGCGGCCACGCCCGTGACGCCCTGGGTGTACTTGTCGTCGGTGGGTCCCGGCAGGGGCCAGGCGATGTCGGACCGGTCGAGCAGCACGAAGTCGGGATCTCTCGGCCGCAGTCCGATGTCGACCAAGTGCACCTCGCCGCAGTCCGCCAGCGCGTGCACGGGCTTGAGGCAGCCGAACGTGACGGTGGTGTGCGCGCGGACGTGCGGACCGGAGATCTCGCCGGTGTCGGGGTCGATGCCGGACGGCAGGTCCACGGCCAGGATCGGAGCGGAGACGGACTCGACCAACGACGCCGCGTCCGGGCGCAGCGGCCCGCGTGCCGACAGGCCCACGATCCCGTCGATCACCAGGTCCGGGGTGCCGACCGACGACACGACCCGTCCACCGGCGCGACGGAACGCCGCGAGTCCCTCGGCGTGCGCCTTCTCCGACGCGAGCAGCACCGCGGCCACCGCGACCCCGCGGCGGCGCAGGAAGTACCCGGCCCACAGGGCGTCGCCGCCGTTGTTGCCCGCGCCCACGAGCAACGTGACGCGGCGGCGGCCCTGCAGGAGCCTCAGGGCGTGGGTGGCCACACCGAACGCGGCCTTGCGCATCAACGAGCCCGGCGGGACGACCGCCATGAGCTCCTCTTCAGCGGACTTGACGCGCTCGGTGTGCCAGACGCCTCTCACTCACTCGACGGTAACGGACTTGGCCAAGTTGCGAGGCTTGTCGACGTCGTAGCCGCGGGCGGTCGCGATCTCGGCCGCGAGCACCTGCAACGGGATCGTCGAGATCAGCGGCTGCAGCAGCGTCGGAACCGCCGGGACCTCGATCAGGTGGTCGGCGAACGGGCGCACGGTCTCGTCGCCCTCCTCCGCGATCACGATCGTGCGAGCGCCGCGGGCCTGGATCTCGCTGATGTTCGACACCAGCTTCGAGTGCAGGACGGCACGGCCCTTCGGCGACGGCATGACGACGACGACCGGCAGGCCCTCCTCGATCAGCGCGATCGGGCCGTGCTTGAGCTCGCCGGCCGCGAAGCCCTCGGCGTGCATGTACGCGAGCTCCTTGAGCTTCAACGCCCCTTCGAGGGCCACCGGGTAGCCGACGTGGCGGCCGAGGAACAGCACCGCCTTCGAGTCGGCGAGCTCCCGGCCCAGCGCCTTGACCTGGTCGATGGTCCCGAGCACGCGCCGCACGGCGTCGGGCATGGCCTCGAGCTCGTGGAACTCGCGGGCGACCTCGTCCGGGTACTTGGTGCCGCGGGCCTGCGCGAGGGCCAGGCCCACCAGGTAGTTCGCGGCGATCTGGGCGAGGAACGCCTTCGTCGACGCGACACCGATCTCCGGGCCGGCGTGCGTGTAGAGCACGGCGTCGGACTCGCGCGGGATCTGCGCGCCGTTGGTGTTGCAGACGGCCAGGACGCGGGCCTTCTGCGCACGGGCGTGGCGCACGGCCTCCAGCGTGTCCGCGGTCTCGCCGGACTGCGACACGGCGACGACGAGCGTGTCGCGGTCGAGCACCGGGTCGCGGTAGCGGAACTCCGACGCCAGCTCGACCTCGACGGGCAGGCGGGTCCAGTGCTCGATCGCGTACTTCGCGACGAGACCGGAGTGGTAGGCGGAACCGCAGGCGACGACGAAGACCTTGTCGACGTCGCGCAGGTCCTGGTCGGAGAGGCGCTGCTCGTCGAGGACGATCCTGCCGTTCGCGAAGTGGCCGCGCAGCGTGTTCGCCAGCGCCTCCGGCTGCTCCTCGATCTCCTTGAGCATGAAGTACTCGTGGCCGCCCTTCTCAGCGGCGCTGAGGTCCCAGTTCACCGTGAACGGCTTGGCCTCGGCGGGCACGCCGTCGAAGTCCAGGACCTCATAGCCGTCGCGGGTCAGCACGACCATCTGGTCCTGGCCCAGCTCGACGGCTTCCTTGGTGTGCGCGATGAACGCGGCGACGTCGCTCGCGACGAAGTACTCGTTCTCGCCGACCCCGACGACCAGCGGCGAGTTGCGGCGCGCGGCGACCACCTGGTCGGGCTCGTCGGCGTGCGTGATCACGAGCGTGAACGCGCCCTCGAGCCTGCGCGCGACCTTGCGCACGCTGGCGGGCAGGTCGCCCTTCGTGTCGCCCTCGGCGTAGGCGAACGCGACGAGGTGCGCGACCGTCTCGGTGTCGGTGTCCGACGCCATCTCGACGCCGAGCCCCTCGAGCTCACCGCGCAGCGCGAGGAAGTTCTCGATGATGCCGTTGTGCACCACGGCGACGCGGTTGGACGCGTCGCGGTGCGGGTGCGAGTTCCTGTCGACAGGCGCGCCGTGCGTCGCCCACCGGGTGTGGCCCATGCCGACGGTGCCCGCGAAGTTGTCGCGACCCACCTCGTCGAGCCTCGTCTCCAGGTTCTGCAGACGACCCGCCTTGCGTTCGACGGCGAGATCACCGCCCGCCACGACCGCGACGCCTGCCGAGTCGTAACCCCGGTACTCGAGCCGCCTCAGCCCGTCCAGCACGACGTCGAGCGCCGACTGGTGACCCACGTAACCCACGATTCCGCACACGCAAAACAGACTAGCTAGACCACGCCGCTAACCCTAATGAGTGAGCGACGAGCATCACCGCAGGTCAGCGACACGAGTGGTGTAGACCAATCTCCGGTGTGGGGCGGACGACCCGATCGACTACGGTTCACCCATGGCTCGCCGCGTGATCACGCTGACCGCGAAACAGGCCCTCGAGCAGCTCAGCAGGCCCGGCCCGCACCCCGTGCTGCGCGGCGACCTGGCGCTCGTCGGCCTGCCGGGCGTGATCTTCACGCCGCAGTCCGGGCTGGGCCTGCCGGCCGTCGCGTTCGGGCACGGCTGGATGCAGCCCGTACGCCGCTACCACGGCCTTTTGCGGCACCTTGCCTCGTGGGGCCTGGTCGCCGCCGCACCCGCCGTGGAGCGCGGCCCGCTGCTGTCGTCGCGGGTCCTCGCCGCGAACCTGATGACCACGCTGGACGTCTGCACCGGCGTGCGGCTCGGCGAGGGCGAGATCAGCGTCGACCCGGCCAGGCTCGCACTGGCCGGGCACTCGATGGGCGGTGGCGCCGCGGTGCTGGCCGCGTCCACTTCGGACCGCGTCAGGGCCGTTGTGACTTTGGCCGCAACGGAGACGCGGCCGTCCGCGCTCGACGCGGCCCGCGAGGTCCGCGTGCCCGGCCTGCACCTGGCCGCGGGCGAGGACCGCATCGCACCGCCCGTCGGCCACTCCGAGGCGATCGCCCAGGCGTGGGGCGGGCCCGTGCAGTTCCGGTTGCTGCCCAAGGCTTCGCACCTCGGGTTCACCGAGGGCAGGCACTGGAGCGAGCTCATGCTGGACGGCAGCTCCGAGCGCGGGTCGCACAAGCTCGGCCGCGCGTTCGTGACGGCGTTCCTGCTGCGCGTGCTGACCGGCGACAAGACGTACGACGAGCTGCTCGACGGCGACCTGAAGGCCGCGAACCTCGTCTTCCAGCGGGAAGCGCTGAGCACCCGCTAGGTTGCTCGGCGTGATGCCGGGAGCGCAGAACCAGGGCTGGCACCAGAACCAGCCGCAGCAGCAGTGGGGTCCGCCGCCGCAGCCACCGAGAGGTGGCAGCTTCGCCATGGCCGTCGTCGTCGCGGTGGGCGCGGCCGGGGTCGCCGTGTTCTGGGTGGTCCTGGGGCTGAAGGGGCTGCTCGGCAAGCGGCTGCACGACGTCGACCCCGAGGGCACCGCGGCCCGGCTGGCGAAGACGGGCGGCAACGGCGACCTGCTGGTGCCGCTGAGCGTCGCCGGCAACGTCCTGGACCTGCTCGCCGCGGTGGCGCTGGTCGTGGGCGCGCTGCTGATCGTGCTGCGCAAGAAGCCCGGCTCGTTCATCGTCGCCGGATCCGTCGTCCTGGCGGTGCTCGCCGTGGCGTGCCGGATCGTCTACTACATGCAGCTCGACTGGAGCACGCCGAGCGAGCCGTACATCGCGGCCGCGCTCACGCTCGTCGTCGGGGTGCTCGCCATCCTGCCACCGGTGACCGGCGCACTGCGTCCCGCCGTGCCGCAGTCCGGCCACCCGCAGCAGCAGTTCCCACCGCAGCAGCCGCCGCCCGGTTACGGCCCGCCCCAGGGACCGCCGCCGCACGGCTACGGCCCGCCGCGCTGACAGGCATGAGAACGCCCCCGGACCGCGTGGTCCGGGGGCGTTCCCCGTCTTCAGAGCAGGCACATCTCAGGACAGCCAGCTCTGGTTGCTCAGGTCGTCGTCATCGTCGACCGGCGGGCGCGGGCGCCGCGGCGGCGGAGGCTGGCGGACCGGCGGCGGTGGAGGCGGCTGTGGCGGCTGCTGCACGACCGGCGGCTGCCGCACCGGTGCCTGCGGTGCCGGGTTCGTTCCGCGCATGAAGGCCTCGGACGCGGCGCGCATCTCGCGCTGCTGCCGTTCCTTCTCGATCTGCGCGAGCTCCTCGGCGAGGTCGTCGTGCGGAGCCGCGGTCTCGTCCTCCAGCCCGAACGAGAGCTCCTTGTTCTTCTGCTGGCCCTCGCCGCGCTGGTTGCGGGCCATCTCGCGGAGCCGCGCGGTGAGCCGCTGCTTGCGGTCCGCGAACTTGTCGTGGCTCTCCTGCGTCGCCTTGGTGGACTCGTCGAACTTCTGCCGCGCGTCCGACATGCGCGCGGAGTGCTCCGACTCGATGCCGGAGAGCTTCGCCTTGAACGCGGCGAGGTCGAGATCGCTCACCAGCTACCTCCCCGGTTCCCGTCGTCCCCGCTCAGCACGCCGTGGGCGCCGCTCAGCGGGTTGTTGTCCTCGTCGAACAGCGATCCGGTGGTGCGCCACTGGCTCGCGCCGCGCTCGGAGTCGCCGCCCTGCTGACCACCGCCGGCGCCACCGCCCATCATGCCGCCCCCCATCATCCCGCCGCCCATCATGCCGCCGGACGCGGCACCGGACGTGGGCTGGCCGTGGGCGTCCTGCAGCGACGGCAGGTTCGCCGACCCCGCCTGACCGGCCTCGGAGGCGTTGGTGTCGAACGAGCCGCCGTTGTCGCTCTGCGACGGCGTGCTCCAGGCGCTGTCTGCCTGGGACGACCCGAGCACCGACTCGCCGGAGGAACCGCCGCCGGTGAACGAGACGCCGGACGTCATCGTGCTGTCCGACGAGGCCGCGTGCAGCGGGCCCTCCGCGGAGATCCTGGGCTCGCCGAGGCTCGGCATGATGCCGTTGTCCTCGATGAACCTGCGGGCCATCGAGTCCTGGAAGCGCTCGGCGACGTTCGGCGCGCTGTCCTGGCCGGGCGGGCTCCAGACCTGCTCCGCGGCCTGGGCCGGCATCGTCTGGAAGTCCGCCTGCGCGGGCATCGCCTGGAACTCGCCCTGCGCCGGCATGGTCTGGAAGCCCGCCTGGGCCGTCTCGAACTCGCGCCCGACCGCCTGCGGGAAGTCGCTGTCGCGCAGGTTCAGCGGCTGGCCGACGTCGCCGGACCAGGCCGTGCCCGTGGCGCCGCCGCCACCACCGTTACCGCCACCGCCGCCGTGGGCCGCGGGGTTCTCGTCCTCGCCGAAGGCCACGCCGATCTGGTCGGGCGTGCCGTCGCCGTTGTCCGCGGTCAGGCTGATCTCACCGGTCTGGGCGTTGACCTCGGCGGTGAAGCTGACGCCGTCCTGCTCGATGTGGATCTTGCCGTCGGCGCCGACCTCGACCGGGATCGGGTTCGACTCCGAGCCCAGCGGTCCACCGGCGACGACGCGCTCGCCGGCCATGCCCGCGGCGGGTGCGGCACCGGTCGCCGGGCCGCCCGTGGCCGTCGTGCCGGTGAGCTGGTTCGCCATGGCCGTGATGGCCTGCGTGCCGTTCTGGCCCATCAGCGCCTTGGCGGCCTCGGGGTTCTTGCTGAAGTCGAGGTCGTAGGTCTTCGGCTCGCCCTTCGGCGTGTCGATGGTCATCTTCACGTGCCCGTTCGAGTCGGGCTCCGTGACCTTGATCGTGTTGTCGCCGGCCTTGACCGTGACGGACTCGAGGTTCTCCTCCGGCTTCGGCTGCTGGTTGTCCGGCTTGCCGTCGCCGTCGAGGTCGTCGGGCTTGCCGTCGCCGTCGGTGTCACCGGGCACGTCCGGCTTGCCGTCGCCGTCCTTGTCGAGGCCGGTCTCGGGCTTGCCGATCTCCGGCATGCCGCCACCGCCACCGCCGCCACCGGGCGGGGTCCCGCCGCCGCCACCGCCGCCACCACCGGGCGGAGTGCCGCCGCCACCGCCGCCGTTGTTCTTGCCGCCGCCCCCGGTGCTGTCCCCCGGCTTGTCGGCGGGCTTCTCCTGCTGGGCGGGCTCGAACGGCTTGGTGTTGACCTTGTCGAGCTCGGCGCCGAGCGCGTTCCACGCGTCGTCGACGGACTTCTTGGTGTTCTTGCAGAGCTCGACGAAGTTCTTGTACTTGGTGCTGACGTCGTTGTGGAACGTGGTCTGCAGCCACTCGCGGCAGCCCTTGCGGACCTCGCCCTTCCACACGTCGTCGTCGCACGCGCCGTCGTCGACCTTGATGCCGACGTGCCCGGCGGCACGCTTGAGCAGGCCCTCGTCCTCGCTGTCCGCCGCCTGCACGACCTCGCGGATCTGCGGCGGCGTCTTGCCTGCGATGTCGAACGGGCTGCCCACGCCGTTGAGGACCGTGTTCGCCTTGTCGTTGACCAGCTGCGACACCGTGTGGCACGCCATGCGCGTCGCGTCGGCGATGTGGTTCACACCGTCGGCGACGGCGGCGGCCTTCTTCGAGAAGTCGCCGACGAACGCGCGCGAGTTGTCCGCGGCCTTGCCGTCCCACGAGGACCACAGCTTCGACATCGACTTCTCGGAGTCGGACTGCTGCGTGCGCAGGTCGGTGGAGACCTGCCGCATCTCGACGATGTCCTCGTCGATCTTGTGGAAGTCGATGTCGCGCTGCTCTTCGTAGAGCGTCTTGACGTTGTTGTAGTCGGTGTTGACGTCCGAACCGACGCCGATGACCGACTTCGCCTCCGCGTAGACCGGGAGGAAGTTCTCGAAGTACTTCAGGCCGGGCATGCCCGCGTCGAGCAGCTGGTTCGAGTTGGCGACACCGGCGCCGCCGTCGGCAGCGCGCTGTGCGGACTGGTCGAGGACGTCCTGACCGGACTTCTTCGAGTTGTTGTAGTCGTCGATCTTCTTCTGGCCGGCCTCGCCCGACTTCTTGGCCTCGTCGTAGGCCTTGTCCAGGCGGTCGTCCGAGCTGTCCGACCAGGGCATCGAGTCCTTGAACGCCTGCCACTGACCGTCTCCCCAGGAGACGTCGTAGTCGTCCAGATAGGTCTCGAGCTCGTCGTTGAACGTGCCGAACGGGTTGTCCCTGGCCTCGGTGGCGTAGTACGCCTCGAGCAGCGCCTTCTTCTGGTCGATCGGGACTTCGGGGTTGTCGCAGAGCTTCTTGACTTCTTCCCAGCTGGGCATCCGCGACTACCTTCCCTGCTTGTTCACGTTGGCGGCGTTGGCCTCGTCGGTCCACTCGTAGCCGTTCGCGGACTCGCGGAGCTTGTCCGAGAGACCCTTCATCGCGGCGGAGTAGGCACCGATCGCCTCGGCGATCTTCGGAAGGCCGGCTTTGTACTTGGCGCCGCCTGCGGTGTGCGCGCGACCGAAGTCCTTCTCGCTCACGGCACTCGCGGTGATCTTCGCCTTGTAGTTCTCGATCTCGGTCGCGATGCCCTGGATGGTCGTCGCGGACGACATCATTTCGCCAGCGTTCGCCTGAAAGCCAGACATGTGCTCCTGCCTCCCCTAGTCCCCCATCTGACGCAGTACGGCTCAGCGGGGTTCCGCCATACAGTGCCAGCTCGGATCACGTGCCGACCTGGGCTTCCGCGAGGTCGGTTGCCTTAGTAAACAACCACTCGTCGCAGGCCGCAGACGTTTCAGGGGTGATTGCCCGGTGCGGGCGGCTGCTGGGGCCACTGCTGTCCCGGCGGCGGCGCCTGCTGCGGGTACGGCTGGCCGGGGGGGCGGCCCCTGCTGCCACTGCTGCTGGGGCGGGTACTGCTGCCCGTAGCCGGGCGGAAGCGGGGGCCGGGCCTTGTTCTTCTTCGAGACCGTGACCGCGATGATCACCACCGCGGCCAGTCCGCCCAGAAGCACGATCAGCACCAACATCGACAAGACGGTCATCCGCCGGCCCCCTCAGTCCTCAGTGCACCGAGGAAACCACACCCGCGAGGCGCTGCGCGGCCGACTCGGCCTGTTCGTGGCTGGTGGCCTCGACCATCACCCGCACGAGCTGCTCGGTGCCGGACGGGCGCAGCAGCACGCGGCCGGTGTCGCCGAGCTCGGCCTCGACGGCGGCCACGGCCTCGCTGACCGACTCGGCCTTGGCGACGGCGGCCTTGTCGGACACCTTCACGTTGATGAGGACCTGCGGCAGGCGGCGCATCACCGAGGCGAGGTCGGCGAGCGACCTGCCGGTCTCGGCCATGCGGGCCATCAGGCGCAACGCGGTGAGCAGGCCGTCGCCGGTGGTGGCGTGCGCGGGCAGCACGACGTGACCGGACTGCTCGCCCCCGAGCGAGTAGCCGCCGGCCTTGAGGTCCTGCAGCACGTACCGGTCGCCGACCGCGGTGGTCCGCAGCCTGATGCCGGCGTCCTTCATGGCGAGGTGCAGGCCGAGGTTGCTCATCACGGTCGCGACGAGGGTGTCCTCGTAGAGCTCGCCCGCGTCGCGCATGGCGAGCGCGAGAACGGCGAGGATCTGGTCACCGTCGACCGCGTTGCCCTCGGCGTCCACGGCGAGGCAGCGGTCGGCGTCGCCGTCGTGCGCGATGCCGAGGTCAGCACCGTGCTCGCGGACGGCGGCGGCCACGACGTCGATGTGGGTGGAACCACAGCCATCGTTGATGTTGAGGCCGTCCGGGGTGGCGTTGATCGCGACCACCTCGGCCCCGGCGCGGCGGTACGCGTCCGGTGCGGCCACCGACGCGGCACCGTTCGCGCAGTCCACCACGACCTTGAGGCCGTCGAGGCGGTGCGGCGTGACCTTGAGCAGGTGCTCGACGTACTGGGTCTCGGCGTCGGGGACGTCGCGGACCCGGCCGATCGCGGCACCCGTCGGGCGGTCGAACCCGGTGCCCATGTGCTGCTCGATCTCGTCCTCGACGGTGTCGGGCAGCTTGTGACCACCGGCGGCGAAGATCTTGATCCCGTTGTCCGGCATGGCGTTGTGGGACGCGGAGATCATCACGCCGATGTCGGCGCCGAGCGCGGCGACGAGGTAGGCGACGGCGGGCGTGGGCAGCGACCCGACGCGCAGCACGTCCGCACCGGCCGAGGTGAGGCCCGCGGTGACGGCGGCGTCCAGCATCTCGCTGCTCGCACGGGGGTCGCGCCCGACGACGGCGACGGGGCGGTGGGAGCGGTCGTGCTCGGCGAGCACGCGGGCGGCCGCGGCGGCGACGGACATCGCGAGCTCAGGGGTGAGATCGGCGTTGGCGAGACCGCGCACACCGTCGGTGCCGAACAAGCGGGCCATGGATCCTCCGATATGGACACTGCGAGGCGGCGGGAAAAGACCCGGAAAACACTGCGGGAGCAGCAGTTCGAGGTGAACTGCTGCTCCCGCAGGTACAACTGGTGCGTCAGATCAACGCTTGGAGTACTGAGGCGCCTTGCGGGCCTTCTTGAGACCGTACTTCTTGCGCTCCTTGACCCGCGGGTCGCGGGTGAGGAAGCCGGCCTTCTTGAGCGCCGGGCGGTCCTCGGAGTCGACGGCGATCAGCGCACGCGCGATGGCGAGACGCAGCGCACCGGCCTGGCCGGTGATGCCGCCGCCACGCAGGTTGGCGATGACGTCGAAGGTCTCGGGCTTCTCCGTGGTGACGAGCGGCTCCTTGATGAGCTGCTGGTGCACCTTGTTCGGGAAGTAGTCCTCGAGGGCCTTGCCGTTCAGGGTGAACTTGCCGGTGCCGGGCACGAGGCGGACGCGGACGACGGCCTCCTTGCGGCGGCCGACGGTCTGCGCGAGGTGCGCGGCGCCGTTCAGCGAGGGCGCGACCACCGGTGCGGAGGTCTCCTCGACCTCGGCCTCGGCGGCCTCGGCCTCAGGAGCCTCGACGACCTCGGCCTCGACAACCTCAGCCTCGACCTCGGGGGTCTCGACCTCAGGGGTCTCGTTCTCAGGGGTGGTCACAGGAACTTCCTCGGTGTACTCGTCGCTCACTGGGCGATCTTCTTGATCTCGAAGGCCTGCGGCTGCTGCGCCGCGTGCGGGTGGTTCGGTCCGCTGTAGACCTTCAGCTTGTTCGCGATCTGACGGCCCAGGCGGTTCTTGGGCAGCATGCCCTTGATCGCCTTCTCCACCAGGCGGTCCGGACGGGTGTCCAGGACCTCGCCGAAGGACTGCTTGCGCAGACCGCCGGGGAAACCCGAGTGGCGGTACTGGAACTCCTGGTCCCGCTTCGAGCCGGTCAGGGCGACCTTGTCCGCGTTGACGACGATGACGAAGTCACCGGTGTCAACGTGCGGGGCGTAGGTCGGCTTGTGCTTGCCGCGCAGCAGCGTCGCGGCCTGGGTGGCGAGCCGGCCGAGCACCACGTCCTGGGCGTCGATCACGTGCCAGGTGCGGGTCACCTCACCGGGCTTCGGGCTGTACGTGCGCACGGATCTACCTCGTCGTCACTTGCGTCTGGGGTCACTGCGGCGGTTGCCCCAGACCGATCTTGGACTGGCCAAGCGGTGGTTCCGAGACAGGCGCGGCACACACGGGCGCCAGCTACCGCACAACAACGTCAGAAGATACCGGATGGGTGGTGCGGGGACCAAAACGGGTCCTCCGAAGGCACCTTTTCCCTGGACATACGCGAGCCCCGGACCACGTGGTTCCGGGGCTCGCGAGGGTCTTGCTGCGGTACTACGGGCTTACCAGCGCGAGGCGTTGGTCTGCTCGGCCTGGGCGTACGCCTCGGAGGCCTGCTGCACGGCGACACCGATGGCCGCGAGGACCTGGTTCAGGTCGTCGGACGCCGAGTCCCACGCCTTCTGCGCGCCCTGGTAGGCCTCACCGGCGCTACCTTCCCAGCCCGCGAGGGTCGAGGTGACCTTCTGGCGCAGCTGGTCGTTGATGTCGTCGATCGCCTTCGACGAGCTGGCGATCGTGGAGGCCGCGTTCGAGATCTCACCGAACGTCGCCTTGATCTGTCCACCCATGTCTATCTCCCCTTAAGCAAAGTCTGAAGTCTGGAAAGTTCGAGGTCAGGAAGCGAGCGTCAGAGGCGGTTGGAGATGCCGGTGACGGCCTGCTCCTGCTCCGTCTCGTTGCGGGCGTAGACCTGGGAGGTGCTGGCGATCTGCTCCTGGATCGCCTGCAGGGCCTGGTCGAGCTTGCGGACGTCCTCGTCCATGCGGACCATCAGGTTCTGGAACGCGGTGGCGGCCATACCGCCCCAGGCGCTCGAGACGCCCTCGGCCGCGCCCTTGACCGTGCGGGCCTGCGCCTGGATCTGCTCGCTGATGTCGCCGATGTGCTTGGCCAGCGCGTCGAGCTCTTCCGGCGTAGTGGTAAATGCACCCATGGGATAAGCCCCCTGTTGTCGAGTCCTGCGGGCGGTACTTCTTGCTTCGTACGCCCCTTACGACGGAGACCCTGCCACGCCGGTTCCGGTCTGTCGCGACTTCTTTCGAAGTAGTTGCGCTAGTAAACGCCTCGAAGTGAAACCGAGATGTCAGTAGAGGATTCGCGACTGCGAAAAGTCCTCGTCATCGTCACTCACACGGGGAAGCTGGCCACTCGGACCGGCGACGGCACTGGAACCGAGAGTGGCGGGCTCCGTCTCAACTGGACGGGCGGCTTCCGGGGCGACGAGCTCCGTGGCGGTGGGCACCTGCTCGACGGGCAGCCCGCGATCGTGGCGGAACCCGGTGGCGGAGTCCTTGACGTCGGCAGGAGTGACGCGAGCACCGGGCTCGACATTGCGCTCACGAGCCTGTCGGGCCAGGTCACGAGTGCGTTCCCGGAGCTTGGCATTGCGTTCACCTATGTCGCCGGCGGCGCGGCGGGCTCGGGTGACGGCGGCTCCGACCTCGGCGCGGAACCGGCTCATGGCCTCGGCGGCGGACATCGGCGACTCCCCTGGCAGTGCGGCTACGACTTGATGACCAGCGTGCGAACGACCTGCTCACAGGCGGTGCGGACCTGCGGCTCCGCGGCTTTCGACGCCTGACAGCCGACGCTCACCTGCACCCGGCCCTGGAACTGGATGTACCAGTCGACCCCGGTGGCGCCGACCACTTCGCGATAGTGAACAACAGACTTCCCCGCGAATGTGCGGTTATCGGTGAAGTCGGCGACGCCGTCGCCATTCCCCTTGCGTTCCTGGTACGTGTTCCGCAGCTCACTCAGCGCGCGAACCCGGTCTTTGTCGCTGTCATAAGTGAGGGTTTGCTCCTGCACAGCAATTCGCGCTTCCGGAGATTTGCTATCGGAATTCTTCCGGTCGACCGGTTGCAAGAGCACCTGCCGGTCCTGGGCGGCACCGCCGGTCTGCTCCCAGCCGTCCGGGCGCGTGAAGGCGTAGTCGTAGACGGCGATCTGGTTGCTGGGCGGGTCAGCCTGCTGCTGCGTCTTGTCCCGGTTCAGCCACAGGTAGCCGCCGACACCTGCCGCCACCAGCACCACCACGACGCCTATCGCGACGAACAGGGGCGTCCTGCTCTTCTTCGGCGGAGATGGCGGCGGCACGGGAAACGCGGCCGGGAACTGCGCGACCGGCGGCGGCGTGATCCGGCGGGTGATTTTGCGGGTGGTTTCCTCGGAGACCCGGAGGTTGTGAGTCACATCACCCGAATTGCCCTTCGCGGCTGCCTGCTGCTGGAGCATTCCGCCGGTCCGTTCGGGGTCGAGGCTGACCGCGCGGAGAGCCCCTCGCGCGACCACCGTCTCCGGTTGGTCGATGCTCGTCGGCACCACCCGGATGTGGTCGTGCACCAGCCGGGCGACCAACGGGATCCGGCTCGACCCGCCGACCAGGAACACCCCGGCGAGCTGCTGGGGCGCGAGCCCGGCATCCCGGACCGCGCCGGCCACCAGCGCGGCCGCTCTGCCGAGCGGCGCCGTGACCAGCTGTTCCAGGTCGGACCGCGTCACGTGCGCGTCGGGGAACGGTGGTGGCATCGGCACGTCCGTGTACGCGTGCCGGGACAGCGTCTCCTTGGCACCCCGTACGTCCTGACGCAGCACCCTCCGTTTACGGCGGTCAGCCATCTCCCGGCCCTCGACGAGCTGCCGCCACGCCTCGGGGTCCTTCGCCCCGACGAGCCCGCCGACGTGCTCCAGCAGGGCCTGGTCGATGTCGGCGCCGCCGAAGCTCGGATCGCCCTTCGCGGACAGCACCCGAAAGCTCCTGCCGTTCCGGGCCACGACGCTGGCATCGACCGTGCCGCCACCGAGGTCGAGCACGGCGAGCGCGGCACCGTCCGGAATGGAGTGGCTGGCGGAGTGGAAGACGGCAGCGGCCACGGGCTCCGGCACCAGCACCAGTTCGCGTCCGAGCCCACGCGCCGCCTGAAGCAGAACGCGCGTGCGCACCGTGCCCCAGTCAGCAGGATGCGTCAGCACGAGGAGATCGACGGGCGCACCGCCACCCACGCGCCGTGCCTCACCCACGGCCCGTGTCAGCACCGCGCGCACAACATCCACAACGGGCAGCACGGAACTGCCCAACAACAACTCACCCTCATCGACGCGACGCTTCGGGTGCGGCTCGTACCGGGCGGGGTCGACCGCAGCCTGCCGCTCGGCCTCCTGACCGACGAACAACGTCCCGTCGGCCGCAGCGAACACGGCGGACGGCACCAGCGGCTGGCCGTCGAACACGACGACCTGCGGCTCCCGCCCGTGCGCGGAGATCGCGACGCAGGTGCTCGACGTGCCGAAGTCGACCGCGACGTGCAGGCTCATGCACCTTCCCCTCTTTCGCGCACATGCTTACCCGATGCGACGGGCCGGGACGATACGGATGGCCAACTCGCCTCCTCGCGAACCGGGACAGGAAGGCTGTGCCGGAAAGTCGATCTCACCGCCCGGATCGGACGAACCCGCCATAAGCTGAGGAGGTGCTGGGGGCGGAATATCGCGTGCTGGGACCGTTGGAAGTGCGCTTCGACGGCGAGCCGATCGCCGTTCCGGCAGGCAAGGGTCGTGTCCTTCTGGCAACGCTGTTGCTGCGCCCCAACCAGTTCGTCTCCGTGGACGAGCTGGTCGAACGCCTCTGGGAGGGCGCGCCGTCGTCGATCGACCGAGCCGCGAAGACGTTGCAGATGACCGTTGCGCGACTGCGCCAGTCCCTCGGCCCGGCGAACTGCGTCGTCACCACGACGAACGGCTACCTCGCCCAGGTCGAGAACCTCGACCTGCTCCGGTTCCGCGCGCTGGCGGACCAGCCACATGCCGCGCTGGCCCTGTGGCGCGGCGCCCCGCTGTCGAACGTGAAGTCCGACTCCCTGCACCGCGAGGAAGTGCCGCGACTCGTCGAGGAGCAGCTGTCGGTGCTCGAGGACCGCATCGACAACGACCTCGCCGACGGGCGAGCGGAGGGACTGGTGGTCGAGTTGCGCGCGCTGACCGCTTCCCACCCCTTGCGGGAACGGTTCTGGGCGCAGTTGATGGTCGCGCTGTACCGGTCGGGCCGGCAGGCAGGAGCACTGGACGCGTTTCACCAGGTCCGAGAACTGCTGGCGAACGAGCTGGGCATCGATCCCGGCGTGGCGCTGCGCGACCTGCACCAGTCGATCCTCCGCGCGGACCCCGAGCTGAGGCCTCATCGGAACACCATCGTGCCGAGGCAGCTGCCGCCAGATCTGGCGAGCTTCACCGGCCGCGGCGACGACCTCGCGCAACTGGACCGGCTCCTTCCCAGGGGAGCAGCGGGAAGAGCCGTGGTCATCTCGGCCATCGCCGGCTCGGCCGGGGTCGGCAAGAGCACGCTCGCCGTGCGCTGGGCGCACCAGGTGCGAGACCGCTTCCCGGATGGGCAGCTCGCGGTGAACTTGCGCGGCTACGACCGCGAGGAACCCCTCGCGCCTCACGACGCGCTCGGCCAACTGCTGCGGGGACTCGGCCATCCCGTCAAGGAGATTCCCGACCACACCGACCAGCGGATCGGCCTGTACCGGTCGTTGCTCGCCGATCGCCGTGTGCTCGTGCTGCTCGACAACGCCCGTACGGCAGACCAGGTGAGGCCGCTGCTGCCCGCGAGCGGCCAGTCGATCGTGGTGATCACCAGCCGGTCCGACCTGCGGGGCCTGGTGGCGTTGAACGACGCGAAGGTGCTGGAACTCGGCGTGCTGCCCTTGGCAGAGGCCATGCGGCTGCTGGAGAAGGTGGTCGGCGCGGATCGCACGGATGCCGAGCTCGGGGCCACCGCGGAGCTCGCCCGGCTGTGCGCCTGCCTGCCACTGGCGTTGCGCATCGCCGCGTCGCTGCTCGTGAGCGAACCGCACCTGCGCGTGCGGGACCTGGTGGACAAGCTCAGCACGGGAGACCGGCTCGCGGAGCTGGAGATCGGTGACGACGGCGAGGCCGCGGTCAGAGCGGCGTTCGACCTCTCCTACACGGCGCTCACACCGGAGCAACGCCGAATGTTCCGCGCTCTCGGACTTGCTCCGCGCGCCGAATTCACACCGATGTCCGCTGGTGCGCTGGCACGGGTGCCGAGCAGCGAGGCGCTCAAGACCCTGCGTTTGCTGGCACGGGCGCACCTGGTCGAGGAGCACGCACCCCAGCGGTTCTCCCAGCACGACCTGCTGTGGTTGCACGCCCGCGAACGCGCGGCGGCCGAAGAGCCCGCGGAGGAGCGGCGCGCAGCGGTCGAGCGCTTCCTGGACCACCACCTCCACTCGGCCGACAGCGCCGAGAGCCTGCTCCTCGACAGCCGTGCCGAAAAGCCCCTGACCGAACACGACCCCGTGGTCGAGGTTGTCGAGTTCCGCGACAAGAACGCCGCTGTCGAGTGGAGCCGACGTGACTACGACCTCCTGATCGAGACGTGCGAGTTCGCACTGGCGAACGGGCATTTCGAGCACGCGTGGAAACTGCCCTACTCGTTGATCGGCCACGTGACGCTGTTCGGTTCCAACGACGACCGCCTCCGCATCTTCGGCATCGCGTTGCAGGCCGCCCAGCGGCTGGGCGATCGCCACGCGAAAGCCGTGGCGCTGCACTTGATCGGCATAGCGCACAAGAACAGGCACCAGTTCGACGAGGCCCAGCGCGCGCTGCGCGAAGCGCTCCTCATCCGGCGCGAGATCGGTTACACCCGCGGGGTCGCCATCACGGAGGCCGAGTTGGCGAGCACCTTCCTGTGGCTGGGAGACCACGACCAGGCACTGACGCACTACCGCGAGTCGATCGAGCAATGGCGGCTCACCGGTCATGCCAGGGGGTGGGCTACGTCGATGAACAGCCTCGCCTACACCCTCGTCCGCAAAGGTGACTTCAGCGAGGCGATCGAGGTCGTGACCGAGGCACTCGACATCCTCGGCGACGCCAGTCCTTTCACCATGGACACGCTCGCCCAAGCTCACGCCGGACTGGGCGACCTGGCCCGAGCGGTGCGGATCTACGGCGGCATCTTCGCCTCCGGCTCGCTCGACACCCTGGGCGCCAGGCCCAGGGCGGAGATCCTGTTCCACGGCTCCCAGATCCTCGCCCGTGCCGGCGACCGGGAAACGGCTCTGACCCACGCCCGTGAGGCGTTGACGCGCGCCGAGTCCAGCGCTCTGGCGATGGCGGCCACCATTCGCCGGTTCGTGCGGGAGCTCGAAGAGACACGCGGTTCCGGTACCACCGGGTGAGCTGTCACCGCCCGGCGAGCGGAGTTCGCCGCTCCGGCTCCGGAGAGACATCCGCACGTGGCACTCGGCTCGCTCACGTCCGTTTCATCTCAAACCGGGTGCGTGATCGCTGTGTGAGCGAAGTGTGAGCGGGCTCGTGCACAGTTCTCTTCGAGCGGTGCTGGTGGCAAAGGTTCCTGGGGGGCCACCAGCACCGCTCGTCAGTTGTCGGGAAGGGCGGCGAGCTTGACCCTCACCTTGTCGCCGTGGGGGTGCTGACGTGGCTCGTAGAAGCTCAGAGCCTCGATCCACCAACGGCGTGCCTCAGCCGCCTCCCCTCGTTTGAGGTGTGTGTCACCGAGGAAGTCGTACGTCGCGGCTCGATCCTCCCCACCGCCCATCTGGTCGAACCAACCGAGTGCGCGGTGCAGGAGCTCGACGACACCTTCGGTCTCACCCAGCCCGACCAGTGCCTTGGACCGGACAACCGCGACCTGCCCCATCGAGACGGGGCTCGTCTCGTGCACCCGTTCCAGCGCGTCCCACGCCGCGAGCTGAACAAGCGCCTCGTGGTACCGGCCGGCTTCGACCAGTGCGTACGCGACCTGGAAGAGCGCCATGGCGATCCGGTCCGGCGACGCGTCGGGGGCGCTGCGCTGCAGCTCGAACGCAGCCCGCGCGACCTGCAACGACTCGTGTGGACGTTCCACCAGTCCGAGCACCCACGCGACGCCGCTCCGAGCGCGGACCTGCTCGGCGACCACGCCCAAGACCTCGAAGGCCCGCCCGCAGTCCTCGAACAGCTCCATGCTCTGCTCGTACATTCCGTGCCTGGCGCAGCCGAACGCCTGCAAGAACAGCAGCTTCGCGGCCACCCACGGCTCGCCCGCACGAGTGGCGGCCTGCACGCCACGCCCCATCTGGGCGAGCCAGTCGCTCCAGCTGCCCGACCGGTCGATCTGCGGCGCGGCGAACCACGGGAGCTGCCAAATGCAGCGGTCCAGGCCCCGCCTCTCCGCGAGTGCGACCAGCGCGCGGACCACGGCGTGCTCGGCATCGAACCACCGCACCGACGCCGGTTGGTCGGAGAAGATCTCCGACGTCACCCGCGGATCGGGAAAGCCGTCGATCCGCCGCTCACCCCAGTTGTACTCGCGATCGATCCAGGCGAGCGTGTGGACGTAGTGGTCGAACAGCCTCGTTTCAGCCTCGAGCCGCGACTTGGCGGTCTCCTCCGCCTCCGCTCGATCGGCCGCGTACACGCGCACCAGGTCGTGGCACGAGAAACGGCCGGGCACGTGCTCCACCAGCAGGTTCGCCCGCACCAGCTCCCGCACGGACTCGCGCGTCGCGGCGAGGGGCCACCCGGCGAGGCTCGCTGCCGCCGGCACGGTGATGTCCGGGCCGGGGTGCACGCCGATGAGCCGGAACATCCGGGCCGCCGAAGCGCTGAGCTGCTGGTACGACCACTGGAAGACCGTGCGGACGCTGGTCGTCGCGTCGCCCGTGTCGAGCGTGTCGAGGCGGGTGCGTTCGTCGGCCAGCTCGGCGACCAGGGCGGACAGCGGCAGCTTCGGGGACTGGGCGGCGCGGGCCGCGATGATCGCCAGGGCCAGGGGCAGGCCGCCGCACCACCTGATCAGGTCGTCGGCGGCGCCCACCCGGGCCGCGCCCAGGCGGCTGACCAGCAGGGCGTGGGCCTCGGCTGGACTCAACACGTCCAGTGCCAGCTGCCGCATGCCCTCGTTGACCACCAGGCCGGTCAACCTGTCACGGCTGGTGATCAGCACCAGGCACCCGGAAGGGCCCGGCAGCAGCGGGCGGACGTGGTCGGCGTCGCGGGCGTTGTCCAGCACCACGAGCAGGCGGCGGTCGGCTACGAGTCTGCGGAACAGGGCGGACTGGGCATCGAGGTCCGCCGGGATGCGTTCGGGAGCAACGCCCAGGGCTTCGAGGAACCTGCTCAGCGCGTCGCCCGGCGTCATCGGGTCGCGGTGGCGGTCGAAGCCGCGCAGGTTCACGTGGAGCTGGCCGTCGGGGAACCGGTCGGCCGCCCGCGCGCCCAGTGCACGGCCAGCGTCGTCTTGCCCACGCCCGCGGTGCCGGTGATCGCGGCAACCACCAGGTCGTCGCGCACCAGGCCGGTCAGGTCGTCCAGCTCGGAGGTCCGGCCGACGAACCGCGGCACGGTCGTCGGCAGCTGGCGGGGCACCGGGCCGCGCACCCGCACGGAGCCGGACAGCACCTGCTGGTGCACCGCCCGCAGCTCCGCGCCGGGGTCGACGCCCAGCTCGTCGGACAGCAGCGCGCGCACGTCCTGGTAGACCGTCAGGGCCGCCGCCTGCTGCCCCGCCTGCGCGAGAGCCAGCATCAGCTGACCACGGAAGGTCTCGCGGAACGGGTGCTCGGCGGTCAGCGCGCGCAGCTCGGCGACGAGGTCGGCGGCTCGTCCCGCGTCCAGGTCGGCGGCGATGCGGCGTTCCAGCGCCAGCAGCCACTCCTCGGTCACCGGCGGGACGTCGTGCCGGTGCAGGGCGTCGGAGCGGACGTCCGAGAGCATCGGACCGCGCCACAACCCCGCCGCGGCGGTGAAGTCGCCCCGTGCGACCAGTGAGCGGAACCGCAGCAGGTCGAGCTCGGAGTCGTCGACCGAGGCGCGGTAGCCGCCGCGCGAGGTCTGCACTCGGTTCGCCTCCCCCAGCGCCTGACGCAGCCGGGCGACGACCATCTGCAACGTCTTGGCCGCCCGGTCCGCGGTCGGCGGCACGCCGTCCCACACCCGTTCCACCAGCTCGTCGACGGACACAAACCGGTTGGGGCGCAACAGCAACGTGGCCAGCAGCACCCGGCACCGCCCGGCGGGCACCGCGACCGGGACGCCGTCGTGGAGCACCTCCAACGGTCCGAGGACGCGGTACTCGGCAGCCACGGTCCCCCTTCCAGTGACGTGTGACCGAACTGTGAGCCAGGTCAGCGACTCTAGGGGTGGCCGGTCCCGCCGCAGTCACCTCCCTCTTCGGCTGCGGTGGGGCCGGCCTTCGCCGTGCAGGTGAGAGCACGCGCTCGGTTGTGTGACCGAAGTGTGAGCGCTGTCCGGCAGAGTTCTCCTCAGCCGGAAGACGACGGCGGCAGCGGAACCTGGGGGGTGCCGCGCTCGTCGGACTCCTCCCCGGTCGGCCCTCCCCAGTGGGTCGGCAGGAGAGGAACCGGTCATGGGGGAACCGGACAGTCCCCTGCTGTCCGGTCGGGCCCGCGGCGCACGCCGCGGGCCCATTTTTTGTGCCACAAACGACTCGTGGGTGGCCCCGCCACTCGGCGGAACCACCCACGACGTCGTCGGACGAGACCTAGTCCGGCTGGATCCAGGCGAACTGCATGCGCTGCTGACCGAACTTGCGGGTCACCATCGTGCCCCGGCCGGGAGGCTGCGGCGACGGCTTGAGGTTGCCGACGATGTTGCCCTCCTCCTTCGAACCGGAACCGACGAACAGCGGCGCCGAGATCTCCTTCAGCTTGCCGAGGACCGGGTCGTACATCGCGCGGGACGCACCACCCATGCGGCGGGCCAGGATGACGTGCAGACCGACGTCCTTGGCCTGGGGGATGAACTCCGCGAGCGGCTGCAGCGGGTTCGCCGCGCCCTGCGGGGCCACCAGGTCGTAGTCGTCGACGACGATGAACACCTCGGGGCCGGTCCACCAGGACCGGTTCCGCAGCTGCTCCTGCGTGACGTCCGGGCCGGGCATGCGCTTGGTGAGCGAGCCCTTGACCTCCTGGATGTTCTGCGTGAGCTGCGCGCCGGAGACGGCGTAGCTCAGCAGGTGGTCCGTGTCGATGAAGCCGAGCAGGGTGCGGCGGTAGTCCGCGAGCAGGATCAGCGCCTCCGAGGAGGTGTAGCTGGTCATGATGCCGCGGATGATCGTGCGCAACATGTTCGTCTTGCCGGACTCGCCGTCGGCCAGCGTGAAGAAGTGCGGGTCCGCGTCGAAGTCCATGTAGACCGGCGCGAGCTCGTCCTCGTTGACGCCGACCGGGACCAGGTGGCCGCGGTTCGGGTTCATCTGCTGGACCTGGGCCATGAACTGCCCGTAGTCGAGCAGGTCCGGCAGCATGCGGACCTGCGGCGCGCGCGGGCCCTGCCAGGACTGGTTGAGCTTGTTGCTGAGGTCCTGCACGCCCTGCGAGACCGACGTCGGGTCCTGCAGGGTGTCGATGCGCGGCAGACCGGTGAGGAAGTGCAGCTTGTCACCGGTGAGACCGCGGCCGGGACGACCGGGCGGCACGTTGACCGCGACCTTGCGGTCGATCTCGGACTCGCTCGGGTCACCGAGGCGGAGCTCGAACCGGGTGCCGAGGAGGTCCTTCATCGCGGGCCTGATCTCCGCCCACCGGTTGGCGCCGACGATCACGTGCACGCCGTAGGACAGACCCTGCGCCGCCAGCGCCTGGACCTGGGGCTCGACCATCTCGAACTCCTGGCGGAAGTTCATCCAGCCGTCCACGATCAGGAACGCGTCGCCGAAGGCGTCGTCGTTGATCTCACCGCGGCGCTTGCGGTTGCGGAACTCGCCCATCGAGTCGATGCGCTGGTCGCGCCAGCGCAGCTCGCGCTCGGTGATCAGGGTCTGCAGCTCGGCCACCATGCGGCGGACCTTGTCGACGTCGAGACGACCGGCGAACCCGCCGACGTGCGGCAGGTCCTCCATCGACGCGAGCGTGCCACCACCGAGGTCGATGCAGTAGAACTGCGCCTCCTGCGGGGTGTGCGTCAGCGCCATCGACGCGACGATCGTCCTGAGCAGCGTGGACTTGCCCGACTGCGGACCGCCGACGACCGCGCCGTGGCCGGCCGCACCGGAGAAGTCCGCCCACAGCAGGTCGCGCCGCTGCTCGAACGGCTTGTCGACCACGCCGACCGGGATCTGCAGCGTGCTGTTGGCCGGGTAGCCCGGTGACGTGAGACCGCGGTCCTGCGTCACGTCGAGCGGCGGCAGCATCGTGTCCATCGTCGGCGGCTCGTTGAGCGGCGGCAGCCACACCTCGTGCGCGGGCGGGCCCTGGCCGACGAGCCGGTCTACGATGAGCTCGAGCTGGGTCGGCTCGTTCGCGTCCTCCTTGACCGGCGCGGCCGCGACCGCGACCGGCTCGACCGGGCGCTCCGGCTCCTTCGGGATCTCGATGAAGTCCGGCACGAAGAACCGCGGGCGCTTGTCGCTGCGCACGGCCACCGACTCGCCGGCGGACTGCATGCCCGACGGGCGGTAGGTGCCCGAGACGTAGAGCGCCTTGAACCTGGTCAGCGGCATGCCCTGCACGCTCAGGTAGCCCGAGCCCGGGATCGGCGGCAGCTCGTACGCGTCCGGCACGCCGATCGCCGCACGCGACTCGGCCGCGTTGAACGTCTTCAGACCGATCCGGTACGAGAGGAACGTGTCCAGACCGCGGAGCTTGCCCTCCTCCAGCCGCTGCGACGCGAGGAGCATGTGCATCTGCAGCGACCGGCCGACACGACCGATCTGGAGGAAGATGTCGATGAAGTCCGGCTTCGCCGTCAGCATCTCGGAGAACTCGTCGATGCAGATGAAGAGCGCGGGCAGCGGGTCGAGCTGGGCGCCGTTCTCCCGAGCCTTCTCGTAGTCCCAGACGTTCTTGTAGTTGCCCTTCGCCAGGACCTCCTGGCGGCGCGACACCTCGCCGGCGATGGCGTCCTTCATGCGGTCGACCAGCGTGAGGTCGCCCGCGAGGTTGGTGATCGTCGCGGCGACGTGCGGGGCCTTGTCCAGGCCGAGGAACGTCGCACCACCCTTGAAGTCGACGAGGATCATGTTGAGCGCCGTCGACGAGTGCGAGGCCAGCAGGCCCAGCACCAGGGTGCGGAGGAACTCCGACTTGCCGGAACCGGTCGCGCCGATGCACAGGCCGTGCGGGCCCATGCCGTCTTCCGCCGCTTCCTTGATGTCGAGCTCGACCGACTGACCGTGCTCGCCGATGCCGAACGGGATGCGGTAGCGGTCGCGCTTGGGCCGCGGGCGCCACGCCTGCTGCACGTCGAACGTGATCGGGTCGCCGGGGATGCCCATGAACTCGAGGATCGGCGGGTTGTTGCTCATCGCCAACGGGTCCTCGCCGCTGTCGCCACCGGCCTCACCGGCGGCGCCCATGCGGTACGGGGAGAGCCTGCGGGCCAGTGCCTCGGCCTCGACGACCGACAGCCGGTCGGGTCCGCCGAACCACTCGACACCGCTCGCGGAACGGGCGCCGAGCTGGCCGTTCTCGACGACGAGGCGCAGGCCGCGGCGTGCCGTCAGGTTGCCCAGGCACTCGGAGAGGTCGAGCAGCGTGACGCCGACCAGGCCCTCCTCGAGGATGATCATCTCTTCGCGGCTGATGTCGCCGTCGTCGATGACGATCACGATGTGCGGCTGGTCGGGCGGCGGCGGGGCGTTGCGGGTGAACCGCTGCCGGTCGCGCAGGTTCTCGTCCAGCATCGCCTCGATCTCGGCGAGCGAGTTCGCCATCATGCGGCGCTGGCCGATGCCGTCGATGTCGGTGGGGTGCTGGGCGTGCGGGAGCCACTTCGCCCACTCCCACAGCTGCTTGGTGCGGCCCGCGCTGACGACCGCGATCAGCAGGTCGTCCGGGGCGTGGAACGTGACGAGCTGGGCGATGAGGGCGCGCGCGAGGTCGCGGCGGTCCTCCAGCTCACCGAGCAGGCCGACGGCGGCGAACCCGCGCAGTGCGATCGAGATCGGCAGGTCGGGGACGAGCGAGTGGGCGCGGACGAACCGGCGCAGCGCCAGCGTCGCGATCGGCTCGAGCTCCTCGACGGGACCGGTCTGCGGCGGCACCAGGCGCGTGGCGAGGCGCTGCGAGCCCCGGCCGGCGCGCAGGTGGCAGAAGTCCGGGTCGTTCTGACGGCGTTCCCACATGCGGCGCGTGGTGGCGAGCGACCACAGCATCTGCGGGTCCGGGTGGACCCACTCGCGCTCGGCGCGCTGCTCGTCGGCTGCCTCGCGGGCGCGGTCGCGCATCTGGCCGAGGTACCGCAGGTAGTCCTTGCGGTCCTCGTTCATCTCGGCTTTCTTCTGGCCCTTGCCGGACCCCATGCCGCTCGCCATCATGCCGATGGTCGAGATCATCATCATGCCCGGCATGATCATCGCCGCTGGCTGCCGCGGCGCGAACACGAACATCATGCCCATCATGCCGACGGACGCGATGATCATGACGACGGGCATCGCCTTCATCATGATGTTGCCAGGGATGATCCTCGGGACCTCTGGTGGCGGCTCGAGGTGGACCTCGCCGCCAGGAGGCCGGGGAGCCGCAAGGCGTGCCGTTCGCTTGAACTGCAGCGTGCTCAACTGACAGGCACCTCTTCGACATCTCAATACGCCACCGGTAGCAACCGACACTATTGCGCATTCGCGCGCGTCACGAAGGGCGGGTCGGAAAAAAACCCAGTCGAACGTGTTCTGCGAACCACACGTGCAACAGGCGTCGGTGCGGCCATACTAGGGCCGCCCGTGGACCGCCCCGGTGGGCCAATAGGCTCGGGCCAAGAGTTCGCAACACAGATCTGACTTAGGGGGCCCTGGTGGCGACCGGTACGACGGTGTTCAGCCGTGTCACGGTGGTGGCACCTCGAACGCGTATCGACGTCGCGCTGCCTGCCGACGTGGCGGTGGCCGATCTCCTGCCGATGCTGCTGGACATGGCGAGAGAGGCCACTCCGGACGGTGGCGTCAGGCACGGCGGCTGGTGCCTCGCGAAGCTCGGCGACAGCCCGCTCGACCCCGCGCGCACGCTCGCGTCGCTCGGTGTCGTCGACGGCGAGCTGCTGCAGTTGCGGCGCCGCAACGAGAACCCGCCTCCGCCGCTGTACGACGACGTCGTCGACGCGATCGCGGAGTCCGACCCGGACTCGTTCCGGCCGTGGACCAAGGAGACGGCGCAGCGGTTCGGCCACATCGCGGGCGCGCTCGCGTTGATCGCGGCCGCGGTGGCGCTGTTCCTGTCCGGCCCGATCTTCGCCGGTGACGAGGGCAGTGGCCTGGCCGCCGCCATCGCCGGCGGTGTCGGTGCCGTCGCGGCGCTGGCCGCGGGCGCGACGATCGCGCGGGCGTACTCGGCGGCGTCGACCGGCGTGCTGATCGCCGCGTGCGGTTCGCTGCCGCTGGCGTTCGTGGCGGGCTACCACGCGGTGCCCGGCGTCGGCTTCAACCCGAAGATGCTGCTCGGCTCCGCGCTGCTGATGATCTTCGCGTGGGGCGGCATCCTGCTGATCGGCTACGGCATCACGGTGTTCATCGCCGCGGCCACGGCAGGCACGTTCGTCTCGCTCGCGTTCCTCGTGGCGACGTTCGTCGAGCACCCGCTGCCCGGTGTGGCCGCGGCGACCGGCGCGGTCGCGCTCGGCGCGTTGTCGCTGCTGCCGAGGCTCACGCTGCAGCTGGCCAAGATCCCGCCGCCCGTCGTGCCGTCGAACGCCGAGGACCTCAAGGAGGACACCGGCTTCCCGGAGTACGCGGTCATCGAGCGCCGCACGGCCGTCGCCCACGAGTACCTGACCGGCATGATCATCGGCACCGGCACGGTCGCGGCGCTGGCCGCCATCGTGGCCGCGTCCGCCGGCACGATCTGGGGCCCGATCTACGGCATCGTCGTCGCGATCGTGCTGATGATGCGCGGGCGTGCCTACGCCAACGGCGCCCAGGCCGTGGCCCTGCTGTCGACCGGCATGGTGGCGAGCGCGGGCATCCTGCTCGGCTGGCTGATCTCGTCGTCGGAGTTCAACCGCATCGCGTTCGTCTTCGGCGCGCTGCTGCTGCTCGGCGCCGTCGCGCTGGTGCTCGGCGTCGTCTTCCCCGGCCAGAAGTTCTCGCCGCCGCTGCGCAGGACCGTCGACATCCTCGAGGCGATCCTGATCGCCGCGGTCGTGCCGCTCGCCCTGGCCGTGATGGACCTGTACTCCGTGTTCCGGGGCCTGATCTCGCTATGAGGTCCGGCATCAGGCGCACCACGGCGGCCGCTGCGGCCGGGCTTCTGCTGCTGACGGGAGCGCTTCCCCAGGCGTCCGCACAGCCGTCGTCGTCCGCCCCGGCCTCGGCGCGCCCGAACTCGGTGCCACCGGACCTCCCGCCCGGCACCCCGCCCCCGAACGACGAGGGCAGGCCGGACGTGAAGTACGAGCGCACCAACAAGGGCTGCGTCGAGTCCGACACCAAGAGCGAGCTGATCGAGACCATGCCCTGGGGCCAGGTCCAGCTGAACCTGGAGCAGGCCCACCGGTTCGCCAGGGGCAAGGGCATCAAGATCGCGATCATCGACACCGGCGTCGACCCCCGCAACCCGCGCTTCGGCGGCCGGGTCCAGGGCATCGGCGAGTACGTCGACGGCAACAAGAACGGCACGGACGACTGCGACGGCCACGGCACCGAGGTGGCGGGCGTCGCCGCGGCGGCCAAGACCGAGGGCGACTTCGTCGGCGCCGCACCGGAGGCGACGATCCTCGCGATCCGGCAGACCAGCGACCGCTTCGAGTTCAAGGGCGACGCGAACAACGAGAAGCGCACGTCCGCGGGCAAGGTCGGCACGCTGGCCCAGGCCATCGTCCGCGCGTCGAACCAGGGCGCCAGGGTCATCAACATCTCGCTGACCAACTGCAACCCTCCCAAGGGTTTCAGCGCGGACGACCAGAAGCTGCAGGCCGCGATCCGCTACGCGGTGGACGTCAAGGACGTCGTGATCGTCACCGCGGCCGGCAACAAGAGCGAGCAGGGCACGGGCTGCGGCAGGCAGAACGACAACCTGGACCCGACCAACGTCAACTCGGTGTCGTCGCCGGCGTGGTTCGCCAACGACGTGCTGTCGGTGGCGTCGATCGCCCGCTCGGGCGCGGTGTCGGACTTCAGCATCTGGGGCCCGTGGGTCAGCATCGCGGCGCCGGGCGAGGAGATCATCTCCGTCGACCCCAAGGGCACCGGCCTGACCAACGCCAACGTCACCGCCAACGGCGTGCAGGACATCAAGGGCACGAGCTTCGCCTCCCCGTACGTCGCGGGCATCACCGCGCTGGTGCGCGAACGGTTCCCGGACCTCAAGGCGCGCCAGGTGATGGACCGCCTCAAGGCCACCGCCCTGCACCCCGGCAACGTGTCCGGCAAGGACAACAAGACCGGCTTCGGCATGATCAACCCGGTGGCGGCGCTGACCGCGGTGCTGCCCGCCGAGTCGCCCGGTTTCCAGAAGGCGCAGCCGAAGGAGCTGAACACGGCCGTCTCCCCGCCGCCGGGGCTCGACTGGCCGCCGATCGTCGTGGCGCTGGGCGGCATCGGGGTCGGTGGCGCGCTGCTGATGCTGACCTTGATCGTCCGCAACTCGCTCAGCCGGAAGCGGCGATCACCCGCCTAGAAACGCTCGAACCAAGGCCCCGCCGGAACTGTCCGGCGGGGCCTTCGTCATTGATGTGAAACACATCACCGTCTCATTTGGTCAGCGAAAAGGCCCGCCGCGAAAAGCATTCGGCGGGCCGTTCTCGTCGTCTTGAAAAGATCTTCAGTCGTCGTCGCCGATCGTCTTCGGCGCGGCCTTCTTGGGCTTGCCGAGCAGGTCGTCGATCGAGCCGGTGAGCCGCTGCCGGGGCTTGTGCTCCTTGTCGCCGCCCTGCTGGCCGCCGCCACCGCCCATCATGCCGCCCATCATCGGCATGCCCATCCCGCCGGAAACGCCCCCAGGACGTCCACCAGCGGCCGCGGCGGCCGGAGCGGCGCCGGAACCCTGCTGGGCGGGTGGAGCCTGCTCAGCGACGCCTGTGGAGCCTCCGAACTGCATCGGCTGCGGGGTCGCGGACGCAGCCGGAGCACCGACCGAGCCGACACCGCCGCCGACCCCACCGCCGACGCCGCCAGAAGATCCGCTCGAAGATCCACCGGGAGCACCACCTGAGACACCACCCGCGGCACCGGTGCCCGCGGCCGCCGTCGCCGACGCCTTGGCCGGTTCCGGGAGCGCAGGACCAGCGGGAGCCGCGTAGGTCCAGTCCTTCTCGGGGTAGCGGTGCTCCATCCGCACGGCGTCGAAGCCGTCGTGCTCACCGGAGACCCCGTCGCACAGCTTGAGGAACGCCTCCATCACCTGGCGCGCGGACTCGTGCAGCTCGCGCACCGGGTGCTTGAGCTCCTCGATGTGCTTGACCGCGCGCTGGTCGCCGTCCAGGGGCAGCGACGCCGTGCCGGACACCGAGTCCGCGGCGTCCGCGAGCACGTGCGCCATGTCCTGCACGATGTCGCGCACGCCCTCGGCGGTCTCCTCCAGCGCCTCCGCCATGGCGGTCATCGCGTCGGACATGTCGCCGCCCGCGAGGCCCACCTTGCGCATGTGGTCGAGGAACGCGTCGGCGTCCTTGCCCTGCCACCGCGCGTCCACGCCGCCCAGCGGTGCCGCGACGTGCTTGGTGACCGCCTCGGTCACCTTCGCCGCCTTGCGCCAGCGCTCGGCTTCCTCGCGCAGGTCGTTCCAGTCGCCCACCAGCGGGTCGAAGAAGTCGTGCACGAGGTCCACGACCCCGAGCTTGCGGCTCACCCGCGAGAGGTAGTCGAGCTCGGGACCGACCTCGGCCGCGATCTGCCTGCCGTTCTTGGCCACCACGAGGTTCCCCCTACCGCCGGTCGGCCTTCTTGATGAGCTGCAGGGCCTCGTCGTCCTGGCCGCCGTGCTGCTTCGCGACGGCGTGCAGGCCCTGGGCGGCAGCGTCGAGCGTGTCGCAGGCGCGGGCGAGCTGCGAGTTGAGCAGTTCCGCCGCGCGTGCGTAGGCCTGGGCGGTGCCGACGGTTCTGCCGATCTCGCCGAACGACTGCGGGCGCAGCGGCGACACCTTCATGGCGTCCCGCACGCGCCTCAGGTCGTCCGTCGTGCCGTCGATCCGGTCGGCGTACTGCTCCAACCACTCGGGATCGACGGATATCCGACCGGCCACGGCGTTCCCCCAACAAGGTCCGGGTGCGTTTGTCCCGTTTCGACGGTGACGCACCCGGACCGGTTCCGCTACTTCTGCTGAACCGCCTGCGGGTCCTGGATGGAGCCCTTCGACGTGGTGATCGCGTCGTAGCTGCGGTTCGCCTCGTTCTTGTTGAGCTGCGGCCCCATCGGCAGCAGGCTCAGGATCTGGTTCGGTGCCGGCGGGAAGGTCCCGTCGAGGCCCAGCGCCGACGCGGTACCGGCGTCCGGGACGCCGTAGCGGACGCCACGACCCGTGACGACCTGCACCGGACCGGTCCCGAAGTCGCCCTTGCCCTGGCTCGCCCGCACGACGGCGGCCTTGCCCGGCAGCATCAGGAACTGGTCGACGATCTCGCCCGCCGCACCCGCCGCGTTCAGCGCGACCGGGGTCATCTCCTTCGGGCCGGGGAGCTTCGAGCCGATCGTAACCGAGGTGTGCTCGGCCTTGGTCTGCTCGGTGAAGTTCTCGGCCTTCCAGCCCAGGCACACCACGGTGTTGTTGGCGTTCGCCTCGAGCGTGGTGGGGATCTTCGCCGGGTAGGAGTCGAGCGTGAGCGGGTTCTTCGGGTTCTTGTTGTTCGAGACCGCGTTCGGCGAGACCCGCACCGGCTCCTTGGCGTTCGAGTAGGCGAAGCGCAGCAGGTCGCCGACGGTCTGGTCGACGTCCTGGAAACCGTCCTCCAGCGCCACCATGAACTGCGCGGTGCCGGTCAGGTTCACCTCGACGACCTCGCCGATGTTCACCTTGGTCTCGGTCACGTAGGTGGCCTGCTTGCCCTGGTTGGGGACGTTCGGCGCGGCCAGCGGCGCGACCTCGGGGATGGCGTTGAGCAGCGCGGTGCTGATCGCTCGCGGCTGCTTGCCCTTCAGCCGCAGGGCGTTCACGACCTCGTTGTCCTTGAGGTCGACCTCGGCCCTGACCGTGGACGACGAGATGTCGCGCAGGCTGTTCGGCTTCTTGTAGATCAGGTACGACTTCTTGGCGCCCGTCCGCTGCTGCACCAGCACGGCCTCGTCGCCGAGCTCGGGGTTGCCGCTGCTGACGCCGGCGATCACGGAGGTCTTGATCTGGTTCTCCGCCGCCTGGTTCTCGCGGAACTCGTCCAGGTCGAGCGTGTCGCAGACGGACCACTGCGCGTCGATCCGCAGGTCCGGCTTCGGCAGCACGTCCGGCGCGTCCGGGATGCCCGTGAGCCTGCCGCGCGGCAGGTTGGCGAGCGCCGACTCGCTCACGAGCTTCGGCTCACCGCCGGCCGCACCCTGCGAACTGCCCGTGGTGCCGCCCGGCGCGTCGCCGCCGCCGGACTGCTGGTCCGGGTTGTTGCGCGAGAACCACAGCAGCCGGGCCGACGCCAGGTTCGTCATCGGGATCAGCCGCCGGGGCGACGCGTCCACGACGTAGACCTGGCCGGTCTCCTTGCTGATGGCGATCTGCGTCTGGTCGTCCAGCTTCGGCGCCGGCTTGAAGAGCCCGAACACGAGGAAGCCGAGCAGACCGACGACGCCCAGGACAACACCGACCGCTGTCGCCCGCGAGTGGTTGCGCATGGGGTCATGCAGCATCACCGCGTCTCTGCGGACCAGAGCGGACTGCATCCGCCGCAGGACGAATTGGTAGGCCTGGACCTGTGACTTGGTGGTGGGTGTTGATGCCATTCTCGGCTCGCTGCTCTCCCAGTAGCGGTACGGTTCGGCAGGATAGCCGGACGCAGGTTGCTTCGTGGGCCGGTTCGCCAAGCCCACCGACCGTCGAGGGGAAAGAGACCACAACGGATGTCCGTGACCACTCCACATCCGCCCCGGCCCAACCCGGGGATGGCACGGCCGCAGGGTTCCGGTGGCCCAGGGGGTCCTGGCCAGCAGCCACCCGCGCCTCCTCGTCCGGTCGGGCGTGTCCGCCGCAGAACGGCGAACGTCAGTCTTGGTTCCTTGCCGGTCTCGAACGTAGTCACGATCGAGGTCGGCCTCGCCATTGGACTCCTGGTTCTCACGCTGATGGGCGTGAAGGAGCCGAACGGCGCAATGAACGTCGTCTCCGTCTCAATAGCGGGCGGTGTGCTCTTCATCGCATTGATCCTCGCGTTCGCCCGGTCGAAGGGCCGGTGGCTGACGCAGTGGATCGGGGTCCGGCTGCGCTACAACTTCCGGTCGCACCACCGGACGGCGAAGCGCCAGGACGCGGCGGAGTCCAAGCCCGGTGACGACGAGATGCAGGTGCTCGGCCCGGAGGACCCGCGCGTCGCGCTGCTGCGCCTCGCGATCCCGGACCTGGTGATCGCCAAGGGCGTCGACCACGAACGCCGTCCGCTCGCGCTGTCGTGGCACGACGGCGTGTGGACCGCGGTGCTGCTCGTCGACCCGACCCCGCCGCTGATCTCCGCGATCGGCACCGCGCCGTCGCTGCCCCTGGGCGCGCTCGTGCCGTGCCTCGAGGACCGCGGCGTCGTGCTGGACGCGATCACGGTGATCTGGCACTGCTACCCCGGCAGCGCGGCGCTCCCGCCGAACTCGCCCGCCGTCAGCTCGTACATGGAGGTGCTCGGCCCGCTGCCCGCGGCGGCCAGGCGCACCACGTGGATCACGGTCCGGCTGGACCCGCGCCGCTGCGGCGAGGCGATCCGGGAGCGCGGCGGCGGCGTCGTCGGCGCGCACCGGGCGCTGATCGGCGCGCTGTCCCGCGTCCGCAACGCCCTGGAGTCCGCCGGCGTCACGATCCGTCCCCTCGACTCGGACGAGCTGCTGCGCGCGGCGATCTCGTCGGCCGAGCTGACCGCGGCCGTCGGCGGCACGAACCCCGTGTCGCTGCGCGAGAAGTGGTCGGGCGTCACCGCGGGCGGCGTCGGGCACGCGAGCTACGCGATCACCGGCTGGCCGTCCAAGGGCCTCAAGGGCAACCTGAACTCGCTGACCGGTGTGCGCGCTCTCTCGTCGACGCTCGCGATGTCGATCTCGCCGTCGCGCGAGGACGGCCAGGTGTCGCTGCGCGGCCTGGTGCGGGTGAGCGCCCGCACGCCGAGCGAGCTCGACCGCGCCGAGGACCAGTTGTCGAAGCTGAGCGACAAGCTCGACATCACGCTGACCCCGCTGCGGGGCATGCAGCTCGCGGGTCTCGCCGCGACGCTGCCGCTGGGAGGTGTGGCATGAGCTCGTCCCGACTGCTCGACTCGCGCGGCCGCGGCGCGGTGGCACCGGAGTTCCTGGTGTCGCCGACCATGCTCGACCTGGTCAGCCCCAGCGGCGACCGCGGCGGCATGATGCTCGGCCAGGGCACGAAGGGCGAACCGCTCAGCGTGTCCGTGCTGCGCCCCACGCCCACCCGCATGGTGGTCGTCGGCGGCCTGTACCTGGCCCGCCAGATCGCGTTGCGCGCCATGGCGACCGGAGCGTGGATCATCATCGCGACCGGCCGCCCGCAGGCGTGGCAGCCGGTCGTGCGCGCCGCGGGCCAGGGCCCGGACGGCCGCCCGTCCCAGCTGGTGCAGCTGCGCAGGCTGTCCCCGGCGGACCTCCCGCGCCCGACCGAGGACATGCCGCTGCTCGTGATCCACGACGGCGGCCACGTCCCGCAGGAGCTCTTCCCGCCGCGCGCCCCGTGGCAGACCACGATGTACGTGCTGCCGTACCTGCACCCGCAGGCCTCGTCGACGGCGAACAACGCGGACCTCGTGCTGCTGCAGCGCCTCCCGATGGGCCAGGCGCAGCTCGCGGGCCAGATGTGGCGCCTGCGGCCGCAGATGTTCCAGCAGCTGACCCAGCTGAAGGACGACCAGGTCATCGCCATGGGCCAGGACATGTGGGCGCACCTGCGCCTGTACACGACCCCGGCCGAGCAGCAGATCCTCGGAGCGGTCCGCCGAGGAGATTGAGTTTTGGCCGCTGCTCCGCAGCGGCGGCGAGTTCGTCTCGAGTCGGTCGTCCGGCCCAGCGGCCTCGAACTACTCGCCCAGTTGAGACGTGTGCGCCCCGGACGATGAACCGGCTGTTACTCCGGTTCATCGTTCGGGGCGCAATTGTTTTGTCCATAGCTCAGCGGAACCAACTAATTCACATAGCGCCCAAATCTGTTGATTCGGCATTCGCAGGCAATTTCGTGGACCATCTTGCAGCCAATCAGTCCGCGCCACTAAGAAAACTCTCACCTGCTCAACCCTGCGACGAGGGAGCTTGCTGCTATGGGAGAATCGTGGGCCAGACGAGCGGCTGGAATCGGGCTGGTGGCGAGCGCGGCGCTCGTCCTGTCGTCCGTCTCCGCCACCGCTGCGCCCGAGGGGGAGATTCGTAACCTCGGTGCGTCCAACGCGGTCAAGGACAACTACATCGTCGTGCTGAAGGACGTGAGCACCACCAGCGTCGAGACCCTCAGCGCCAAGTACAGCGCGACGGTCAAGCACACTTACAAGTCCGCTTTGCGCGGTTTCTCGGCGCAGATGTCCGAAACCCAGGCCAAGCGCCTGGCGGCGGACCCCGCGGTCTCCTACGTCGAGCAGGACGGCGAAGTCCACCTGACGGAGACCCAGACCCCGACCCCGTCCTGGGGCCTCGACCGCATCGACCAGCGCGCGCTCCCACTGGACGACAGCTACACCTACCCGAACCGCGGCGCGGGCGTCACGGCGTACATCATCGACACCGGCATCCGCTTCAGCCACAGCGACTTCGGCGGCCGCGCGGTGTCCGGACGCGACACCGTTGACAACGATGACGACGCGACCGACTGCGCAGGCCACGGCACCCACGTCGCGGGCACCGTCGGCGGCACGAAGTACGGCGTCGCCAAGGACGTGAAGCTGGTCGGCGTCCGAGTCCTGAACTGCGCGGGCTCCGGCACGTTCGCGGGCGTCATCGCCGGCATCGACTGGGTCACCGAGCAGGTGACGAACAACCCGGCCAACAAGCCGGCGGTCGCCAACATGTCCCTCGGCGGCGGCGCCAACCAGACCGTCGACGACGCCGTGACGCGCTCCATCGCGGCAGGCGTCACCTACGGCCTCGCAGCGGGCAACGACAGCGGCGGCAACGCCTGCAACACCTCCCCCGCCCGCACCCCGAACGCCATCACCGTCGGCTCGACCGACCGCAACGACACCCGCTCGTCCTACTCGAACCTGGGCACCTGCCTCGACATCTTCGCGCCGGGCCGCGACATCACGAGCGCCTGGCTGACCAACGACGAGGCCACCAACACCATCAGCGGCACCTCGATGGCGACCCCCCACGTAGTCGGCGCGGCGGCCGTCTACCTGGGCTCGTCCCCGAACGCCACCCCGCAGGAAGTCCGCGACGCCCTGGTGGACAACGCCACCAGCGACGTGGTCGGCTCCCCCGGCACCGGCTCCCCGAACAAGCTCCTGCACATCACCGGCACGGCCCCCGGCCACGCCCCCGGCCAGTGCCCGACGGCCACGAACGACACCGACACGGCCATCCCGGACGCCAGCTCGGTGACGTCGTCCATCACCATCGCCGACTGCCTGGGCAAGGCCAGCGCCCCGGCCTCGGTCAGCGTCGACATCAAGCACACCTACCGAGGCGACCTGGAACTGGCCCTGATCACCCCCTCGGGCGCAGTGAAGCTCCTGAAGGTGAGCAACGGCAACGACAGCGCCGACGACCTCAAGGCCACCTACAACGTGAGCGTCTCCTCCGAGGACGCCAACGGCACCTGGCAGCTGCGAGTCCGCGACACCTACCGCCAGGACACGGGCTACATCGACTCGTGGACGCTCGACATCTGATCCCAGCCCCCTGATTCCAGCCTTTCCGCACCACCCCTCGGAGCCCCCGGCCATCGGCCGGGGGCTCCTCCCTTGCGCCGGGCGGGGTTTGCGGCGCTGCGGCGGCCTGAGAGGGCCGTAGCGGCCCAGCAGGCGGCCAGGAGGGTGGGGCAGGGACCGAAGAGGCGGAGGAAGGACTGGAGGGACCGGAAGGGCTGGGAGCCTGAGCGCACACGGTCGGGCCGAGAGGGGCGCACGCGGTTGGGCCGGGAGGGGCGCACGCGGTTGGGCCGGGAGGGGCGCACGAGGGCGTGGCGGGCGAGCGCTTGAGGCGAACGGGGAGGGCGCGGAAGCGGAGGCACGCTGGCGCAAGGGTCCCCTCGGATTTCGAGTCCCCCGCGACCCAACGTACAGACGAGGTCTGACACTTCCGCGAAGCCAACAACGCCCGCAGCACGGCCATGACGCGCGACGCCCAACACGCGGGAGACGGGGCACGAGGCACGGGCTCAACGCTCAACGCACGGGGCACGGGGCACGGTGACAACGATGGCCGCGATGGCGTAGCCGAGCCAACCGCAATGCCGAAGCGAAGGCGAAGCCGAGCCAGCTTTTCCCATACCTGGCTGGTGGGGTGGTCCCGTCACGAGCAGTGCCGGCGTTTAGCCGCGCGCGAGGAGGGGTGTCAACCCGGCACGCTTTTCGCCGGGTTGACACCCCTCCTCGGGTGTGGCTGCATCGAGCACTGCTCGTGACGGGACCACCCCACGGAATCCGCACAACACAACGCAACAGCAAGCCGCCTAACCCAAACAGGCGTGCCATCAACCCGCAGACGGCGCTGGCCGGTCTTTGATCAGTTGGCGGGGTCCGGGGCAGAGCCCCGCGCACGAAACGGGAGCCGACAGAAAAAACGGAACCCAACACACCAAATAAAACCAAAATCAAGACAAAGAACGAACCCGCCGAGTGACCAAAGCCCGAGCCCCCAACTCGGAATCAGCAGGAAAATCCACCCGAACCAAACTCAACCCATGAGCCGGAGCAACAGCCACCCCACTCGCCCGCCCACTCAAACCCAACAAAGACGAAGGCCAGGAAACAGGCTTCCGCCCCTCCCCAACAGCCAACAAAGCCCCAACAAGCGACCGAACCATCGAGTGACAAAACGCATCGGCAGAGACAAACGCCGTGACCACACCATCAACAGCAGACCGCACCAGCTCAAGCCGCTGCAACTCCCGGATGGTCGTAGCCCCCTCCCGCCGCTTGCAAAACGCACAGAAATCCCGCTCCCCCAACAACAGAGCAGCAGCAGCGTTCATCGCAGCGACGTCCAACGGGCGAGGCCAAGCCAGAGTGTCCAACCGCCGCAACGGCGAAGCCCCGAAATCGGCATCGGCCACCCGGTACTCGTAATGCCGACGCAGGGCGGAGAACCGGGCATCGAACTCGACCGGCACAACCCGGGCCGAGAACACCCGGACATCCGCCGGCAGCACCCGAGCCAAGCGCCGCGGCAACCCGGCGACGTCGACCGCAGAAGGCAGATCGACGTGGGCGACCTGCCCGGAGGCGTGCACACCGGCGTCGGTGCGGCCGGCGACGGTCAGCACCACGTCCTCGCGCAGCACCATCGACATGGTGTCCTCGAGGACGCCGCACACGGTCCGGCGCGACGGCTGACGCGCCCAGCCGGAGAACTCGGTTCCGTCGTACCCGAGGTCCAGGCGCACACGAACGAGCCCGCCGCCCTCAGAGAGAGGGACGACGGGCTCGTCAGCTGGAGAACCGCTCAGGACTCGTCCTTCTTGTCCTTGGCCTCTTCCGCCTTGACGTCCTCGGCCGACGGCTCGCCGTCGACCTCGACAGCGCCCTCGGCGGGCTCCTCGGCAGCGTCCTTCGTCGCGGACTCGGGCGCGTCAGCGTCCTGGTCGACGACGGCGGTCTCGGCCGGCTTCTCGTCCTTGGCGAACTTGGTCTTGCGCGCAGCCTCGGCCTCGGTGGAGACGAGCTTCTGCTGCACCAGCTCGATGATGGCCATGGGGGCGTTGTCGCCCTTGCGCGCCAGCGTCTTGGTGATGCGGGTGTAGCCACCGGAACGGTCGCTGAAGAACGGACCGATCTCGGCGATCAGCTTGTGCACGACGTCCTTGTTGCGGATCACCTTCATGATCTCGCGACGGTTGTGCAGGTCGCCGGCCTTGGCCTTGGAAATGATCTTCTCGGCGTACGGACGCAGCCGCTTCGCCTTGGCCTCAGTGGTCTTGATCCGGCCGTGCTCGAACAGCGCCGTCGCCAGGTTGGCGAGCAGCAGCCGCTCGTGTGCCGGAGACCCACCGAGCCGTGGGCCCTTGGTAGGGGTGGGCATCGCTTACTCCTGTAACTGAAAGAGATCCTCTAGCTCTGAGTCAGAGCGTCAGAGCTGCTCGGTCTCCGCGTAGTCCTGGCCGTCGTCGTGCGGGTCCAGGCCGGCGCCGGCACCCCAGCCGGTGTCACCGGCGTGGTAGTCGGAAGCGGCGGCGGACGGGTCGAACCCAGGAGGCGAGTCCTTCAGGGCGAGGCCGAGGCCGACGAGCTTCATCTTGACCTCGTCGATCGACTTCGCACCGAAGTTGCGGATGTCCAGCAGGTCCGCCTCGCTGCGCGACACGAGCTCGCCGACGGTGTGGATGCCTTCCCGCTTCAAGCAGTTGTAGGACCGGACCGTGAGGTCGAGGTCCTCGATCGGCATCGCGAACGCGGCGATGGTGTCGGCCTCGGCCGGCGACGGGCCGATCTCGATGCCCTCGGCGTCGATGTTCAGCTCGCGAGCGAGGCCGAACAGCTCCACCAGGGTCTTGCCCGCGGAGGCAACCGCGTCCCTCGGGGTGATCGAGGGCTTGGTCTCCACGTCGAGGATCAGCTTGTCGAAGTCCGTCCGCTGCTCGACACGAGTCGCCTCGACCTTGTACGTCACCTTGAGAACCGGCGAGTAGATCGAGTCGACGGGGATGCGGCCGATCTCGGCGCCCGCCTGCTTGTTCTGGACAGCCGGGACGTAGCCGCGACCGCGCTCGACGACGAGCTCGATCTCCAGCTTCCCCTTGCCGTTCAGGGTCGCGATGTGCAGGTCGGGGTTGTGCACGGTGACACCGGCCGGAGGCACGATGTCGCCCGCGGTCACCACACCGGGGCCCTGCTTGCGCAGGTACATGGTCACCGGCTCGTCCTCCTCGGACGAGACGACGAGCTCCTTCAGGTTCAGGATGACGTCGGTGACGTCCTCCTTCACCCCGGGAACCGTGGTGAACTCGTGCAGCACGCCGTCGATGCGGATGCTCGTGACAGCAGCACCGGGGATCGACGAGAGCAGCGTGCGGCGGATCGAGTTGCCGAGCGTGTAGCCGAAGCCCGGCTCCAGCGGTTCGATGACGAACCGGGAACGGGTCTCGGAGACCGCTTCCTCGCCGAGCGAGGGGCGCTGGGAAATCAGCACTGGGTTCAACCTTTCTACAACGACGCCCGCTATTTGACGCCGTCAACAACAGCCAGTCGCGGAGACCGGCATGCGCACTCGGCACACCCTTCGCGCCGATGCGGGACCCGACCCGAGCCACCGTCCACAAGAGACGATGGCTCGGAGAGGATCACTTCGAGTAGAGCTCGACGATGAGCTGCTCGGTGACAGGCGTGTCGATCTGCGCGCGCTCGGGCAGCTGGTGCACGAGGATGCGCAGGTTCGAGGAGACGACCTGCAGCCAAGCGGGAATCGGGCGGTCACCGAAGGACGCGCGGGCGGCCTCGAAGGGCAGCGTCGGCATGGACTTCGGCTTCACGTCGATGATGTCGAACTTCGACACCTGGTAGCTCGGGATGTTCACCTTGTGGCCGTTGACCAGGAAGTGACCGTGGCTGACCAGCTGACGAGCCTGGCGACGCGTGCGGGCGAGGCCCGCGCGGTACACCACGTTGTCGAGGCGGGCCTCGAGGATCTGGAGCAGGTTCTCACCGGTCTTGCCCGGGCGACGAACCGCTTCCTTGTAGTAGCGGACGAACTGCTTCTCGAGGACGCCGTAGGTGTAGCGAGCCTTCTGCTTCTCCTGGAGCTGCAGCAGGTACTCGGACTCCTTGACCCGGCCCCGGCCGTGCTGGCCGGGCGGGTACGGACGGCGCTCGAACGCCTGGTCCCCACCAACGAGGTCGACCTTGAGGCGACGCGAGATGCGCGTCGCGGGTCCCGTGTAACGAGCCATTAGTTCTTACTCCTCCCCGTGCCTCAGACCCGGCGCCGCTTGGGCGGGCGGCAGCCGTTGTGGGGCTGCGGGGTCACGTCCTGGATGGTGCCGACCTCGAGACCGGCGGCCTGCAGCGAACGGATCGCGGTCTCACGGCCGGAGCCGGGACCCTTGACGAACACGTCCACCTTGCGCATGCCGTGCTCGGCGGCCTTGCGGGCGGCGTTCTCGGCAGCCATCTGCGCCGCGAACGGCGTGGACTTGCGCGAGCCCTTGAAGCCCACGTGGCCGGCGGACGCCCAGCTGATCACGTTGCCCATCGGGTCCGTGATGGACACGATGGTGTTGTTGAACGTGCTCTTGATGTGCGCCTGGCCGTGCGAGACGTTCTTCTTTTCCTTGCGCCGGATCTTCTTGACCCCGGCTCCCGTGCGGGACTTGGGTGGCAAAACGAACTCCTAAGTCGAGTGCAGTAGACGCGAGGTCTTACTTCTTGCCGGCCTTCTTCTTGCCGGCCACGGTCTTCTTCGGACCCTTGCGGGTACGGGCGTTCGTCTTCGTGCGCTGTCCGCGAACGGGCAGGCCGCGACGGTGCCGAAGACCCTCGTAGCAGCCGATCTCCATCTTGCGACGGATGTCGGCCGCGACCTCACGGCGAAGGTCACCCTCGACCTTGTAGTTCGTCTCGATGTGGTCCCGCAGCTTGGCGAGGTCGTCGTCCGTCAGATCCTTCACCCGGAGGTCCGGGGAGATCTCCGTGGCGGCGAGCAGCTCCTTGGAGCGCGTACGACCGATGCCGAAGATGTAGGTGAGCGCGATCTCCATCCGCTTCTCGCGGGGGAGGTCGACGCCAGCGAGTCGTGCCATGTGGCGGTTAACTCCTGTCGATTACTTCCAGGTCTGCTCCTCGCCCAGTTCCGGTGACTGACTCGCTGTGTGTCATGCCCGGCTGCTCTCACAGCCGGTGTCCCGGCCCCGGCCTGGAATCCGGGGGTGTCCGCACGCATCTGGCCCGTGCGGTAGGTGCGAGGAGTTTCTCTTTACTGCGTCATCGAAGAGGATCTCGACGAGCGCGTGGTGGAGCTGCTCAGCCCTGGCGCTGCTTGTGGCGCAGGTTCTCGCAGATCACCATGACCCGGCCGTGACGGCGGATCACCTTGCACTTGTCGCAGATCTTCTTGACGCTCGGCTGAACCTTCACGCCTGAGATCTCCTGCTACTGGAGGTCACTTGTAGCGGTAGACGATGCGCCCGCGGGACAGGTCGTAGGGCGAGAGCTCCACGACGACCCGGTCCTCAGGGAGGATGCGGATGTAGTGCTGTCGCATCTTGCCGCTGATGTGCGCGAGTACCTTGTGACCGTTCTCCAACTCGACCCTGAACATCGCGTTGGGGAGCGGCTCGACTACGCGGCCCTCGACCTCAATGGCCCCGTCCTTCTTGCCCATGTCCTCCGCGTTTCGTGACGGTGGTAATAACCTTTGGACGCGCGCCAACCCGGTTCGATCTCACCTGCGAGGGCATGACAGAACCGGCGCGACGGATGCGCCACCTGACCAGTGTACGCAGTTCACTCCGGCAACCCAAATCGGGCCCGATCAGGGCCGTCACCCGGCCGTGCGCACCTCTCCAGGAGCACCCGCAGCTTCCCGATCTCGCTGATCTCGGCCTGGTGAGTGCCGAGCACGGACTTGAGCGTGCGGGCGCGTTGAGCGGCGACCGCGGTGCCGTAGCTGGTGCCGTCAGAACACCTCTGAGCTGCGTTGTCGAGCGCCCGGTCGCCGGATCCGACGCCGTAGCTCTCCCGGCTCGGATCGCCGGGACCGCGCTGGATGAACCCCGCCCGGTCGAGGCACCGCAGCAACGTGAGGTCGAGCGCCCTCGTCTGCGCTGCCTCTGGGCCGGACCTCAGCAGGACCGTCCATTCGCGCACCACGGTCGTGTGCAGGGCCGTGATCCGGCTCACGGCGTTCACGTACTCGGGCCCGGCGTCGATCCGGGCCTGGCCACCACACCCGCCGTCGACCGGCGGTGGTGGGCTGACGAAGTTCGGCCGCAGGACCACCACGTCGCCGAACGGCGGTTCGCAGTGCTCGACGGCGGCGATGGAGTCGGCCAGGAAGATCCTGTCGGCGATCTTGTCGGCCGGGAGGTCCTGGTAGGTGAGATCGGTGGCCGGCTTCGTGGCAGCGCAGCCCGAGACGAGAAGCAGCAGAGCGGACAGGACGGAACGGGTTGCCCCCACAATGCCCCCAAGCATTGGACTCGTTCGTCACCTCGACGGTATCCGCGGTGGCAAATGAAATAACCCCGTCCGCCGAATGGCGAACGGGGTTTGTTCCAAGCGGTCGGGGCTTCAGTCCTCCTCGGGCGCGGTGAGCACCCAGGGACCGTTCTCCGTGATCGCGACGCTGTGCTCCCAGTGCGCGGCTCGCGTGCCGTCGAGCGTGATGACGGTCCAGCCGTCCTCGAGCTCCTGCGAGTCGTCGGTGCCGAGCGTCAGCATCGGCTCGATCGCGATGGCCATGCCGACCTTGAGCCGCGGGCCCTTGCCGGGCTTGCCGTAGTTCGGCAGGAACGGGTCCATGTGCATCTTGGAACCGATGCCGTGGCCGCCGTAGTCCGCGACGATGCCGTACTCGATGCCGTCGCGCTCCCCCGACTCGACGGCCGAGGACTCGATGGCGAACGAGATGTCCGTGAGCCGGCCGCCGGGGACCGCCGCCTCGATGCCCGCGAGCATCGACAGCCTGGTCGCCTCGGACAGCTTGTGGTCCGCCGGCGACAGCTCGCCGACGCCGACCGTGACGGCCGAGTCGCCGTGCCAGTCGTCGAGGATCGCGCCGCAGTCGATGGAGATCAGGTCGCCCTCGGCCAGCACCTGGGTCCTGCTGGGGATGCCGTGGACGATCTGGTCGTTCACCGACGCGCAGATGCTCGCCGGGAAGCCGTGGTAGCCCTTGAACGACGGGATGGCTCCCGCGTCGCGGATGGTCTGCTCGGCGATCTCGTCGAGCTCCCACGTGGAGACGCCGGGCTTCACCGCCGCGACGACGTTCTTGAGGGCCTTCGCCACGACCAGGCCGGAGGCGCGCATCGCCTCCAGCTGGCCCGGCGTCTTGATCTCGATCTTGCTCATGCTGTCGCTGCCACCCGTGATGACAGTGCGGAGCCGGTCAAGCAGTCCACCTGTCACTTCTCGTCGCGCAGCTCGTTCAGCGCGGCGAGTGCGCGCGCGCTGATCTCGTCGATCTCACCGACGGCGTCGATGGAGACGACCTTGTCGGAGTAGTAGCTCAGCAGCGGCGCGGTCTCGTTGCGGTACACCTGCTGGCGGTGCCGGATGACGTCTTCCTTGTCGTCCGTGCGCCCGCGTGCGAGCAGCCGCTCCACCACGACGTCCTCGTCGACCCGGAACTCCAGCACCGCGTCGAGCGTGTGCCCGCCGACGGCCAGGAACTCACCCAGCTTGTCCGCCTGGGCGACGTTGCGCGGGAACCCGTCGAGCAGGAACCCGTCCGTCGCGTCGGACTCGGCCAGCCGCTTGCGGACCATCTCGTTCGTGATGGAGTCCGGCACGAGCGCGCCCTCGTCGAGGATGCTCTGCACCTCGAGGCCGAGCTCGGTCTGGTTGCTGATGTGTGACCGGAAGAGGTCGCCCGTCGAGATGTGCGGCACACCGAGCTTGCGGCTCAGCACTTCGGCCTGGGTGCCCTTGCCCGCACCCGGCGGGCCAACGAGAACGAGTCGCATCTAGCGGAGGAACCCTTCGTAATTGCGCTGCATGAGCTGGCTCTCGATCTGCTTCACGGTGTCGAGGCCGACACCGACCATGATCAGAACCGCGGTGCCGCCGAACGGGAAGTTCTGGTTCTGGCCGTCGCCGGTCAGGTCCAGGAACAGGTTCGGCAGGATCGCCACGATGCCGAGGTAGAGCGAGCCGGGGAGCGTGATGCGACCCAGCACGAACTTGAGGTACTCGGCGGTCGGACGACCAGGTCGGATGCCGGGGATGAAGCCACCGAACTTCTTCATCTCGTCAGCGCGCTCGTCCGGGTTGAACGTGATGCCGACGTAGAAGTACGTGAAGAAGACGATCAGCAGGAAGTAGACGCTGATGTGCACCCAGCTCGACTGCTTGACCAGGTAGGTCTGCACGAACGTGGAGAACCAGTTCGGCTCGGTCGAGGAACCCTGGGTGAGGCGGACGATCAGGTCCGGCAGGTAGAGCAGCGACGAGGCGAAGATGACCGGGATGACGCCGGCCTGGTTCACCTTGAGGGGAAGGTACGTCGACGTGCCGCCGTACATGCGGCGGCCGATCATGCGCTTGGCGTACTGCACCGGGATGCGGCGCTGGGCCTGCTCGACGTAGATGACGCTCGCGATGATGATCAGGGCGGCCACGATCACCAGCGCGAAGGTGATGCCGCTCTTCTCGAGGATGTTCTTGCCCTCGGCCGGGATGCGGGCGGCGATACCGGTGAAGATCAGCAACGACATGCCGTTGCCGATGCCCTTCTCGGTGATGAGCTCGCCCAGCCACATGATGACCGAGGTGCCGGCGGTCATGGTGACGACCAGCACGATGAGGGTGAAGATGCTGTCCTTGCCAGGGATGACGTCCTGGTCGCACTCGCCGAACAGCTGCCCGCGCACCGCCAGGGCGACGAGACCGGTGGACTGCAGGATCGCGAGCCCGATGGTCAGGTAGCGCGTGTACTGCGTCAGCTTGCCCTGACCAGCCTGTCCTTCCTTCTTCAGCTGCTCGAACCGCGGGATGACCACGGTGAGCAGCTGGATGATGATGCTCGCGGTGATGTAGGGCATGATCCCCAGCGCGAACACCGACAGGTTGAGCAGAGCGCCACCGCTGAACAGGTTGATCAGCGAGTAGATGTTCTGGCCCTCGAGCTGTTCAGCACACGCCCGCACGTTCTTGAAGGACACGCCCGGCGCGGGCATGGTCGCACCAAGCCGGTACACAATGATGATCCCGAGCGTAAACAGGATCTTCTTGCGTAGATCCGGCGTCGCGAGAGCCGAGCGGAATGCGCCGAGCACGCGAACCTCCTGAGCGTTGCCGACCCCCAGGGACCGGCACATGCGGTAGTTGGCAGGCCGCAGCAGGCAGCCACGACCAAGCAACCCGGAGGACATCCGGGTTCAGCCCGCGACTCTAACAGTCTCCAACGACCCCGCCGTACCCAGTGGCCAATCACAGGTTGCAACTCGTTGATCTCCCACCACACCACTAGGCCATCCGGGGTAGAAACTCCTTCATTTCCGTGCTACGAGCAGCGATTACACGCCCCGCGAACGTTTGCGCCACCGCCCCTGTTCCCACCTCTGGTGCAACTTTTTCAGCTGACCGCAGAACACGCCTGGAGCCCGACTCGCGCACGCCGCCCAGAACGCGGGGCGGCAGGAGGGGGCGGGTGGGCGTACTGGGAGGGAGCGGATGGCGGGGGCAGAGCCGGGGGAAGCGGGTGCCAGGTGGAGGCATCGCGTCCGACGGATGCCAGTTGGAGACGCCGCGTTGGACGGACGCCAACGGAAGGCTCACGTCGGGGAAGCCGAGACGCGCCAGCAGGGCGCTCGTGCAGGCTCTGCGCGCACCTCAGGTGCAGCAGAGGCCGAACACCCCCCAGCGGCGATGCGGAGCGAGCCGGACAGACCCCCGCACCGCCAACGGCGAAGCCGAGGCCCCAAGCGATGCCGAAGGCGAGCAGTGCGGACCTGACGCCGATGGGTAGCGGTGCACCCACTCGTGGTTAGGCGATTGGGGCTTGACTTTGGGTGCGAGGTGCTACCACTTGTGGATCGGCCGGTTGCGAAGCATCCGGCCTTTTCCGGCCGAACCAGCGCCTCGCAAGGGCCCCGAAGTCAAGCCCCAATCGCGGATCGTCGCGGAGCGGCGATGAACCCAGGTCTTCGTCCGAGGTGCACGACCACGCTGGAACAGCCACGAATCCGCAATGGTGACCACGCTGGAACCCGCCCGGCCCCAACCGCAACCAACCCAGGCCAACAAACGCCAAAGGGCCCCGAGGCAACAGCCCCAGGGCCCTTCAGACGAACAACAGCCGTCACGCCACGGTGGAAGACCCACCAGCAGCAGCCAGCTTCTCCACAGCGGTCTTGGAGAACTTGTTGGCGGTGACGTCCAGCTTGACGCTGACGTCGCCGTCACCCAGCACCTTGACGAGCGCGCCCTTGCGGACCAGCCCGGCCAGCACCAGTGCGGCGACGTCCACCGAGCCGCCCTCCGGGAAGGAGGCGGCGATCGAGGAGACGTTCACGACCTGGTACTCGGTGCGGAACGGGTTCTTGAAGCCCTTGAGCTTCGGGAGCCGCATGTGCAGCGGCATCTGGCCACCTTCGAAGCGCGGCGAGACGTTCTTGCGAGCGCCCGTGCCCTTCGTGCCGCGGCCGGCGGTCTTGCCCTTGGAGCCCTCACCGCGGCCGACGCGGGTCTTGGCGGTCTTGGCTCCGGGAGCGGGACGCAGGTCGTGGATCTTGATGGTCACGACTGGACCTCCTCAACAACCACCAGGTGACGCACGGCGTGGATCAGGCCGAGCACCTGGGGGGTGTCCTCGCGCACGACCGACTGGCGGATCTTGCGCAGCCCGAGGGTGCGCATCGACTCGCGGTGGTTGTGCTTGGTACCGATGGTGCTGCGCACCTGGGTGATCTTGAGCTGAGCCATGATCAGACCCCCTGGCCCGCGCGAGCGCGGATCATGCCGGCGGGAGCGACGTCCTCGAGGGGCAGGCCACGACGGGCCGCGACCTCTTCGGGACGCTGCAGGCCCTTGAGGGCCGCCACGGTCGCGTGCACGATGTTGATCGCGTTGTCGGAGCCGAGCGACTTCGACAGCACGTCGTGCACGCCGGCGCACTCGAGGACGGCGCGGACAGCGCCACCCGCGATGACACCGGTACCGGCCGAGGCCGGACGCAGCAGGACCACACCAGCGGCCTTCTCACCCTGGACCGGGTGGGGGATGGTGCCGGCGATGCGAGGAACGCGGAAGAAGTTCTTCTTCGCCTCCTCGACACCCTTGGCGATGGCCGCGGGAACTTCCTTGGCCTTGCCGTAGCCGACGCCGACCATGCCGTCGCCGTCGCCGACCACGACGAGCGCGGTGAAGCTGAAGCGACGACCACCCTTGACCACCTTGGAGACGCGGTTGATCGCAACCACGCGCTCGAGGTGGGGGGTCTTCTCCTGGGCCGCGCCGCCGCGGCCGCCGTCACGACGGTCGCGGCGCTCTCCGCGCTCGCCCCCGCCGCCTTCGCGACGCGTACGTCCTGGCATCAGGCGTCCCTCTCAATTCCAGTGATCAACATTGTCAGAACTCCAGCCCCGCCTCGCGAGCGGCGTCCGCCAGAGCAGCGATCCGGCCGTGGTACGCGTTGCCACCGCGGTCGAACACGACCGCCGTGATGCCGGCGTCCTTGGCACGGGCCGCGGCCAGCTGGCCGACCTTGGCCGCACGGGCCTTCTTGTCGCCGTCCAGGGCACGGACGTCGGCCTCCATCGAGGAAGCGGACGCGACCGTGTGGCCCTTCAGGTCGTCGATGATCTGCACGGTGATGTGCTTCGACGAACGGTGCACGACCAGGCGCGGACGCTCGGCCGTTCCGTTGACCTTCTTGCGGAGGCGGAAGTGGCGACGGGCCTTCGCAACACGACGCCTGGTGGAGATGTCCTTGCCCACCGGCTTGCGCTTCGTAACAGTCGACTCGCTCATGTCACTTACCCGTCTTTCCGACCTTGCGACGGATCTTCTCGCCCGAGTAGCGGACGCCCTTGCCCTTGTACGGGTCGGGCTTGCGCAGCTTGCGGATGTTGGCGGCGACCTCACCGACCAGCTGCTTGTCGATACCCGAGACGGAGAAGCGGGTCGGGGTCTCGACCGCGAAGGTGATGCCCGCGGGGGCCTCGACCTTGACGGGGTGCGAGTAACCGAGCGCGAACTCGAGCTCAGAGCCCTTGAGCGCGACGCGGTAACCGACGCCGTGGATCTCCATCTTCTTTTCGTAACCCTGGGTCACGCCGACGACCATGTTGTGCACGAGCGTGCGCGACAGGCCGTGGAGCGCGCGGTTGCGGCGCTCGTCGTTCGGGCGCTTGACCTCGAGCGTGCCGTCCTCAGCCTTCTCCAGGCTGATCGGCTCAGCGATCGTGATCGTCAGGAGGCCCTTCGGACCCTTGATGCTCACGTCCTGGCCCGCGATGTTCACGTCGACCCCGGAGGGGACAATGATCGGCTGCTTACCGATGCGCGACATGTCTACTCCCCCTTACCAAACGTAGGCGAGGACTTCTCCGCCCACGCCTGCCTTGTTGGCCTGGCGGTCGGTCATGAGACCACCAGAGGTCGAAATGATCGCCACACCGAGGCCACCGAGAACTCGGGGCAGACCGGTGGACTTCGCGTACACGCGCAGGCCCGGCTTCGACACGCGGCGGAGGCCGGCGATGCTGCGCTCCCGGTTCGGGCCGTACTTCAGCTCGACGACGAGGTTCTTCGCGACCTCGCCCTCCTCGTCGCGGTACGAGGCGATGTAGCCCTCGCGCTTGAGGATCTCGGCGATGTTGGCCTTCAGCTTCGAGTGCGGCATCACGACCTTGTCGTGGTAAGCCGAGTTCGCGTTGCGCAGACGAGTGAGCATGTCTGCGATCGGGTCGGTCATCGTCATGGTGACCTGGTCAACCTTTCTCGCTGCGGTTCACCGGCTCAGGGTCCAGACCAGCCCTCCCCGGAGGGAGGGACTGGACGGTCGTGTGCGGGCCTACAGCGAAGTAATGGAGCTTTGAATTACCAGCTGGACTTGCTGACGCCAGGCAGCTCACCGCGGTGAGCCATCTCGCGCAGGCAGATCCGGCAGAGGCCGAACTTGCGGAACACCGCGTGGGGGCGGCCGCAACGCTGGCACCGGGTGTAGCCCCGGACCTTGAACTTCGGCTTCTTCGCGGCCTTGTTGATCAACGCCTTCTTGGCCATCGACTCAGTTCTCCTTGAACGGGAAGCCCAGGTGCTTCAGCAGCGCCCGGCCCTCCTCGTCGTTCGTGGCGGTGGTGACGACGGTGATGTCCATGCCGCGAGGCCGGTCGATAGCGTCCGGGTCGATCTCGTGGAACATCGACTGCTCGTTCAGACCGAACGTGTAGTTGCCGTTGCCGTCGAACTGCTTGCCCGAGAGGCCGCGGAAGTCGCGGATACGGGGCAGCGCGATGGTCAGCAGGCGGTCGAGGAACTCCCACATGCGGTCGCCGCGCAGCGTGACGCGCGCGCCGATCGGCATGCCCTCGCGCAGCTTGAACTGCGCGATCGACTTGCGGGCCCGACGGACCTCGGGACGCTGGCCGGTGATGATCGAGAGGTCCTTGACGGCACCCTCGATCAGCTTGCCGTCACGGGCGGCGTCGCCGACACCCATGTTGACGACGACCTTGACGACGCCGGGGATCTGCATCACGTTGGCGAAGGAGAACTGCTTCTGCAGCTCGCCCTTGATCTCGTCGCGGTAGCGCGTCTTGAGCCGCGGGATGATCTTCTCTGCGGTGGTCATGATCAGATGTCCTTCCCGTTACGACGGGAAATGCGGACCCGCTTGCCCTCGTCGTTCGTCCGGTAACCAACACGGGTCGGCTTGCCGTCCGAGTCGACCACCATCACGTTGGAGACGTTGATCGGGGCCTCCTGGGTCACGATGCCACCAGACTGCGCGCCCCGCTGGGTCTGCGTGATCTTGGTGTGCTTCTTGATCCGGTTGACGCCCTCGACCAGGACCTTGCCGGTCTCCGGGTAGGCCTGGATGACCTTGCCCTTCGCGCCCTTGTCCTTGCCGGCGATGACGACGACCGTGTCGCCCTTCTTCACCTTCATGGTCAGAGCACCTCCGGAGCCAGCGAGATGATCTTCATGAACTTCTTGTCGCGCAGCTCGCGCCCGACCGGGCCGAAGATGCGGGTGCCGCGGGGCTCGTTGTCGTTCTTGATGAGCACGGCGGCGTTCTCGTCGAAGCGGATGTACGAGCCATCCGCGCGACGGCGCTCCTTGACGGTGCGGACGATGACGGCCTTGACGACGTCACCCTTCTTCACGCCGGCACCGGGGATCGCGTCCTTGACGGTCGCGACGATGATGTCGCCGATGCCCGCGTAGCGGCGGCCCGAACCACCGAGAACACGGATGCAAAGGATCTCCTTCGCACCGGTGTTGTCGGCGACACGAAGCCGCGACTCCTGCTGAATCACTTACCTGCTCCTTGACCATTCCTGGCCCGCCGGATTTCCGACCCGACGGGCTCGGTCTGTCTAGAAAGGACTACTTGGCCTTCTCGAGGATCTCGACGAGCCGCCAGCGCTTGGTCGCCGACAGGGGCCGGGTCTCCATGAGCAGGACGCGGTCGCCGATGCCCGCCGCGTTCTCCTCGTCGTGCACCTTCACCTTGGTGGTGGAGCGCATGATCTTGGAGTAACGCGGGTGCTTCTTGCGGTCCTCGAGCGCGACGACGATCGTCTTGTCCATCTTGTCGGACACGACGAGGCCCTCACGGACCTTGCGGTCGTTGCGCTTCTCGGTCTGGACTTCGTTGCTGTCGGTCATGCCGCACCCTCACCAGTGGAATCCGGCGAAGCGGAGAGCCCGAGCTCCCGCTCCCGCATCACGGTGTAGATCCGGGCGATGTCGTGCCGGACCGTGCGCAGCCGCCGGTTGTTGTCGAGCTGGCCCGTGGCCATCTGGAAACGAAGGTTGAACAGCTCTTCCTTCGATTCCTTCAGACGCAGCACGAGCTCTTCCTCGGTGAGCTCACGCAGCTCGGAAGCGGTGGTACCCGCTGCCATCAGAACTCACCACCCTCACGCGTAACGATGCGGCACTTCATCGGGAGCTTGTGGATCGCGCGGCGAAGAGCCTCGCGGGCCACCTGCTCGTTCGGGAAGGCCATCTCGAAGAGGACGCGACCCGGCTTGACGTTGGCCACCCACCACTCCGGCGAACCCTTACCGGAACCCATGCGGGTCTCGGCCGGCTTCTTCGTCAGCGGACGGTCCGGGAAGATGTTGATCCAGACCTTGCCGCCACGACGGATGTGGCGCGTGATGGCGATACGAGCGGACTCGATCTGCCTGTTGGTGACGTAGGCGGGCTCGAGAGCCTGGATGCCGTACTCACCGAAGGTGACCTTCGTGCCGCCCTTGGCAGCACCCGACCGCTTGGGGTGGTGCTGCTTGCGGTGCTTGACCCTACGAGGGATGAGCATGACTCAGCTCTCCGTCTTCTCTGCAGCAGCCGGGGCCTCGGCGGACGCGTTGGCGTCAGCTGCGGCACGACCGGCCTCGGTGCTCGTCGCGGTGGTGCCGCTGGCACCGGAGCGACGGGCCCGGTTCGGACGCTCGCCACGGTCGCGGCGCGGGGCGCGGTCGGCCTGCGAAGGCGCAGCCGCGTCGAGCGCGCGCTTGGCGGAGATGCCACCGACGATGTCGCCCTTGTAGATCCACACCTTCACGCCGATGCGGCCGAACGTGGTGCGGGCCTCGAAGAAGCCGTAGTCGATGTTCGCGCGGAGTGTGTGCAGCGGCACGCGGCCGTCGCGGTAGTGCTCCGAGCGGGACATCTCAGCGCCGCCGAGGCGACCGCCGCACTGCACGCGGATGCCCTTGACCTGCGGCGAACGCATGGCCGACTGGATGGCCTTGCGCATCGCGCGGCGGAAGGCGACGCGGTTGGACAGCTGCTCGGCGACACCCTGTGCCACGAGCTGCGCGTCCGACTCGGGGCTCTTCACCTCGAGGATGTTCAGCTGGACCTGCTTCTTGGTGAGCTTCTCGAGCTCACCGCGGATGCGGTCCGCCTCGGCACCGCGACGGCCGATGACGATGCCCGGCCGGGCGGTGTGGATGTCGACGCGAACCCGGTCACGGGTGCGCTCGATCTCCACCTTGGAGATGCCGGCACGCTCCATGCCGCGCGAGAGCAGCCGACGGATCTTGACGTCCTCGGCCACGTACTCGGCGTACTGCTTGTCTGCGTACCAGCGGGACTTCCAGTCGGTGGTGATCCCCAGCCGGAAGCCGTGCGGGTTGATCTTCTGGCCCACTACCGCGTTCCCTTCGCGCTGGTCTTCTTGGGACGAGACTCCACCTCGATGGTGATGTGGCTCGTCCGCTTGCGGATCCGGTACGCGCGGCCCTGGGCACGCGGGCGGAAACGCTTGAGGGTCGGACCCTCGTCCACGTAGGCCACCGACACCCAGAGGGTGGAGGGGTCCAGGGACAGGTTGTTCTCGGCGTTGGCCATGGCGCTGGCGAGCACCTTCGCGACCGGCTCAGAGGCGGCCTGGGGCGCGAACTGGAGCACGGCCAGGGCCTCGCTGGCGTTACGACCCTTGATGAGCTCGATGACGCGACGCACCTTCATGGGGGTGTCGCGAACGTAACGAGCCCGAGCCACGGCGCGCGGAAACTCCGCTGCCTCAGCGTCCTTACGGGCGTTCATCGCTGCTTTTCCCTTGCTCTTCTCAGTTCGACGCCTAGCGGCGACGAGACTTCCGGTCGTCCTTGATGTGGCCCTTGAAGGTGCGGGTCGGGGCGAACTCGCCCAGCTTGTGCCCGACCATGGCCTCGGTCACGAACACCGGAACGTGCTTACGGCCGTCGTGCACCGCGATGGTGTGGCCCAGCATGTCCGGGATGATCGTGGACCGGCGGGACCACGTCTTGATGACGGTCTTCTTGCCCGCTTCGTTCTGAACGTCCACCTTCTTGAGCAGGTGGTCGTCGACGAAGGGACCCTTCTTAAGGCTGCGAGGCATCCTTCACTCCCTCCCTGCTCAGCGCTTCTTACCGGTGCGACGACGCCGGACGATGAGCTTGTCGCTTGGCTTACGGCGGCGGGTACGGCCTTCGGGCTTACCAGCCGGGTTGACCGGGTGGCGACCACCGGAGGTCTTACCTTCACCACCACCATGCGGGTGGTCAACCGGGTTCATGGCGACACCGCGGACGGTGGGCTTCTTGCCCTTCCACCGCATGCGGCCGGCCTTGCCCCAGTTGATGTTCTGGTGCTCCTTGTTGCCGACCTCGCCGAGCGTGGCGCGGCAGCGCACGTCCACGTTGCGGATCTCGCCCGAGGGCATCCGCAGCTGGGCGTACGGGCCGTCCTTCGCCACGAGCTGCACCGAGGCACCGGCGGAGCGGGCGATCTTCGCGCCGCCACCGGGGCGGAGCTCGATCGCGTGGATCACGGAACCGACCGGGATGTTGCGCAGCGGCAGGTTGTTGCCCGGCTTGATGTCGGCCTTGGGGCCGTTCTCAACCGTGTCACCCTGCTTGAGCTTCTCCGGGGCGATGATGTAGCGCTTCTCGCCGTCCGCGTAGTGCAGCAGCGCGATGCGCGCGGTGCGGTTGGGGTCGTACTCGATGTGAGCGACCTTGGCCGGCACGCCGTCCTTGTCGTGGCGACGGAAGTCGATCAGGCGGTAGGCCCGCTTGTGACCGCCACCCTTGTGCCGCGTGGTGATCTTGCCCGACGCGTTGCGGCCACCCAGCTTGTGCAGCGGGCGGATCAGCGACTTCTCCGGAGTCGACCGAGTGATCTCGGCGAAGTCGGAGACGCTCGCACCGCGACGACCGGGAGTCGTCGGCTTGTACTTGCGAATGCCCATCTCTACGCAGTCCTCGTCATCAGGCGGCAGGGCCGCCGAAGATCTCGATCGGCTTGCTGTCCGAGGACAGGGTCACGATCGCGCGCTTCGTGTCCTTGCGCTTGCCGAACCCGGTGCGGGTGCGCTTGCGCTTGCCCTGCCGGTTGATGGTGTTGACGCTGACGACCTTCACGCCGAAGACCTTCTCCACGGCGATCTTGATCTGGGTCTTGTTCGAACCCGGCGCCACCAGGAAGGTGTACTTGTTCTCCTCGAGCAGTCCGTAGGACTTCTCGGAGATCACGGGCGCGAGCAAGATGTCCCTGTGGTCGGGGATCACTTCGAGGCCTCCTCGTCCACCGCGGTCGCCGTGGCCTCGGCCGAGCCAGCGCCCTGCTGGGACTTGCTGGCCAGGAACACGTCGAGCGAGTCCTTGGTGAACACCACGTCGTCGTTGACGAGCACGTCGTAGGTGTTGAGCTGGTCGGGCGCGATCACGTGCACGTGCGCGAGGTTGCGCACGCTGACCCAGGCGACCTCGTCGGTGCGGTTGAGCACCACGAGAACGCGACGGGCCTGGGTGACCGACTCCAGGACCTTGCGCGCGGTCTTGGTCGACGGGGTGTCCCCGTCCACCAGGCCGGACACGACGTGGACCTGGTTGGCGCGAGCCCGGTCGGAGAGGGCACCGCGCAGAGCGGCGGCCTTCATCTTCTTGGGGGTCCGCTGGGTGTAGTCACGCGGCTGCGGGCCGTGGACGACGCCACCGCCGGCGAACTGCGGCGCACGCGTCGAACCCTGGCGGGCGCGACCGGTGCCCTTCTGGCGGTACGGCTTCTTGCCACCACCGGACACCTCGCCGCGGGTCTTCGTGGCGTGCGTGCCCTGGCGCGCGGCGGCCTGCTGGGCCACGACGACCTGGTGCAGCAGCGCCACGTTGGCCTGCGCGTCGAACACCGCCGAGGGGAGCTCGACCGTGCCGGCGGACTTGCCGTCCGGCGTACGGATCTCAACCGTCGACATCAGGCACCACCCTTCGCGGCAGTCCGGACGAACACCAGACCACCCTTGGGGCCGGGAACAGCGCCCTTGATGAGCAGCAGGCCGTTCTCGGCGTCGATCTTGTGCACCTTCAGGTTCTGGGTCGTGACGCGCACGTGGCCCATGCGGCCGGCCATGCGCAGACCCTTGAAGACGCGACCCGGGGTGGCGCAGCCACCGATGGAACCCGGCGAGCGGTGCTTGCGCTGGGTGCCGTGGCTGGAGCCGAGGCCCCGGAAGTTGTGGCGCTTCATGACACCCGCGGTGCCCTTGCCCTTGCTGGTGCCGGTGATGTCGACAACAGCGCCGGCCTCGAACACCTCGGCGGTGATCTCCTGGCCGACCGTGTACTCGCCGGCGTCCGTCGTGCGCAGCTCCACCAGGTGGCGACGGGGCGTGACCCCGGCCTTGGCGAAGTGGCCCGCGACGGGCTTGTTGACCTTGCGCGGGTCAATCGCGCCGGCCGCCAGCTGGACGGCGGTGTAGCCGTCCTTCTCCTCGGTGCGAACCTGGGTGACGACATTGGGCTCAGCCTTGACGACGGTCACCGGGACGACCCGGTTGTTCTCGTCGAAGACCTGAGTCATGCCGAGCTTGGTGCCCAGGATGCCCTTCATCTGCCTGTCAGACATTGGTCCGTTACTCTCCGCGCCCAACGCTTACTGGATGTTGACGTCGACACTGGCCGGCAGGTCGATGCGCATGAGCGCGTCCACCGTCTTCGGCGTCGGGTCGAGGATGTCGATCAGCCGCTTGTGCGTGCGCATCTCGAAGTGCTCGCGCGAGTCCTTGTACTTGTGCGGCGAGCGGATGACGCAGTACACGTTCTTCTCAGTGGGCAGCGGCACCGGTCCGACGACCCGAGCGCCGGTGCGCGTCACGGTCTCCACGATCTTGCGCGCAGACGCGTCGATCGCTTCGTGGTCGTAGGCCTTGAGCCGGATGCGGATCTTTTGTCCCGCCATGATGGCTTGCCGTTCCTCTGCTTCTCGTAACCGCTGCGGTGCGGTGCCTCGGATGAGGCCTGCTACAGCCTCTTGGCGCGCTCCGCCCCTGTTGAAGTGTCATGGTGCCCGGTCCACGCGGTCGGGCGTGTCGCGCCCGGTGCGCATACCGGTCCCACTCAAGGTCTCCCCGGTGGGATTGGGCCTACCACAGCCCTTGCACCCTGATGCCCATCTCCGCAAGGAGGCGTTCACTAACAGGGCGCGGACGCTCGTGGAAGGGATCGGGAACGCACGAATGCGACCCGGCCTTCGTCGAGCAACCCGTCAAGGATGCCACACGGTCCCGAGGCGTTCCAAATCGGGGTGGTGGACTTGGAGCCAGATCACGTCCGGATCTTGGCCGGTGAGCCGTGCCGTCCGTCGCGAGTGGAGTGACGGGCGCGGTGGTTCCGTTGCCCGGCAACAGGATCCCAGCGGCCGCTCCGCTCCCCCGCGGCCGACGGCGGCTCGGCGTGACCTGACGCACAACTTCGCCGGAGAACGACGAAGGCCGGGACAACGAAGTCGTTGGCCCGGCCTGTCGCCGTACTGGGTCGAGCTAGGTCACTTGACGATCTTGGTGACCGAGCCGGCGCCGACGGTGCGGCCACCCTCGCGGATCGCGAAGCGGAGGCCCTCGTCCATGGCGATCGGCTGGATCAGCTTGACCGACATGAAGGTGTTGTCACCCGGCATGACCATCTCGGTGCCCTCGGGCAGCGTCACAACGCCGGTCACGTCCGTCGTGCGGAAGTAGAACTGCGGACGGTAGTTGTTGAAGAACGGCGTGTGGCGGCCACCCTCGTCCTTGGACAGGATGTAGACCTGCGCCTCGAACTCGGTGTGCGGGGTCGTGGTGCCCGGCTTGACGATGACCATGCCGCGCTCCACCTCCTCGCGCTTGATGCCGCGGAGCAGCAGCGCGGCGTTGTCGCCGGCGCGGCCCTCGTCGAGGAACTTCTTGAACATCTCGATCGAGGTGACCGTCGTCTTCTTCGAGGTCTCCCGAATGCCGACGATCTCGATCTCGGAGTTCACGTTGATGATGCCGCGCTCGATGCGACCGGTCACCACGGTGCCGCGACCGGTGATCGTGAAGACGTCCTCGACGGGCATGAGGAACGGCTTGTCGACCTCGCGCTCCGGCTCCGGGATCGCCGAGTCGACGGCGGCCATGAGCTCGAGCACGGACTTGCCCCAGGTCTCGTCACCCTCCAGCGCCTTCAGCGCCGAAACGCGCACGACCGGCAGGTCGTCGCCCGGGAACTCGTACTCGGAGAGCAGCTCGCGGACCTCGAGCTCGACGAGCTCCAGGATCTCCTCGTCGTCCACCATGTCGGCCTTGTTGAGCGCGACGACGATGTAGGGGACGCCGACCTGGCGGGCCAGGAGGACGTGCTCCTTCGTCTGCGGCATCGGGCCGTCGGTCGCCGCGACCACCAGGATGGCGCCGTCCATCTGCGCCGCACCGGTGATCATGTTCTTGATGTAGTCGGCGTGACCGGGGCAGTCGACGTGCGCGTAGTGACGGTTCTCCGTCTGGTACTCGATGTGCGCGATCGAGATCGTGATGCCGCGCTGCTTCTCTTCCGGCGCCTTGTCGATCTGGTCGAACGCGAACGAGGCGTTCACATCGGGGTACGCGTCGTGCAGAACCTTGGAGATCGCCGCGGTCAGCGTGGTCTTGCCATGGTCGATGTGACCGATGGTGCCGATGTTGACGTGCGGCTTCGTCCGCTCGAACTTCGCCTTGGCCACTGGATTGTCCTCCTGGACTTCTTTTTGCTGGTCCGGCGGGCATCTGTGGCCACCCGCCGGACTTACACGTCAGGGTCTGAAAGTAGCGGACCCCAGGGAGAGACCCCGGAGAGCCCGCGGTGGAACTGCGGTGCTCCGGTGGGGAGTTACTCCCCGGTCGCCTTCGCGATGATCTCCTTCGAGACGTTCGCGGGAACCTCTGCGTAGGAGTCGAACACCATCGAGTAGTTGGCGCGACCCTGGGTCTTGGACCGCAGGTCACCCACGTACCCGAACATTTCCGACAGCGGAACCAGTGCCTTGACGACACGGACGCCGCTGCGCTCCTCCATGGCCTGGATCTGGCCACGGCGGGAGTTCAGGTCGCCGATCACGTCGCCCATGTACTCCTCGGGCGTCGTGACCTCGACGGCCATCAGAGGCTCGAGGATCGCGGGAGACGCCTGACGGGCGGCTTCCTTGAGGGCCATCGAACCAGCGATCTTGAACGCCATCTCCGAGGAGTCGACCTCGTGGTAGGCGCCGTCGAGCAGCGTCACCTTCACGCCGACCAGCGGGTAGCCCGCCAGCACGCCGTACTGCAGCGCGTCCTGCGCACCCGCGTCGACCGACGGGATGTACTCGCGGGGGATGCGACCACCGGTGACGGCGTTGACGAACTCGTAGAGCGCGCCGTCTTCCTTCTTCTCCAGCGGCTCGACGGTGACGAGCACCTTCGCGAACTGGCCGGAGCCACCGGTCTGCTTCTTGTGGGTGTAGGAGTACTTCTCCACCGCCTTGCGGATGGTCTCCCGGTACGCCACCTGAGGCTTGCCGATGTTGGCCTCGACCTTGAACTCGCGGCGCATGCGGTCCACCAGGATGTCCAGGTGGAGCTCGCCCATGCCGGCGATGATGGTCTGGCCGGTCTCCTGGTCGAGGTTGACCCGGAACGTCGGGTCCTCCTCGGCCAGCTTCTGGATCGCGGTGCCGAGCTTCTCCTGGTCCGCCTTCGTCTTGGGCTCGATGGCCACCTGGATGACGGGCTCGGGGAAGGTCATCGACTCGAGCACGATCGGGTGCGCCGGGTCGGCAAGGGTCTCACCGGTCGTGGTGTCCTTCAGACCGATCACGGCGTAGATGTGGCCCGCGATGGCCTCGGTGACCGGGTTCTCCTTGTTGGCGTGCATCTGGAAGATCTTCCCGATGCGCTCCTTGCGGTCCTTGGTCGCGTTGACGACCTGGGTGCCGGAGGCGACCTTGCCCGAGTAGACCCGGATGTAGGTCAGCTTGCCGAAGAACGGGTGCACGGCGATCTTGAACGCGAGCGCCGAGAAGGGCTCGTCGGACGAGGCCTTGCGCGACACGACGGTCTCGCCGTCCTGCAGCGTGCCCTCGACCGGCGGGAGGTCCAGCGGCGACGGCAGCAGGTCGATGACCGCGTCGAGCATGGGCTGGACGCCCTTGTTCTTGAACGCGGAACCGCAGAGGACCGGGTACGCGGTGCCCTCCGAGACGATCTTCCGCAGGCCGGCCTTGATCTCCTCGACGGAGAGGTCGCCCTGCTCGAAGTACTTCTCGGTCAGCGCGTCGTCGGTCTCCGCGACGGCCTCGAGGAGCGCCTCGCGGTACTCCTGCGCCTTGTCGACGAGATCCGCGGGGATCTCCTCGATCGCGTAGTCCTCGCCCTTCTGGACTTCGCCGCGCCACGTGAGGGCGCGCATCTCGACCAGGTCGACGACACCGATGAAGTCGCTCTCGGAGCCGATCGGCAGCTGGATCGGGATCGGCTTGGCGCCGAGCCGGTCCTGGATGGTCTTGATGGTGAAGTAGAAGTCCGCGCCGAGCTTGTCCATCTTGTTGACGAAGCAGATGCGCGGGACGTCGTACTTGGTCGCCTGCCGCCAGACCTGCTCGGACTGCGGCTCGACGCCCTCCTTGCCGTCGAAGACGGCAACGGCGCCGTCGAGGACGCGCAGGTTGCGCTCGACCTCGACGGTGAAGTCGACGTGGCCAGGCGTGTCGATCAGGTTGATCTGGTGGTTCTTCCAGTAGCAGGTCGTCGCGGCCGACGTGATCGTGATGCCGCGCTCCTGCTCCTGCTCCATCCAGTCCATCACGGCAGCGCCGTCGTGGACCTCGCCGATCTTGTAGCTGATCCCCGTGTAGAAGAGGATCCGCTCAGTCGTCGTGGTCTTGCCCGCGTCGATGTGGGCCATGATCCCGATGTTGCGGACCTTGGCAAGATCAGTGAGCACGTCCTGTGCCACGGGTCTTTCCCCTGTCTTGAGCTTGTGAGCTCACTAGGGCTGGGAGAGCCCGGCATGTCGCCAAACCGGGCGTCGGATCACCAGCGGTAGTGGGCGAAGGCCTTGTTGGACTCGGCCATCTTGTGCGTGTCCTCACGGCGCTTGACGCTCGCACCGAGACCGTTGCTCGCATCGAGCAGCTCGTTCATCAGACGCTCGACCATGGTCTTCTCACGGCGCTGCCGGGAGAAGGTGATCAGCCAACGCAGCGCCAGCGTGGTGGAACGGCCGGGCTTGACCTCGACCGGGACCTGGTAGGTCGCGCCACCGACGCGGCGGCTCTTGACCTCGAGAGCCGGCTTCACGTTGTCGAGCGCGCGCTTCAGCGTGACGACCGGGTCGGTGCCGGTCTTCTCGCGAGCACCCTCGAGCGCTTCGTAGACGATCTTCTCGGCCACGGAACGCTTGCCGTCGACCAGCACCTTGTTGATGAGCTGGGTCACGAGCGGCGAGCTGTAGACCGGGTCGGAGATCAGCGGCCGCCTGGGGGCCGGTCCCTTGCGGGGCATCAGCTCTTCTCCTTCTTCGCGCCGTAGCGGCTGCGAGCCTGCTTGCGGTTCTTGACACCCTGCGTGTCGAGAGAACCACGGATGATCTTGTAGCGAACACCCGGCAGGTCCTTCACACGACCGCCGCGCACGAGCACCATCGAGTGCTCCTGGAGGTTGTGGCCCTCACCGGGGATGTAGGCCGTGACCTCGATACCGCTGGTCAGCTTCACGCGAGCGACCTTGCGCAGTGCGGAGTTCGGCTTCTTGGGGGTGGTGGTGTAAACGCGGGTGCACACACCGCGCCGCTGCGGCGAGCCCTTGAGGGCCGCCGTCTTCTGCTTCGCCACCTTGTCCTGGCGGCCCTTGCGGACCAGCTGCTGGATCGTTGGCATTCGCCGGCTGCTTCTTCCGTCTTTTTGAGGGATCTCCTTGCGGTTCACCCTCGTTTTTCTTGATCCCTCTCTGCACCCGAGGTCGGGCGTGTCGCCCGCTCCCCAGGTCCGCGAGCACCAGCTTCAGACCAGCAAGGGCCTCAACTGCCACTGCGAGTGGAGGACACCGCGGCCTCACGGGCACGCGGAGCGGCCCGACATGGGTCGGGCACGAGTAGCAAAGATACCCGCCCACGTCTACCCGGGTCAAAACGGGGGTACCACGCGTCCGCCTGCAGTAGACATGTCGCCGTGTGGCGGCAATGGATCGTGCCTGGTGTGCTCACGGCGCTGCGCGTGGCGGGACTCACAGTGCTCACTCAGGAGCGGGACCACGACGAACCGCCGTCGGCGGGCATCGGTGACTGCTACGCGGTGCGCGGGACGCGCAAGGAGGTCAACGTGGGCCCTGCCGACTGCGCCGCCGACAACGCGACGTACCGGACGGCGGTCGTCACCGGTTCGCCCCAGTGGTCCCTGGACCCCGGGGCGTGCCCCGACGGCGCCTACCGCGCGGTCCGGGAGGGCACCGGCGACACGCAGTGCCTGATGTTCCACGTCCGGGTGGGCGACTGCCTCAACCGCGTCAGCAACCAGATCGGCACCCGCCACGACCTGGGGAAGGGCCGGTGCGGGCCCGAGTCCGAGTCGAAGGTCCGGTCGATCACCACCGGCCCCCGCGAGACGTGCGGCCCCGCCGAGACCACCACGTTCTACTCCGAGCCCGCCACGACGATCTGTCTGGGGAAGCCATGAGGGTCACCGCTCTGCTCGCCTCGCTCGTCCTGGCGCTGGCCGCGTGCGCCGGCTGCACCGGCCAGGCGAGCGTCGGCGAGTGCGCCAAGCAGACCGACCTCGACGACACCAGCGTCGACATGGCCGAGGTCGACTGCTCGGCGCAGGACGCGACGTACCGCGTTTCATCGCGCGAACGGCGGACCATGTGCCCGCCCGGCGACTACCTGGACGAGTCGTCGGGACGCACGCGGGGTACCGGCAAGACGCGCTACTGCTACGTGCTCAACGTCAAGGAGGGCGACTGCCTCAAGGCGGTCAACCAGTACTTCGAACGGGTGGCGTGCGGCACGGACACGCGCAAGGTCACGAAGGTCGTCGAGGGCGAGTCCGACCGGACGCTGTGCGCCGGCGACGACTCGAAGGTGTACTCGCAGCCCGTGAAGACCATCTGCATCTCCCGGTGAGCCTCCTGCTTCACTGTGCGCGTGGACGACCTGATCGCGGCGATGGCCTCGCTGACCGGCTCCTCCGCCGATCCCGAGGTGCTCGCTGGTGACCGCGGCGACGTGGTCGTCGTGCGCGTCGGCGACGTGGTGGCCAAGGCGCACCCGGCGGACACCGACGTCGAGGCGTTGCGACAGCGGGTGGAGATCGCCGCGGCGCACCCCGAGCTCCTGCTGCCGCCGCTGAAGCCGGTGCAGTTCGTGGAGGACCGCCCGGTGACGGTGTGGCCGTACGGGACGCCGGTGAGCCAGGCGGACCCCGACGCGGCGCCGTGGGAGGAGAGCGCGCAACTCCTGGCGAGGCTGCACGCGTTGCCGGTGCAGGGACCGGTCGCCGGTGCGCCGGAACGGATCGTGCGGGCCATCGAGGCCCTGCCGCCGGACCTGCCGCACGCCGACGTGGTGCTCGCCGCGTTCGACGCGCTGCCGCCGCTGACCACGAGCGGCAAGGCCCTGATCCACGGCGACTGGCACCTCGGCCAGCTCGTGCACCGGGGCGCGTGGCGGTTGATCGACGTGGACGACCTGGGCGTGGGCGACCCGGTGTGGGACCTGGCGCGACCAGCGGCGTTGTTCGCGGCGGGAATCCTGCCGGGAGACCTCTGGGCGAGGTTCCTCTGGACCTACCGTGAAACGGGAGGTGTGGCCGTGACGACATCGGAATGGGATGCCCTCAACATTCCGGCTCAGGCGTACGTTGTGCAAATGGCAGCGCGGGCACTAGTGACCGGTCTGCAGGCAGTGGAACCGCTGGTCGAGGCATGTCGTCGAATCGTCGCGACGCACGGCAACGGCGACCGCGGCTAATATCGTATTTGTCCGGTCCCACCCAGGAGGCTCACCACGATGCAGTGTCCCAAGTGTCATGCGAACATGCGCACGTTCGACCGCATGGGCGTTCACATCGAGCAGTGCGACGGCTGCCGCGGGGTCTTCCTCGACTACGGCGAGCTCGAGTCCATCACGCGCCTCGAGGCCCAGATGCACACGCCGCCGCCCGCCGCGCCGGCCCCTCCGCCCGTCGCCTACCCGCAGCCGGCCCAGCCCGCCTGGGGCGCCGCGCCGCAGCAGATCCACCACCACCACGGCGGTCACCACGGCTACGGCTACGGCCACCGCAAGCACCACGGCCTGGCCGGCCTCTTCTTCTCCTCCTGATCGCGCGACGGCCCCGGATCCCTGCTCCGGGGCCGTTGACGACTACCGAATTTACGCGCGATAATTGGTAGTCAACGGGAGGAGCCACCATGTCCGTCGCGACCGAGGCCGCTCAGATCCGGGATCTCTTCGACACGATCGAGGAGATCGAGTCCGTCGCGTCGTCCCTGGCCGTCGACGACGAACGCCGCCGCAAGCTCGACGGAGTGGTGGCCCGCACGCTCCGCCAGGCCCCACCGGTACGCCCCGTGGTGGCGGGCGAGCTGCTCGACCTGACCGAGAAGACCGTGAAGGCCTGGGCCAGAGAAGGCGTACTGGCCATCCACAGCCAGGAACCCCGCATGCTCCTCGACACCGTGCGCCTGCACGAGGTCCTCCACCTCGTCTCCGACCTCCGCCGCGCGGGCAAGACCCGCGGCCTGATCGACGAGGTCCACCGCCGCCTGAGCGACCGGTCACTGCTGGACCGTCCCGACCTCGCCACCTCGTTGGACGAGATGCGCAGCGGCAAGGGACGCGTGGTCCGCACAGCTTGATCCAGGTAGTAGAGACCCACACCGCACACGCCCAGGCCAACGGCCTGCGCGGCCGTGCCCGCCTGGCCTACGAACGCTTCCTCGACGAGCTCTCCCACTCGGGCTGCGCAGCCCTCGGCTACCGGGTCACCGGCCCGGAACCACTCCCCCGCCTCTGCGTGAAACACCTGCGAGGCGCCGACCGCGTGGTGGTCGCCTTCCCGTCCCCGGACGTCGTGTGGGTGCTCCTCGTGGGCCCGCACGACGACGACCCCGGCCTGGACCTGTACGAGGCCCTCTACGAGATGGCCGGCGTCCGCCCCAGACTCTCCGAGAAGCGCACCAAACCCCGCTGCTGCACCGACGAGTCCGGCATCCCGCCTCTGGTGGACGAGCACCTGGTGGACGACCTCGTGATCAGAGCGAGAGCATTGGCCAGAGCCCGCCGCCGCTGATCACTGCCAGACTCGCCTGATGCGCGCGGAAGTCGTCCTGGTCCGGCATGCCCGATCGACGCCACCCCGCCCCGGCGGACGGAACGAGCGACTGCGGTCCCTGACCACAGAAGGCCTCGCCCAGGCCGAACACCTCGCCGCGCACCTCGCCGAGCTCGCACCCAGCCTCATCGTCTCCAGCCCGTACTTGCGGGCGGTCCAGACCGTCGAACCGCTGGCCCGCAAGCTGGGCATGCCGGTCCGCACCAGCAACGAACTGAGGGAGTGGGACTCGGGAATCGTCCCCACGCCGGACTCCGCGCGGCACCACGCCGAAAGCTGGGCCAACCCGCACGCGGCCAGACCCGGCGCGGAGAGCCTGCACCAGCTCACGTCCCGCGCCACAGCAGCCCTCACCTCACTCGCCCGCGGACACCAGGACGAACTCATCGTCGTGGGCAGCCACGGCACCTTCATCTCCCGAGCCTTGGTCGGCTTCGGCGTCGACACCGTGGACCACTCGTTCGCCAAGACCATGCCGACACCCACGATCTACCGCCTCCGCTTCACCGGCCGAGGCGTCGAGATCATCGGCCCGGGCCTCTGAGTCACCCACCGACAATTTTTCTTGTCAAGACAGCCCGAGTTGTCCTACGCTCGCTCCAACGACGACGAACGGAGACCGCGATGTCCTTCCAGGCCTACCTCGACGGCGCGGAGAAGAAGACCGGCAAGACCCCGGCCGACCTGCTCGCGGAAGCGACGGAGCGGGGCTACGACGGCACGACGAAGGCCGGCGTGTTCCTGGAATGGCTGAAGACCGACTACGACCTGGGCAGAGGCCACGGCATGGCGCTGTACCACGTGCTGAAGAACGGCCCGGAGATCAGCGAGAAGCACGTGGGCACAACGGGCACCCACCGAGACGAGTCGACAACGCTGCGCCTGGACGGCATCGCCAACCGCTAGCGAGCAGGCCAAAGCAGGGGTCCCCTGCGATTTGAGCTCCCCCGCGACCCAAAGTACAGAGCAGGTCTGACAGTCCGCGAAGCCGAAGGCAAGCAGTCCGCGAAGCCGAAGGCGAGCCGCTTTTCACCAGACCCGCCGGTGGGGTGGTCCCGTCACGAGCCGTGGCACAGCACTCGCTGCACCAGGTCAGGGGTGTCAACCCGGCACGCTGGAGTTGTCCCCGAGGTCCGGACACCTTGATCCCTGACAGCTTGAGCTGTCTGGGGAGAGGATGTCGTTGTGCCTGGTGCGTCGAGTTATCCGGAGGCGTTCCGTCGGGACGCTGTGGAGTTGGTGTTGTCGTCTCCTGATCGGTCGTTGCGGCAGATCGCGCTGGAGTTGGGTGTCTCGCACGAGACGCTGCGGGGCTGGGTCCGGACGGCCCGCAAGCAGGCTGATCCGGCGCAGGTCGCGGCGGCGGAGCAGGCCGGTGAGACGCGGGCGCTGCGCAAGCGGCTGGCGGAGCTGGAGAAGGAGAACGAGATTCTCCGGAAAGCGGCCGCCTATTTTGCTCGCGAGATGGATCGATGATCCACCGCTACCGATTCATCTCCGAGCACCGCGCCGACTATGGCGTGCAGCGGTTGTGTCAGGTCCTGAAGTTGCGGCGGCAGGGCTTCTACGAGTGGGCGGCCGCGGAGCCCGCCCGCCGGGAACGAGCCGGGCGGGATGAGGAACTGGCGTCGGTGATCACCGAGATCCACCGTGCTCATCGCGGTGCCTACGGGCGGCCGCGGATCACTGTTGAGCTGCGGCGACGCGGGTGGGTGGTCAACCACAAGCGGGTCGGACGGGTCATGCGAGGGCATGGGGTGGCGGGGATCAGTCGGCGGCGGCGCTGGTTGCTGACCACCGTCGCGGCCGATGCCGCGGTGGTGGCGCCGATGCCGGACCTGATCAGCCGGGACTTCACCGCCGGCACGCCCGGAACCCGGCTGGTCGGGGACATCACCTACCTGCCCACCGGACAGGGAACGCTCTACCTGGCGACCGTGATCGACCTGCACAGCCGTGAGGTCATCGGCCACGCCATGTCCGCGCAGATGCGCGCCGACCTGGTCAGCGACGCCGTCGACCTCGCCGCCGCACGCGGCCTGATCAGCGGTGACGCGGTGTTCCACTCCGACCGCGGCACCCAATACACCTCCCGCGACTTCCGCGACACCCTCACCCGGCACGGGATCCGATCCTCGGTCGGACGCAAAGGCTCCTGCTACGACAACGCCGTCGCCGAAGCCTTCTTCGCCACCCTCAAAACCGAGATCGGCACCACCACCTGGACCACCCGTGACCAGGCACGATCCGACGTTTTCCGCTACCTGCACTACTACAACCACGACCGTCTACATTCGACAGTCGGCTACCGAAGCCCCGCCGAAACACGCATCACCTACGCTGCGTGAACACCCCGTGTCCGGGAACAAGGGACAACTCCACGCTTTTCGCCGGGTTGACACCCCTGACCTGGTGTGGCTCGCTCTTGCCTCGGCTCGTGACGGGACCACACCACGGAATCGCGCCCCACCTACGCAACAGCAAGCCGCCCAACACAAACAGGCGTGCCATCAACCCGCAGGCGGCGCTGGCCGGTCTTTGATCAGTTGGCGGGGTCCGGGGCAGAGCCCCGCGCTTGAAACGGGACAGGCACCGCAGAAAGCGACCAACAACGAGAACGGCCCCTGGAAGCCAAAGGCTCCAGGGGCCGTTCTCAGCAACTAAGCAACGACTAGCGGTAGTCCCGCCCGAAGTCGTAGTCATCCAGCGGCACAGCCGCACCAGTCCCAGTCCCGAAGACGTCGGGCGTGTAGTACCCGTCGTCGTACGAAGGAATCGCGTACGCAGCGGCACGCGCCTCCTCGGTCGGCTGGACCTGGATGTTGCGGTACCGGTTGATGCCCGTACCAGCCGGGATCAACTTACCGATGATCACGTTCTCCTTGAGACCGATGAGCTTGTCCGAACGCCCGTTGATGGCAGCGTCCGTCAAAACTCGCGTGGTCTCCTGGAACGACGCCGCGGACAACCACGAGTCGGTCGCGAGCGAGGCCTTCGTGATACCCATCAGCACCGGACGACCGGCAGCCGGCTCGCCACCCTCGGCGACGACCGCGCGGTTGCCCGACTCGAAGTCGGCACGCTCGACCAAAGACCCGGGCAGGAACTCGGTCGCGCCGGAGTCGATGATCGTCACCCGGCGGAGCATCTGCCGGACGATGACCTCGATGTGCTTGTCGTGGATGGCCACACCCTGGGCGCGGTACACCTTCTGCACTTCCTGCACCAGGTGCAGCTGGGCCTCGCGCGGGCCCATGACGCGCAGGACCTCGTGCGGGTCCGGAGTACCTTCCAGCAGCTGCTGGCCGACGGCCACGTGGTCGCCGTCCTGCAGCGGGCCGGTCGCCGTGTTGGCGAGACGCTGACGCTTGGACAGCTTCTCGAACACGATCTCCTCGGAGCCGTCGTCCGGGATCAGCGTGATCTTCCAGAAGCGGTCGCCGTCCTCGATGCGGACGCGGCCGTCGACGTCGGCGATCGGCGCCTTGCCCTTCGGGACGCGGGCCTCGAAGAGCTCCTGGACACGGGGCAGACCGGTCGTGATGTCGTCACCGGCCACACCACCCTGGTGGAACGTGCGCATCGTCAGCTGCGTGCCCGGCTCACCGATCGACTGGGCGGCGACGATGCCGACGGCCTCGCCGACGTCGACCAGCTGGCCGGTGGCCATCGAGCGGCCGTAGCAGGACGCGCACACGCCGACCGCGGACTCGCAGGTCAGGACCGAGCGGACCTTGACGCGGACGATGCCCGCCTCGACCAGCGACTGCATCGCCGGGTCGCCGAGGTCGTCGCCGCGGCCCAGGACCAGGTTGCCCTGCGCGTCGGTGATGTCGTCCGCGACCGTGCGGGCGTAGACCGACGTCTGCGCGAACTCGTGCAGGCCGACCTTGTCGCCCAGCTGCTCGCCGACGGTCATGTTCACGCCACGCGTGGTGCCGCAGTCGACCTCGCGGATGATGACGTCCTGCGAGACGTCCACCAGACGACGGGTCAGGTAACCCGAGTCGGCGGTGCGCAGCGCGGTGTCGGCCAGACCCTTGCGGGCACCGTGCGTCGCGATGAAGTACTCCAGCACCGACAAGCCCTCGCGGAACGAGTTCTTGATCGGGCGCGGGATGTACTCACCCTTCGGGTTGGTCACGAGACCACGCATACCCGCGAGCGAACGGACCTGCGTCATGTTGCCGGCGGCGCCGGACTGCACGATGACGCGGATCGAGTTGTCCTCGGGGAAGTTGTCTTCCATGATCTCGTGGACCTGCTCGGTGGCCTTGGTCCACACCTTGACCAGCTCGGAGTTGCGCTCCTCGTGGGAGAGCTGACCGCGCTGGTAGCGCTTCTCGACGGCGTCCGCGAGGCGCTCGTGCTCGTCGAGGATGCCCTGCTTCGCCTTCGGGACGAGGACGTCCGAGATCGCGACCGTCACGCCGGAGCGGGTGGCCCAGTGGAAACCGGCGTCCTTCAGCTTGTCCAGCGTCCGGGCGACGGTGACCATCGGGTACCGCTCTGCGAGGTCGTTGATGATCACGGCCTGCCGCTTCTTGGGCATGACCTCGTTGATGAAGGCGTAGTCCTGCGGCAGGATCTCGTTGAACAGCACGCGACCCAGCGTGGTCTCCGCGAGCCACGGCTGACCGGGCTCCCAGCCCTCGGGCTCCTGGCCCTTCGGCGGGTTCTTGTCGGAGACGCGGATCTTCACCATCGCCTGCAGGCCCAGGACCTTGCGGTCGAACGCCATGAGCGCCTCGGCCGGCGACGAGTAGAAGTGGCCCTCGCCGATGTCGTCCTTCTTGTGCCGGGTCAGGTGGTACAGACCCGTCACCATGTCCAGGCGCGGCATGGCCAGCGGCTTGCCGGACGCCGGGGACAGGATGTTGTTCGACGACAGCATCAGGACGCGGGCTTCCGCCTGCGCCTCGGCGGACAGCGGCAGGTGGACCGCCATCTGGTCACCGTCGAAGTCGGCGTTGAACGCTTCACAGACCAGCGGGTGCAGCTGGATGGCCTTGCCCTCGACCAGCTGCGGCTCGAAGGCCTGGATGCCGAGGCGGTGCAGCGTGGGTGCGCGGTTGAGCAGCACCGGGTGCTCGGTGATGACCTCTTCCAGCACGTCCCACACGGCCGGGCGCGCACGCTCGACCATCCGCTTGGCGGACTTGATGTTCTGCGCGTGGTTGAGGTCCACGAGCCGCTTCATCACGAACGGCTTGAAGAGCTCCAGGGCCATCTGCTTGGGCAGACCGCACTGGTGCAGCTTGAGCTGCGGGCCGACCACGATGACCGAACGGCCGGAGTAGTCGACGCGCTTGCCGAGCAGGTTCTGGCGGAACCGGCCCTGCTTGCCCTTCAGCAGGTCGGACAGCGACTTGAGCGGGCGGTTGCCGGGACCCGTGACCGGGCGGCCGCGGCGGCCGTTGTCGAACAGCGCGTCGACGGCCTCCTGCAGCATCCGCTTCTCGTTGTTGACGATGATCTCGGGCGCGCCGAGGTCGATCAGTCGCTTGAGGCGGTTGTTGCGGTTGATGACGCGGCGGTACAGGTCGTTCAGGTCGGACGTGGCGAAGCGGCCACCGTCGAGCTGCACCATCGGGCGCAGGTCCGGCGGGATGACCGGGACGCAGTCCAGCACCATGCCCTGCGGGTTGTTGCGGGTCGCCTGGAAGGCGGCAACGACCTTGAGGCGCTTGAGCGCACGCAGCTTCTTCTGGCCCTTGCCGCTGCGGATCGTCTCGCGCAGGACCTCGGCCTCGGCGTCCACGTCGTAGTCACCCAGGAGCTTCTGGATGGCCTCGGCGCCCATGGCACCGGTGAAGTAGTCGCCGTAGCGGTCGTACAGCTCGCGGTAGAGCAGCTCGTCCGCGATCAGCTGGGCGCGCTCGAGCTTGGTGAAGGTGGACCAGATCTCGTCGAGGCGGTCCAGCTCGCGCTGGGCGCGGTCGCGGAGCTGGCGCATCTCACGCTCGCCGCCCTCCTTGACCTTGCGGCGCACGTCGGACTTGGCACCCTCGGCCTCGAGCTCGGCCAGGTCGGCCTCGAGCTTCTGGGCGCGGGCCTCCACGTCGGCGTCGCGGCGGTTCTCGACGCGCTTGCGCTCGACCTGCATCTCGCTCTCGAGCGTCGGCAGGTCGTTGTGGCGCAGCTCGGCGTTCACGCCCACGATGACGTAGGCGGCGAAGTAGATGATCTTCTCGAGGTCCTTGGGGGCCAGGTCGAGCAGGTAGCCCAACCGGCTGGGGACGCCCTTGAAGTACCAGATGTGCGTGACCGGAGCGGCGAGCTCGATGTGGCCCATGCGCTCACGACGCACCTTCGCACGGGTCACCTCGACGCCGCAGCGCTCACAGATGATGCCCTTGAAGCGCACGCGCTTGTACTTGCCGCAGTAGCACTCCCAGTCCCTGGTGGGACCGAAGATCTTCTCGCAGAACAAGCCGTCCTTCTCGGGCTTGAGCGTGCGGTAGTTGATGGTCTCGGGCTTCTTGACCTCGCCAAAAGACCACTGGCGGATGTCGTCCGCGGTCGCGAGACCGATGCGGAGCTCATCGAAGAAGTTGACGTCGAGCACGTCTACTCTCTTCCCCTTTTTAGATCGGTGGCAAAAGGAGCTGGTCGGGAAGGCTGGGGAGCACTACGCGGGAGGCACGGTGCTCCCCAGCCGGCGAGGTGACTAGTTGACGACGTCGTCCACGGAGGGCGACTCGGACCTCGACAGGTTGATGCCGAGGTTCGCGGCCGCGCGCTCCAGGTCCTCGTCGTCGCCGTCGCGCATCTCGATCGCGGCACCGTCCGAAGACAGGACCTCGACGTTGAGGCAGAGCGACTGCAGCTCCTTGAGCAGCACCTTGAAGGACTCCGGGATACCGGGTTCCGGGATGTTCTCGCCCTTGACGATGGCCTCGTAGACCTTCACGCGGCCGAGCACGTCGTCGGACTTGATGGTGAGAAGCTCCTGCAGGGTGTATGCGGCGCCGTACGCCTGCATCGCCCAGCACTCCATCTCACCGAAGCGCTGACCACCGAACTGCGCCTTACCACCCAGCGGCTGCTGCGTGATCATCGAGTACGGACCGGTCGAACGCGCGTGGATCTTGTCGTCGACCAGGTGCAGCAGCTTCAGGATGTACATGTAGCCGACGGACACCGGGAACGGGTACGGCTCGCCGGAGCGGCCGTCGAAGAGCTGCGCCTTCCCGTTCTCCTTGACCATCCGCTCGCCGTCGCGGTTCGGGATCGTCGAGCCCAGCAGGCCCGTGATCTCCTCTTCCTTCGCGCCGTCGAACACGGGGGTCGCGGTCTTGGTGCCGGGCTCGACCTCCAGCAGCTCCTCGGACAGGTTCTTCGCCCAGTCCGGGTCGCCGTTGATGGACCAGCCCTGCTTGGCGATCCACCCGAGGTGGGTCTCCAGCACCTGGCCGATGTTCATACGACGCGGCACACCGTGGGTGTTCAGGATGATGTCGACCGGCGTGCCGTCCTCGAGGAACGGCATGTCCTCCACGGGGAGGATCTTGCCGATGACGCCCTTGTTGCCGTGGCGGCCGGCGAGCTTGTCACCGTCCTGGATCTTGCGCTTCTGGGCCACGTAGACGCGCACGAGCTCGTTGACGCCCGGAGGCAGCTCGTCGTCGTCCTCACGCGAGAAGACGCGGATGCCGATGACCTTGCCGTACTCGCCGTGCGGCACCTTCAGCGACGTGTCGCGGACCTCGCGCGCCTTCTCACCGAAGATCGCGCGGAGCAGGCGCTCCTCCGGCGTCAGCTCGGTCTCGCCCTTGGGCGTGACCTTGCCGACGAGGATGTCGCCCGGCTGGACCTCGGCACCGATGCGGATGATGCCGCGCTCGTCCAGGTCGGCCAGGACCTCCTCGGAGACGTTCGGGATGTCCCGGGTGATCTCCTCGGCGCCGAGCTTCGTGTCGCGGGCGTCGATCTCGTGCTCCTCGATGTGGATCGAGGTGAGAACGTCGTCCTGCACGAGGCGCTGCGACAGGATGATCGCGTCCTCGTAGTTGTGGCCTTCCCACGGCATGATCGCCACGAGCAGGTTCTTGCCGAGCGCCATCTCGGCGTTCTCGGTGCACGGGCCGTCGGCCAGGACCTGGCCGGACTCGACGCGGTCGCCCTCGTTGACGATGGGCTTCTGGTTGATGCACGTGCCCTGGTTCGAGCGACGGAACTTGTGCAGCGCGTAGGTGTTGCGCGCACCGTCGTCGGCCATGACGGTGATGTAGTCGGCGGAGACCTCCTCGACCACACCGGTCTTCTTCGCGACGACGACGTCACCGGCGTCGACCGCGGCGCGCAGCTCCATGCCGGTGCCGACGAGCGGCGACTCGGAGCGGAGCAGCGGCACGGCCTGGCGCTGCATGTTCGCACCCATCAGGGCGCGGTTGGCGTCGTCGTGCTCGAGGAACGGGATCATGGCGGTCGCGGCCGACACCATCTGGCGCGGCGAGACGTCCATGTAGTCGACGTCGGTCGGGTCGATGAACTCGACCTCGCCGCCCTTCTTGCGGACCAGGACGCGGTCGTCGGTGAAGTTGCCCTCGTCGTCGGTCGGCGAGTTCGCCTGCGCCTTGACGTAGCGGTCTTCCTCGTCCGCGGTCAGGTAGTCGATCTGGTCGGTGACCCGGCCCTCGACGACCTTGCGGTACGGCGTCTCGATGAAGCCGAACGGGTTGACCCGCGCGTAGGACGACAGCGAGCCGATCAGGCCGATGTTCGGGCCTTCCGGCGTCTCGATCGGGCACATGCGGCCGTAGTGCGACGGGTGGACGTCGCGGACCTCCATGCCGGCCCGCTCACGGGACAGACCACCGGGACCCAGCGCCGACAGGCGGCGCTTGTGGGTCAGACCCGCGAGCGGGTTGGTCTGGTCCATGAACTGCGACAGCTGCGAGGTGCCGAAGAACTCCTTGATCGCCGCCACGACGGGACGGATGTTGATCAGGGTCTGCGGCGTGATGGCCTCGACGTCCTGCGTGGTCATGCGCTCGCGGACGACGCGCTCCATGCGGGACAGGCCGACGCGGATCTGGTTCTGGATCAGCTCGCCGACCGTGCGCAGGCGACGGTTGCCGAAGTGGTCGATGTCGTCGACCTCGACCGGCACGTCGCCACCGGCGGCGGCGTCCATCTGCGTCTCACCCGCGTGCAGGCGGACGAGGTACTCGATCGTCGTGACGATGTCGTCCTCGGTCAGCACACCGGTGTTGATGTCGGTGTCCAGGCCCAGCTTCTTGTTGACCTTGTAGCGGCCAACCTTCGCCAGGTCGTAGCGCTTGTCCTTGAAGAACAGGTTCTCCAGCAGGGCCTGCGCGGACTCCTTCGTGGGCGGCTCGCCCGGACGCAGCTTGCGGTAGATGTCGAGCAACGCCTCGTCGGTACCCGCGGTGTGGTCCTTCTCGAGCGTGGTCAGCAACGTCTCGCTGAACGCGAACCGCTCGCGGATCTGCTCCGTGCTCCAGCCCAGAGCCTTCAACAGCACCGTCACCGGCTGGCGACGCTTGCGATCGATGCGGACACCGACGGTGTCGCGCTTGTCGACGTCGAACTCCAGCCAGGCACCCCGGGACGGGATGATCTTGACGCTGAAGACGTCCTTGTCGGTCGTCTTGTCGACCGCGGTGTCGTAGTAGACACCGGGCGAACGCACGAGCTGAGAGACCACCACGCGCTCGGTGCCGTTGATGATGAACGTGCCCTTGCTCGTCATCATCGGGAAGTCACCCATGAACACCGTCTGGCTCTTGATCTCGCCAGTGGTGTGGTTGGTGAACTCCGCAGTGACGAACAACGGTGCCGCGTACGTCATGTCCTTGTCCTTGCACTCTTCCGTCGAGGCCTTGACCTCGTCGTAGCGTGGGTCGGAGAAGGACAGTGACATGGAGCCGGAGAAGTCCTCGATCGGCGAGATCTCGTTGAGGACCTCTTCGAGGCCGCCCGTCGGGTTCTCGTCTCCGGCGTCGATGCGGCGCTGGAACCACGCCTCGTCGCCGGTCAACCACTCAAAGGACTGGATCTGCAGGTCAAGCAGGTTGGGCGTCGAAAGCGGCTCATGAATCTTCGCGAACGAGACCCGCTTCGGCGCTCCAGGGATCCCCGACGTGGAGTTGGTCGCAGCAGTGGCCTTGGTCGCGCGAGAGATCGCCAAGATGCGTCCTTCCAGGGACAGGTAGCTGGCTAGAGCGAACTAGCACGGCTGTCAAGGGTGCGGCGATGCCCGACTAATCCACGCTCTCGGCGAAGGGCAAGCGGAAAATGGGCAGCGCAAAGGGGCAGTCTAGCCACGCGCACGGCGACTGTCGAGAGGCACCTGGAAGGACCCTCCTCTTGCTCACCGACAGAGTGACCCTGCATGAGCGCGCAGTCAAGATGTTGAAGACCGATCCACCCTGTGGATGGAGCGCCGTTTACTTTCAGCCACTCATTTGACCTGCGCAAACACGCGTGCGGCCGATTTGGTGGGAAGTTGGCGGCTTCAAGTGGTCTTACAGAGCGCCACGAGTTTTGTGTGACTGAGATCACGCGTGTCGGGACTGGCGAGAGGTGTGTTCCTGGTGCTTCCGGGGCACTTCCCGGGGTTGTTGATCTTAGGACAACGGCGTGGGCGGGCCCGCACCGGGCCGGGCCAAACGACCTCGCGGAGTGAGAGGCGGGTGGCGGGGTTTGCCGGGGCGGGGTTTGCCGGGGCGGGGTTTGCCGGGGCGGGGTTTGCCGGAGCGAGGTTGCCGGAGCGGGGTTGCCGGAGCGAGGTTGCCGGCGCGAGGTTGCCGGCGCGAGGTTGCCGGCGCGAGGTCACCCAGGCAGGTGGAACTGGGCCGAGTTGTCCACATGTCGCCGAGCGGCCGGTTGACAGCGCGTTCTCGTCGATACGCTCGTCTGAGTGGCGGTCTGCCCCCGGGGTGGGCGGGGCCTGTGCCCGCCCGCGAAAACGCCGGTCAGCAGGTCTGCAGCTGGCGGTTCTGCTCCGCCGTCGCCCCGAACATCTCCATGTTGTCGATCTTCCACCGGCCGCCGTCGTCGAGGGCGCTCACGCGGAGCATGGCGGTGCCGCCGCCCGTCTGGTTGTCGGTCGTGCGGGTGGTGACCTGGTCGGCGAAGACCAGCACGGTGGCCCGGTCGTCCTTCAGGGACGACACGGCCGAGGAGACGACCCGGACGGTCACCACCAGCTTCTGCTGGGGTGCGACCTCCTTCACCGGACCGAACACCGCGTTGTACTGGCACAGGGCCTTGCCGGTCAGGAGCTCGCGGGCGGCCTTCTCGGTGGCGGCCACGTCGGCGAAGTTGTAGGAGAACGACTTCTCCACGGCCTCGCGGATCTGGCCGTTCACCGCCGAGGTGGTGCCGGCGTCGACCAGGGCCGCGTCGTAGGACACCGCGCGCGACTTAACCAGGAAGAACGTGCCCAGCGCGCCCAGCAGCACGGCGACCACCAGCAGAGCCGACGGGAGCAGCCAGGCGTTCTTCGCGGGGGTCTGCTCCTCCTCGGCCGGCTCGTCCCGGACCGCGGCGGACGGCTCGTCGGCGGAGGCCTCGACCGAGGCGGGAGGTTCGTCGGCCTGCGGCTCCTCGGCGGGGGCCGACGGCTCCCACTCGACCGCCTCCGGGGCCTTCAGCTCCTCGGCTGCCGAGTCCGGCGCGACAGGAGGTTCCGCGACGGCGGGGTCCACCACACCGGGTTCCGCGACAGCGGGTTCCACGACAGCGGGCTCCACGACAGCGGGTTCCGCGACGGCGGGGTCCGCGGGCGTGCGGCGGTTCAGGCCGGCGACCTTCGGGCGGCCTCCTGCCGGTGGCGTGGGGATGGGGCGGCGGCGAGTTGGGGGCACGAGCGCTCTTCCAATCAGCTCTGGCCGGGTCAGACGCCTGCCCGCAGCGGGCCCAGCTGGCTCAGCTTCCAGCCGTCGTCCGTGCGGGTGAGCTTGGTCAGGTACCGGTTGATCTTGGTGACCTGCTGGCCGCCGTCCGGGGTCACGGTGCTCTGGACCACGGCGATCATCGACGCGGTGCCGGTGCGGTCGTCGAGCTCGGTGATGGCCGAGTCGAGGACCTTCGACGTCGTCACGGACTTGGCGTCGACCAGCTGCTTCTTGCGCGAGTCCTTGTCCTTGTCGATCTCGGCGCGCAGCTCGCCGGTGGACGAGTTGAGCCAGCGCTGCAGGTCCTCGTCGACCTTCTTGTAGTCCAGGGTCAGGAAGTTCGCGACGCCGACCTGGCCGGAGCGCAGGGCCTCGTCGCGGGTCGAGGCGAACGACGACTCCGACGAGTGGGAGGTCGAGTACCAGGCCACGCCGAAGTACGCGGCGTAGCCGAACGTCAGCACCGCCAGCACGGCGGCGACCACAGTGAAGATCCGCACTACTTCTTCTCCTCCGGCAAACCCAGCAGCTGGCCCAGCGACGTCAGCAGCGGCAGCTCCGGCACCGCCTGCTGCCCGGTCGGCTCCTGGCCCGGCTGCGTCGTCGCGGTGCCCACCGGCGTCGTCGGCGTCCCGCCGTAGGGCGCGTTCTGCGAGCCTCGCACCGACGTCGCCGACCCGCGCGCCAGGGCGCAGTAGGCCTGCGTGTTCAGCGGCGCGGCCGACGTGTCGTTGCCCGTCCGGATGGTCGTGCCCTCGTACCCGACCGTGCACGGCATCGGGTCGAAGACGTTCAGGGCCAGCCCGAAGTGCGCCGACCCGTCCCCCGGCGCCACGGTGAAGCCACCGCCGACGGCGATGGGGTACGTCACCGCGATCTGCTCCAAACCGTCACGCCTGGTCACGAGGATGTTCGAGGTGGTCAGCAGGTTCGCGAAGACCACCCCGAGGTTCGGCCCGCTCTCCTTGAGCAGCGCCGAGACCTGCTCCGACGCCGGCGGCACGGCCACGATCAACCGCCGCAGGTCGCCGTCGGAGGCCTTCAGCTGCTCGGCGAGCAACCGCAGGTCACCGCTGAACGACCGGATGGCGCCGCCCTGCGCGGCCTGCGTGGCCAGCACGATCCGGCCGTCCTGCAGCAGCTGCGTCGTCTGCGGGAGGTGCTCGCGGGCCGCGGCCGTGAACGCCGCGGTGTTGTCGATCAGCACCTGCAGGTCGCCGCCGGTGCCGTTGAACGCGTTGTGCAGCTCGTCGACGACGGTCCTCAACGAGTCTGTGGGCACCGACGAGGCGAACGCGTCCAGGTTCGACAGCAGCCCGTCGACCGGCGGCGGCGTGCGGGTGGCCGAGCGCGGGATGACCGAGCCGGCCTCCAGGTACGGGCCGTCGTCCGACTTCGGCCGCAGGTCCACGAACTGCTCGCCGACGGCCGACCGGTTGGCCACCACGGCCTCGGTCGCGGCGGGCACGCGCGGCGCGTCCGCGTCGAGCTCCAGGTCGGCCTCGATGCCGTCCGAGGTCAGCCGCAGCTGGCCGACCCGGCCGATCGTCACGCCGCGGTAGGTGACCTCGGCGTTGGTGAAGATGCCGCCGGAGTCGGCCAGCTGCATCGTCACGACCGTCGAGGCCGACTTGAACAGGCCGATGTAGGTGGCGCTGACGTACGAGATGCCCAGCAACGCGACCAGCACGAACGCGCCGATCTTGAGCTTCGTCGACCGCAGGATCACTTGCGACCACCTCCCAGCAGACCGCCGAGCAGGTCGCCCAGCCCTGACCCCGTCCCCTGCCCGAGGTTCGGCAGCGGGATGTTCGGCAACGGGATGTTGGGCAGCGGCAACGGCGTGCCCGGCGTCGGCAGCAGCGAGTCGATCGGCGACTGCCGCGACCGCCCCAGGTTGTCGACGATCGAGCCGAGGTTCAGGTCGAGGTCGATGAACGCGTTGGTGTAGTCGCCCTTGATGCCGTCGAGCGCCTCGTCCGGGAACGGGTAGGTCAGCAGCAGCTCGAGCGACTTCGGCAGGTTCTGCCCCGACTCGGCGAGCTTCGTCAGCGTCGGCTGCAACGCCTTCAAGTCCGCGACGATGTCGTCACGGCTCTTGTTCACCGTGTCCGTCGCGACGTCGGAGAGGGTGTTGAGCGACTTCAGCAACGTCACGAGCTGCGTGCGCTGTTCGGCCAGCACGCGCAGGCCGGGCTCCAGGTCCGTGAGCGCCACCGCGATCTTGTCGCGCTGCTGCGCCAGCGTCCCGCCGAGCCGGTTGATCGAGTCGAGGGCGCGGACGATCTCCGCCTTGTGCTTGTCGAGCTCCCCGACGAACGTGTCCAGGTTGCCCAGCAACGAGCGGATCTCCTTCTCGTTGCCCTCCATCGCCGCGTTGAGCTCCTTGGTGATGTTCTGCAGCTGCGCCACACCACCACCGTTGAGCAGCATCGACAACGCGCCGAAGACCTCTTCGACCTCGGGGTTGCGGTTGGTCTTCGACAACGGGATAACGGCGTTGTCCGCGAGCGTGCCACTGGCATCGGAGGGCTTGCCCAGCTCGACGAACTTCTCGCCCAGCAGCGCGGACTGGCGCAGCTTCGCGAACGCGTTGGCCGGCAGCCGCACGTCGCCGTTGACCAGCATGGTGACCTCGGCGGTCCAGCCGTCGGAACCCAGGTCGATCTTCTCGACCCGCCCGACCGGCACGTCGTTGACCTTCACGCCGGCCTGCGGCACGAGGTCGAGGACGTCCTGGAACTGCGCCTTCACCCGGTACGGGTGGTCACCGACGTCCGCGCCGCCGGGCAGCGGCAGGTTGTAGACGCCGTCGAACCCGCCCGAGCCGCAGCCCGAGACCAGCAACACCGCGGTAAGACCCACCACGAGTCGTTTCACTGGGGCACCCCCGCGAGCGGCAGGGGCAGCGGCAGCTTGCCCGCGTTGAGGTCGCCGATCACCTCGGCGGGCGACTTGAGCGGGATCGCGCCCGTCAGCAACGGCTCCAGCTGCTTGCACGTCTGCGCGAGCACCGGCGGCACGTTGTTCGGCGTCGCCTGCTGCACCAGCTTGCAGACCAGCACGATCGGCGGCTGGTTCAGCTCGTTGATGTTCGCGCGGGTGTCGAGCGTGCCGGACGCCGCGTTGTAGGAGTTCTGCAGGTTGCCCAGGGCCAGCGGCGCGACGTCGAGCGTCTCGGCCAGCGCGGCCCGCTGGTTCACCAGCACCTGGGTCACCGCGGCCAGCTTGTCCACATTGGACTTCAGCACCTCGCGGTTGTCCTTGATGAAGCCCTGCACCTGTCCGAGCGCGGTCGCCAGCTCGGCCAGCGCCGCGCCGAGGTCGCCGCGTTCGTCCGCGAGCATCTTCGACACGTCCGCGAGCTGCTGGTTGAAGTCGCGCACCTGGCTGTCGTTCGCGGCCAGCATCGCCGTGAACTTCTGCAGGTTGTCGACGGTCGCGAAGAGGTCCTCCTTGGACCCCGAGAGCGTCCGCGTGGCCTGGCCGAGGTTCTTCAACGTGTCGTTGAGCGCCTGGCCGTTGCCCTCGAGGTTCCTCGCCGCCGAGTTCAGCAGGTCCGCCAACGCGCCGTCGGCGTTCGCGCCGTTGGGGCCCAGCGCGGTCGTGAGCTTGTCGAGCGACGAGTACAGCTCGTCCAGCTCGACCGGCGTCGCGGTGCGCTCCCGCGGGATCACCGCGTCGTCGGCCAGCGCCGGACCGCCGGTGTAGGCGGGCGTGAGCTGCACGTACCGGTCGCTGACCACGCTCGGCGCGACCACGACGGCCTGCGCGTTCTCGGGCACCCGCACGTCGCGGTCGAGGGTGAACACGACCTTCACGGTCTTGCCCTCCGGCGTGACCTCGTCGATCGTGCCGACCTTCACGCCGAGCACCCGCACGTCGCCGCCGGGGTAGACGCCGACGGCCGCGGCGAAGTGCGCGGTGACCTTGCGGCCGTTCATCCCCGCGAACACCCACCAGAGCGCCGCCGTCACGACCAGCGCCAGCACGCACGCGATCGCGATGAACCGGCCGACCTTGGACGTTGCCACGTCAGTCATCGCTGCACCCCCGGAGGCAGGCAGCCTTCCTCGTTGAACCCGACGACGCCGAGGTTCACCGCGGGCGGCAGCAGACCGCAGATGTAGGTGTCGAACCAGCGCCCGTTGCCCAGGGTGTTCGCGAACACCCGGTAGAACGGCGCCATCAGCGCGAGGCTGCGGTCGAGGTTGTCCTGGTTGCGCTGCAGGATCCCGGTGACCTTGCCCAGCTGCTCCAGCGCGGGCTTGAGCTGGTTTTGGTTGTCCTGCACCAGACCGCTGAGCTCGCGGGCCAGGTCGCGCGTCCCGGTCAGCAGCGCGCTGATCGCCTCACGGCGCTTGCGCAGCTCGCCGAGCAGCAGGTTGCCGTCGGAGAGGAGCTTCTCGAACTCGGCGTTGCGGTCGGCCAGCGTCTTGGTCAGCTGCCGGGTGTTCTCCAGCAGCTTCGCCAGCTGCTCGTCGCGCGAGGAGATCGTCTTCGACAACGCCGACAGGCCGTCGAGCGCGCCGCGGACGTGCTCCGGCGAGTTCTTGAAGGTGTCGGACAGGACCGTGAAGCTGTCGGCCAGCTGCTTGGTGTCGATCTGGCCGACGGTCGTCGCGAGCCCGTTGAACGCCTCGTTCACGTCGTACGGCGCGAGCGTGCGCTCCTTCGGGATCGGGTCGCCCGGCGACAACGGCGAGCTGCCCTGCGGGTCGAGCGCCAGGAACTTCTGACCCAGCAACGTCTTGATGCGGATCATCGCGGTCGTCCGGTCGCCCACCCAGGCGTCCTTGACCTTGAACGTGACCCGCACGCGGTCGCCGTTCAGCTTGACCTTGGTGACCTTGCCGACCTTCACGCCGGCGACGCGGACCTCGTTGCCCGGCACCAGTCCCGCGGCCTCGCTGAAGTCCGCGGCGTAGCTCGTGCCGCCACCGACGATCGGCAGGTCGTCGGAGTAGAACGCGGCCAGCAGGAGCAGGACGATCAGCGTCAGGCTGATCGCGCCGGTCCTGATCGGGTTCGAGGTCTTCATCGGCGGCACCTCTGCTGGGTCACCGGCAACGCCGTGATCGGGATCGGGTTGGCGATGACCGGCGGCACGGCGACCTGGCCGCTGGCCTCGCACAGGTAGAAGTTGAACCACGAGCCGTAGGTCGCGGTCCTGGTGATCGTCTCCAGCTTGTTCGGCAGGCGCTGCAACATGCCGTCGACCACCGCCTCGCTGTCGCCCAGCGTCTTCGACACGATGCCGAGCTGCGCGATGTCGTTCTTCAACGGCTCGCGGCCCTGTTCCAGCAGCCCGGACGTCGCCTGCGTCAGGTCGCCGAGGGCGGTGATCGCGTCACCGATCGGCTGGCGGTCCTGCGCGAGGCCGGAGACCAGGGTCTGCAGCGTGATCACCAGGTTGTTGAAGTCCTGGTCGCGCGAGTTCACGGTGTCGAGCGCGGTGTTGAGGTTGTCGACGACCTCGCCGATCACCTTGTCCTTGCTCGCGAGCGTGCTGGTCAGCGACGCCGTGTGCTGCAGCAGGCTGTCGATCGTGCTGCCTTCTCCCTGCAGCACCTGGATGATCTCGAACGACAGCTTGTTCACGTCCTCCGGCGACAGCGCCTGGAAGAGCGGCTTGAAACCGTTGAACAGCACGGTGAGGTCGAGCGCCGGCTTGGTGCGGTCCACCGGGATCGTGCCGCCCTCCGGCAGCACGGCCTGGGTGTCACCGGTGCCGGACTCCAGCGCGATGTACCGCTGGCCCACCAGGTTGCGGTACTTGATGGTCGCGGTGACCGACCCCGGCAGCTTGCGGTCGCCGTCGATCGAGAACTCGACCTCTGCGGTCTTGCGGTCGACCACCTTGATGCCGTCGACCTGACCGACGCGGACGCCGGCGATGCGGATGTCGTCGCCCTCGTTGAGCGCGGTGACGTCGGTGAACTGGGCCTTGTAGTCCGTGGCACCGCCCAGGTTCACGTTGGCGATGGTCACCGCGAGCAGCGTCGTGGCGAGGATCGTGACGACCGCGAAGGTGATCAGCTTGAGCAGCGGGGCGAGCAGGCCTTTCACTCGACCGTCACCTCCGTCCCGCGGACGAGCGGTCCGAGCAGCAGGCTCGACCAGCCGGGCATGTCCTGCGGGTCGACGCCGACGCGCGGGCCGAAGAGCGCCGCGATCAGCCGGGCCTCCTCGGGCGAGTTGGCCAGGTTGACGGCGTCCTGGGCGGACGAGGGGATGGTGGAGCCGGGCGGCAGGACGCCGTCGTTGGCGGAGCGGGCGGGCGGCGGCGAGCTGGAGCCGTCCTGCACCGGGCCGTCCGGCGGGTACTGCGGGAACGGGTCGGGCCGCGGCACGAGGTCGTAGCAGCGGGGGCCGCGCTTGTCCCGGTACTCCGGCTCGTCGAGGTTGGGCTTGTACTTGCCGCGGTCCTTCGTGATCTCCAGCGTGATGTGCAGGCCGGGCTCGTCGGTGCCCTGGCCGAACGCCTTGCTGATGATCGGTTCGAACTCCGCGAGCCCCTTGATCAGGCAGGGGTACTCAGGCGCGTACTTGGCGAGCAGCTCCAGCGTCGGGCGGCTCGTGTCGGCGAGGCCGATGATGTTGTTCTTGTTGACCGTGACGAAGCTGGTGAGGTCCTGCGACGTCGTGGTCAGCGTCCCGTAGAGCGACAGCAGGTTGTCGCGCTGCTCGACGACCGTCCTGGTCGTCGTGGTCATGTCGTTGAGCGCCTGCAACAGGTCCGGCGCGGCGTCGGCGTAGACGTTGGAGACGTCCGCGAGCTTGGAGATGTTCTCCTTCAGCGCGGGCAGCTGCGGGTTGAGCTCGCCGAGGTAGGCGTCGAGCGACACCAGGGTCTCGCCGAGCGGCTTGCCCCGGCCGTCGAGGGCCTGCGACAGCGCGGTGAGCGTGGTGGCGAGCTTCTCCGGCTGGATCGCCTGCAGCACCGGCATCAGGTTGTCCAGCACGCGTTCCAGCTCGATCGCGCTGCTGGTGCGGTCCTGCTCGATGACCGCGCCCTCCTTGATCGCGGCCTGCTTCTGCTGCGGCAGCACGAGGTTCACGTACCGCTCGCCGAACAGCGTCTTCGGCAGCAGGCGGGCGCTGACGTTGCCGGGAATCTGCTCGACCTTGTCCGGCAGCAGCGCGAGCTCCAGCTCGGCGCCGTCACCGCTGGTGCGCACGGCCTTCACCGACCCGACGATCAGCCCGCGCACCTTGACGTCGCTCGCGGTCTGCAGCTGGTTGCCGATGTGGTCCGTCTTGAGGGTGACCTTCACGTAGTCGCCGAAGGCGTCCTTGTAGAGCGCCACCGTGAGGGACAGGAACATGGCGATCGCGAGGAGGAAGGCGATGCCCAGCACGCGCTTCTTCATCCGGCGATCCTCACCGTCGTCGTGGCGCCCCAGATCGCGAGGCTCAGGAAGAAGTCGAGCAGCGCGGTCGTGACGATCGCGGTGCGCACCGCCCTGCCGACCGCCACGCCGACACCGGCGGGACCACCGGACGCGCGGTAGCCGTAGTAGCAGTGGGTCATGATGATCACGACCGCGAAGACCAGGACCTTGCCGAACGACCAGAGCACGTCGATCGGGGGCAGGAACAGGTTGAAGTAGTGGTCGTAGGTGCCCGCCGACTGCCCGTAGAACTCCACCGTGATGGTTCTGGCCGCCAGGTAGCTGGTCAGCAGGCCGATCACGTACAGCGGGATGATCGCGACGAACCCGGCGATGATCCGCGTGGTCACGAGGAACGGCAGGCTGGGGATGCCCATGACCTCCAGCGCGTCGATCTCCTCGGAGATCCGCATGGCGCCGAGCTGGGCCGTGAAGCCGGACCCGACCGTCGCGCTCAGGGCGAGCCCCGCGACCAGGGGAGCGATCTCACGGGTGTTGAAGTACGCGGACACGAAGCCGGCGAACGCGCTCGTGCCGATCTGGTTGAGAGCGGTGAAGCCCTGCAGACCGACGACCGTGCCCGTGAAGACGGACAGGCCGACCATCACGCCGATGGTGCCGCCGATGACCGCGAGCGCGCCCGACCCGAAGCTGACCTCGGCCAGCAGCCGCAGCGTCTCCTTGGAGTACCGCTTGAGCGCGCGCGGGGTCCAGGCCAGCGCCTTGAGGTAGAACGCCAGCTGGTCGCCGAAACCGTCCAGAGTGGACAGCGCCTTGTTCGCCATCAGCTCCCCTTCGCGGGCACGACCTGGAGGTAGATCGTGGTGAGGACGAAGTTGACGAAGAACAGCAGCAGGAACGTGATGACCACGGCCTGGTTGACCGCGTCGCCCACGCCTTTCGGCCCGCCGGACGGGTTGAGCCCCCGGTACGCGGCCACGATGCCCGCGATGAACCCGAAGATCAGCGCCTTGATCTCGCTGATCCACAGGTCGGGCAGCTGCGCCAGCGCGCTGAAGCTCGCGAGGTAGGCGCCGGGCGTGCCGTCCTGCATGACCACGTTGAAGAAGTACCCACCCATCACGCCGACGACGCTCACCATGCCGTTGAGCAGCACGGAGACCAGCATCGCGGCGAGCACCCGCGGCACGACCAGCCGGTGGATCGGGCTGACGCCGAGCACTTCCATGGCGTCGATCTCTTCGCGGATCTTCCGCGACCCGAGGTCCGCGCAGATCGCGCTGCCGCCCGCACCCGCGATGAGCAGCGCCGTCACGATCGGGCTGGCCTGCTGGATGATCGCGAGGACGCTGGCCGCGCCGGTGAACGACTGCGCGCCGATCTGCCGGGTCAGCGAGCCGAGCTGCAACGCGATGACCGCGCCGAACGGGATGGAGACCAGCGCCGTCGGCAGCACCGTCACGCTGACGATGAACCAGCTCTGCTGGATGAACTCCCGCAGCTGGAACGGCCGGCGGAACGACGTCCGCACGACGTCGATGCCGAGCTGGCAGAGCTTCCCGGTCTCCCGCAACGCTCCCGCGCCGGGAAAGGTGGTCGGCGTGCTCACAGCACACCACCCCGCCGCGGCCAGGGGCTCGGCGTGGGAGCAGCGACCGGCGCCCCGGCGTGCACGCCGTAGCGCATCTGCTCCTCGGCCGTGAGGCTCGCGATGATGCCCTGCTGGGCCTCCTGCGGCAGCTGGTGGATGATCGACATGACCCGGTCCTTGCGCCGGCGCACCGCGTCCCGGTACGGCAGCCCCGGCGTCGGCTCGATCTGCGGCACGACCCCGCGCATGTCCTCGTCCGGCGACCCGTCCGAGTGCCCGGCGTCCGCGTGGGCCTGCTCGGCGGCCATGGTGGCCTGGTCCTTCTCCTCGGACATGCCGATCGGCCCGAGCCGCCGGCCGTTGAGGAACTGCTCGACGACGGGCTCGTCGCTGGTCAGCAACACCTCGCGCGGCCCGAACATGACGAGCTCGCGGCGGAACAGCATGCCGAGGTTGTCCGGCACGGTCCTGGCGATGTTGATGTTGTGCGTGACGATCAGGATGGTCGCGTCGATCTGGGCGTTCAGGTCGATCAGCAACTGACTCAGGTAGGCGGTCCTGACGGGATCCAGCCCGGAGTCCGGCTCGTCGCACAGGATGATCTCGGGGTCGAGCACCAGCGCACGGGCCAGTCCGGCCCTCTTGCGCATGCCGCCGGAGATCTCACCGGGGAGCTTCTTCTCCGCGCCGACGAGACCGACCATCTCCATCTTCTCGAGGACGATCCGGCGGACCTCGGCCTCGGTCTTGCGGGTGTGCTCGCGCAGCGGGAACGCGATGTTGTCGTAGAGGTTCATCGACCCGAACAGCGCGCCGTCCTGGAACAGCACGCCGAACATCTTCCGGATCTCGTAGAGCTTGTGCTCGGAGCACCGCACGAGGTCCGTGCCGTTGATGACGATCTTGCCCTGCTCCGGCTTGAGCAGGCCGACCAACGACTTCAGGAAGACGCTCTTGCCCGTGCCCGACGGCCCGAGCATCACGCTGACCTCACCCGGCGGCAACGTGAGCGTGACGTCCTGCCAGATGGTCTGTTTGCCGAAGGACTTGGTCAGACCCTCGACGACCACCTCGACACCCATCCACGCACCTCCGCACACGCCCGAGGACGCCGCGATCGGCGTCACACCTGGGCAACGAGTTCGTTCGCGGCAGGTTACTCACCAGTTGGCCTAACACCGGTTGCGTTCAGATAACAGCACGCAGCGTGACCTCGCAAAACGGGCGCGATGGACTGAACCACTGCCCGTTGGAGAAAACTTTCGAGACTGATGTGACCCTGAACACAAGCCGCCGCGCACTGACCCCGGACACGCAAAACGGGCGTGCACCCCCGTTGAGGTGCACGCCCGTTCAGGCACTGCGAGGCAGAGCGCCGGCCCCCGGAGGGGCCTCAGATCACTTGAGCGAGATCTTGGCGCCGGCGGCCTCGAGCTTCTCCTTGGCGGCGTCGGCGACGTCCTTCGCCACGTTCTCGAGGAGCGGCTTCGGAGCGGACTCGACCAGCTCCTTGGCCTCCTTCAGGCCCAGGCCCGAGACGACCTCGCGGACGACCTTGATGACCTGGATCTTCTTGTCGCCGGCGCCCTCGAGGACGACGGTGAACTCGTCCTTCTCCTCGGGAGCCTCAGCGGCGGCACCGGGGCCCGCAACAGCGGCAACGGCGACGGGCGCGGCGGCGGTGACCTCGAAGGTCTCCTCGAACTGCTTCACGAACTCCGACAGCTCGAGGAGGGTCATCTCCTTGAACGCGTCGAGCAGCTCTTCGGTGCTGAGCTTCGCCATGATCGGCGGTCCTTTCTAATCTCCCGCGCGAAAGCGCCGGGCGTGTCTTCGGGTGATCAGCTTTCGGCGGGAGCGTCGGCCTCGGCGGCGGGAGCCGCAGCGGCCTTCTTCTCCTGCAGGGCAGCAGCCAGGCGAGCGACCTGGGAAGCCGGGGCGTTGAACAGACCCGCGGCCTTGGCCAGGTTGCCCTTCATCGCGCCCGCGAGCTTCGCGAGCAGCACCTCACGGCTCTCGAGGTCCGCGATAGCGGTGACCTCTTCGACCGAGAGCGGGCGGCCATCCATGTAGCCGCCCTTGATGACCAGGGCCTTGTTGTCCTTCGCGAAGTCGCGGATCGCCTTGGCGGCGTCGACGGGCTCGCCCTCGACGAACGCGATGGCGGTCGGACCGGCCAGGAGAGCCTCGAGGCCCTCGACTCCGGCGTCCGCAGCGGCCAGCTTGACCAGCGTGTTCTTCGCGACGGTGTACTTGGTGCCCGCGCCGAGAGCGCGACGCAGCGTGGTGAGCTGCGCCATGGAGAGGCCACGGTACTCGGTGACAACCGCTGCCGAGCTGGTGCGGAACTGGTCCGCGAGCTCAGCGACCGCCGTAACCTTGCTGGGCTTCGCCATGATCGCCTCCTCTCTGGGCTGGGTTAGACCGCCGGCTGGAGAAGGTCCCGAAACAACAAAAACGCCCTCGCGCACAAGCAGCACGGGGCGTCACAAGAAGCTTTGCCTCGTCCTCCCTGCGCGGGCCGCCCGTGTTGCAACGGGGCCTTCGTTCTCCTCGCGGAGAAAACCTGCGGTCTTCGGTAGAACCTCGTGAAGACTAGCCGACGCCCCAGCGGCTCTCCAAATCGGTTCCCGGCCGCCCCGACCAGCGCGGTCGGAGACGGCATGATGTGACGTGTGACCGACGAGCCCGGCAAGGACCTCGCGCCCCGCCAGCCGCAGCCGCCGCAGCCGCCCGCTCCGCAGATGGACCCGGAGCAGCTGCGGCAGTTCCAGGAGTTCCAACGCTTCCAGGAGTACCAGCGCTACCAGGAGGCGACCGGCCAGGCACCCCAGCCGTTCAAGCCGCAGGGCAAGCGCTGGTGGCTGGTCGTGCTGGGCAGCGGCATCTTCTGGCGAGCGCTGTTCTTCCTCCTGGTCGTCTTCAGCGCCGTGTGGGCCTACAACCACTTCTTCGGCACCGACGACCCCGGCGACATCGCCCAGGACAGCGGCGGACTCACCGGCGCGGCACAGGGCCCGCGCACCCCCGCAGGCTTGCAGGGCACGATCGGCCTCTTCTACAAGCACGTTTCGTTCGCCGACTCGAAGCGCGCGTGCGCGCTATTCCACCGGCCCGACGCCGCTCAGAAGTTCGCCGACGGCTTCGGCGCAAGCGATTGCGAATCGGCGGTAAAGGACTTGAAGACCAAGGTGAAAAACGTCGACAAGTACCAGCTCCTTATCTTCCCGCCGGAGGTGCAGAACCCGCCCCCAGCCATCACCAAGATCACGATCGACTCGTGTCTCATGACGGTCGAGGGTGGGCCTCGTCTCGGCACCTTCATCGTCGAGAAAATCGACGCCGGCTGGCTCATCACCGACTGGTCACCGAGCACCTGTAGTTGATCGGGCTGCATGACCAAGGCAGCGGGAGTGCCCAGCATCGACAAGGTCGCGTACATGGACAACGTCGCCGCAGTAGCCGGCGACTACAAGCGCCAACTGCTGGACCTCCTGGAACTGCGCCCAGGCCTGAGCGTCCTGGACCTGGGCTGCGGCCCAGGAGCAGACATACCGTCAATAGCGGACGCCGTCACACCCACCGGCCGAGTAGTGGGCGTGACATCGAACCGCGCATGGTTGAGGCCGCCACCGCCCGCTTCCACCGCTGCCCCGAAATCGAGATCCTCCTGGGCGACGGCCACGTACTGCCATTCGAAGTCGCCACCTTCGACCGCGCACTACAACACGTGGCAGACCCCGCAGCTGTCTTGGCCGAACTCTTCCGAGTCCTCAAACCAGGCGGCCTGCTGCGCATGGGCGAACCGGACTGGGACTCGACAGTCGTGGACTGCGACCTGGAAACGACCAGAGCTTTCAACCGCTTCATTTGCGCAAAAATCGTCCGCAACGCTACATCGGCCGCCAACTCCCCCGCCTGGCGAGAGCAGCGGGTTCGAAGTGGACACCGTGCGCACGGCAGCACCGGTGCTCCGCGACTTCACCGAGGCAGGGCGGGGCGAGCCGAGCAGGCTGACGCAAGGGTCCCCCGGCACCCTGGATCCCCCACGACCAAACCTACTCAGCAGGTCTGACAGTCCTGCCACGCCGACACTCTCACGCGATGCCGAAGGCGAGCAGTGGCAGCCCCCGCACTTCCAACCGCGATGCCGAAGGCGAGCCGTGCGGACCTGACGCCGATGGGTAGCGGTGAACCCACTCGTTTTTTGCGATTGGGGCTTGACTTTGGGTGCGAGGTGCTACCACTTGTGGATGGGCCGGGTGCGGAGCATCCGGCCTTTTCCGGCCGACAGAGCGCCTCGCAAGGGCCCCGAAGTCAAGCCCCAATCGCGGATCGTCGCGGAGCGGCGATGAACACCCTCGCTTCGTCCGAGGTGCACGCCCACGCTGGAACAGGCACGGTCTCGGCTTTGGGTGACCACGCTGGAACTCGCACAGCACAGCCCAACAGAAAAGGCCCCCGGCAAAAACCGGGGGCCTTCCTCACAACAAAACCGGAGGCTCAGGCCTCATCCACCAGCATGTTGCGGGTGCGGTTCGGGTCAACCGGGATACCAGGCCCCATCGTCGTGGAGACGGTGACCTTCTTGACGTACCGGCCCTTGGCCGCGGACGGCTTCGCACGAAGGACCTCGTCCAACGCCGCCGCGTAGTTCTCGACCAGCTTCTCGGGGTCGAACGACACCTTGCCGATGACGAAGTGCAGGTTGGCCTGCTTGTCAACGCGGAAGTTGATCTTTCCGCCCTTGATGTCGTTGACGGCCTTGGCGACCTCGGGGGTCACGGTGCCGGTCTTGGGGTTCGGCATCAGGCCACGCGGGCCCAGGATGCGGGCGATGCGACCGACCTTGGCCATCTGGTCGGGGGTGGCGATCGCGGCGTCGAAGTCGAGCCAGCCACCCTGGATGCGCTCGATCAGGTCCTCGGAGCCGACGGCGTCCGCACCGGCGGCCTCGGCCTCTGCGGCCTTGTCACCGGTTGCGAAGACGATCACGCGGGCGGTCTTGCCCGTACCGTGCGGCAGGTTCACGGTGCCGCGGACCATCTGGTCGGCCTTGCGAGGGTCGACGCCGAGGCGAATCGCGACCTCGACGGTCGAGTCCAGCTTCACCTTGGACGTTTCCTTGGCGAGCTTGGCGGCCTCCAGCGGCGAGTACAGCCGCTCCCGGTCCACCAGCTCGGCTGCGGCCTTATAGGCCTTGCTGCGCTTCATGACTTCTGTCCTTACCGTGGATCAGTTCGTGGTGAATGAGCCGCGCTCGGCTCTCCCACGCTTGCGAAAGAGAAAGATCAGCCTTCGACCGTGATGCCCATGGAACGGGCGGTGCCGGCGATGATCTTCGCCGCCTGGTCGATGTCGTTCGCGTTCAGGTCGACCATCTTGGTCTGCGCGATCTGACGCACCTGCTCCATGGTCACCTTGGCGACCTTGACGCGGTGCGGCTCGCCGCTGCCCTTGTCGACGCCCGCGGCGGCGAGGATGAGTCGCGCGGCCGGAGGGGTCTTCAGCTTGAAGTCGAACGAGCGGTCTTCGTACACGGAGATCTCGACCGGCACGACCTGACCGCGCTGCGACTCGGTCGCGGCGTTGTAGGCCTTGCAGAACTCCATGATGTTGACGCCGTGCTGACCAAGCGCGGGACCGACGGGCGGCGCCGGGTTGGCGGCACCAGCCTTGATCTGCAGCTTGATGATCGCTGACAGCTTCTTCTTCTTGGGTGGCATTGTCCGTACTTCCTGTTATTGCGGTGTCCGCGCGCGGCCCTGCCAGCCGCAGCGTGGCCGATCGGTCCCCTCGCGAGAGGGAACCGCTCAGATCTTGGAGACCTGGCTGAACGACAGCTCGACCGGCGTCTCCCGGCCGAAGATCGACACCAGGACCTTCAGCTTCTGGCCGTCCGCGTTGACCTCGCTGATCGTCGCGGGCAGCGTGGCGAACGGTCCGTCCATGACCGTGACCGACTCGCCGACCTCGAAGTCGACCTCGATGGTCGGCTTCGGCGCGGCCGTGGACGCGGCCTTCTTGCCCTCGGCGGGCTTCTGCTCACCCTGCGGGAGCAGGAACTTCAGCACCTCGTCGATGGTGAGCGGCGAGGGCTTCGAGGTGGCTCCGACGAACCCGGTCACGCCCGGCGTGTTGCGGACGGCGCTCCAAGACGCGTCGGTGAGCTCCATGCGGACCAGGATGTAGCCGGGCAGCACCTTGCGCTGCACCAGCTTGCGCTGGCCGTTCTTGATCTCGGTGACCTCTTCGGTCGGCACCTCGACCTGGAAGATGTAGTCCTCCATGTCGAGCGTGTGGATGCGCGTCTCGAGGTTCGCCTTGACCTTGTTCTCGTAACCGGCGTACGAGTGCACGACGTACCAGTCGCCGGGCGCGTGGCGCAGGGCCTGACGCAGCTCTTCGGCGGGGTCGGCGATCTCTTCGTCGATCGGGGTCTCGTCGATCGCGAGGACGTCGACGTCCTCGTCGTCCGCGGTCTCGACGTCTTCGGAGTCCACAGCCTCCGACTCGACCGTCTCGTCGGCCGCGATGTCCTCGGACACCTCGTCGTCGATGAGGTCGGTCTTCTCCTGGGCGTCAACGCCGTTGTCGGAGCTCACTGTGGATCTCGCTTCCTGGTTGCAGCGGCAGCTGTCCGGCTCAGCCGAACAACTCGAAAACAGCCGCGCCGAAGCCGAGGTCGAGAGCCCACACCAGCGCAACCATGAAGACCACGAACACCAGCACGACGCCGGTGTAGGTGACGAGCTGCTTGCGCGTCGGCCAGATCACCTTGCGGAGTTCGCCGATGACCTCGCGGATGTAGCGGAAGAACCGCCCGATCAGCGAGGGACGCTTCTCCTGTCCGTCACGGGTCTTGGTCGGGCGACCCTTCTTCGCGTCCTCGTCCGAGGAGTCGGACTCGGCGACGCTCTTCTTCGACTCAGCGCTGCTGCCGTCCTTGCGGGCGGCCGGGCGAGAGGAGGCACGACGTTCACGTCGCGCCGCAGCAGTGGACGGCCGGACAGCGCCTTCGCGCTCCTCCGGCTGGTCCTGCTCGCGGCCCTCGCTCATGCCGTCCTCCACTCCACCCATGACGCTTCGACAGCAGGGGCGACAGGACTTGAACCTGCAACCTGCGGTTTTGGAGACCGCTGCTCTGCCAGTTGAGCTACACCCCTTCGAGATCCCGATCGGGATCCCCTGGCCAAGCAGGAAGTGTACGGGAGCCTGTCCCGTCCATTCCAACCAGACCGCTCAAGCACTTATCGAGCGGCCTGTCGCACAGCCTACCCACACGACGCACGAGAAGACGAATCAGGGTCGTTCAACTGAGGGGCGCTCGGGTACCGAAATCTCTCGTGAGCACGGCAAACACCACCGGACCGGGTCGCCCGGTGGTGTTCTTGATCACAAGATCAACCGACGCGCACGCGGGCGAAAGCACCTGTCAACACCGACTTGCCGTCAAAAGCCGCGGTGATGTTGACCTTCACAGTTCCGTCCTCGAAGTCCTTGGTGACCTTCGCGGAGACCTCGACCAGCGCGCCCTCGTCGTCGTTGGGCACCACGACCGGCCGGCCGAACCGGCAGCCGTACTCGACGATCGCACCGGGGTCGCCGATCCACTCGGCGACGATCCGCGAGGCGACGGCCATGGTGAGCATGCCGTGCGCGATGACGTCCGGCAGGCCGACGTCCTTCGCGGTCTTCTCGTTCCAGTGGATGGGGTTGAAGTCCAGCGAGGCGCCCGCGTAGCGCACCAGGTCGGCGCGCCTGAGGCGGACGGACAGCGCCGGCAGCTCGGTTCCCACAGCGGCGTTCGTCATGCGTCCTCTCCCCTCACGACGAGCATCGACTTGGCGACGGCGACGAGTTCGCCCTCGACGGTGCTGATCTCGGTCCGCACGGTCACCATGTCGTTGCCCATGCGGGACGTGATGGCGTCGATGTGCGCCACGCTGACGAGCTGGTCGCCCGCGGTGATGGGCCGGTGGTGCGTGAAGTTCTGGTCGCCGTGCACGACGCGGCTGTAGTCGAGCTCCAGCTCCGGGTCGAACATCACGGTCTCGTTGGTCTTCATCGACACGACGATCGCGAACGTCGGCGGGGCGATGACGTCCCTGTGCCCCAACGCCTTCGCGGCTTCGGCGTCGCGGTAGGCCGGGCTGGTCGCGCCGATCGCGTCGGCGAACTCGCGGATCTTCTCGCGGCTCACGTCGTACGGCTGCGACGGCGGGTAGCTGCGTCCGGTGAAACTGGGGTCGAGAGGCACCTGAGCAGCCTATAGGGCGTGCGGAGAGCCACCGAAAACACCGAAGCCCGCCCCGGCGTGCGGGACGGGCTTCGGTGAAGATCTACGCGCTCAGCGGGTTTCCTTGTGCGAGCGGTGCGTCTTGCAGTTCGGGCAGAACTTCTTCATCTCCAGGCGGTCCGGGTCGTTGCGCCGGTTCTTCCTGGTGATGTAGTTCCGGTGCTTGCACTCCTCGCACGCGAGGGTGATCTTCGGGCGTACGTCGGTTGCAGCCACGGTCCTTGCCTTCCTGAGAGCACGCGAACCCCCGAGGATCCCAGTCCGGGCTTACCGTCTGGCGGGGGTGGGCGACGAAGCCGCCCGGGATCTTGCTGAGTAGCGGTGGCCGGACTTGAACCGGCGACACAGCGATTATGAGCCGCTTGCTCTACCAACTGAGCTACACCGCTTTAACACAACTGCTTTACACAACTACAAGCCGCAGCGCTCAGCACTGCGGCCAGTAGTGGAGCCCCTTTACGGAATCGAACCGTAGACCTTCTCCTTACCATGGAGACGCTCTGCCGACTGAGCTAAAGGGGCTTGCTCTTTCGTTCTTGCTGAGCTGTGGAGAACTCTACAACACGCGGCAACCAAGAACGAAATCCGGGGGTCCCCTCAGTGCACGAGCGTGAGCACCGTCTCATCGCGAGCACCCCTGACCTGCACCGTTCGTGCCCGCAGCCACGCCTCGAAGCGATCTTCGGAGAGCGGCCGGGAGATCAGGTACCCCTGTGCCACGTCGCAGCCCATGCCGACGAGCTGGTCGCGTGCGGCGTCGTCCTCCACGCCCTCGGCGACCACGACGAGACCGAGCGAGTGCCCGAGCTCCACGATCGACCGGACCACGGCCATGTCGCCGAGGTCCGTGCCCATCCCGAGCACGAACGACTTGTCGATCTTCACCTCGTCGACCGGCAGCTGGCGCAGGTACGCGAGTGACGAGTAGCCCGTGCCGAAGTCGTCGACGGCCAGCACGACGCCGATCGCGTGCAGGCGCCGCAGCACCGGCAGGGCGCGCTCGGGATCGGCCATGACGCCCGACTCGGTGAGCTCGAAGGTCAGCAGGCCCGAGGGCACGTCGTGGCGCCGCAACGCGGCCTCGACGCGGTTCGGGAAGTCCTCGTCGCCCAGGGTCCGCACGGACAGGTTCACCGCGATGGACATCCGCAGGCCGCGGTCGAGCCAGCGGCGCACGCGTTCGAGGGCCCGGTCCATCACGAAGTCCGTCAGCACGTCCACGAGACCGGTGGCCTCGACGGCCGGCACGAACTCGTCCGGGTCGACGCGACCGAACTCCGGGTGCGTCCAGCGCACCAACGCCTCCGCGCCCACGACCTGACGGGACGGCAGGGCGACCTTCGGCTGGTAGTGCACCGAGATCTGCCCGGTCTCGACGGCCTGGCGGAACTGCGTCACGAGCTGGAAGCGGCGCAGGAACAGGTGGCCCATCGACGGCGCGTAGGCCTTCACCGGCGTGCCCTCGGTCGTGGCGCGCACCGCGACGTCCGCGCGCTGCAGCAACACGTCCGGGTCCGGGTCCTCGGTCTCGGAGTCCGCCTTCGACGCGTAGCCGACGACGGCCGAGGCCTCGACGGTGAGCCGGTCGACGGGGTACGGCACGGACAGGCCGGCGCGCAGGCGTTCGGCGATCTCGTGGGCCTCACCGGACCGCGAGTCGTCGAGGAAGGCCGCGAACGCGCCGCCCTCCAGCCGGGCCAGCGGCACGTCGGCCCCGAGGGCGTCGCGCAGCCGGCGTCCGGCGGCGACGACCATCCGGTTGCCCCAGGCCTGGCCCAGCGCGTCGGAGACCGTGGAGAGGATGTCGAGGTCGATGCGGAGCACCACGCCCCGCTGGGAGTCGCGCAACGGCTCGGCGCACGCCTCGCGCAGGCCCGCGCGGTTCAGCAGGCCGGTCAGCGGGTCGTGGTAGGCGTCGTGGCGCAGGCGGGCCAGCAGGCGGCGGTTGTCCACGGCCGTCGCGAGGTGCGAGGCGAGCGTGCGGAGCAGCTGGATGTCGGCCTTGCCGAAGCCGCGCCAGCGGGAGAGCCGGTCGTGCGCCTCGACGGCGCCGAGCAGCTGGGTCGCGCCGCGCAACGGGACGACCAGGGCCTCCTGCGCGTCGCGGCGCAGCAGGGCCTCGGTGACGTCCTCGGTCGCGTCGGCGACGCGGTAGTAGCGGACGTGCGTGCCGGGCAGCTGCAGGACGGGGTCCTCGCGCACGGCCCGCGGGTCCGTCGCGGTCATCTCCTCGGGCAGCGGTTCGCCGGCGACGAGGGTGATCATGGCTTCCTGCGGGTCGGTGCGCAGGCGCAGCACGACCCTGTTCGCGTTGAGCTGCTCGCGGATGCGTTCCGCGATCTGCTGCCACTCGTCCTCTTCGACGTTCGCCGTGAGGTCGTCCTCCGGCTGGCGGGGTCCGGTGCCGTGCTGGCCCGACCTCGCGACGCGGAGGCTGACCTCGCTCAACGCCTCCAGGTCGCGCTGCTCGCGCAACAGGCCGGAGTAGGCGAGGTAGGTGGCCACGATGCCGGCGAGCACCAGCAGGACGAGCACGCCGCCCCACTCGGTGGTGGCGACGATCTGGTAGCCGACGAGACCGATCGAGGTGTTCAGCAGCGCCACGACCAGCGTCTGCAGGACGAGACGGAGGCTGTTGCCGACGCGCATCGACTTGCCCATGAGCCGCAACGCGCAGAGGCCCAGCACGCTCGCGAGCATCGGCACGGTGATCGTGCCGACGAAGGCACCCGCCCAGAACGGACCGCCCTCGCCGATCATCCGGTTCACGGCCTCCGCGGCGGCGAACGCCACGGAGATCTCCATGAACATCAGACCCGCGTTGTAGACGGCCCTGTCGAGGATCCGCCTGCCGAGCAACGTGCCCACGCCCGCGACCACGTGCGCGGCGAGCACGATCTCGAACGGTGCCGCCAGCAGGCCCAGGACCAGCGGGATCTCGGTGAAGGAGATCGTCCACGCGACGCCGCTGCGGACGTCGACGTTGATCGCGAGCTGCTCGGCCAGCAGGAAGCCGACGACGAGCAGCGGGCCGATCCAGTAGAGGGAGGTGTTCTCCTTCTCCGGCAGCCAGGCCGCGACCATGCCCGCGCAGACGACGCCGGCCACCAGGAGGGTGACGGCGAACGCGCTGAACGCGCGGTTGGTCGACTTGGCCGACCAGGCGGCCGAGTCCGACACGGGGGCCGACGCTCGGTCGGACATCCAGCCTCCTCGTCGGCCTGGGTGGGGGGAACCTCTAGGCGTGACTGAGGGGTCCCGCACTTGGCGATCAGGACCCCTCCAGGGGCACCAATGTACCCCGCTCGGGGGACAAAATGGCAGGTCGAGCACCCTTGGTGACGTCGATTCACCCAGACGTGGTTAGACGGTGAGGCGCCCGTGGAGCACCGTCACGGCCCGCCCCGACAGCCGCACGCGATCTTGGGCGAGGGTCGCCCTGACCACCCCGCCGCGCGGCGACGCTTGCTCCGCCAGCAGGTCAGCGCGGTGGAGCCGGGGCACCCAATAGGACGCCAGCGTGCAGTGGGCCGAACCGGTGACGGGGTCCTCCGCGATGCCGACGGCGGGGTAGAAGCAGCGGCTGACGATGTCCGCCTCGCCGTCTCCGACCGCCGTCACGATTACTCCGCGTGACGGAAATTGTGCCACTCTCTGGACGTCGGGTCGCACGGAACGGACCTCCGCGGCGCTCCCCAGCTCGACCAGCAGGTCGTACCGTCCACGCGCCACGGACTTGATCGTCGCATGTGGCAGCGCTTCCGCTAGTCCGATTGGCGGGTCAATCAACTCTGGCGGGTCCGCGGGGAAGTCCATGTGGACCCACCCGTCGTCGTTCGTGCATGTGAGGACGCCGCTACGCGTGGTGAACTCCTGTTCACCGCCGAGCACGTGAGCGGTGGCGAGCGTGGCGTGCCCGCACAGGTCGACCTCGACCTCCGGCGTGAACCAGCGGAGGTGGTTGTCGGGGGTGACGAAGGCCGTCTCGGCGTGCTTCATCTCGGCCGCGACGGCCTGCATCCAGGCGTCCTCGCGCGGTTCGGTCAGGAGGACGACGCCGGCGGGGTTGCCCGCGAACGGCCGGTCGGTGAACGAGTCCACGACGTAGATCTCCACAAGCCGACCCTGCCATGGTCGGATGGGGCGTGGCCGAGATCTTTTCCCTCACCGAGACGGATCCGGATTCGCTGGGGGCGACCTGGGGACCGCTGCGCACGCACAGGCTCGCCTGGCAGCCGGGCTGCGACCTGCCCGCGTTGCTCGACGAGTGGGAGACCCGGCTGACCGGGCTCGACGACCCCGACACCGCGGCGCTGGTGACCGTGCCGAGCCACGAGGTCACGGCGACGCTGCCGTTGATCCACCACGGCTTCGCGCCGCTCACCGTGATCGCCGAACGCTCCGCCGGCACGTCGGCGGCCGCACGGCCGACCGAGGTGAGCGTGCGGCCGGCGACCAGGGCCGACCTGGACGTGGCGGTCGAGCTGAACATGCACACCGTTCGGTACGACTCGGCGTTCGGCATGGTCAACGAACGCCCGAACTCCGCGGAACACCTTCGTACGGCTTTGGCCGAGGTGCTCGACCGCGACCACGAGGCGATGTGGCTCGCGGTCCACGGCGACACGCCCGTCGGGATGCTCTACGTCGACATGCCGCAGGACGCCGGATGGATGGACCGGTTCGCCGCCGCGCGCCCGTTCGCCTACCTCGGGCACCTCGGCGTCGCACCCGACGCACGCGGGACGGGCGCGGGCAGTGCGCTCACGGCGCACGCGCACGACGTCCTGGACCGCGCCGGTGTCGCGTCGACGTTGCTCCACCACGCGCTGCCGAACCCGCGCTCGACGCCGTTCTGGTACTCGCACGGCTACCGGCCGCGGTGGACCGTGTGGACCCGCCGCCCGGCGCTGCGCTCGTCCCCCGGCGTGTCACCGCTGCTCGAACGGCCTAATGAGACATGATCCACCTGTTCACACAAGCGAAGAACTCGAACGGCACCGTACTTGTGGAACGAATCCGGGCTCTATTTCGACAAAGGGGTAACGGATTCGGACACCACACTGGGGGGTCGAGATGGAGCTCAGCGGAAGAGCGAGATCGATGTTGCGGGCTGTCGAGGCGGGCCGCGCCGAGGTCACGGGCGGTATCGAGCCCGAGCTCTACGTCGACGGACTGCCCTGCTGCGACCAGATGGCGACGCACGACCTCGTGCACGCGGGACTGCTGCGCCCCACGCAGCCCACGAGTTTCGGCCACCGCGTCTGCGCCGAGCTGACCGAGGACGGCCGCGCGGCTCTCGCCGCGATCTGACAGCGCACCGACCGTCGTGATCGAACATTTGTTCGACATGGGGTATGCTGCGCGCGGAGACCGGCACGCAAGAGAGAGGAAGCTCTTGCGCGCCGGTCTCTTCTGTTCGTTCCCGCTGCACCCGTCCTGTGGCGCCCGTCCTGGTGGGACTGTCCTAGGCGGACACCTTCTGCCGCGAGCCGACGTTGAGCCGGTTCCAGGTGTTGATCGCGCAGATCGCCAGCATCAGCCCGGCCAGTTCCTGCTCGCTCCAGTGCTTCGCCGCCTCGTCCCACACGGCGTCGCTGACGTGCACGTGGGTCATCTCCTCGGCGAGCGCGAACGCCGCCTTCTCCGCGTCGGAGTAGTACGGCACGTCCCGCCAGCCGGCGACGGCCCAGATCCGCTCGTCCGCCACGTCCGCCTCGCGCAGCAGCTTGGTGTGGTAGTCGATGCAGGCCCCGCAGCCGTTGACGATGCTGACCCGCAGGCAGATCAGCTCCACGAGGTCCTTGTCGACACCGGTGGTCGCCGCGGCCGCGGACAGGTCGAGCATGGCCTTCATCGCGCCGGGCACCGACATGACCGGGTTGGTGATCCTCATCTTCGTTCTCCTGTCTCGTCGTCTGCCTGGTCGACCCGGCGGGCGCGCGATGTGTGACAGGTGAGCCGAAGAATTTTCCTCAGGCGCTCACGCCCTGGCCGAGGCCGCCGTCGACGGGCAGGTCGGCGCCGGTCGTGAAGGTCGCGTCGAACGCGAGGAACAGGACGGCGTCGGCGACCTCGTCCGGGGTGCCGTGGCGCTTGAGCGGCGTCGTCTCGTCGCCTTCGTGCTTGAACGCGTCGAGGACGTCCTGCGGCACACCGGTCACGCCCATGGACGGCGTGTCGATGAAGCCGGGGCTGACGACGTTGACCCTGATCTTGCGCGGTGCGAGCTCCGTGGCGAAGGAGCGGCCGAACGACCGCACTGCCGCCTTGGCGCCGGAGTAGACGCTCATCCCGCGCGCACCGCCGGTCTGCGCGACGCTCGTCGTGAAGACGATCGCACCGCCCTCCTCGACCAGCGGCGCGAGGCGTTGCGCGGTGAAGAAGGCGCCCTTGGTGTTCACGTCGAACGTGCGGACGTAGTCGTCCTCGGTGACGTCGTGGAACTCGTGCAGCGTGGCGTAGCCGACGTTGATGAAGAGCAGGTCGATGCTGCCGAGCCGCTCGCGGACCTCGGTCTCGAGCCTGACGATGTCGTCGAGGTTCGCCGCGTCGGACGCGATGGCGTGGGCCTTGACGCCCGCGGCCTTCTCGGTCGTGCGGCCGGTCAGCAGCACCTCGGCGCCGCCGTCGACCAGCTTGTCGACCACCGCGCGTCCCATGCCGTGCGTGCCGCCGGTGACGACGGCCTTCTTGCCCAGGTACTTCACTTCCGGATCTCCTCGATGACGCTCGCGATGCCGTGTGCGCCGTGGCCGTTGAGCTTGGCGCGTTCGAACAGGTGGTGCAGGACCTGCGGGAGACTCGTGTCGAGCCCCTGCTCCGCGTTGGCCTCGGTGAGCAGGCGCAGTCCGGACACGTTGATGTCGAGCGCGGACACGTCGGTCTCGTAGTTCCTCGTGTGCGTCTCCTCCCCCATCGGTGGCAGGAGGGTGCTGACGACGGCGAGCCAGTCGGTGGCGAGCGGCGTGAACCGCTCGGGCGTGACTCCGGCGCTGCCGACGAGCGCGAGCGCCTGGAGGTAGCCGCCGAAGGTCGACCACATGAGGCCGAGCAGCGCCAGGTCGTAGAGCGCCGCGAGACCGGCGTCCTCGCCGAGGTGCACGGGTTCGCCGAACGCCTGCAGGACGTGGTGGTCTTCGCTGCCGCTGAACAGGATCCGCGCCTGGTCCGTGCCGATCTGCTGCGGCACGGCCATGATCACGCCGTCGACGTACTCGACGCCGTTCTCCTTCGCCCACCGCGCGGTGGCACGTGCCTGCTCCGGCGTGCCGGACGTCAGGTTGACGAGGGTCTTGACGCCGTTGGTGAGCAACGGCTGCTGAACGTCGTAAGTGGACAGACAGGTGACGACGACGTCGGCGGCGAGCGCTTCCTCCAGCGTTGCCTCGACCGTGCCGGCCGGCCGCGGTTTGGCCGACCTGTTCCAGACCCGCACTGCGAAGCCCTCGTGCGCGAGGGCGGTGGCGAGCGCGCTGCCCATCCGGCCGAGGCCGAGCACGCTCACGGTTTTCGTGTTCCCCATGCCGGCAATGCTCGTTCCGACACTGTCGAGGCGACAAGTACCTACTATTTTGTCAGGTACCCACTTTTCGGTAAGGATCCTGGATGAAGCCTCGGCAGTACGCGTGCGGCCTCGACGCGGCGATCGACGTGATCGGCGGACGCTGGAAGGCACTGGTCCTGTGGGCCCTGCACCACGGCCCGATGCGCACCGGTGAGCTGCGCAGGTCCGTCTCCGGCATCAGCGAGAAGATGCTGATCCAGGTGCTGCGCGAGATGGAGGCGGACGAGATCGTGCACCGCGAGGTGTTCCACGAGGTGCCGCCGCGCGTCGAGTACTCGCTGACCCCGTTGGGAGCGCGCCTGAACGAGGCGCTGCTCCCCCTGGGCGACTGGGGCGAGGACAACATGAGGGCGATCGCCCGCCGCCGCGGCGTGGAACCGGCGCCGCGGCACTGACCTACCGCTCGAGGTAGACGACGGTGGCGTCGTCGGAAACCTTCGCCCGCGGCCAGTCGACGGCCTTGGCGTCTTCCTTCTCGACAGCGCGCATCCTGCGGATCAGGTCGTCCGGCCCGTTCGCCGCCATCAGTTCGAGCGCCTGACGCCAGTCGAAGAGGTTGAACAGGTCCACCGCCCGCGCCGCGCCGTCGGACAGGATCGCCACCCGCCGCACATCACCCAGCGGGATCTCACCGGTCACGGCGTGGTCCACGTCAACGGGATCGGCACCGGCCGTGCGATTGGTGCTCGTGTCACTCACCACGCGCAGCTCGCCCTTGGTCTCGACCACCACGGTCGCGTCCCCGAGCACCAGGTAGCGCAGCACGTCGTCCTTGACCTGGACGAGCCCGACCGTCGCACTGGGACTGTCCGGGTGCTCGAGGTCGCACCCACCCCCGTGCAGCTCGCGGGTCTGCTTGATGGCCTCCGCCAGCGCCGGAGCGGGCCCGAGGTGCGCGGACCGCAACAGCTCCGCGGCCAACTGGTCGGCGAACCACCCGACCCCGTGCGCGCATCCGTTCTCGGGCTTGGCCGTGACGCCGTCGAGCACGGCGAGCAGGTTCGGCCCGACCAACGCGCGGTCCTCGCTCGGAGCGGTCGTCCGGCCGGCCTCGGTCGCCATCTGCGTGCGCACGGAGATTCCCCTCGTCTGCGTACGACGACGGGCCCCCGACCAGTCCGGTCAGAGGCCCATCGATCCTGCGCGGAGCCTACAGGCGCGGTTTCGCGGTCCGCTCCCTCTTCCGGCAACCGGCTTCAGACGGTCGGAACGGTCCCGCCGTCGATCACGTACTCGGCGCCCACGATCGCCGAGGCGCGGTCCGAGACCAGGAACCCGACCAGGTCCGCGATCTCCGCGGTGGTCGCGAACCGTCCCAGCGGCACTCCCCCGAGGGAGTCGTAGACGCTCTGCTTGGCTGCTTCACGGGTGATTCCGCCGCCCTCGGCGATCCGGTCCACGAACCTCTCGTAGGCCTCGGTCTCGATCCCGCCGGGGCTGATCGCGTTGACCCGCACACCCCGCGGCGCCAGCTCGTTGGCGAGGCCCTTGCTGTAGGTGCGCAGAGCGGCCTTCGCCGCCGCGTACGCCAGGGTCGCGTCGTGCAGGGGCAGCTCGCGCTGGATCGAGGTGAAGTGCAGCACCACGCCCGTCCCGGACTCGGCCATCGCCGGGAGGAGGGCGCGGTCGAGCCGCACCGCTCCCAGGAAGTTGAGGTTCAGCTCGGTGAGCCACTGGTCGTCCGTGATGACCGCGAACCCACCGGCCGGCGTCGACGAACCTCCGACGACGTGCACCAGGACGTCGAGCGCGCCGCCGTCCTCAGCGATCCGAGCGGCCACCGCGGCGGTGCCTTCGACCGTCGTGACGTCCGCCTCGATGAACCGGTCGGGGTGCTCGTACCCGTCGGGCATCGTCCGCGCCGTCACGTACACGTCGGCGCCTATCTCCCGCAGCCTCTCCGCGACCGCCTTGCCCGAGCCCTTGGACCCGCCCGTGACCAGCGCCCGTCGACCGTCGAGACGATCGCGATCCGAACCAGACATTTCGCTCTCCGTTGAAGATCGACGCGATCAGGACGCGTGGTTGGCGATGACGAGCTCGGCGACGAGGCCGTCCCGCACGGTGAACCGGTAGTCGAGCTCGGCGACACCGCCGGGGAAGGTGCCCTCGAGCCGCACGATCACCACCCAGCGGGTGTCGTCGACGCGGTGAGCGCCGACCTGTTCGGTCGTGTACTCGAACTCGGACCCGGCGTCCCGCAGGAAGACGCGGGCCTCCTCCCGGCCGCGGACGGTCTCGCCCTGGTCGACGAGCACCACGTCCTCGGTGAGGAACGACGAGGCGGTGTCGGCGTCGCGGACGAAGTGGGCGGCGAGGAACTCGCGGACGGTGGCCGGGAGCAGATCGGTGTGCTGTGTCATGAGCCCACCGTGCGACCTCGCGGCGAGGGAGGGTCAAGCCGTGGACTCTCCCCCTGGGAGAGAGTCCACAATGGCCGGGTGCTGACCATCGGGGAGTTCTCGCGCCTGACCCAGCTGAGCGTGCGGACCCTCCGCCGGTACCACGAGGCCGCCCTGCTGGAACCCGCCGTGGTGGACGAGAGCTCCGGCTACCGCTACTACGCCGTCGACCAGATCCCGACCGCACAGGTCATCCACCGGCTCCGCGACCTCGACGTCCCCCTCAGCGACGTGCAGCGAATCCTGCGAACCCCCGACCCAGAAGTCCGGGCCGCCCTGGTCGCGGACCACCTGCAACGCCTGGAGAACGTGCTCGACCGCACCAGAGCCGCGGTCGTGTCACTGCGACGCCTGCTCCGGCCCGACCCCGCACCGATCGACGTCGAACTGCGCGCCGAACCCGCCAGGACAGTCGCCGCAGTGGAGGCCGTGGTCGAGCACGGCGAAGTCGACGCGTGGTTCGCCGGCGCGATGGCCGAACTGGAAGCGGCCGTCGGCCCCGCCGCCACCGGACCACCGGGCGGCAACTACGACAACGCCCTCTTCGAACAGGAACGCGGCCACGCACTCGTCTACCTGCCGACCGCCACACCGCCACGCACAGGACGCGTGCATCCCGTGACTCTCCCGGCCGCCGAACTGGCCGTCACCACCCACGTGGGCGAACACGACGGCGTCGAGGTCACGTACGGCGCACTCGGAACCTGGGTCGTGGAGAACGCGATGTCGGTCGCCGGCCCGGTGCGGGAGGTCTACCAGGTCGGCCCGCGCGACTCGGCCGACCCCGCCGCGTGGCGCACGGAGATCGGCTGGCCGGTCTTCCGCGTCGGCTGAGGTGGTGAGTCCCAGAACGACGAGGCACCGGCACGCACTGAAGTGCCAACGATCCGCCACTGAGGCTGTGCCGAACTTCGGTGCGTATTCGGCACAGCGGGTTGGAAACGGGATCGAGCCATATGCGCTCGAACAGTACGACGAAGGCCCTGTGACCAGATCTCGCTGGTCACAGGGCCTTCGGTCTTGCTGTGGCGGGTAGAGGATTCGAACCTCTGTAGCTTTCGCGACGGATTTACAGTCCGCTCCCATTGGCCGCTCGGGCAACCCGCCCCGCACCGCCGTAACGGTGCGGGCAGAACAATACATAACCCCTTCGGGAGCACCCAAATCGGGGTACCCCAGTAGCATCGACGCAGGCTGTGACCCCGAGATCGTTGAGGAGTGAAGTCGTGGCGGACCCGTCGTTCGACGTGGTGAGCAAGGTGGACCGGCAGGAGGTCGACAACGCGCTCAACCAGGCGGCCAAGGAGCTGAGCACGCGCTTCGACTTCCGGGGCACCAACACCACGGTGGCCTGGGCCGGCGAGGAGGCGATCACCTTCACGTCCGAGACCGAGGAGCGGTGCAAGGCGGCGATCGACGTCTTCCAGGAGAAGCTGGTCAAGCGCAACATCTCGATGAAGGCCTTCGAGGTGGGCGAGCCCGCGGTGTCCGGAAAGGTGTTCAAGGTCACGGGAAATCTCGTGCAGGGCATCACGTCCGAGAAGGCCAAGGAGATCGCCAAGAAGATCCGCGACGAGGCGCCCAAGGGCGTGCAGGCGCAGATCCAGGGTGACCAGCTGCGGGTGTCCGGCAAGAAGAAGGACCACCTGCAGGACGTCATCGCCCTGCTGAAGGGGTCGGACTTCGGGATCGCCCTGCAGTTCACCAACTACCGGTGAAGGGCATCGTCCTCGCCGGTGGCAGCGGGACGCGCCTGCACCCGATCACGCAGGCCGTCTCCAAGCAGCTGTTGCCGGTGTACGACAAGCCGATGATCTACTACCCGCTGTCGGTGCTCATGCTGGCCGGCATCCGGGAGGTGCTGATCATCAGCACGCCGGTCGACCTGCCGTTGTTCCGGCGGCTGCTCGGTGACGGATCCCAGTGGGGCATGGCCTTCTCCTACGCGGAGCAGGCCGCGCCCAACGGGCTCGCGGAGGCGTTCGTCATCGGCGCGGACTTCGTCGGGGACGACGACGTGGCGCTGGTGCTGGGCGACAACATCTTCTACGGCCAGGGCTTCTCGTCCACGCTGCAGCAGCACGCGTCCTCTTTGGACGGCTGCGTGCTGTTCGGGTACCAGGTGAAGGACCCCGAGCGGTACGGCGTGGGCGAGGTCGACGCGACCGGGAAGCTGCTGTCCATCGAGGAGAAGCCGGCCGAGCCGAAGTCGAACCGGGCGATCACCGGGCTCTACTTCTACGACAACGGCGTGGTGGACATCGCGCGGAACCTCAAGCCGTCGCCGCGCGGCGAGCTGGAGATCACCGACGTCAACCTCGCGTACCTGCGTGAGGGACGGGCCCGGCTGGTCGACCTCAGCCGCGGGTTCGCGTGGCTCGACACCGGCACGCACGACTCGATGCTCGAGGCCGGGCAGTTCGTGCAGGTGCTGGAGCACCGGACCGGCGTGCGCATCGCGTGTCCCGAGGAGATCGCGCTGCGGATGGGCTTCATCTCCGCCGACGAGTGCTACGCGCTCGGCGAGAAGCTCGGCAAGTCCGGCTACGGCGAGTACCTCATGGCGGTGGCGCGGGCAGGCCGTTAACGGGCCCTGCGCGCCATCTCCTCGAGCCTGCGGACGCGGTCGGCGATCGGCGGGTGGGTCGAGAACCACCTCGCGAACTGCTCTCCCGAGCGGAACGGGTTCGCGATCATCAGGTGGCTCTGCGACACCACCTCCGGCTCCGGTGCGAGCGGCGCCGCCCGCGTCCCCAGCTCGATCTTGCGCAGCGCGTTCGCCAGTGCGAGCGGGTCGCCGGTGAGCTCGGCGCCCGACTGGTCGGCCTGGAACTCGCGCGACCGGCTCACGGCCAGGCGCACCACCGTGGCCGCGACCGGGCCGAGCAGCGCGATCAGCAGCAGGCCGAGCGGGCCGGGGCCGTCGTCGTCCCCGTCGCCGCCGAAGATGCCGGCCAGCAGCGCCAGGTTCGCGAGCATCGTGATCACGCCCGCCAGCGCGCCGGCCACGCAGCTGATCAGGATGTCGCGGTTGTAGACGTGCGCGAGCTCGTGGCCGAGCACCGCGCGCAGCTCTCGTTCGTCCAGCAGGTCGAGGATGCCCGTGGTGCAGCAGACGGCCGCGTTGCGCGGGTTGCGGCCCGTCGCGAACGCGTTGGGGGCGACCGTCGGGCTCAGGAAGAGCCTCGGCATGGGCTGGCGCGCCTTCTGCGACAGCTCCCGCACGATCGCGTAGAGCACGGGCTGCTCCACCTGCGACACGGGCCGCGCCCGCATCGCCCGCAGCGCGAGCTTGTCCGAGTTGAAGTACGCGTAGGCGTTCACGCCCAAGGCCAACACCAGGCCGATGACCAGTGCGGTGCGACCGAACAGGCTGCTGACCAACACGATCAGCGCGCTCATCCCGCCGAGCAGCACGGCCGTCTTCAACCCGTTGAAGTGCTTGTGCACGGTTACGCCTCCGGGTCTGCTACGTCCTACCCCTCAACGATCCTGGGCGCCTGCCAGTTCCTGTCGCCGTCTCCGGCGCGGCCTCGGCGGCCGGGTCGAGCGGCGGTGGCGGCGGGACCTTCTCCACCCACGTGGCGAGCACGTCCCGTTCGTGGACCAGCTCCGCGACGGCACCGTCGCCCTCGAGCGAGCCCGTTCCCGGATAACCGAACTCCGGCGCCCAGTGCAGGGCGTCGAACGGGCAGACCTCGACGCAGATGCCGCAGTAGAGACACTGGCCGTAGTCGATCGCGAACCGGTCGAGCACGTTGCGGCTGCGCGGGCGGGCGCTGCCGGGCTGCTCCTCGACCTCGGTGTGGCTGGTGATGTGGATGCACCAGTCGGGACACTCGCGCGCGCAGATCATGCAGACCGTGCAGTTGGCGTCCAGCAGCGCGATGACGCCCCTCGTCCGCGGTGGCAGGTTCGTCACGGCGTGCTCTCCTCTTCACGGCGCGGGCCCCACGACGGGTCCGGCACGCCAGGTGGTGCGGTGCGGCGGCGGCTCGGGGCGCTCGTGTTGTCCTCGCCGGGCTCGAGACGGCCCGGCCAGGGGCGCACGACGCGGGACGCGAGCACGAAGTCCTTGCGCAGCGGGTGGCCCTGGAAGGTGTCGGGCAGCAGCAGATGCTCCGGCTCGTCGGCGACGGCGATCCCGAACATCTCGGCGGCCTCGCGCTCGTGCCAGCGCGCACCCTTCCAGAGGTGGGCGACGCTCACGAGGGAGTCGTTCGTGCCGACCTCGGTCCTCAGCATCACGCCCTCGCGCGTGCGCGGGTCGATGACGTGCAGGAACACCGCGTGGCGCTGACCGACGGCACCGGGGCGGCCCGCGTCCTCGACGCCGAGCCAGTCGAACATGGTGTGCCCGCCGCTGTGCAGCTCGGTCGCGGCCGCGAGCCAGCCGGCGAGCTCCACGTGGTGGATCGTCTGGCCGAAGGCGGTCTTCGGGGTCGTCACGCGTTCACCAGCCCGTGCAGCGCCTTGAGGCCTTCGAGCAGCGCCTCGGGACGGGGCGGGCAGCCGGGGACGGCGACGTGGACGGGCAGGGCCTGGTCGATGCCCTTGGTGACGCTGTAGGAGTCCCAGTACGGGCCGCCGGTGTTGCTGCAGGCGCCCACGGAGATCACGTAGCGGGGTTCGGGCATGGCCTCGTAAGTGCGGAGGACAGCGGGCAACATGACGTCCGTGACGGTGCCGGAGACGACGAGGACGTGCGCCTCGCCCGCGCCGTCCACCGGCGTGACGCCGAGATCGGGAAGGCGGTCGAGAGCTGCCATCACTTCGACTCCGCAGCAGGCGAGTCCGAGTTCGAGCACGGTGACCTGGTAGGTGGTGCCCCATTCCAGGCGAGCGGAAGCCGTCACAACGGCTGAGGGTAATACTTGGGGGTCCGCCGGCTTGCGCCTGGCGGACCCCCACCCCCCAATGATTCCCCCCGGAATCGGCTCCCACGCGTGGTTGCCGGAGATAGTTTTGTACAGCTCCAGATAAGTGTCCAGCGATTCGGCAAGAGCATCTGCAGAAAACTTGCGCGCGAAATGCGGTCAAGTTCAGTTCAACTGATCGGCAGAACACCAGAGAGGGTCTCGATGTCCGGCTCGTCCCAGTTGGTGCTTCCCACCAGCACCTCGCTGCACCGCCTGCTGAACATGCCCGGCGCTCTCCTGGATACCACATTGGACCAGCTCAGGACTCTGTTGACCGTTCACGAGACCCGTTCGGCCCTGCGTGCCGCCCGCGCGCTGGGACGGGAGCAGTCGAGCGTGCAGAAGCAGCTCGACACGTTGAACAGGAACTTTCAGGAACTGTGCGGCGAACAGCTCGTGGTGAAGCAGGGCCGCGGAAAAGACGTGCTGTTCACGCCCACTGGTGAGTCGCTCGTCGAATTGGCGAGGGAGACGCTCGCGGAGTGGCTCGACGGAATTCACGAGTGCCGCCGCAAGCTCGGCACGACCGTCACCGTCGGGACCACGCGATACATGCTGGACACGCTCGCGAAGGCGTGGCACCACGTCGCCGACGAGTTCCGGGAGCGGGACGTGGACCTCAAGGTCGTGCACATCCGCACCAAGGACATCTGGACGAAGCTGGAGACGAAGGAGGTCGACGTCGTCTGCGGCAGCGTCGTGACGCACGCCGGCGCGGGCTGGGAGCGGCCGGAGTTCGACGTGATCGAGTGGCGGCGCGGCGGACTGGCGTTGCTGACGAACCTGCCCGCCTCGGTCGTCGGCGACCGGGTGCGGGTGCCGCAGCTGCGCTCGGTGCCGTTGGTGGTGCCGGGGGCTGGGCTGATCGCGGAGTTCCTGCGCGGCTGGTTCGGTCCCGACTACCGGCAGAGCATCGAGATCGCGGCCGAGATCGACGAGATCCAGTACGGCATCTCGCTGCTGCGCTCGAACCTCGTCCAGGGAGCCATGATCGTGACGTCTGGTTTGGGCGTGGTGGCGTCGAACAACGAGCTCCGGGAGGGCGGGGGCCTCCGCGTCGTCGAGCTCGCAGATGACTCGCTGGAGCGGCTTGTGGGCGTTTTCGCCCGAACGGATGAACTGGCGAAACACCCGGCCGATCATCCGCTCAACCTGCTGTGGGCGGCCTTCCAAGCAGAAGCGCCCCGGCCGTAGCCGAGGCGCTGGTGCTCGTTGCGGTACTGCTACTTCTGCGCGGGTGTCATGGCGTCGTGCTCAGGCCTGCGGGCTTCGACTTCGGGACGATGCTGGGCTTTGGCCATCTTGGCCAGCCAACTCGTCGCCTCCGAGCGGATCTTCGCCAGCTCGTCGTCGCGTGCCTGTTGCTCGTTCATCGGCCACTCCCTGCGTTCGGGAAATCGCTTCGATGGGAGCACTACCGGGCGTGTGCCCGCTAGGGCCGCCATTCTTGTGGGTGAACCTGGTTGACAGCATCGCTTGTGGACACGTTCCGCGCACCCCGACACGTCGAGCGTCAGTACCCCAGGTAGCCGCCACCCAGGTTCATGTTGACCAGACCGGGGTGGTTCTGGAAGCCGCCGTAGCGCGCGTAGGTGTAGCGGACGCCCGCGATGATGTTGTCGACCGGCGCCAGGATGTTGTCGTACCCCGGCAGCTTGTAGGCGCGGAACGTCGGGTCGATGCACTGCATGAGGCCCTTGGACGGCGTGCCGCGCATGGCGTTGGAGTCCCAGTTGTTGACGGCGTTGGGGTTGCCGTTCGACTCCTTCATGATGATCGTGTAGATCTCGTCGACGCTGCTGTTGTCGATGGCCGTGCCGTTGGCCTGCAGGACCTTGATGGCTTCCTTGATCCAGCCCTCGACCTCGCGCTGCTTGGCCGGCTTGCGCATCTCGATCTGGCGCTCGGCCTCGGCCTTGGCAGCGGCCTCGCGCTCGGCGTGCGCGTTCGCGGCGACCTTGGTGGCCTGGTCGAACGCCTGCTGCGCGTACATCTGCTGGTGCTGCAGGAGCCTGCCGACCTGGGTGCCCGGGTTGACGTTGTGCACCGTCTGGATGGTCTGCACCTGCTGGTCGGGCAGAGCGCCCAACTCGGCGGCACCCGCGGCGAGCTCCGTGGCGTTGCCGCTGGTGGCGGCGTTCGCGATGGCGGCGGTGCCGGCGGCGACACCAGCGGCGACGACGATGGCGCTCACGCGGTGGGCAAGCGGAACCTTGTCGTCCTCGGCACGGTGCGCACCGATCTTCAGTTCTGCGTTGGGCACGACCGTGTACACGGTGCGGCCGGCGGCCTTGCTGTGCCGGGCCAAGGGGGAGCCTCCTGCGTCGGGGAGCTTGGCCACCGTGCTCACTCGGCGGGGGATTCCGAGCGGGACCTAGGACCCTACGAGCTGCGGTTCCTTGTCCTGCCGGTGACCAAACCGTTATCGGCGGGCGAGAACGTAACCTCGCGTCACGAGCGCAGGCAAGCTTGAGGGCCCGCCGGGTGACTCTCGTCACGTTTTCGGGGAACCGAGCGACGACTCACTAACGGACAGTCAGCGGATTGCTTGCTCATTGCTGAAGTTCGTTCTTCGTGCGACGAACTGGCGGAGCTGTCCGTTGGTTCGGCGGCGGCTAGGTTCTCCGGTTCGGGTTAGTTCGACGACCACGCGATCGAGGGATGCTGTCACGCTTGGTAGTTGGGTCGGGGTGTGGGGGCGCTGACCTGCGGGGACTTGATCGCTGGACAGCGTTTGTTCGGGGTCTGATGAGGTGTACGGAGGGAAGGCCGCTCCGGTTCACCCGACTTTGTGGGTTACTTCTGCCGGAGTGCCTTGAGCGCCCAGTCCGCGCTGTCGGCCGGCCCCGAGTTGAACGCGATGGCGGCCTGCGGCTGGTGCCGGTGCACGAGGTTGACGACGGTTTGGAACAGCTCCAACATCTCCGCGGGCTTGCGAATGCCTCCCCCGACCACGACGCAGTCGTACGGCTTGCTGCGCAGGTGCTCGACGACTACTGCGGTGCTCGGCTCGCGGAAGTCGATCAGGCACCGATCCTCGACCATGCCCAGTTCCAGGAACCGCTCGCTGCCGGCGTCGAGGCTCGCGGCGACCGCGCCGGGTTCGAAGCCGGGAATGGAGTCGGGGGCGAAGCCGATGAGGAGAACGTGGGGCACCTCGTCGACGGTAGTGAGCCGGGCTAGCGGTTTCTTCGCTGTTCCAGCGCCTTGAGCACCCAGTCCGGACTGTCGCCGGGACTGTCGTTGAACGCGAGCGCGGCCTGCGGCTGGTGCCAGTGCACGAAGTTGACCACGACTTGGAAGAGCTCCAAGAGCCCAGGCCCCTTGCGAATGCCGCCGCCGACCACGACGCAGTCGTACTGCCTGACTCGAAGGCGTTCGACGAGCTTGGTCTGCGCGCGGCCGTCGAGCTCGTCGAAGTCGATGAGGAAGAGGTCCTCGGCCAGACCGAGCTCGGCGAATGCTCTGCTGCCCTGCTCGATGGCGGCTGCGACGGGGGCGGGGTCGAAGCCGGGGATGGTGTGCGGGTCGAAGCCGATCACGAGGATGTCGGGCACCGGGCCGAGGCTAGACCTTCCTAATAGGTACGACAGCCGGAACGACAGGCCTCAGCGCGATTCTCCGCATGCTCACCTGGTGCTGCGCGGCGTGACGGTGGCTCGTGGGCTGCGGATCGAACCGTCGTCTCCGGCGAACGACGAAGGCCCCCGGCGTCGTTGACGGGGGCCTTCGAAGCAGACTGCGTGGGCGAGGTCTAGCCGCGCAGTTCCATCGTGCAGCACTTCGGACCGCCGCCCGAAGCACGCAACTCCGAGATGTCCACGAACACGGGCTCGAACCCGCGCCGCGCCACCTGCTCGGCCAGGTGCGTGGCCTCCACAGGCATGACAACGTGCCGACCGTCAGAGACGGCGTTAAGACCCAGACAGACGGCATCGGCGTCGTTGGCGATCACCGCGTCCGGGAACAGGCGGCGCAGAACCGCCTGAGAGCCGGGAGAGAACGCCTCCGGGTAGTAGGCCACCAGTGGAGAAGGCGACTGGTCGTCGAGCATGAACAGCGCCACGTCCAGGTGGTAGAAGCGCGGGTCGACGAGCTGCAGAGACACCACAGGAACGCCGAGCACCTCCTGGGCCTCGGAGTGCGCGAGAGGGTCGGTGCGGAAGCCTGTGCCGGCGAGCAGCAAAGAGCCGGTCCAGGTGAAGTCGCCCTCGGCCTCGTTGACAGCGGTGGGCATGACGACCGACTTGTAGCCGGAGGACAGGAACCAGCGGCGGAAGTGGTCGGCCTCGGCGGCGCGCTGAGACGCCCTGAAACGCGAGCCGAGAACGCGGCCGTCGATCACCGTGCCGCTGTTGGCCGAGAAGACCATGTCCGGCAGGCCTGGCACGGGGTCGATCACCTGGACGTCGTGGCCCAGGCGTTCGTAGGTCTCCTTCAGCGCCGTCCACTGCTCCACGGCCAGCGAGGTGCTGGTGGGGCGGGTCGGGTCCATCCACGGGTTGATGGCGTACTCCACCGTGAAGTACGTCGGCGGGCACATGAGGTACCGACGGGTCGTCGGCATGCGCGTCGGCGCTAGGGGCGTGGCGATGTCGAGCGTGATCGGCTCGCCGGGCCCGGAGATGGATACCGTCATGGATCGAAATGTAAATGCCTGGCGGACCGTCGAACAACGCCGCGACATTGCGTGATCTGGGGCAGAATGTTGCGTGTGGACAGCATCGACCAGCGAATCATTTCGTGCCTCATGGCCAACGCCCGCTCCAGCTACGCGGAGATCGGCAAGGAGGTGGGGCTCAGTGCGCCCGCGGTGAAGCGGCGGGTGGACAAGTTGCTGGACAACGGCGTGCTCAGGGGCTTCACGGCGGTGGTGGACCCCGAGGCGCTGGGGTGGGGTACCGAGGCGTTCGTCGAGGTGCACTGCAAGGGGAACGTCGCGCCGCACGACATCCAGCACCGGCTGGAGCCGATGGCCGAGGTCAGTGCCGCCTACACGGTGTCGGGGGCGGCGGACGCGATCGTGCACCTGCGCGCCGCGGACATCCACCACCTCGAGACGGCGCTGGAGCGGTTGCGGGCCGTGGAGATCATCGACCGGACCGTGTCGACGGTTGTGCTGTCCCGCCTGCTGGACCGGCCGCTCGCACCCTAGGGTTCGGGGCATGGCCGAGGTTCTGCTGGAGTTCCGCGATTCCGTCGCCGTGATCACGATCAACGATCCGGACCGGCGCAACGCGCTCACGATCGACCTGTCCCAGGAGCTCGCGGACAAGGTCGGAGAAGCGGAACGAGGCGCCAACGCGCTGGTCGTCACGGGGGCACCGCCCGCGTTCTGCGCCGGCGCGGACCTCACGCAGCTCGGCAGTTCCAAGGACGAGGGCCTCAAGAAGATCTACCGCGGTTTCCTGGCAGTGGCGAACGCCACCATTCCCACCATCGCCGCCGTCAACGGTGCCGCGGTCGGGGCCGGGCTCAACCTCGCGCTGGCAGCCGACGTCCGGGTCGCGGGGCCGAAGGCGCGGTTCGACGCGCGGTTCCTGCAGCTCGGGATCCACCCCGGCGGTGGCATGACGTGGATGTTGCAGAGGATCACCGGGCCCCAGGTCGCCACCGCCATGACGCTCTTCGGGCAGATCTTGGACGCCGACGCCGCGGTCGAGAAGGGACTCGCCTTCGCCAAGGCCGATGACCCACTCGCGGTAGCCCTGGAGCTGGCGAAACACTCCGCCGAGGCTCCGGGCGAACTCGTGCGGACCATCAAGGCCACGATGCGCGTGACCGATGCAATGCACGACCACGCGGAGGCCGTCGAGACCGAGCTGCGGCCACAGGTCGCTTCGATCGACACTCCAGAGTTCGCTGCGAGGCTTGCCGCGATGAAGGCTCGGATCAGCGGACGTTAAGTGTTACCTTGGGTAACAGGTATTGAGGGTGACGTCGGTCGCGTTCGGGTATCCGCTGGTAGCGCTGTGCTGACCGTCCAGTCGGAGGCCCGTTGCGGCAGATGGGACGGTTCGTCTCGCCCAGTGGTACACGGCCCGTCTCGCAGGCGGTCCTGGCGACTACCCTCGCGGTGGGGCACAGCCACCCTTGGAGAGAGGTATCGGCGTAGGAATGAGCACTGAGACCCGCAAGCTGGATCGCGTCGTGATCCGCTTCGCCGGCGACTCCGGTGACGGCATGCAGCTCACCGGAGACCGGTTCACGTCGGAAGCGGCGGCGTTCGGCAACGACCTCGCCACGCAGCCCAACTTCCCCGCCGAGATCCGCGCGCCACAGGGGACCCTGCCCGGCGTGTCGTCGTTCCAGCTGCACTTCGCCGACTACGACATCCTGACGCCCGGCGACCGCCCCGACGTGCTCGTGGCGATGAACCCGGCCGCGCTCAAGGCGAACGTGGGCGAGCTGCCGGACGGCGGCATCCTCATCGTCAACACCGACGAGTTCTCGAAGCGGAACCTGACGAAGGTCGGCTACGACTCGAACCCGCTGGAAGACGACTCGCTCGAGAAGTACCAGGTGCACAAGATCGCCATGGCGACCTTGACCATCGGCGCGCTCGAGGAGACCGGACTCGGCAAGAAGGACGCGGAGCGCGCGAAGAACATGTTCGCGCTCGGCCTGCTGTCGTGGATGTACCACCGGCCGACCGAGGGCACGGAACGGTTCCTGCGCGAGAAGTTCGCGAAGAAGCCGGACATCGCCGAGGCCAACGTCCTCGCGTTCCGCGCCGGCTGGAACTACGGCGAGACGACCGAGGCCTTCGCCGTCACCTACGAGGTGGCGCCCGCCAAGCTCAACGTCGGCACGTACCGCCAGATCACCGGCAACACGGCCACGGCGTACGGCATCGTCGCGGCGGCGCAGCTGTCGAAGCTGCCCGTCGTGCTCGGCACGTACCCGATCACGCCGGCGTCGGACATCCTGCACGAGCTGAGCAAGCACAAGAACTTCGACATCACCACGGTGCAGGCCGAGGACGAGATCGCGGGCATCGGCATCGCCCTCGGTGCGTCCTACGGCGGTGCGATCGGCGTGACGTCCACGTCGGGTCCCGGCATCGCGCTCAAGTCGGAGACCATCGGCCTCGGCGTGATGACCGAGCTACCGCTGCTCGTGATCGACGTGCAGCGCGGTGGCCCGTCCACCGGTCTGCCGACGAAGACCGAGCAGGCCGACCTGCTGCAGGCGATGTTCGGCCGCAACGGCGAGTCGCCGGTGCCGATCGTGGCGCCGCAGTCCCCCTCGGACTGCTTCGACGCGGTGGTCGACGCGACCAGGATCGCGCTCAAGTACCGCACGCCCGTGCTGTTCCTGAGCGACGGCGCGATCGCGAACGGTTCCGAGCCGTGGCTGGTCCCGGACGTCGACGCGCTGCCGGACCTGACCGTCGAGTTTGCGACGGACCCGGAGACGTTCCAGCCCTACGCGCGCGACCCGGAGACGCTGGCGCGTCCGTGGGCCGTGCCGGGCACCCCCGGGCTGCAGCACCGGATCGGCGGCCTGGAGAAGCAGGACGTCACCGGCAACATCTCGTACGACCCGGACAACCACGACAAGATGGTTCGCCTGCGCCAGGCGAAGATCGACGGCATCGAGGTGCCCGACGTCGTGGTCGAGGACCCGGACGGCAACGCCAAGGTCCTCGTCGTCGGCTGGGGTTCGTCCTACGGCCCGATCGGCGCGGCGGCACGGCGAGTGCGCAAGCTCGGCCTCCCGGTCGCGCACGCGCACCTGCGGCACCTCAACCCGTTCCCCAAGAACCTGGGTGACGTGCTGAAGTCGTACGAGAAGGTCATCGTGCCGGAAATGAACCTGGGGCAGCTCGCGTTGCTGCTGAGGGCGAAGTACCTCGTGGACGCCGTGTCGTACACCAAGGTGCAGGGCCTGCCCTTCAAGGCGGAAGAGCTGCAGGACGTGCTCGCTGACGTGATCAAGGGGGTGTCGGCGTGACTGCGATCGACATCGGACTGCCCGGCCTGACCGGGGTTCCGACCACCGACGAGAAGCAGACGGCCAGGGACTACAAGTCGGACCAGGAGGTCCGCTGGTGCCCCGGCTGCGGCGACTACATCGTGCTCAACACCATGCAGTCGTTCCTGCCGTCGCTGGGTCTCAAGCGCGAGAACATCGTGTTCGTCTCGGGCATCGGGTGCTCGTCCCGCTTCCCGTACTACATGAACACCTACGGCATGCACTCCATCCACGGGCGTGCGCCGGCCATCGCCACGGGTCTCGCCGTCGCGCGGCCGGACCTGAGCGTGTGGGTGGTGACCGGTGACGGCGACGCGCTGTCCATCGGCGGCAACCACCTGATCCACACGTTGCGGCGCAACGTGAACCTCAAGATCCTGCTGTTCAACAACAGGATCTACGGCCTCACCAAGGGCCAGTACTCGCCGACCTCAGAAGAGGGCAAGGTCACCAAGTCGACCCCGCTCGGGTCGCTCGACCACCCGTTCAACCCGGTGTCGCTGGCGCTGGGCGCGGAGGCCTCCTTCGTGGGCAGGGCGCTCGACTCGGACAAGGCCGGCCTGACCTCGGTGCTGCGCCAGGCGGCGGAACACCGCGGCTCGGCGCTCGTCGAGATCTACCAGAACTGCCCGATCTTCAACGACGGCGCGTTCGACGTGCTGAAGGACGCGGACGAGGCGCAGCGGCGGATCATCAACGTCGTCGACGGCGAGCCGATCCGGTTCGGCCGCGAGGGCGAGTACTGCGTGGTCCGCGAGGGCTTCGGGCTCGCGGTCGCGAAGTCGGCGGACGTCGACGCGAGCGACATCGTCGTGCACGACGCGTCCGACCTGAACCTGTCGTTCGCGCTCTCGCGGCTCTCGACGCAGGACCTCACGCACACCGTCACGGGTGTGTTCCGGCGTGCGGACCGGCCGACGTACGACGACAGCGCGCGGGCGCAGGTCGCCGAGGCGAAGGCGACGAAGGCAGCGGACCTGAGCAAGCTGTTGCACGGCAAGGACACCTGGACCGTGGTCGGCTGACCCGGACCGACGGGAAAGGCCCCCACCGGGCTCGGTGGGGGCCTTTCTCGCGTTCTCAGGGCCTCACGGCGCCGGGCGGAACCCGGCCTTCTCCGCGTCGGCCTCCGTGCGGAACCACACGTCGGCGCGGGTGTCCCCGAAGTTCGAGGAGCCCTCGGTGTAGTAGCGGCGGCCGGTCAGCGTCGCCTTCACCGCGAAGTCCGCGGCGGGCGCGTGGCCGTCCGACTTGGGCAGCACCGAGCCCGGTCCGAACGGCGACCGCGGGTTGAAGCCCTCCGGCTGCTGGAAGCGGGCCGAGCCCTGCGGCGCGCCGTTCGGGCGGCCGCCGGTGGACGGCGAGAAGCCGACCGGGCGCGGACGTGCCGGGAGCGCGGGGGCGGGCGGTGCCTCCGCCTTCGGCGACTCGAAGGCCTGGAACGCCGGGAAGCTCTGCTGCCGTTGCGGCGTGGTGCGCCGGGCCTCGCGGATCGGCAGGCCCGCGTCGGTAACGCGCTGGGGCAGGTCGGTCACGGCGACCGGTTCGGGCTCCGGCTCGGGCGGGGCGGCGAGCAGGGGCTCGCCGCTCGGCACGAACTTGGGCACGAACGGCTGGTCGTTGCTCGTGTCCGGCAGCGTGCGGGTCTGGCCGAGGGGCGGCAGCGGCTCGTCGGCCTCCAGCAGCGGCTCGAAGATCGAGCGCGTGCGTTCGACCTTCGGCGCCGGTGCGGGTTCGGGGGCCGTCTCGGTCCCGTGCGAGAACGCGGCACCGACGGCGCGCACCGAGCGCTCCTGGGTGTCCTCGACGTCCACGCGCGGCTCGAACGCCGAGAACGGCGCGGGCGGCGGGGCACCGGGGGTGCTGAACGGCTCCGCGTAGGCGTGCCGGGGCTGCCAGAGCTCGGGCTCCGGCTCGGTGAACTCCTGCCGGACCGGCTCGGGCTCGCGGTACTCGTGGACGGGCTCGGGCTCGCGGTACTCGGGCTCCGGCTCCGGCTCGGGTTCCGGCTCCCGCAACGCGTGCGCGGACTCGGTCTCCGGCTCGCGCAGGGCGTGCGCCGACTCCCTGTCCTGCTCGTCCGCGGTGTCCTGCTCGGCGTAGGACTCCTCCTCGGCCAGCGTCGACTCGAAGACGCCGTTGCGCACGTGCGGCGCGTCCAGGTCGACGGGCTCGATCAGGCCGGTCTGCTCGGCGGGCGTCTCGGGCTCGGTGAAGCCCTCCAGGTCGCCGGAGATCTCGTCGCGCAGGCCGGGGTACTCACCGGTGAGGTCGTTGTCCGGCCAGCTGCTCTCCTCGACGGCGATGAACGTCGTCTGCTCGGAGCGGGTGTCGGCGGGCTCGTCCTCCTGCTCGGCGGCCTCGTCGAGGAACGCCTCCTGCTCGTCCTCCGCCCAGACCTCGCGCGGCTGGTAGATGAAGTCGTCGGCCTGCTCGTGGACCTCCGGCGGCGCCGTCGGCCTGGTGACCGGCTCGCCCACCTCGGCGACCGGCTCGACCGTCGGCACGTACGACGTCTGCTCGGCCGGGAGCTCGGGGTGCTCGTCCTCGAAGTCGGCGGCCTCGAGACCCGAGCGCGGCAGGACCGTCGTCATCTCCGCCGGCGTCTCGGCGGGGACCTCGTCGTCCGGCCCCAGGCGCTCGAACAGCGACCGCGGGCGGTCGTCCTCGGCGTCGGCCAGTGCCTTCTGCTCGGCGAGCTGCTCCTCGAAGCGGCGCTGCGCCTCCTCCGGCTCCAGGTACTGGCGGACCGGCGCGGCGGGCTCCTCGTGCTGCTCCTCCTCGACGACCGGAGCGGGCTCCTCCACGACGGGAGGAGGCGGCAGCGGCACCGGGAGGGGTGCGGCGGGCGCCTTCACCGGCTCGCCGAAGTAGGCGGGCGGCTCCGCGTATGGCGCGGGCGCCGGCGGCAGAGCGGACTCGGGCGCGGGCGGCGGCAGGGCGGGAACCGGCGCGGGCGGCGTCAGCACCTCGTCGGTCAGCGAGCGGGGCGGCGTGTCCTCCCACTCGTCGACCACGAAGTCGTCGACGCGGCTCTGCGACGCGACCGGCGAGGCCGACTTGCGCGCGTCCAGAAGTTGATCTTCGAGGTCGGCTACCTGCTTCCGCGCGGGGCGCACCATCACCACCCAGGTGAGGACCACCCCCGCGACGAAGGCCAGCAGGCTCCACAGCCAGACCTGCCCGAAGATGTTCACGGGTAAGCCCCTTCTACGACCACACTCCGACCCCACTCACTCGGAAGGGTGAGCATGGCCAAACTACAGTGCCTTTGTTGATGCTCCGTCACTACGCCGTTCAGCGCAAACAAGCAGCGGAAAGCCCAGCGTAGAGTGGGATTTTGTGCCCCCTCTGACGACCTCGGCCATCAGTTCGCCAGAAGTTCACACCCAGGGGCGAGGGGTCACCTACGGCGTGCTCGCCTACGTCCTCTGGGGACTTTTTCCGGCGTACTGGCCACTCCTCGCGCCTGCCCAGCCGATCGAGGTGCTGGCGCACCGGATCGTCTGGTCGTTCGTCATCCTCGCCATCGCCGTCGCCTTCCTCCGACGCTGGCGCCCTCTTCTGGAACTGTCCGGAAAAGGCTGGTTGATCGTTACCGCAGCCGCCGTGCTGATCACGGTGAACTGGGGCACCTACATCTACGCGGTCAACAGCAACCACGTCGTCGAAGCGGCGCTGGGGTACTTCATCACGCCGTTGGTCAGCGTGGCACTAGGCATGATCTTCCTCAAGGAACGATTGCGTCTCATCCAGGTCGTCGCGCTCGCGGTGGTCGTCGTCGCTGTGATCGTGCTCACCGTCGACTACGGCAGGCTTCCCGTCGTCACGCTGGTCCTGGCCTGCTCCTTCGGCGTCTACGGGCTGCTGAAGAAGAAAGTCCCGCTCGACGCCGTCTCCAGTCTCACCGCGGAGAGCGCCGTGATCGCCCCGGTGGCACTCGTCTACCTGCTGACGCTCGGCAGCGCGAACACGTTCACCGGCGCGGGCACCGGTCACGCGCTGTTGCTGGTCAGCACCGGCATCGTGACGGTCGTGCCGCTGCTGCTGTTCGGCGCGGGCGCCCGGCTGATCCCGCTGACCACCATGGGGATGCTGCAGTACCTCGCGCCGGTCCTGCAGTTCGTCTGGGGCGTGTTCGTGGTGCACGAACCCATGCCGGCCAGCCGGTGGGTCGGCTTCGCCCTGGTGTGGCTGGCCCTGCTGGTCTTCACGGCCGACGCGCTGCGGAACCGGCGCAGGCAGACGCCCGCGCCGGTCGCGAACTAACGAGAACGCTCGACGCAGTAGGTCGCGAGCTCCTCGAGTGCGTCCCGCGCGGCGCACGGCGGCAGCTTGTTCAGCTCCGTGCGCGCCCGATCCGCGTACTCGTCGAGCGTCTCGCGCGCCCTGTCCATGCCGGAGGACTTCCGCAGCAGGCCGAGGGCTTCCTCCACCAGCGCGTCGTCGGTGATCGGGCCCGCCAGCAGCTCGGCGAGGCGCGTCTCGGCCGGGTCCGCGAGCGCGTAGAGCATCGGCAGCGTCTTCACGCCCTCGCGCAGGTCGGTGCCCGGCGTCTTGCCGGACTCGACCGACGGCGAGGCGATGTCGATGACGTCGTCGGAGATCTGGAACGCCGCGCCGATCACCTCGGCGTACGCGCGCAGGGCGTCGACCTGCTCCTCGGTCGCGTCGGAGAACATGCCGCCGAACCGCGCCGCGGTGGCGATCAGGACGCCGGTCTTCTCCTCGATCACCTTGAGGTAGTGGGAGATCGGGTCCTCGCCGGGCTTCGGGCCGACGGTCTCGCGCATCTGGCCCGTCACCAGGACCGAGAACGTCTCCGCGATGATCCGCGCCGCGTCCGTCCCCAGGTCGGCGGTCAGCCGGGACGCGTGGGCGAACAGGAAGTCACCCGTGAGGATCGCGATGCTGTTGTCCCACTTGGCGTTCGCGGACTCGGCGCCGCGCCGCATGGTCGCCTCGTCCATGACGTCGTCGTGGTAGAGGGTCGCGAGGTGGGTGAGCTCGACCACAGTGGCCGCCTTGACGACCTGCTCGCGGTTCCAGTCGGCGCCGAACTGCGATGCGAGCAGTGTGAAGAGCGGGCGGATGCGCTTCCCGCCCGCCTCCACCAGGTGAAGAGAGGTCTCGGTGACCGGGTGGAACTCGCTCTGCACGACGTCGTGCAGGTTGCGCTCCACCTCGGCAAGGCCGTCCTGGACTACCTCGGTGAGCACGGGGTCCACCAACGCGAACCCCGGTCCCACATGCTCGCTACTGGTCACACCAGCAGACTACGTACACCTAGCTGAGGAAGGTGCCGGTACCCGCCCAATCGAGCACCAACGTGGGCCACAAACCCAGCACCAGGGTCACGACGGCACCCAGCGTGATCGCGATCGTGGTGAACGCACCGGGCACCGTGACGGTCGGGCCGTCCGTCGCCGGGTCGCTGAAGTACATCAGCACGATCACCCGCAGGTAGAAGAACGCCGCGACGGCCGAAGCCACCAGGGCGACCACCACGAGCGGCGTCAGACCGGCCTCGATCGCCGCGCTGAACACGACGAACTTGCCGATGAAGCCGGACGTCAGCGGGATGCCGGCGAGCGCCAGCAGCAGGAACGTGAAGGTGCCCGCCACGATCGGCGACCGCTTCGCGAGACCCGCCCACTGCGACAGGTGCGTCGCCTCGCCGTCCGAGTTGCGGACCAGCGACACGATGCCGAACGCGGCGATCGTGGTGAAGCCGTACGCCAGCAGGTAGAACATCGTCGCGCTCACGCCCTCGCCGTTCGGCACGAGCGCGATCGAGCCGATCAGCAGGAAACCCGCGTGCGCCACCGACGAGTACGCGATCATGCGCTTCACGTCGGTCTGCGTGAGACCCAGGACCGCGCCGATCACCATCGAGACGACGGCGACGCCGTACAGCACGCCGCGCCACTCCCACTGGGTGTTCTCGAACGCCACCGTGAGCACGCGCAGGATGCCGCCGAACGCGGCGACCTTGGTGCAGGCGGCCATGAACGCCGTCACCGGCGTCGGCGCGCCCTGGTACACGTCCGGGGTCCAGGCGTGGAACGGACCGACGGCGGCCTTGAACAGCAGGCCCACCACCAGCAGGCCGAAGCCCGCGAACAGCAGCGTGTCGGAGCGGTCCGTGCCGGCGGCCGCGGTCGCGATGGCCGAGAGCTTCACCGAACCCGCGTAGCCGTAGAGCAGGGCCACGCCGTAGAGGAAGAACGCGGACGCGAAAGCGCCGAGCAGGAAGTACTTCACGGCCGCCTCCTGCGAGAGCAGGCGACGGCGGCGGGCCAGGCCGCACAGCAGGTACAGCGGCAGCGACAGGACTTCCAGCGCGATGAACATCGTCAGCAGGTCGTTCGCCGCGACGAACGTCATCATGCCGCCGAGCGCGAACAGCGTGAGCGGGAAGACCTCGGTCTGCATGCCGGTCTTCGTGGCCTGCGCCCGGTCCTGGACCGTGCCGGGACGGATCGCGGCCTGCGCCACGAACGCGCCGCCGGGTTCGACCGAGCGGTCGGCGATCAGCAGGATCGACCCGAACGCCAGCACCAGCAGCGTTCCCCACAGGAAGAGCGACGGCGTGTCGACGGCGATCACGCCCGCCAGCGTCGCGACACCCTGCTCGGGTCGGTCGGCGGAGTTCGCGTACAGGATCAGCGTGCCGGTGGCCGCGACCAGGGAGACGAGCGACAGCAGGAGCTGCACGGCCCACCGCTGGTGCTTGGGCAGCAACGCTTCCAGCAACACGCTGACGCAGGCGGCGCCGAGCACGATCAGCACCGGTGCGATGGCGTTGTAGTGGATCTCCGGCGCCTCGATCTGTTGCGCCTGAGCGACGAAAAGGTTCACGTCACTTGCCTTCCTGCACGGAGACCGGGTCGGTCACGCCGACCTCGGTCAGCGTCGCCCCGACAGTCGGGGTGATGACGTCGAGCACCGGCTGCGGGTAGAACCCGAGCGCCAGCACGATGACAACGAGCGGTGCGAGAACCGCGATCTCCCGCTTGGTCAGGTCACCGATCGTCGTCTTGCGCTCCGGGTCGCCGACGGCACCCGGACCCGCGGCGGCACCCACGAGGGCGTCTCCGCGCAGCGGGCCGGTCATGACCCGCTGGTAGAGCCACAGCACGTAGAGCGCCGCGAGCACCATGCCGACGGTGGCGATGATCGTGTAGACCGGCCGCGTCGGGAACGAGCCGATCAGCACCAGGAACTCGGAGACGAACGAGTTCGTGCCCGGCAGCGACAGCGTGGTCAGGCCGGAGATCAGCAGCATGCCCGCGAGCAGCGGCGCCACCTTCGACATGCCGCCGTAGTCGGAGATCTGCGACGAACCACCGCGCGCGATCACCATGCCGATCACCAGGATCAGCATGCCGGTCGAGATCGAGTGGTTGAGCATGTACGACACCGAGCCCACGCCCGCCTGCGACGTGAAGGAGAAGATGCCGAGGGCGATGAAGCCGAAGTGGGCGATCGAGACGTAGGCGAGGAACCGCTTCATGTCCCGCTGGCCCGTGGCGAGCAGCGACCCGTAGAGGACGCCGGCCACCGCGAGCACGAGCACGAACGGCGCCAGGTTCTTGGACGCCTCCGGGAACATCGGCAGCAGGTAGCGCAGCATGCCGAACGTGCCGACCTTGTCGAGGATGCCGACGACGATCACCGTGACGCCGATGGGCGCCTCGGCCGCGGCGTCGGGCAGCCAGGTGTGGAACGGCACGAGCGGCGCCTTGATCGCGAACGCCAGGAAGAAGCCGAGGAACAGCCAGGTCTGCGTCGTCGAGTCGGCGTCGCTGACCACCTTCACGAGCGTCGCCCAGTCGAACGTGCCCTTGCCGAGCTCGTCCGACGCCATCGCGTAGGCGCCGATCGCGGAGGCCAGCATGATCAGGCCGCCGAGGAACGAGTACAGGAAGAACTTGACCGCCGCGTACTGCCTGCGCGCGCCGCCGTAGCCGCCGATCAGGAAGTACATCGGGATGAGCATGACCTCGAACAGCACGTAGAACAGGAAGACGTCGGTGGCGGCGAACACCGCGACCGTCACGGCCTCCTGCACCAGGATCAGCGCGAGGTACCCGCCCTGCGAACGGCCGGCGGGCAGCTTCTCGGTCCAGCCGGCACCGATCACCAGCGGGATCAGCAGCGCGATGACCGCGATCATCACGAGCGCAATGCCGTCGACGCCGAACGAGAGCCGGACGCCGAACGACTCGATCCAGGTCACCCCGGTGGCGAGCTGGATGCGGTCGCCGCCGGGGTCGTAGGCGGTCCACAGCAGGACCGCGAGCACGAGCTCGACGAGCGAGACCGCCAGTGCGGCGAGCTTGGCCGTGCGGTCGTTCTTGCGCAGGAACGCCACCACCAGTGCGCCGACCAGCGGCACCACCAGCAGTGCGATCAGAACCCAGGTCACGAGAACCTCACCACCAGGAGCGCCCCGAGCACGAAGATCGAGCCCAGCAGCATGGACAGTGCGTAGGAGCGGACGAACCCGGTCTGCAGCCTGCGCAACCGGCCGGAGCTACCGCCGAGCAGCGCCGCCGTGCCGTTCACGACACCGTCGACGCCCTTGAGGTCGAGGTACACCAGCGCGCGGGTGAGCCAGGTGCCCGGCCGCGCGAAGAGGGCCTCGTTGAGTGCGTTGCCGTAGAGGTCCGCACGGGCCGCGCGCACCGGGAACGACACGCGGACCGGCCGTTCGACCGGCTGCTTGCGGCGGCCGAAGAGCAGGAACGCGAGACCGGCGCCGAGAACCGCGAGCACGACGGTCAGGATCCCGACCAGGCCGTGCGAGATGACGCCGTGCTCCTCCTTCAGCTCGCCCAGCGAGGGCTCGAGCCACCCGGCGAGACGACCGCCGGAGGAGAGGAACCAGCCGCCACCGATCGAGCCGACCGCGAGGATGATCATCGGGACGGTCATCGACAGCGGGGACTCGTGCGGGTGGTAGTCCTTGCCGTTCTCCGCCTTCAGGTCCTTCCAGCGGGGCTGGCCGAGGAAGACGAGGATCAGCAGGCGCGTCATGTAGAACGCGGTCAGCGCGGCACCGAGCAGTGCGACACCGCCGAAGACGTACGGGCGCCAGCCCTCCCCGGTGAACGCCGCCGCGATGATGGCGTCCTTCGAGAAGTAGCCCGCGAACGGCGGGATGCCGATCAGGGCGAGGTAGCCGAGCGTCCAGGTGACGAAGGTGATCGGCAGGTACCTGTAGAGCCCGCCCATCCGGCGGATGTTGCCCTCGTCGTTCATGCCGTGCATGACCGAACCGGCACCGAGGAAGAGCCCGGCCTTGAAGAAGCCGTGCGTCAGCAGGTGCATGATGCCGAGCGCGTAACCGACCGGGCCGAGGCCCACGGCGAGGATCATGTAGCCGATCTGCGAGACCGTCGAGTACGCCAGGACCTTCTTGAAGTCGTCGTAGGCGCAACCGATGATGCAGCCGATCAGCAGCGTGACGCCACCGATGATCATGACGACCAGGCGGCCGTCCTCGCTCAGGTTGTAGAGCGGGTTCGAGCGGGCGATGAGGTACACGCCCGCGGTGACCATCGTCGCCGCGTGGATCAGGGCGGACACCGGGGTCGGGCCGGCCATCGCGTCCGGCAGCCAGGCCTGGAGCGGGAACTGGCCCGACTTGCCGCAGGCGCCCAGGAGCAGCAGCAGCGTGATCGCGAGGACCTCGGCCGAGGAGAACTCGCCGACGCGGCTGAAGACCTCGGTGTACTGCGTGGTTCCGAGCTTGTTGAACATCAGGAAGATCGCGATCGCGAGGCCCAGGTCACCGACGCGGTTCATCAGGAAGGCCTTCTTGGCCGCCGACGCCGCTTCCGGCTTGTACTGGTACCAGCCGATCAGCAGGTACGAGGCGAGACCGACGCCCTCCCAGCCGAAGTACAGGGTCACGAAACCGTTGCCCAGCACCAGCAGGAGCATCGCGGAGACGAAGAGGTTGAGGTAGGCGAAGAACTTGCGCCTGCCCTCCTCGTGCGCCATGTAGCCGATCGAGTAGATGTGGATCAGCGAGCCCACACCGGTGATCAGCAGCACGAACGTGAGCGACAGCGGGTCGAGCCGCAGTCCGAACTCGACGGTCAGCGCGTTGACGTCGATCCAGTCCCACAGGTGCAGGTTCTGCACCCGCTCCTCGGGGTTCGAGATGCCGACCGTCGAGAAGAAGAGCGCGAGCGCGTAGGCGAACGACGCGATGAGCACGCCGCTGCCGAGCAGGTGGCCCCACTTGTCGGCGCGCTTGCCGCCAACCAACAGCACCGCCGCACCGAACGCGGGCAGCGCCAACAACAGCCAGGCGAAGCTCGCGACCCCGCTGGCGACAACAGGTTCCGTCACCGGTGACCCCTCAGTACTTCAGCAGGTTCGAGTCGTCGACCGAGGCCGAGCGACGCGTCCGGAAGATGGACATGATGATCGCGAGGCCGACGACGACCTCCGCCGCGGCGACGACCATCACGAAGAACGCCATCACCTGACCGTCGAGCGAGCCGTTGATCCGCGCGAACGTCACGAGGCTCAGGTTGACCGCGTTGAGCATGAGCTCGACGCACATGAAGACCACGATGGCGTTGCGGCGGACCAGGACGCCGACGGCGCCGATGCTGAACAGCAGAGCCGACAGCAGCAGGTAGTACGTGGGAGTCACGACTCACTTCCCTTGAGCGCGTGCGAGTCCGGCTGGTGCCCGGTGCCCGCGACCTCGGAGACGTCGTCCGACAGCACGGACTTGTCGGTCGCCTCGATGACCTCGAACAGCGACTCCTCCGACACGCTGCCGTCGGGCAGCAGGGCGGGGGTGGCCACCGAGTTCGCGGTGGCGAAGACGCCGGGACCGGGGAGGGACCCGACCCGCTTGCCGTCCTGGAAGCGCTCCTCGACGAGCTCCTTCTGCGTCTTCTTGGCGGGCTTGCCGTCCCTGCCGACGAAGGCGAGGATCATCGCGCCGAGCGCGGCGGTGATCAGCAGCGCGGAGGTGAGCTCGAACGCGAACAGGTAGTCCGTGAAGAGCTTCTGGCCGATGTTGCCGACGTTGCCGCCGTTGGTGGTGTTCGCCTCCCGCAGACCGGCGGGCTCGACCGAGGTGAGCGCGCGGCCGACGGAACCGACCAGCAGCACGGCGAACCCGATGCCGAGCAGCGCGGCCGCGAGCCGCTGGCCGCGGATGACCTCGACGACGGAGTCCGAGCTGTCCCTGCCGACCATCATGAGCACGAACAGGAACAGCATCATGATCGCGCCGGTGTAGACGATGATCTGCACGAAGCCGAGGAACGGCGCCTGCTGGATCATGTACAGCACACCGAGGCTGAGCATCGTGACGACGAGCCAGAGCGCGGAGTGCACGGCGTTGCGCGCGAAGAGCATGCCCAGCGCGCCGGCCAGGGCCAGCGGGCCGAGCACCCAGAACGCGACGGCCTCGCCGGTGGTGACGGTGTCGACCACGCGCTGCACGGGCTCCGGCTGCTGCGCGAGGAAGGTCAGGAGGCTCACTGCTGACCCTCCTTGGCGAGCCGCGGGCCGTTGACGTAGTAGTCCTGCTCGTTGTCGCCCAGCCGCATCGGGTGCGGCGGCTGCTCCATGCCGGGCAGCAGCGGGGCGAGCAGGTCCTCCTTCGTGAAGATCAGGTCCTGGCGGTTGTCGTCGGCGAGCTCGTACTCGTTCGTCATCGTGAGCGACCGGGTCGGGCAGGCCTCGATGCACAGGCCGCAGCCGATGCAGCGCAGGTAGTTGATCTGGTAGTCGGCGCCGTAGCGCTCACCGGGCGAGAAGCGCGCTTCCTCGGTGTTGTCGCCACCCTCGACGAAGATCGCGTCGGCCGGGCAGGCCCACGCGCACAGCTCGCAGCCGACGCACTTCTCCAGCCCGTCCGGGTGCCGGTTCAGCTGGTGACGGCCGTGGAACCGCGGCGCGGTCACCTTCTTGACCTCGGGGTACTTCTCGGTCACCACCTTCTTGAACATGGTGCCGAAGGTGACGCCGAAGCCTTTGACGGACTCGAACATCCCTACTCAGCCTCCTTACCGGTGGTGACGGCTGCCTTCTCCGCGGGGATGGTGGCGACCTTGACCTTGCGCTTGGGCGCTGCCCTGGGGACCTCGAGGTCGAGCGGCGGGACCGGGAAGCCGGACCCCGCGAGCGGAACGCCCTTGGTGTCGACGACCTTCTTGTCCGGCAGCAGGAACGAGAGCAACAGCACGAGGCCGACGACCACGCCAAGCGCGATGAGCCGCTGCGCCGTGGAGAGCTGCTGGATCGCGCCGGTGCGGATGACCGCGACGGCCATGATCCAGACGAGGCTCGTCGGGACGAGCACCTTCCAGCCGAGCTTCATGAACTGGTCGTAGCGCAGGCGGGGCAGCGTGCCGCGCAGCCAGATGAAGAGGAAGAGGAAGAACAACGTCTTGAGGATGAACCACAGCAGGCCCCACCAGCCGGTGTTCATGGTCTCGCCGCTCCACGGGGCGTGGTAGCCGCCGAGGAAGAGCGTGGTCGCGAGCGCCGAGACGGTGACCATGTTGACGTACTCGGCGAGGAAGAACAGCGCGAACTTCAGCGAGCTGTACTCCGTGTGGAAGCCACCGACGAGCTCCGACTCGGCCTCGGGGAGGTCGAACGGCGCGCGGTTGGTCTCGCCGACCATCGACACCACGTAGATCACGAAGCTGGGGAACAGCAGCAGGCCGAACCAGCCGGGGAACACCCCGAGCACGGTCGAGGCCTGCGCGTTCACGATGTCACCTGTCGACATCGAGCCGGTGAACATGATCACCGCGACGATCGACAGACCCATCGCGATCTCGTAGGAGATCACCTGCGCGGCCGACCGCAGGGCGCCGAGCAGCGGGTACGGCGAGCCGGAGGCCCAGCCGGACAGCACGATGCCGTAGACGCCGATCGAGGAGCAGGCGAGCACCACCAGCACGCCGACCGGGAGGTCGACGAGCTGCAGCGTGGTCCACTCGCCGCCGATGCTCACCGGTCCGCCGAGCGGGATCACCGAGAACGCGAGGAACGCGGGGATGCAGGAGATCACCGGGGCGAGGAAGAACACCCACTTGTCCGCGAGGACCGGGCGGATGTCCTCCTTGAACGCGAGCTTCAGACCGTCCGCGAGCGACTGCAGCCAGCCGTTCGGGCCGACCCGGTTGGGGCCGGGGCGGTGCTGCATGCGCGCGACGACCTTGCGCTCCCAGTTGATCATGAACAGGGTCATGACCACGAGGAGGGCGAAGATCGCGACGACCTTGACCAGGATCAGCCAGATCGGGTCGTCCGCGAGCAACCTCCCGGTGTCGCCGTTCCCCGCTGCGAAGACGTGCTGGATCATGACTTTCCTCCGCTGACGGAGACGATCGAGCCGTGGCCGGCGCCGAGCGTGGCCCGGACGGACACGTCACCCGAGTTGGTGGGCAGCCAGATGACGCCCTCGGGCAGGTCGTCGGTCTCGACCGGGAGCGTGATCGCGCCGCGCTCCGTGGAGACCGTCACCCAGCCACCGGTCTCGAGGCCGAACTGAGCCGCGGTGGCCTCCGCGACCTTCGCGACGACCGGGCGGGCCGTGCCGGCGAGGTGCGGTTCGTCCACCTGCAGCGAGCCGTTGCCGATCAGGCGGTGCCACGTGGCCAGCACGGCCTTGCCGGCACCGGCCGGGGACTGCAGTGGCGCGGCGACGTTGAGCGAGGACCCGGTGACGGCGCCCTCGCCCAGGCGGGCCAGGTCGGCGGCCGAGGCGGCGGGCGTCTGCGTGAACAGGTCCGCGTCCATCTCCACCGCGAGGGTGTCGAGCACGCGGCAGTCCGGCAGGGAACCGGTGCCTTCGAGGGTCGTGCCGAACTCGCGGCGGCGGCCCTCCCAGTTGAGGTAGCTGCCGGCCTTCTCGACCGCGGGGGCGATCGGGAGCACGACGTCGGCGTGCGCGGTGACCGCGCTCGGACGCAGCTCCAGGCTGACGATGAAACCGGCCTCCGCCAGCGCCTTCTCGGCGAGCGCGGGGTCCGGCAGGTCGAACGGGTCGACGCCGCCGACCACCAGGCCGGACATCTGACCGTTGACCAGGGCGTCGAGGATGCCCGTGGTGTCGCGGCCCGGCGTCGCGGGCAGCGAGCCCTCCTCGACGCCCCAGGTGCGCTCGACCTCGGTGCGGGCAGCGGTGTTCGCGACGTGGCGGCCACCGGGCAGCAGGTTCGGGACGGCACCGACCGCGAGCGCACCGCGCTCACCGGCACGGCGCGGGATCCACGCGACCTGGGCACCGGTGCGCTCCGCGAGGCGGGCGACCGCGGTGAACGCGCCGGGGATCTCGGCGGCGCGCTCGCCGACGAGGATCACCGCGCCGGGCTTCGACAGCAGCTCGACGACGTCGGAAGCGTGCTCCGGCAACGCGTTGACGGCGTTCGCCTCGGCACCGGGCACGCAGGCGAGCAGCGTGCCGTAGGTCTTCTCGACGGCCGGGGTCGTGTACTGGCCGAGGTGGAAGACCTTCGTGGTGCCCTTGCGAGCGGCCTTGCGCAGGCGCAGGAAGACGATCGGCGCCTCTTCCTCCGGCTCGAACGCGACCAGCAGCGCGGCCGGCGCGGACTCGATGCCGGCGAAGGTGACGCCGTTGTCCGGGTTGGTGAACACCGTGGTGCCGGACAGGAACTCCAGCTCCTCGGCGCTGTGCGGCCGGGCGCGGAAGTCGATGTCGTTGGTGCGCAACGCGATCCGGGCGAACTTCGAGTACGCGTAGGCGTCCTCGACGGTCAGCCGGCCACCGGTCAGCACGCCGACGCCGTGCGCGTCGCGCGCCGCCGTCAGACCCGCCGCGGCGACCTGCAACGCCTCGGTCCACGAGGACTCGCGCAGCTCACCGGTCTCCGCGTCGCGCACCAGCGGCCGCTTGATGCGGTCGTCGGCGGTGGCGTAGCGGAAGGCGAACCGGCCCTTGTCGCAGATCCACTCCTCGTTGACCTGCGGGTCGTCGCCGGCGAGCTTGCGCTGCACCTTGCCGCGCCGCCAGTCGGTGCGCTCGGCGCAGCCGGAGGAGCAGTGCTCGCAGACGCTCGGCGTCGACACGAGGTCGAACGGCCGGGCGCGGAACCGGTAGGCGGCGCTGGTGAGCGCGCCGACCGGGCAGATCTGGATGGTGTTGCCGGAGAAGTAGCTCTGGAACGGCTTCTCCTTCGCCACACCGATCTGCTGCTGCGCACCGCGCTCGAGCAGCTCGATGAACGGGTCGCCGGCGATCTGCGCGGAGAACCGGGTGCAGCGCTGGCAGAGCACGCAGCGTTCGCGGTCGAGCAGCACCTGCGTGGAGATGTTGATCGGCTTCGGGAACGTCCGCTTGTGCTCGTGGAAGCGGGAGTCGCTGCGGCCGTGGGCGAGCGCCTGGTTCTGCAGCGGGCACTCACCGCCCTTGTCGCAGATCGGGCAGTCCAGCGGGTGGTTGATGAGCAGCAGCTCCATCACACCCTGCTGGGCCTTGTCCGCGACCGGCGAGGTCAGCTGGGTCTTCACGACCATGCCGTCCGCGACCGTCATCGTGCAGGAGGCCTGCGGCTTCGGCATCGGCCGGCCGCCCATCTCGACCTCGACGAGGCACTGGCGGCAGGCGCCCGCGGGCTCCAGCAGCGGGTGGTCGCAGAAGCGCGGGATGACCGTGCCGAGGCGCTCGGCCGTGCGGATCAGCAGCTCACCCTTGGGGGCCACCACCTCCACACCGTCGATGACCAGCTTGACGTGGCCCTCGGGCACGACGAGCTCGGTGGAGTTCTTGTCAGGGGCGATGGTCATGCGTTCGCTCCAGCCAGGACCTTGGAGTTCTGGTCGCACAGGGCCAGGAACTCGTCCTTGAAGTACTTGATGCCACTGGTGATCGGGCTGACGGCACCGTCACCGAGCGCGCAGAAGGAACGGCCGAGGATGTTGTCGCAGACGTCGAGCAACGTGTCGATGTCGCTCGCCGTGCCGTTGCCCGCCACCATCCGCTGCAGGATCTGCACGAGCCAGTACGTGCCCTCGCGGCACGGCGTGCACTTGCCGCACGACTCGTGCTTGTAGAACTCCGTCCACTTCATGACGGCCCACGGCACGGACACGGTCTCGTTGAAGATCTGCAGCGCCGTCGTGCCGAGCATGGAACCGGCCTCGGCGGCACCCTCGAAGTCCAGCGGCACGTCGAGGTGCTCCGCGGTGAACAGCGGGGTGGACGAGCCACCCGGCGTCCAGAACTTCAGCGGGACGCCGTCCTTCATGCCGCCGGCCATGTCGAGCAGCTGACGGAGCGTCGTGCCCATCGGCGCCTCGTACTGGCCGGGGTTCGTGACGTGGCCCGACAGCGAGTAGATCTTCGGACCGGGCGACCGGTCGCGGCCCATCGTGCGGAACCAGTCCGCGCCACCGTTGACGATGAAGGGAACCGACGCGATCGTCTCGACGTTGTTCACCACGGTGGGCGACGCGTAGAGGCCCGAGGTCGCGGGGAACGGCGGCTTGAGCCGCGGCTGGCCGCGGCGGCCCTCCAGCGAGTCGAGCAGCGCGGTCTCCTCGCCGCAGATGTACGCGCCGGCGCCGGCGTGCACGACGAGGTCGAGGTCGAACCCGCTGCCGAGGATGTCCTTGCCCAGGTAGCCCTTGGCGTACGCCTCGCGCACCGCCGCGTTGAGGCGGCGGATGCAGTGCAGGACCTCACCGCGGACGTAGATCGCCGCGAAGTTCGCGCGGATCGCGTACGACGTGATGATCACGCCCTCGATCAGCGAGTGCGGGTCCGCCATCATCGTGGGGATGTCCTTGCAGGTGCCCGGCTCGCCCTCGTCGGCGTTGATGACGAGGTAGTGCGGCTTGCCGTCGCCCTGCGGGATGAAGCCCCACTTCATGCCGGTGGGGAACCCCGCGCCGCCGCGGCCGCGCAGTCCGGAGTCCTTGCACTGCTGGATGAGCTGGTCGGGGTGGGCCTTGAGCGCCTTCGGCAGCGCGGTGTAGCCACCGGTGCGCTCGTAGGTCTCCATGGTCCAGGACCTGGGCTCGGTCCAGCGCTTGGTGAGAACGGGAGTCAGCGGGTCAACCATGTGCGATCCCTACTTCTTTTCCGGCAGGGCGGGGAACTCGGGGTCGGACGGCATCTCCGGCGCGTCCCAGCCGCGTTCCTGGGCGATTCGCGCACCGGCCAGCGACTCCGGCGCCGCCGACGGGCCGTCGAGGTCGGCGTCGCGACCCTCGAAGAACCCGGCGAGCTGGAGCTCGGCCTGCTTGAAGTCGGTGAGCGGGGCGCCGCGGGTCGGGTCGGGCTTCTCCCCCGACTGCAGCGCCTGCACGAGTCCCAGCGCCTTCTCGGGCGTCTGGTTGTCGTAGAACTCGTAGTTCACCTGGAGAACCGGGCCGAGGTCGCACGCGGCGAGGCACTCGGCGTGCTCCAGGGTGATCGAGCCCGGCGTGCCCGGCTCGCCCGCGGTCTCCTCGTGGCCCACGCCGAGGTGGTCCTTGAGGGTCTTGTAGATGTCGTCGCCGCCCAGCGCCGCGCACAGCGTGTTGGTGCAGACGCTCACGAGGTGCTCGCCGCACGGGCGGCGCTTGTACATCGTGTAGAACGTCGCGACCGCGCTGACCTCGGCCTCGGAGAGGTCGAGCTGCCCTGCGCAGAACCGGATGCCGTCCTGGGAGACGTACCCCTCGACCGACTGCACCAGGTGCAGCATCGGCAGCAGGGCGCTGCGGGCCTGCGGGTAGCGGGCGACGATCGCCTGCGCGCGGTCCACCGTCGCCTGGTCGAAGACGACGCTTTCGGGAGCTTGAGTCATCGGTCGCAACCACCCATCACCGGGTCGATCGAGGCGACGGCGGCGATCACGTCGGCGACCATGCCGCCCTCGCACATCGCGGGCATCGACTGGAGGTTCACGAAGCTTGGTTCGCGGACGTGCACGCGCATCGGCCGGGTGCCGCCGTCGGAGACGACGTGGTAGCCCAGCTCGCCGCGCGGCGACTCGACCGGCACGTACACCTGGCCGGACGGCACCTTGAAGCCCTCGGTCACCAGCTTGAAGTGGTGGATCAGGGACTCCATGGACTGGCCCATGATCTTGCGGACGTGCTCGAGCGAGTTGCCCATGCCGTCGCTGCCGATCGTGAGCTGCGCGGGCCACGCGATCTTGGCGTCCTCGACCATCACCGGACCGGTGGGCAGGCTCTTCACGACCTGCTTGATGATCTTCAGCGACTGGTGCATCTCCTCGAGGCGCAGGAGGTACCGCGCGAAGCAGTCCGCCGCGTTCGAGGTGGGGACGTCGAAGCTGTAGTTCTCGTAGCCGCTGTACGGCTCGATCTTGCGCAGGTCCCAGGCGAGGCCGGCGGAACGCAGGATCGGGCCGGTGATGCCCAGCGCGAGGCACGCGTCGACGGGCAGGTAGCCCACGCCCGCGAGGCGGTTACGCCAGATCGGCTGGCCGGTGAGCAGCTTGTCGTAGTCCGGGAGCCGCTTCTCCATGACCTTGACGAACGCGGTGATCTTCTCGACCGCGTCGTCCGGGAGGTCCTGCGAGAGACCGCCGGGGCGGATGAACGCGTGGTTCATGCGCAGGCCGGTGAGGTGCTCCAGCAGGTGCAGGGCCTCCTCGCGCTCGCGGAAGCCGGAGGTCATGCCGGTGAGGGCACCGAGCTCCATGCCGCCGGTGGCGAGCGCGACGAGGTGCGAGCTGATGCGGTTGATCTCCATCAGCAGCACGCGGATCGCCTGCGCCTTGTCCGGCACCGTGATGCCGAGCAGCTTCTCGACCGACATGCAGTAGGCGGCCTCGTGGTGCAGCGGCGCCAGGTAGTCGGTGCGCGTGATGAAGGTGACGCCCTGGACCCAGTTGCGGTACTCGAGGTTCTTCTCGATGCCGGTGTGCAGGTACCCGATGACGCTGCGGGCGTGCGTGACCGTCTCGCCCTCGAGCTCCAGGACCAGGCGCAGCACGCCGTGCGTCGACGGGTGCTGCGGGCCGAGGTTCATGACGATGCGCTCGTCGTGGACCGCGTCCGCCAGCACCTCGTCCCAGTCGCCGCCGGTCACCGTGTAGACGGTGCCCTCGGTGGTCTTCCGGGAGTCCGCGATCTCGGGACGCTCGGTGCGGGTGTCGACGTCGTCCGTGCTGTCGCTCCCGGTGGCGCTGGTGTTCGTCCCGGTGGTGACGTCGGAAAGTCGCTCGGTCATGAGTACGACCGCCTCTGGTCCGGCGGAGGGATCTCCGCGCCCTTGTACTCGACCGGGATGCCGCCCAGCGGGTAGTCCTTGCGCTGCGGGTGGCCGTCCCAGTCGTCCGGCATGAGGATGCGGGTCAGTCCGGGGTGACCGTCGTAGACGATCCCGAACATGTCCCAGGTCTCGCGCTCCTGCCAGTCCGCCGTCGGGTAGACCTCGACGAGGCTCGGCACGTGCGGGTGCTCGACGTCGACCGCGACCTCCAGCCGCACGCGGCGGCGGTAGGTCATCGACGTGAGGTGGGTGACCGAGTGCAGGCGCTGCGGCACGTCGGCGCCGTAGTCCACACCGGACACCGAGCTGCAGAGCTCGAAGCGCAGCGACGGGGTGTCGCGGAAGATCCGCGCGACCTCCAGCAGCGTCTCCGGCTTGAGGTAGAAGGTGATCTCGCCGCGGTCGACCGTCACCTGCTGCACCGTGTCGGCGGGCAGGCCCTTCTCGCTGATCGCGGCGAAGAGCTCGTCCGCGACCTCGTCGAACCAGCCGCCGTACGGGCGCTCGGACGGAGCGGCCACGTGGGCGGGCAGGCGCAGGCCGCCGAAGCCGGACGTGTCACCGGAACCGGTGACGCCGAAGAGGCCCTTGCGCTCCTTGCCCGCGAAGATCGGCGCCTTCGCCCTGGCCTCGGTGCCGTTGGTCTTGTCGAGGTCCTCTCCCGCGCGGTTGACGCTGGAGTGCTCTCCCCCTGGCTCGGTCACTTCTTCCTCGCAAAACGCTCGGACGACGGGATGAGGTCGGTGCGGTAGCCCGAGTCGGCGAGCGCCTTGGCGCGCACGGCGCCCAGCGGCTCGTCCATGATCTTGGCGTGGATCTTGAGGATCGCGTCGATCAGCATCTCCGGCCGCGGCGGGCAGCCGGGCAGGTACATGTCGACGGGGACGACGTGGTCGACGCCCTGCACCACCGCGTAGTTGTTGAACATGCCGCCACTGCTGGCGCACACGCCCATCGCCAGCACCCAGCGCGGCTCGGGCATCTGGTCGTAGATCTGCCGCAGCACCGGCGCCATCTTGTTGGTGACGCGACCCGCGACGATCATCAGGTCCGCCTGGCGCGGTGAGGCCCTGAAGACCTCCATGCCGAAGCGGGCGAGGTCGTAGCGGGGACCACCTGTCGTCATCATCTCGATGGCGCAGCAGGCCAGGCCGAAGGTGGCAGGCCAGAGCGAGGACTTGCGGGTCCAGTTGACCAGCTTCTCCACACTGGCCAGCAGGACGCCGTTCGGGAGCTTCTCCTCGAGACCCATGACTTCCTCAGTTCCAGTCGAGGCCGCCGCGGCGCCACACGTAGACGTACGCGAAGCCCAGCGTTGCGACGAACAGCACGATCTCCACCAGCCCGAACAGGCCGAGCTTGTCGGCAGCCACGGCGAACGGGTAGAGGAACACCATTTCGATGTCGAACAAGATGAAGAGCATCGCCGTCAGGTAGTAGGCGACGGGCATGCGCCCACCACCCACGACCGGCTGCGGGCTCGGCTCGATGCCGCACTCGTAGGCGTCGAGCTTCGCCTTGTTGTAGCGGCGGGGTCCGATGTAGGGCGCTGCGGTCACCGAGAACAGTGCGAACGCCCCGGCTAGCGCGAACATCAATACGAGGGGGAGGTAAGGGTCAAGCACGCTCCGTCGTCCTTTCCTCGCGGTCGACCGCACCCTAAGGGTGTTGTTCAGCGACTCGTTTGTTAGGCGGACCTAACAAACGCTTGTGAAACAGTTCACAAGCTTGTGCACACTGTTGTGAAGTGATTCACAAGGTCGATCGCCAGTGTAGAACGCCTGTAAATGACCTAGGTCACAGGGTCTGACCTGGGGCTTTAACATGCCGGACACAAACGAAACGGCACCGGCTCGTATTGAGCCGGTGCCGTCACCTAATCGGAGTAATTTACGCCGTCGGAGCGAGCTTCGTAGCGGCCACGATCAGGCGGTCCATAGAGTCGCCGTCCTTGGGGTCGTAGAGGCCCGCGAGCAGCTTGAGCACGAGTTTCATCAGGCGTTTCCGCGGCATTCCGTACTTCGTTGCGGTCCGCATGATCGCCGGGTTCCCGATGAGCTTCGAGAAGACGTTGCCGAGCCGGTAGTAACTGCCGAGCGCCTGTTCGATCCGGACCGGGTAGCCGTGCAGCGCCCGTTCACGGTTGACGCCGGTGCGCGCGAGGGCCTGGACGATCGACTCGGACGCGATCCTGGCCGACTCCATGGCGTAGCCGATGCCCTCGCCGTTGAACGGGTTGACCATGCCGCCGGCGTCGCCGACGAGCACCAGGCCCGCGCGGTAGTGCGGCTTGCGGTTGAGGCCCATGGGCAGCGCCGCGCCGCCGATGCGGCTGGTCGCGTTCTCCTCGCGGAAGCCCCACTCCTCCGGCGTGGCGTCGAGCCAGGAGCGCAGGAGCTGGCGGTAGTCCGTGGTCCCGTAGGCCTTCGACGTGCTGAGGATGCCCAGGCCGACGTTCACGCTGCCGTCGCCCATGCCGAAGATCCAGCCGTAACCGGGCAGCAGCTGCCCGTCCGGCGCCCACAGCTCGAGGTGCGACTCGAGGTAGTCGTCCTTGGTGCGCGGGCTGTTGTAGTACCGGCGGACCGCGACGCCCATGGGCTTGGCGTCGTCCTTCTGCAGGCCGACGGACAACGCGAGGCGGGCGGAGACACCGTCGCAGCCGACGACGATCGGCGCCCGGTAGGTGACCGGGTTCTTCTCCGGCCCCTGCTTGGCCTCGACGCCGACGACCCGGCCGTTCTCGATGATGGCCTTGGTGACCGTGGTGGCCTCGTGCATGCGCGCGCCGGCCGCCTTCGCGGCGTTCGCGAGCATCTCGTCGAAGTCCATCCGCGGGCGGACCACGCCGTAGTTCGGGAACGTGGCCAGGTCCGGCCAGTCGAGCTCCATCGTGACGCCGCCGCCGACCACGCGGAGGCCCTTGTTGTGCAGCCAGCCGTTGGACTCGCGGGTGTCGATGCCGAGGTCGATGAGTTGCTTGACGCCTCGGGGGGTGAGGCCGTCGCCGCAGACCTTCTCCCTGGGGAAGGTGCTCTTCTCGAGGAGGAGCACGTCGAGGCCCGCCCTGGCCAGGTAGGTCGCCGCGGTCGAGCCCGCCGGTCCCGCCCCCACCACGATGACGTCGGCGTCCTCGTTGATCCCGCGCCTGCTCATCCAGACTCCCTAACGTGTGCCGTGACTCCTCCGCGACTCTAACCGGCGCTCGCTGAGACCAGGGCCGCCAGGCGCTCGCGCAGGCCGGGTGCCCGGTGGTCGCCGCGGTCCTCGAAGATCGCCAGGGCCTCGCGCCAGACGGCGGCCGCCCGGTCCCGGTCGCCGACCTGGCGCAGGGACTCCCCGAACAGCTCCAGCAGGAGGGCGTGGCTGCGCGGGTTGTCGTGCCGGTCTTCGTGCTCCAGCGCGCGTTCGCACAGCTCGACGGCCTCGGCGTGGTCGCCGGCCACCTGCTTGGCGCGGGCCATGGCGTGCCACGCGTAGCTGCGGAACCTGTCCTCGCCGAGCTGGTGCAGACTCCGCTCCGCGTGCAGCAGGGCCTGCTCCGGGTCGCCGAGCCCCGCGTGCACCCCGCTGAGGCAGAACTCGACGAAGCTGCGCGTGCGGGTGCCCGCCTGGCAGAACTCCAGAGCGCGTTCCAGGTCGGACCTCGCCTCGGCGTGGCGCCCCAGCTCCAGGCGGACCCAACCCAGGTGCCCGAGCACCTCGGCGACCAGCTCCGGATCGCCGAGCTCCTCGGCGGTCGTGAGGTTGGCCAGGTAGACCTCGACGGCCCGCTGCCAGTCGTTGACGACGCTCAGCAGCTGCCCGAGGTGCTGCGCCATCAGGAACTCCGCGCGCCGGTCGCCGAGGTCCGCCGCCGCGCGCACGCCGATCCCGCACACCTCCAGCGCCTCGTCGAACCGGCCGACGAGGCCCAGCTGGCCGCAGGTGATGTCGGCGAGGAGCAACGTGATCGCCGGCCGGTCGTGCCGCGCCGCGGTCCTGACCAGCGCGGCGGCGTTGCCGAACTCGGCGTCCGCCCAGGCCCACACGGCGTCGTCGCCGGCGAAGTCCAGCTCCAGGCTCGTGCTGGTGGTCACCCGCGCACCGGCGTGCAGGTGGGCGCGGTCGGGGAAGAGCACCAGGAACGCCTTCTTGGCGTGGTGGGCGACCCATTCGAGCAGGCGGTCGACGACCTCGTCGCGGTCCTCGTCCTGCTCGGCGAGATCGGCGGCGTACGCGCGCAGCAGGTCGTGGCAGGTGTAGCGGTCCTTGCCGTGCGGCTCGACGAGGTGCTGCGCGGCCAGCGCCGCCAGCAGCCTGCGCGCGACGTGCGGCTCGACGTCGCACAGCACGGCGCACACGTGCACGCTGAAGGTCTCCACCGGCAGCAGGCCGATCCTGCGGAACATCAGCGCCTGGTCCGGAGTCAGCCGGCGGTAGGACCAGTCGAACACGGTCCGCACCGCGTGCTGTTCGTCGTCGGGGACGCTCAGCGCCTCCCACCGTTGTGCGCGCAGCTCCTCCACGAGGTCGGTGACCGTGACGTGCGGGTCGACGGCGATGCGGCCCGCCGCGATCCGCAGCGCCAGTGGCAGCCGCGCGCAGGCGCTGACCAGCTCCGCGACGGCGGCGGGGTCGGCCGGCCGCGGCCCCAGCACCGTCGCGACCAGGTCCGCTGCCTCGTCGCCGGTGAGCAGCGGCAACGGGATCCGCCGCGCCCCTTCGCCGATCTCGAGGCCCTGCAGGTCGGACCTGCTGGTCACCACCACGCAGCCGGAACCGCCGGGCAGGAGCGGGCGCAGCTGGCTGACGGCGTTGGCGTTGTCGAGCACGACCAGGACGCGCCGGTCGGCCAGCAGCGACCGGTAGAGGGCGGCGCGGGCGTCCTGGTGCGGCGGGACCCGTTCGGGCGCGACGCCGAGGGCGGTGAGGAAGTCGGCCAGCACCTCGCCGGGGGTGGCGGGCTGACCGGGGCCGTAGCCGCGCAGGTTGGCGTACAGGGTGCCGCCGGGGAAGTGCCGCTGGGCCTCCCGCGCCCACCTGACGACCAGCGACGTCTTGCCCACGCCCGCGGTGCCGACCACGGCGGCGAGCGCGGTGGTGCCGTCGTCGGTCGGCAGCCGGTCGAGGGTGGCCAGGTGCTCGGCGCGGCCGACGAAGCCGGGTGACGCGAACGGCAGCTGTCTCGGCACCGGCGGGGTGTCCGGCGCCGAGCCCACCGACAGGTGCCCGACGTACCCGGCCTGCACGGCGGTGCCGCGGTTCTCACCGAGGTCGTTCGTGTTCACACGACCCAGTGTGACCTGGGCGGTGTGCCCGCGTCAGGCCCCTTCGCGCTTCGGCTTCGGCTTGGTCGCCCTGTGCAGCGCCACCATGCCTCCGGTCAGGTTGAACCACGCCACGTCCTCCCAGCCGGCCTTCGAGATCAGCTCGGCCAGGGAGCGCTGGTCCGGCCACGACGCCATCGACTCGGCCAGGTAGGAGTAGGCCGCCGGGTTCGAGGAGACGAAGCGCGCGATGAACGGCAGCAGCTTCAGCAGGTAGCGCATGTAGACGAAGCGGAACGGCTTCCAGACCGGGGTGGAGACCTCGCAGATCACCATCCGGCCGCCGGGCTTCACCACGCGGGCCATCTCGCGCAGGGCGACGACCGTGTCGTTGAAGTTGCGGATGCCGAAGGACACCGTGACGGCGTCGAAGGAGTCGTCCCTGAACGGCAGGCGCAGGGCGTCCGCGGCCACCTTCGGGACGCGGCGGTGGGCTCCCGAGGCGAGCATGCCCACGGAGAAGTCGGCGGCCACGCACCAGGCGCCCGACTCGGCGTACTCGACGGTCGAGACGGCGGTGCCGGCGGCCAGGTCGAGGACCTTCTCGCCGGGGCGCGCGTCGAGCACCCGCCTGCTCCACTCCCGCCAGCGGCGGTCGAAGCCCAGCGTCATGACCGAGTTCGTGCGGTCGTAGCCCTTGGCCACGCCGTCGAACATCTCGGCGACCTCGCGGGGGTTCTTGTCCAAGCCGGCTCGCGACATGCCTAGAGACTAAGTCAGGGTCGCCGAGATCATCTTCAGGGCACCTTCAGGGCACTTTCAGGGCCGTGAGCATGCCGTCGACCGCCGCGTGCCACGGGTACTCCTCCGCGCGCGCCCTCGCCGCCTCCCGCGAGCCCGACGCCAGCAGGTGCCGCGCGGCCGTCGCGAACGCCGTCGCGTGGTCGTCCACCGCCGCGCCGCACGAGGGCTGGACGATCTCCTTCAGGGCGCTGCTGCGGCTGACGACGACGGGCGTGCCGCTCGCCAGTGCCTCCAGGGCGGCCAGGCCGAACGTCTCGTGCGGGCCCGGTGCCAGCGACAGGTCAGCCGAGGCGAGCAGCGAGGCGACGTCCGCGCGTGACTTCACGAAGCCGAGGAACGTCACCGGCAGGCCCGCCGCGCGCTTCTCCAGCGCCGACCGGCGCGGTCCGTCGCCCGCGATCACCAGCCGTGCGGAGTGGCCCTGCTCGTGCAGCTCGGCCAGGGTGTCGACGGAGCGTTCGACGTGCTTCTCCGGCGACAACCGTCCACAGTGGATCAGCAGGTTCTCGCTGCCCCGCAACAGGTCTCGGCGCAGGCCGGCGGAGTGGCGGTGCGGGGTGAACGTCGTCAGGTCGACGCCGAGCGGCACCTGCGTGACGTTGCGCGCGCCGATGCGGTCGAACTCCTCGCGGGCGAACGCCGTCGTGCAGACGACCGTGTCGTAGGAGGCGGCCATCCGGCGGTTCGCCCAGTCGGCGCCGCGTTCGGCTGGGCCTTCCGGCAGCACGAACCGCAGCAGGCGGTCGAGGCGTTCGTGGGAGATCACGACGTTCGGGATGCCGCGGTCGCTCGCCCACGTGCCCATGCCGCGCAGCGTCAGCCGGTCGGAGACCTCCAGCCTGCCCGGCTTCAGGTCCTCCATCAGGGCTTTCACCCGCCACGGGTCCACCACGCGGTAGCCGCCGGTGTACGGGATCTTGACCGCGGGCAGGGTGATGCGCCGGACGCCGCCGGGCAGCACCTCGTCGGCCCGGCGGTCGCCGGGGACCACGAGCACCACCTCGTGGCCCGACTGCGCGTAGCCGGTGCCGAGGTGGTGCAACGCCGTGCGGAGGCCACCCGACTTCGGTCCGTAGAAGTTGGCCAGCTGGACGATCCTCAAGCCGCCGCCTGGTGAGTCAGTCCGATGACGGCGGCGTAGTGGCCCATCAGCTCGTCGCAGACCGCGGGCCAGGTGCGGGAGAGCACCGACCTGCGGGCGGCGAGCCCGAACCGCTTGCGCTGCAACGGATCGCGCAACAGGTCGACGTACTGCGCGATGTCGTCCTCGAACAGGTAGCCGGTCCGCCCGTGCGCGACCAGGTCGCGCGGGCCGCCGGCGTTCGGCGCGAGCACCGGCAGCCCGGTCGCGAGCGCCTCTTGGACGGCCTGGCAGAACGTCTCGTGCGGCCCGGTGTGGATGAAGACGTCGAGCGACGAGTAGGCGTCCGCCAGCGCCTGGCCGGTGCGGAAGCCGAGGAACTCCGCGTTCGGCAGGTCGCGCTCCAGCTGCTCGCGGTCAGGGCCGTCGCCGACGATCCGCAGCTTCACGCCGGGCAGGTCGTGCAGCTCCTTCAGCCGGTGGACCTGCTTCTCGGGCGCGAGGCGGCCGACGTAGCCGATGGTGAGCTCGTCGTTCTGCTTGGCACGCGGGCGGAAGAGGTCGATGTCGACGCCGCGGCCCCACCGGTGCACGCGCGGCACACCGTGCAGTTCCAGCGCCTCGACCGCGGAGGTCGACGGCGCCAGCGTGCGGTCGGCGAGCGTGTGCAGGCGCTTGGTCCAGCGCCAGGCCGCCCGTTTCGTCAGCCCGAGCCCGTAGTTGCCGGCGAACCCGGCGACGTCGGTCTGGTAGACCGCGACCGTCGGCACGTCGATCTTGCGCGCGGCTCTGAGACCGTAGGCGCCCAGCACGAACGGCGACGCGAGGTGCACGACGTCGGGCCGGAAGTCCGCGAGCGCGTGGAGCACTCTCGGGCTCGGCACGCCGATCGGCAGGCTGGTCACCATGGGCACGTCGACGGCGGACACCCGGACGACGGGCGTGCCGTGGTGTTCTTCAGCGCCGGCACCGGGCGCGACCACCAGAGCCTGGTGGCCGCCTCGCCGCAGGTGCTCCAGCACGCGGAGAACGGAGTTGCTGACCCCGTTCACCTGAGGCAGGAAGCTCTCGGTCACGATCGCTACGCGCACGAACGACACCTTGTAGTGCCCGCGTGAAGTCCGAATGACACGCAATTTGACGTGGTCAGAACACCTCACGTCGTGGCCAGGTGATCGTCGGTTCGTCATCTCCGCTTCGGCTGCCGGACACACAACGCGGTGAAACTAGGCCAGCATGACCGTCTTGTCGTCCCGTCCCGCGCACCCGGCCGACCCCGGGCTGGTCTCGATAGCGCTGGAAGTGGCCGGTCGCCTCGCGAACGACGCCTCGGACGTCATCATGGCCACCGCCGGCCGCGGCGTGCGTCCCGACTCCGACGAGTCGCCGTTCGACTGGGTCACCGACACCGACCGCACCCTGGAACGCCACACCCGCCGCGTGCTCACCGCCGAGTTCCCGTCGATCCCCGTGTTCTGCGAGAACTCCGACGTCCCCGCCGCCGCCGACACCGAGTTCCGCTGGGTGGTCGATCCCGTCGACGGCACGGCGAACTACACCGCGGGCATGCCGTGGTGCGCCTACAGCCTCGCCCTGGTCGACCGCTGGGGTCCGGTCGTGGGCGTCGTGGCCGACCCGTACCGCTCACAGATCTACGCCGCCGCTCGTGGCCGTGGAATGCGCGCGAACGGCACGCCCGTGCGACTGACCGAACGCCAAGGCGACTCTCTGGTCGTGTGCACCGAGATGACCCGCACGGGCCCATGGCCAGGCATGGGCGAGTTCATCTCCACAGCAGCAATCGCAGGCACGGGCGTGCGCGTCCTCGGCTCCAAATGCCTCGCCGTTGCCCAAGTGGCGCTGGGACACGTGGCCGCCGCCGTACTGCACGGCTACCACGAGTGGGACGTGGCCGGTGCCGTCTCTCTGGCCGTGGAGTCGGGTGCGGTCGTGCTCGACAGACGCGGCGAGGGGGCCCAACTACCCGTGGACGGCCTTCTGGTCGCCGCCCCCGACGCCGCCGACGAGGTGCTGGGCTGGTGGCAGTCCGCGCTTCAGGTGGACAGCTGAGGCAGCTGCTTCTCGAGCACCTCGAGGTGCGTGCGCGCCTCGTCGAGCTCGGGGTGGTCGAACATCTGCAACGCGACCCGCCCGACCTCGTTCTCGAACTGGTGGAAGTCGTGCGTCGCCTTGAGCAGCCGCTGGTAGACGGGGTGCTGCCGGTCGACGGCCCCGAGCGCCCTGCCCAGCTGCGCGATGCCGCGCACGTCGTCGAGCTCCTTGGCGAGCTGCTCGCTGATCCGCTGCAGCCACTCCTTGGCGGGCGAGTTGGGCACAGTCTGCACGGCGGCAGCCACCCTGCGCGTGGACTCCGCGCACCGTTCGACCAGGTCGGACCACATGTCGTACGGCCGCTGCGGGTGCGGCGGCGCGTAGACCGGCCGTGGTGCGGGCGGACGCTGGGTCGAGCGGCGGACGAAGCCGACCGCGGTGCCGATCACGGCTCCGGGCACGCCGCCGACGACGAGCGCGAGGAACAGGACCGCGATGATCGTGGCGAGGACCGGGGACGGTTTGTCGCTCGGGATGGTGAGCTCGAGGATGGTCATGAGGGTGCCCATCAGCAGGGTGCCGGCTGCGGCACCCCAGAGCATCGAGCGGATCACGACCCCCATGGCCTTGATCGTGCCACGTCGGAGGCGGTTTCGTCCGTCCATTCGGAATCGCGAACCGGTCACAGTGCCGCTATCGTTCTGCTGCCGGTTCCCATCGGAGCCGGAAGTGGACCCGGTTCACCGTCCGGACGGTCGGTTGCCGGGTTTCGCGTTTTCCGGCGCCGGGTCAGGCGTCGAAGTCGACCGTCACGCACTCGCTGGTCGGCAACGCCTGGCAGGTGAGCACGAACCCCGCCGCCACCTCCGACTCGTCCAGCGCGTAGTTCCGGCGCATCTCCACGCTGCCCTCGGTCACCAGCGCCCGGCACGTCCCGCACACGCCGCCCTTGCACGCGAACGGCAGGTCGGCGCGTACCCGCTGGGCCGCGTCCAGGATCGGTTCGTCGGCCGGCAGCGGCAGGGTGGTCGACTTGCCGTCCAGCACGACCGTCACGGAAGCGGCGGCGTCCACCACGGCTTCGACACGGCGGGGCGGGGGTGGCGGGGCGTCGACGTAGAAGAGTTCGTGGTGCACGCGGTCCGCCAAAACGCCGCGGTCGCGCAGGACGGCGCTGGCGTCCTGGACCATGTCGTACGGGCCGCAGAGCCACCACTCGTCGATGGCGTCGAACGGGACGACGGAGCCGAAGAGCGCGGTGAGCTTGGCGGCGGTCAGGCGGCCGGTGAACAGTTCCACGTCGCGCGGTTCGCGGGACAGGACGTGGATCAGCTGGAACGTCGCCGGGTAGCGGTCCTTCAGGTCGGCCAGCTCGTCGGCGAACATCACCGTGTTCGTGCTGCGGTTGCCGTAGAGCAGGGTCACGCGGGCGCCCGAGGCCAGGACGGTCGCGGCGATCGACAGGGCCGGGGTGATGCCGGAGCCGGCGACGACCAGGCCGTGGTGGGTGCCGGACCCGGAAGGCGTGAACTTGCCCAGTGGCGGCAGGACCTCCACCACGTCGCCCACCGACAGCCGGTCGACCAGCCACGTCGAGAACTGGCCGCCGTCGACCCGGCGCACGCCGATGCGCGGGGCGGCGCCGGTGGGAGCGCAGATCGAGTACGAGCGGCGTTCGTCGCCCTGGCGCAGGGTCAGGTACTGGCCGGCGGTGAAGGCGAACTCGTCCGCCAGGTCCGCCGGCACGTCGAACGTGACGGCCACGGCGTCGTCGCAGAGGCGGTCGACGTTCGCGACCGTCAGCTTGTGGAAGGCGGCTCGGCGCGACACTCAGATCTCCTTGACGTGCTCGAACGGTTCGGAGCAGGCGTTGCAGCGGCGCAGGGCCTTGCACGCCGTCGAGCCGAACCGGGAAATCTCGGTCGTGTTCGGCGAGCCGCACTGCGGGCAGGCGACCTGACGTGACGGCGGCACCAGGTTCAGCGGGACCGGGCCGGCGACCGTCGGGCCGATGCGGGACGGCGGTGCGATGCCCGCCGCCGCCAGCTTCGAACGGCCCTCGGAGCTGATCCAGTCCGTGGTCCAGGCCGGGGAGAGCGACAGGCGCACCTCGACGTCGGAGAAACCCGCGCCGAGCAACGAGCGGCGCAGGTCGGCGCCCATCTCGTCGATCGCGGGGCAGCCCGAGTAGGTCGGGGTGATGGTGACGACGACGCGACCGTCCTCTTCGGACACCTCACGCAGCACGCCGAGGTCCGCCAGCGTGAGGACCGGGAGCTCCGGGTCCCGCACGGCCGACGCGATCTCCAGTGCCGTCGTCACCAGACCGCTCCGGGCAACGAGCGGTGCAGGTGCTGCATCTCGGCGAGCAGGTAGCCCATGGCCTCGGTGTGCACGCCGTCGCGACCGGCCATGCCCGCGACGCGAGCGGCCTTCGTGTCCGCCGGACGCGTGAGGCCGGCAGCGGACAGCACCGCCTCCAACACACCGTCCACTTCGGACCGCAACGACGAGGGATCGACCGCCACGCCGGTCAACGTGGCTTCGACGGAATGGGTCGAGAACAACTCGTCCACGAACGGCCACACCCGCTCCAGCCCCGCCTGCATGCGGCGGTGCGACTCGTCGGTGCCGTCGCCGAGGCGCACGGTCCACTGCGCGGCGTGGTCGCGGTGGTACGCCAGCTCCTTCAGGCCCTTCTCGGCGATCGCGGCGAGCACCGGGTCCGCCGAGCCCCGCAAGCGCGAGAACAGGGCCAGGCGCCACGACGAGAACACCAGCAGGCGCGCGATGGTCGTGCCGAAGTCGCCGCCGGGGCCGGGTCCGCAGTCGATCTCGGCCAGGTGCACGTTGCGGAACTCGCGCTCGTCGCGCAGGTACGCCAACGAGTCCTCGTCGCGCCCCAGCACCTCGCCGGCGCGCGTGAGCAGCATGCGCGCCTGACCGAGCAGGTCGAGGGCGATGTTGGCGAGCGCGATGTCCTCTTCCAGCTCCGGAGCGCGCGAGCACCACTCCGAGAGCCGCTGCGAGAAGATCAACGCGTCGTCGCCGAGCATCAGGCAGTACGCGGCGAGCGCCTCGCGGTCCACTCCCGCCGGGAACTCGCGGTTCACGCCGGACAGGGCCTCGGAGAAGCCGGTCCCGAACGCCCAGTGCGCGTCCTCGTGTCCCAGCAAGGACTCGTAAGCGTTGTCGAAGCTCATAGGTGCGGCACGTCCTCGGGAATCGCGTAGAACGTCGGGTGCCGGTAGACCTTGTCGCCCGACGGCGCGAAGAACGGGTCCTTCTCGTCCGGCGAGGAAGCCGTGATCTCGGTCGCCGGCACCACCCAGATCGACACGCCCTCGTTGCGGCGCGTGTAGACGTCACGGGCGTTGCGCAGCGCCATCTCGGCGTCCGGCGCGTGCAAGGAGCCGACGTGCACGTGGTTCAGCCCGCGCTTGCCCCGCACGAACACTTCCCACAGCGGCCAAGACGTGCTCACGCGGCACCTTCCTTCGCAGTGACATGAGCGGGGGCGTGCTTGGCAGCGTGCGCCACGGCGGCCTCACGAACCCATGAACCGTCCTCGTGCGCCTTGCGGCGGTGGGCGATGCGCTGCTCGTTGCAGACACCACCACCCTTCACGACCTGCCAGAACTCGTCCCAGTCCGGCGAACCGAAGTCGTACTGCCCGCGCTCGGAGTTGAACTTGAGCTCGGGGTCGGGGAACGTCACGCCGAGCGCCTCGGCCTGCGGCACGCTCATGTTCACGAACTTCTGCCGCAGCTCGTCGTTGGTGTCGCGCTTGATCCGCCACGCCATCGACTGCTCGGTGTTCGTGGACTCCGCGTCCGGCGGCCCGAACATCATCAGCGCCGGCCACCACCAGCGGTTGACCGAGTCCTGCACCATGTCACGCTGCTGCTGGGTGCCGCGCATCATCGTCATGAGCAGCTCGTAGCCCTGACGCTGGTGGAACGACTCCTCCTTGCAGATGCGGATCATCGCGCGCGCATACGGCCCGTAGGACGTGCGGCACAGCGGCACCTGGTTGCAGATCGCGGCGCCGTCGACCAGCCAGCCGATGACGCCGACGTCGGCGAAGGTGAGCGTCGGGTAGTTGAAGATCGAGGAGTACTTCTGGCGGCCCTCGATGAGCTTGGTCGTCAGGTCCTCGCGGTCGGCGCCGAGCGTCTCGGTCGCCGAGTACAGGTACAGCCCGTGGCCGGCCTCGTCCTGCACCTTCGCCAGCAGGATCGCCTTGCGGCGCAGCGAGGGCGCGCGGCTGATCCAGTTGCCCTCCGGCTGCATGCCGATGATCTCGGAGTGCGCGTGCTGGGCGATCTGCCTGATCAGTGTCCTGCGGTAGCCGTCGGGCATCCAGTCGCGCGGCTCGATGCGCGCCTCCGCCTGCACGGTGCGCTCGAAGCGAAGCTCCAGGTCATCCGCCATGACCTCGATGTTACACCTGGGTGCCGAATCTGCGTAGAACTGTCACAACGGCGGCGATGACGATCCAGACGGACGCGAGGAAGGTTCCGACGGGAAGCAAGCTCAGCGTCGCCGTCCGGCCGGCGACGCGCACGAGTTCGGGGTTCGTCTGGTCGTACTCGACCCGGACGTTGTCCCCCTCCGAGAGCCCGGACGGGTAGAGCACGCCCTGCGAGGGGATGATCACGCGCCCGTCGGGTGTGGCGTAGCGCACAACCGTCCGGTTGAAAGCGACGGAGTCGACCTGCGCCACGGCGTTGCCGAGGTTCTTCTCGATGGCCACGTCGTCACGCCAGCAGGCGATGGGGAGCAGCACGCACACCAGCGTGACCACGCCTCCGACCACCAGCAACACCCGGCAGACCGCACGGCGGACGCGAACGCCGGGCGACCGTTTGACAACTGCGTCCTCCACCACAACTGAGAAGTCTAGAGCCGGGCGGGTGCCGCACTTTCAGGTTGAGGTCCATACAGTCGGAGCGTGACCTCTGCACCCGCATCGCGAGCACGGCAGCGAATCCGCGTCCGGTCGAGGCGGGACACCGCCGGTGACCTGCTCGGGCTGCTGCCGACCCCCGAGCACGCGCTCGCCTGGGTGCGCGACGGGTCCGGCCTGGTCGGCTGGGGCGAGGCCGCACGACTGGAGGTCAGCGGCCCCGACCGCTTCGCGCAGGCCGACAGGTGGTGGCAGGAGTTCGTCTCGCACCTCGACGTCGACGACGAGCCGGGCGTGCCGGGCAGCGGCCCCGTGGCGTTCGTGTCGATGGCCTTCGCCGACTCGCCGAGCCACTCGGTGCTGATCGTGCCCGAGGTGGTGGTCGGCCGCCGCAACGGCGAGCAGTGGGTCACCACGATCGGCGCCTCCGACCCCTCGCCGTTCGTCGAGCCGCTGTCACGGCCCTCGACGGTCCGGTACGCGAACGGCCAGCTGCCGGTCACGCAGTACCGCGAGGCCGTGCGCTCGGCCGTCGCGCGGATGCGCTCCGGTGAGCTGGACAAGGTCGTCCTCGCCCACGACCTGGTGGCCGTGACGGACAAGCCGCTGGACCAGCGGTTCGTGCTGCAGGGCCTGGCCAGGCGCTACCCGGAGTGCTGGGCGTACGCGGTCGACGGGCTGGTCGGGGCGACGCCGGAGCTGCTGCTGCGCCGGACCGGCTCGGTCGTGGACTCGCGGGTGCTGGCGGGCACGACCTGGCCGCACGACGGCGTCTCCGACGAGGAGCTCGCCGCAGCGCTGATGTCGTCCGAGAAGAACCTCGAGGAGCACGACTACGCGATCCGCTCGCTCGCGGACACCCTGCGGCCCTTCTGCACGACGATGTCCGTCGAGGGTCCGTCCGTGCTGCGGCTGCCGAACGTGTCGCACCTGTCCAGCGACGTGATCGGCACACTGGAGTCCTCGGTGTCGTTGCTGCACCTCGGCTCGGCCGTGCACCCGACCGCCGCGGTCGGCGGGACGCCCCGGCTGGACGCGACCCGGTTGATCGCCCAGCTGGAGGGGATGGACCGCGGGCGGTACGCGGGGCCGGTCGGGTGGATCGACGGGAACGGGGACGGGGAGCTCGGGATCGCGCTGCGGTGCGCGCAGATCTCCGGGTCCACCGCTCGGTTGTTCGCCGGGTGCGGGCTGGTGGCGGACTCGGATCCGGACATCGAGGTGCAGGAGGCGCACGCGAAGATGCGGCCTATGCGCGAGGCGCTCGAAGGGCTCTAAGCCGGCGGACCCTGCCAGCGCCAGCCGACCTGCCGCTCACGGCCGGGCAAGCTCGCGCGGCCGGTCGCCCAGAGCAGGCCGGTCCACGGATCCACGTCGAGGTCGTGCGGGAACATCCGTGCCAGGACACGAGCGCAGACGTCGCGAGGCGGGTCGAGCGCCAGGCCGAGGCCGCGGGCGATGTCCTCGCCGTGCACCAGGACCTCGACGCACCCCATGCCGGCGAAGTGGTCCCGGCCGGCCACCCCGGTCGGGTGGTAGGCGCGGGCGGACGACGGCGTCGTGCGCACCACCGAGGCCAGGATCCTGCCGCCGGCCACCGCGAACTCCAGCACCTCGGCCGGGCTCGCCTCCTCGTCCGCCGCGGCCATGAAGCGCACGTAGCGGTCGGCGGGGCGGGCGACGAGCTGGGCCGCGTAGGACAGCAGGCAGTCGCCCAGGTGTTCGGCGGTGCTCCAGCAGTTCCACTCCCCCGTGCCGGGCGGGACCGTCCAGTCCCGGCCGGTCGCGGGGGCGAGGGTCTCGGCGAGGCAGGAGACCGCCGCGTCGAGGTCGTCAGCGGTGACCGTCACCGCCGCAGGATAGTGGCCAGGACGGACGCGTCCCGGCCACCTCCGGCACTACTTGTGGGCGTCCAGCAGCTCGTGCGTCAGCGCGATCTTGGCGCGCGACTTCGGCTCCGCGGCCTTCACCGACGACGACTTCGCCGCCAGGTCGGAGGCACGCCCCGGTGCCTGGGCCGGCTTGCCCTTCGTGAAGAGCCACGTCTGGAACAGCTGGTCGAGCTGCTGTCCCGAAATGCGCTCCGCCAGTGCGATGAACTCCTCGATCGTGGAGTCCGAGTACTTCTTCTCGGTGACCCTGGCGCGCAGGATCTCGAAGAACTTGTCGTCGCCCACGGCCACGCGCAGGGCGTGCAGGGCCAGCGCGCCGCGGTCGTACACGGCTCCGTCGAACACGGCGCCGGCACCGGGGTCGCCGGGCAGGACGTTCCAGAACTCGCTGTCGGCCGGGTAGAGGTCGTAGGTGAAGTCGGAGTTCTCCTGCGCCGTGCCCTCGCCGACGTGCTCGGACCAGAGGAACTCGGCGTAGGACGCGAAGCCCTCGTTCAGCCAGATGTCACGCCAGTGGTGCACCGACACGGCGTCGCCGAACCACTGGTGGGCCAGCTCGTGCGCGACCACGTAGGTGTTGGCGCCGCGGCGGAAGAAGCCCGTGTCGTAGTTCGGGCGGGTCTGGTTCTCCAGCGCGTAGCCGAGGTTCGGGGTGACCACGCCGCCCTGCGCCTCGAACGGGTACGGGCCGAAGTTCTCCGACAGGAACTCGATGACCTCGGGCGTGCGCTCGACGCTGGCCTTGGCCGCGTCCGCGTTCTCGCCGAGCCGCTCGGAGTAGGCGTTGACGTACGGCTGGCCCGAGGGCGTCGTGCCCTGGCGGAGCTCGAACTGGCCGATGGTCAGGAACGTCAGGTAGGTCGCCTGCGGCTTGGTGCTGCGCCAGTTCCAGCGGGTGTAGCCGTTGATCTGCTTGGTGGCGCCCACGAAGGTTCCGTTCGAGACCGCCTCGACGCCGTCCGGGACGGCGACGTTGACGTCGAACGTGGCCTTGTCGGTCGGGTGGTCGTTCGACGGGAACCACCAGGAGGCGATCTCCGGCTCACCGATGGCGAGGGCGCCGTCGACCGTCTTGGTCCACGCCGTGAAACCGTTGCGGTCCTTGACCGTCGACGGCGAGTCGGCGTAGGTGACGACGATCGTCAGGTCCTGGCCCTTGCGGACGCCGCCGCGCGGGGTGAGGGTCAGCTCGCCGCCGTCCGAGACGAACGAGGCCGGCACGTTGTTGATCCGCACCGACTTCACCTTGAGCAGGAAGTCCAGGTTGAACTGCGTGAGGTCCTCGGTGGCCTTCGCGAGGATCGTCGTGGTGCCCGACAGCTGGTCGCCGGTCGGGTTGTAGTTGAGCCTGATGTCGTAGTGGGAGACGTCGTACCCACCGTTGCCGTAGGTCGGGAAGTACGGGTCACCGACGCCGGGGGCGCCAGGGGCCGCCGCCAGCGCCGTCCCCGCGAAGAGCGTCATCGCGGCCGCGGACGCCACCGCGGCCGTCGCCTTGGTTCTCATCGACATGCGGCGGACGCTATCCAGACGATCATGGGCGAGCCACCGACTTCCGTATGTTTCCTACCTGCTGAAAACGATTGACACCGTCGCCTTGAGACGTTCGTGCAAAGACCGCAGTTCGTCCCGTTTCGCCTGCACTTCCACCACTTGGAGGCCCTGCGGTGCCGCAAGTGCGCTACGGAACTCCTCCGCGTCGTCCACAATGGAGTGCCTAATTCGGTAGCCCGCGCACAAAGCGGTCAGATCAGTCCCGTGCGGAGTGCCGAAAACGCGCTCGAAACTCGGGTCGTACTTCGGAGCACCTTGTTCCAGCAACGAGAAAATCCCGCCGCCGTCGTCGTTGAGGACGACGATCGTGAGGTCCGGCCGGTGGTCGGCGAGCAGACCGTTGCTGTCGTGCAGGAACGTCAGGTCGCCCATCAACGCGTACGACGGCCCGTCGTGCTCCACCGCCAGCCCGATGGCCGTGGACACGCTCCCGTCGATGCCCGCCGCACCCCGGTTCGCGTGCACGACGACGTCCGTCCGGCGTTCGCCCGCGAAGTCGACGTCGCGGATCGGGTTGGACGAGCCGACGAACAGCAGCGACCCCGGCGGCACCGCCTGCGTGAGGTCGCGGGCGACGTGCAGGCCGGTCGGCCACGGCTGCGCGTCCAGCAGGTCGTCGACGGCCTCGCCGACGTCCTTCACCGCGCTCTGCCACGCCTGCGTCCACGCACCGTCGAGCCGCGCGGGCTCGGGCAGCCAGGTCGACGCACTGGTCGCGGTGAACGGCACGTCCGGCCAGAGCGCCTGCTCCCCGACGGCCTGCACGCGGGTGCCCCTGAGCACCGACTGCTGCCCCCTGGACAGCGTCACCCGCCCCACCACCAGCACCGCGTCGGGCCTGAGGTGCTCCGGCAGACCCGCGTTGAGCAGCAACGACCCGTGCCGCAGACCACCGGGCGCGGTCGGCTCGGCGATCACCGGCCAGCCCAGCTCCGAGGCCGCGCGCAACCGCTCCGGCCGGTCGTCGCCGAGCAGCACCAACGTGCGGGCGGGCAGGTCCGACGGCCGCGTCTCGACGGTGAACGTGCGGTCCGTCTCCGTCCACACAGCGCGGTCCGACGACGGCCACGCGTCGTCGTCCGGCGTCAGCGGCGGCCGAAAGGGCACGTTGACGTGCGACGGCCCGTCGGTGGCGATCGCACGGCACACCAACGAGCGCGTGGTCGGCTCGTCGGCGCCCTCCGGCATGTGCAGGGTGGGGATGCCGAGCACGTCGTGCTGGTTGATCGTCTGGCTGGCACCGGTGCGGTAGAGGTCGACCGGCCGGTCGGCGGTCAGCGCGATCAACGGCACCCCGGTCAGCTGCGCCTCGACCACGGCCGGGTGCAGGTTCACCACGGCGGTGCCACTCGTGCAGGTGACGACAGCGGGCGTGCCCGTCTTGGCCAGTCCGAGCGCGAGGAACCCCGCACTGCGCTCGTCGATGCGCACGTGCACGGTGAGCAGGCCCTTCTGCTCGGCCTGGTGCAGTGCGAACGACAGCGGGGCGTTGCGCGAGCCGGGGCACAGCACGGCGTGGCGGACGCCGTTGCGGACCAGTTCGTCGACGATCAGCCTCGCCTGCGTCGTGGACGGGTTCATCCCTCGATTGTCCCAGCAGGCGCCGATAGCCTGGTGGGAGCGGGGGTGGGGGATGCCGGACGAGCCCGAGGTGCGCAACGAGATCAGCGGTCAGGTGTTCGGACCGTCCGTGCAGGCGGGCCGGATCGAAGGCGGCGTGCACTTCTACGGCCACCCGTCCGCCCACGGCGTGCCGGCCGCCCCGCCGGAGCCGGTGCTGCCGCCACGAGACCGATGGCTGACGTGGACAGGCATCGCCACGATCATCGTCACGCTCGCCGACTTCGTCCTGGTGCCTCGTCTGCTCGGCTGGCCGCCGCTCTTCGGCACCGGCGCGGTCCTGACCGACGTGCACCAGTTCTTGCGCGTGTTGGACGTCTACGCGAGCGATCTGGTCGCACTCGCGTGGGCGTGGTTCCTCGGCTGGCAGTTGTGGACCGGCTGGGACCTGACCACGCGCCGGCGGCAGAACCACGGCCGGGAACGGCACGTCGGCCAGCTCGCCCTGTGGTTCTCGCTCCTCCCGGTCTACGCCGTCGGGGCGTCGTTCGGCTCGGTGCTGCCGTTCCTCCTGGCGGCAGGGCTGGCGGTGTCCTCGCTGGTCCGCAGCCCACGGGCACTGGTTCCGCACCGCGTCGCCTGGGCTGCGACCGCCGGGCTCGTCGCGGCGTCGACCTGGCTGCCGGTCGAGGTGGTCACGCTCTGGAGCACGCCCGCCCCGGTGGCGTGGCGGATCGCCGGGCTGCTGCTGTTGCTGCCGATCGTCGCGGTCCCGGTCCACGCGATGCTGGTCTTCCCCGGCACACAGGCGGGCTGCGTCCTGCGGACCTGGCTGAACAGCCTCGGCGCCAAGTTCGGGGTCACCCTCCTGATCCTGGCGATCGACTCGTCCGCCGTGCTGTCCAAGACGGTCGCGATCGTCCTGCCGATCCTCGGGATGCTCGCGATGAAAGCCGTCGTGCACGTCCTCGGGGAACGGACCAGGGGTGAAGCGGCCTAGAGTCTCGGTCGTGGCAGATCAGGAGCTCTTCGACCCGTCGTTGTGGAAGCCGATCGAGGGCTTCGACTTCACCGACATCACCTACCACCGCGCGCTCGACCAGGGCACGGTCCGCATCGCGTTCAACCGGCCCGAGGTGCGCAACGCGTTCCGGCCGCACACGGTGGACGAGCTGTACCGGGCGCTGGACCACGCGCGGATGTCGTCGGACGTCGGGTGTGTGCTGCTGACCGGCAACGGGCCGAGCCCCAAGGACGGCGGCTGGGCCTTCTGCAGTGGCGGTGACCAGCGGATTCGCGGGCGCAGCGGCTACCAGTACGCCTCGGGTGAGACGGCGGAGACCGTGGACCCGGCGCGCGCGGGCAGGTTGCACATCCTGGAGTGCCAGCGGCTGATCCGGTTCATGCCCAAGGTCGTCATCGCCGTGGTGCCGGGCTGGGCCGCGGGCGGTGGGCACAGCCTGCACGTGGTGTGCGACCTCACGCTCGCGAGCGAGGAGCACGCCAAGTTCAAGCAGACCGACGCGGACGTCGGCTCGTTCGACGGCGGCTACGGGTCGGCGTACCTGGCGCGGCAGGTCGGGCAGAAGTTCGCTCGGGAGATCTTCTTCCTCGGGCGGACGTACTCGGCGCAGGAGATGCACGAGATGGGCGCGGTCAACGCCGTCGTGCCGCACGCCGAGCTGGAGACGACGGCGCTGGAGTGGGCGCGCGAGATCAACGGCAAGTCGCCGACCGCCCAGCGGATGCTGAAGTACGCGTTCAACCTGATCGACGACGGACTGGTCGGTCAGCAGCTGTTCGCCGGTGAGACGACCCGTCTCGCGTACATGACCGACGAGGCCGTCGAGGGGCGTGACTCGTTCCTGGAGAAGCGCGACCCCGACTGGTCGAACTACCCGTACTACTTCTGAGCCCGCACTCCTCTTGGGCAGGTAAAAGCATGCTCGACGAACTGCGCGCGGCGCTGCGCGACGGCGACCCGCTGGTGGACGGCCCGCTCGAGGGCTGGGAGAAGCGGGCCGTGCTCGGCGTGCCCACCTCCGGCTCGACCGGTGAGCCCAAGACCGTGCTGCTCGACGCCGACGCGCTGACGTCGTCGGCGCACGCCACCCACGAGCGGCTGGGCGGGCCCGGGACGTGGTTGCTCGCGTTGCCCACCAACCACATCGCGGGCGTGCAGGTGCTCGTGCGGTCGATCATCGCGGGCACCACGCCCGGCGAGCTCGACCTGACGCACGGCTTCCGCGCCATGGGTTTCGCGCAGGCCGCACGGCCCGTGCTCGCCGAACCGGGACGCCACTACACCGCCCTCGTGCCGACGCAGCTCTCCCGGCTCGTCGTGGGCGAGGGGCCGGGGCTGGAGGCGCTGCGGCAGTTCGACGGCGTGCTGATCGGCGGGGCCGCCACCCCGCCGAAGCTCCTGCAACAAGCGCGTGACCTGGGCGTCCAGGTCGTCACGACCTACGGCATGAGCGAGACGGCCGGCGGGTGCGTCTACGACGGCGAACCGCTGCGCGACGTCCGGGTCCGCACCGACGAGGTGATCGAGCTCAGCGGGCCCGTGCTGGCCCTGGGCTACCGCGGTGACGCGGAGCCGTTCGGCGAGTGGTTCCGCACCGGCGACCTCGGGCGGGTGCACGACGGGCGGTTGGAGGTGCTGGGCCGGGCGGACGACGTGATCGTCACGGGCGGCGAGAAGGTGCCTCCGGTGCTGGTCGAACGGGCTCTGGCGACCGTCGAAGGCGTGCTGGAGGCCTGTGTCGTGGGCGTGCCGGACGACGAGTGGGGCCAGGTGGTCGCGGCGGCGGTCGTGGCGCGCGGCGAGGAGCCGTCGCTCGACGAGCTGAAGTCCGTCGTCGCGGCGGCCGTGGGCAGGGCGGCGACGCCGAAGCTCGTGAAGTTCGTGCACGAGCTGCCGCTGCGCGGACCGGGGAAGGTCGACCGGACGGCCGTCGCCGACTCCTTTAGGTGAACCTTTACCGCTGAGGACAACTCTCCCCGCGAAGCGCACGGAATCCTGTGCCGTGCGCGTTAGCGATGGGGGTTCTCATGCGCTTCCTGATACCGCTGGTCGCCGGCACCGCGCTGGTGGCCGGCCTGGCGTCGCCCGCTCACGCGGAACCCGCCTCCAACGAGTGGACCGCCGACGTCAGCGGGCAGTCCGCCACGTGGGGCGGGTCGCCGAAGATCGGGCTGATCCCGCTCGGCACGCACAGACTGGCTCGTCCCGCCAACGCGGTCACGGCGGCGGTGACCGGCGACGGCGTCGTCGACGTGCGCGGTCTGCGCGCGGACGGGCAGTGGACCGAGTGGTACGAGGCGTCCCCGGCCGAGCCGGTGACGCTGCCGGTGACCACCTCGACGATCGAGTCGCGCGTGGTCCTGCACAGCGGCAAGGCCTCGAAGGTCAAGGTCTCGGCCACCACGGCTCCGGCCAAGGGCGACTTCGCGGCTGCGGCAGCGGGCCTCGCCTACCGCGTCTACGCGACGCGCGAAGGCCTCGTCGGCGGCACCACGGCGAACGGGCACGTGATCCGGTCCCGCGACCACTTCGTGGCGCTGCCGTCACGCCGTGGCCTGGCGAACAAGAACTCCGGCAACTACAGCGTGCAGATCTGCGCGTCGAGCGGCCGGTGCGAGTGGGCGCCGGTGTGGGACGTCGGCCCGTGGAACACCAAGGACGACTACTGGAACGCGTCCTCGACCCGGGAGACGTTCAAGGACCTCCCGCAGGGCAAGCCGGAGGCGCAGGCGGCCTACGAGGACGGCTACAACGGCGGCAAGGACGGCTCTGGCCGCAAGGTCGCGAACCCCGCGGGCATCGACCTCGCCGACGGCACGTTCTGGGACGGCCTCAAGCTGACCACGAACTCCTGGGTGACGGTGACCTATCTGTGGACCGGCTCCGGTCCTGTCGGGACGGTGCGCACCGCCGACGCCGCCGGCACGGTGAACGTCCGCAGCGGCGCGACGTCCTCGGCCTCGCAGGTCGGCCTCGCCGCGAACTACGCGCAGGTCCGGGTGACCTGCCAGCTCACCGGTGAGTCGGTCTCGGGCACGCAGGGCACCTCGAACATCTGGTACCGCATCGCGTCCGGCAAGCACATCGCGAAGGCGTACGTGGCGGGCGTCTCGGGAGCGACCACCTGCTGATCCACCCGTCGGCGGGTCCTCAGGCGCCATGACGGAGGATGGAGGCATGGCCTCAGTCGTCCAGTGGATCCAGGGGACCCGCCCGCGCACCCTGCCGAACTCGATCGCGCCCGTGGTCGTGGGCGCGGCGGCCGCCCACCACATCGACGAGTTCAACGCGCTGTACACGGTGCTCGCGCTGGTCGTGTCGGTCGCGTTCCAGATCGGCGTGAACTACGCCAACGACTACTCCGACGGCATCCGCGGCACCGACGACAACCGCGTGGGCCCGTTCCGCCTCACCGGGTCCGGCGCCGCCGAGCCCGCGAAGGTGCGGCTGGCGGCGTTCATCTCGCTGGGCGTCGGCGCGGTGGCCGGGCTCGCGCTCGTGGCGCTGTCCGGGCACTGGTGGCTGCTCGCGTTGGGTGCCGTGTGCATCGCGGGAGCGTGGTACTACACGGGCGGCAAGCGTCCGTACGGCTACGCGGGCCTCGGCGAGATCGCCGTGTTCCTCTTCTTCGGCCCGGCCGCGGTGCTGGGCACGCTCTACGTGCAGACCGGCGAGATCACCGGCATCGGCATCGGCGGGTCCATCGCGATGGGCTCGATCTCGGCCGCGGTGCTGGTGGCGAACAACCTGCGCGACATCCCGACGGACGCCGTGTCGGGCAAGCGGACCCTGGCCGTGGTGCTGGGCGACAAGGACACCCGCCGGCTGTACCTCGCGCTGATCGCCGTGCCGTTCCTGATCGCGCTGGGCATGGTCGTGCGGGTGCCCTACGCGTTGCTGGGGTTCCTCGCGGCGCCGATCCTGCTGCCCGCCGTGCGCCGGGTGGCGGCCGGCCGTGGTGGCAAGGACCTGATCCCGGTGCTGCAGTTCACCGGGATCGCGATGCTCGCGTGGGCCGTGCTGGTCAGCGTGGGGCTCGTCCTCGACTGACCCCGGTGTGGCCGCGCGGGCTCACCACGCGTCTTCGGTGAACTGCATCGGCTCGTCGTCGTCCGTGCGCGCGGGCCTGCGCGGCGGTGGCGGCGGGGCGGTCTCGCCCTTGATCAGCTCGTCGAGCCTGGCCCGGTCGGCCTCCAGGGCCGCCCGCACCAGCGGGTCGTGGCTCGCCTCGCCCGTGAGGACCTGGCGCCAGCTCAGCCCGGCGCCCCGCGCGATGCGGTCCGCGAGCTGCCGCATCGCGGGCGAGGCGTCGCTCGACTTGGCGAACTGCATGACCCTGCGGATGTCCTCCGTGGACGGTTCCTTGCCCCGCAGGCCCTGCTGGGCGGAGCGCATGGCGCGGTCGACGTCGGCGACCGCGCCCGTCAGGAAGTCCTCCGCCGCGAGGACGTCAGGTGTCCGCCAGGCCGTCATCACCACTTGTCCTCCGTGAAGATGTCCGGGTCGAGGGCGTCACCGTCGTCGTCGGGACCGCTCCGGCGCGGCCGCTGGGCCTCCATGATCTCCTCGGCGGTCATGCCCTCCTGCAGCATCTGGAACGCCTGCTTCATCTTCTTGACGTTCTCCTGCTGCATGGCCTGCACGTCGGGGTCCTGCGCCGCCTTGCCGGAGACGACGTCCTCCCACGTGAACTCGCCCGCGTCCACCTTGCGCTTGAGCGCCTTGAGCTGCTCCGGCGCGTCGCGTTCCTGCGCGGCCCGCTCGACCTGCTGGGCGATCGCCTTGAAGTCGACCGGCGGAACCGGCGGCAGCGGCGTCTCCTTCAACCGGTTGGCGAGGTCCCGCGCCTCCTTGAAGCGCGCGTCGACCTGGGCCTCGGCGGCCCGCAGCTCCGGCGTCTTCCAGCTGTCGTTCGGGGCGGTCATCAGTTCTCCCTGCCGAAGAGGCCGCGCTGGATCGGCCTGGCGTCCCCGCGGATGTCGGTCACCTCAGCACGCTGCGCGACCGTGCGCCACTGCCGGAAGTCCACTTCGGACAACCCGAGCTCGCGCGCCGTCTCGTAGTTCTCGCCGACGTAGTGCAGCACGGCCTGCTCGCCGAGGACACCGACGATCTCGAACTCCGCGCCGCGGAAGGTGCAGAGCGTGCGGACGAGCTGGAGGTCCTCGACGACCGCGTCCGGCACCTCGAGGAACTGGGCGCCGTTCTCGTCGGTGAAGTCCGGCGGCGCGGGCTGACCGGCCACCGGGTGCAGCAGCACGCCGCCGGCGGTCGGCCCGAAGTCGACGTCGAAGTCCTGACCGCGGTAGCGGCCGATCAGTCCACGACGGACGGTCGGCCGCAGCGGAACCGGTGCCTGCCAGTACCGGCCGGGCCCGAAGCCGACGTCACCCGTGGGCACCCAGCCGACCTGGCGGTTCAGGTACTTGCCGACGCTGCGCCCCTGGCCGTCCGGCTCGAAGCGCCACAGCTCGGTGCCCGCCGGGAGCTCGGCGAGCTCCATGACGTACTCGGGGATGGGGTTCGCGCTCGGCGTGTAGCCGGTGCCGGTGAACGGCAACGGGTACACGCGCGTGGTGCCCATCTTCTGCGCGCCGTCGAGCGTGGGGCCGCCGAAGCTCGTGTCGAACAGCTCGACGGTGTGCGCCAGGAACCGCAGCAGGTACTGCGTGCCGCGCGGCCAGTCGGCGACCTTGTCGACGCCGAACGCCTCGGCGAACTCCTCGGAGGTGCCCTGCGGGAAGTCCTGCCCGCGCGTGACGAACCCGGCGGCGCGGTGCGGCTCGAACTTGCCCGGCACGACGACGTTGCCCAGGTAGAGCTGCGCGACCGCGGGGTGGACGATCTTCTGCAGGATCGTCTCCGGCCCGATGCCGGCGGCCTTGCGCACGGCCTGTGGGGTGCTCATCCCGGGTTCTTCTCCTTCCACCGCGCCAGGAAGTCGGTGCGGTCGACCTGCACGTCGTGGAGCTCGTCGACGGCGAGCGTGGCCGTGTAGCCGTTGTACTGGTCGCCTTGGAGCCCGTTCTGCTGCGCCCAGCTGTACTCGCCGCCCGCGAAGCCCGCCTCCGCCTTGCCGTCGTGCGTGCTGACGACGTTGAACGGCTGGCCGCGCCAGAGTGCGGTCATCCGTTCCTCGTACCAGGCGTCGAGGGCCGTTATCGCGACCGTCTTGAGCTCACGGCCGTTGTAGGTCTCGAACCGTTCGTCGTTCGTGTAGGTCACGCCGGGGATCTTGCGGATCCACACGTGGTGGGCGTCCTCGCTGCCCGCGAAGTACACCTCACCCCGGTACTCGGCCATCTCCTGCGAGTAGTGGGTCATCAGAGCTTCGTCCAGCCGAACTTCCGGTCGTACACGGCGTGCAGTTTCTCAGAGCCGTCCGCGTTCACCTGCCAGATCTCGGCACGATCCGGCAACGGCGTGCCGGCGTCGACGCGCCACTCCGGCATGCCGCCCATGGTGGAACCGGTGCCGGTGAACGGGTCGTAGCCGTCGTAGACCTTCGCGCTGCCGCCGGCCGCCGCCATCTGCTTCTGCGACTGCTCGTAGTGCGCCTGCTCCTGCGGCGACTGGTAGGTGTCCAGCTTCGGCCCGCCGTACGGCACGTTGTGGTTGCCGACGTTCTGGTCGTTCACCTCGTACCGCAGCTGCATCGCGTTCTGCGAGCCCGCCGGGATGGGCGTCCAGCCCTTGCCCTTGTCGTCGAGCGCGAGGCTGTCGCGCAGACCCTGCGGGGTGTTGTCGAGGACGACGTCCTGACCGCGGGCGATCGAGCCGGCCATCTGGTTCTGCCAGGTCTCGCCCCTGCTGCCGGGCGCGTGCGGCTGGTTGGGCAGGTAGGTGTCGACCGCGCTCGGGCTGAGCGCCTTGGTGACGATGTCGCCGGAGCCGACCTGGATCTGGTTGCGGACGTCGGCGACGTGCTGGGCCTCGTCCGCGCTGAGCTGGGTCGACAGCTTCTGGCTCAGGTCGACGTAGCGGTCGCGGTCGGCCTGGTTGGGCAGGATCTGCTCGAGCTGGTGCTGGTAGCCCTGGCCCTGCGCCGCCATCGCCGCCGCGTCGAAGTGGCCCTTGAGGTCGGGGCCGGTGGGCGGAGGCGGGGACGCGCCGTCGCCGTTGCCCTCGCCGCCGCTGTCCGGGTGGGCCGGGGTGGCGTCGTGCCCGGGCTCCGGCGTGTGGTCGACCGGCGGTGCGTCGTGGTCGGCCTGGGGCACGTCGTGGGGCTTGGCGTCGTCGGCACCGCTCGTGTCGGTGTCGTGGGGCTTGTGGTCGTCGTCGTGCGGCTTGGGGTCCGTGTCGTGCGGCTTGGAGTCGTCGCCGTGGGGCTTCGTGTCCGTGTCGTGCGGCTTGGTGTCGTGCTGGCCCGTCGTGTCGTGGGGCTTGGTGCCGTCCGACGCGTCGTGGGGCTTGGTCGTGTCGTGCGGCTGGCCGGGCACGTCGTGCGGCTTGGTGTCGTGCGGGGTGGTGCCGGACGGCGTCGTGTCGTGCGGGGTGGTGCCGGACGGCGTCGTGTCGTGCGGCTTGGTGGTGTCGTGCGGGGCCGTGCCCGACCCGCTCGGGGTCGAGTGGTCCGCGGTCGGGCTCGGGTGTCCGGGAGGCGAGGGCAGGCCGCCGCCGGCGCTCGGGGACGGGTGTCCCGGAGGCGACGGGAGGCCGCCGCCCGAGCTCGGCGTGTGGCCGGAGCCCGGCGTGTGACCCGTGGCCGGAGTGTGGTCCGGGGCCGGGTGTCCAGGCGGGGACGGCAGGCCGCCGCCCGTGTGGGCGGGAGCCGTGGGCGTCGCGGTGCCCGCGCTGGCGCTCGGGTGACCGGGCGGCGTGGGCAGGCCGGAGCCCGGAGCCGGGTGCGTGGACCCCGGCGTGGTGTGGTCACCGGTGCCGGAGGTGTGTCCGGGAGGCGTGGGCAGGCCGCTGCCCGAACCGGGGTGCGTTCCCGGAGCCGGGTGCGTGCCCGCGGAACCCGGCGTCGGGTGCGTGCCGGGAGTGCCCGGAGTCGGGTGCGAGCCCGGCGTCGAGCCCGAGGTCGGGTGCGTTCCGGCCGAGCCGGGGGTCGGGTGCGATCCGGGAGGCGTCGGCAGGCCGGAGCCGCCGGGACGTCCGCCGCCGGTGCCGGAGCCCGTGTTCGCGTGATTCGGCGGGGTGGGCAGGCCGGAGCCCTGCGACGGAGGCGTCGGCAGGCCGCTCGCGGGCCGTCCGGTCTGGGCGCCGCCGGCGGGCGAGCCCCCCGAGGGGAACGCCGGGACGCCGCCCGCGCCCGGACGTGAGCCCGAGCTCCTGGTCTGGTCGCCACCAGCGCCACCGGCCATCGGGGCGCCCATCGGCATGGCGCCGCCCATGGGCGTGGTCTGGTGCGACGACGGCGGGGCGATCGCCGGAGCCGCGCCGGCCGCGTGCGTCGTGTCCAGGCGCGGAGGGGCGCCGGTCGGGCCGTGACTGCCCGAGGGGACGCCGCCCGAAGCCGCCGGGACGTGTCCCGCACCGGCCGGCACGTGGCCGGAGCCCGTCGGAACGGTGCCGCCACCACCGCCGCCGCCCGCCAGTGACGGCGGCGCGGACACGGACGGGCCTGCCGCGGACGCCGCGTGCGTGGCGGGAGCGTCGGCGCCGTGCACGGCCGGAGGTGCGGAGACCGGGGCGCCGCCGGGAGCCACGGCGGACGCGGCCGCCGGTTTGGTGCCGTCGTCGGAGCCCGGCGGTGAGTAGGCCTCGCGGACCTTCGAGCCGACGTCGCGGCCGCGGTCGGCGATCTCGGTCGCCGAGTCCTTGATGGACGTCATGTCGTCGTGGATGTCGCGGACGGCGTTGCGCACGTCGCGACCGGCCTCGGCCACCTCCTGGGTGGCGTTCATGGCCTCGGCGAGCGAGTCGGCGTCCTTCAGCTTGCCGATGGCCGAGAAGACGCGGCCGACGGCGTCGAAGAGCGACTTCACGTCGGCGATGAGCTTCTGGACCGTGTCGATGATGTCCATGACACGGCGGTAGATCTGGTAGGCGTTCCAGACCATCTCGGCGGCCTTGATCCAGCCCGCCACCGGGATCCAGACGGTGGCGGCGGCCTCCAGCAGCTTGTTGACCAGGTAGTCGAGCAGGCGCGCGGCCTGCTTGCCCAGTGCCTCGGCGCCGGACGCGACCGTGTCGAAGCCCTTGGCGATCAGCTGCGCGACGCCCATCTCCGCGAGGAGACCGGCCTTCCAGCCCAGCGCGATGTAGCGCTCGTGCGCCTTCGCCGCGTCGCCGTCCCAGTGGCCGCGGACCTTGCCGACGGCGTCGGTGAGGTTGTACGAGACGTCGTTCATGGCGTTGCCGACCATGCGCCACGCGTCGCCGTCGGCGCGGATCTTCGACCAGTCGCCGGTGATCGGCGTGATGATCGTGGAGACCAGGCTCTCGCCCGTGACCGCCTCGAACACCCAGTTGACGGCCTGGACCCCCCAGCCCTGGTCGCGCAACACGTCGTTGAGGGAGGCCGTGTCCACATCGGGCTGCTTCAGCGAAGCAACCACCGGGCGCGGGTCCCGGTACGCCGCGGCCGTCACTTCAGCAACCCGTTGAAGATCGTCATCTGCGCCCGGTCGACGTCCTCGTAGACCTTGGCCGTCGTGTCGATCGCCGCCGCCGTGCCCTCGAGCTTCGTCTTGCCGAAGTCGAGCGTCTCGTCGAAGAGCGCGCGCACGATGTCCACGCCGGGCTGCAGCAACGTCAGCAGGCCGGTGAAGCCCGCCTTGTCGCACGCCGTCGCGTGGACGTACTTGCGGATCGTCTCGAACTCTTGGGCCTCGGTGCGCAGGTACTCGGCGTACGCGCGCAGCTCGGCCGCGTCGGTGAACAGCGACGACACAGGTCCCCCCTGCGGACTCAGGTGCTCAGGTCACGCTGTGACGCAGCACGCTCGTCACCAGTTCCCCGTGCGGTGGAAGTTGTTGAGGCGGTCGAGGCACGGGTCGAGATCCATGCCTTGGGCCGTTACCCATGAGTCGTCGTAATAGGTGTTCGCGTAACGCTCGCCGCCGTCGCAGAGCAGTGTGACCACACTTCCCCGAGTCCGCGACTGCCTCATCTCCGCGATGATCTGGAACGCGCCCCAGAGGTTCGTGCCGGTGGAGCCGCCCACCCGGCGCCCGAGCACGTCCTCCGCGTACCGGATGGTCGCGACGGACGCCGCGTCCGGCACCTTGATCATCCGGTCGATCACCTCGCCGATGAACGACGGCTCCACCCGCGGCCGCCCGATCCCCTCGATGCCGGAGCCGCGCGTGGCCACGAGCCCGCGGTCGTGGTCGCGCCACGCGTCGAAGAAGACCGAGTGCTCGGGGTCGACGACGGCCAGGCGCGTGTTCCGCTTCTGGTAGTGGATGTACCGCCCGATCGTGGCCGACGTGCCACCCGTGCCGGCGCCCACGACCACCCATTCGGGTTCGGGCGAGGGCTCCAGCCGCATCTGCTCGAAGATGGACTCGGCGATGTTGTTGTTGCCGCGCCAGTCCGTCGCCCGCTCGGCGTGCGTGAACTGGTCCATGAAGTGCCCGCCGAGCTCGCTCGCCAGCCGTCGCGACTCGTCGTAGAGCGCCGACGGCTCGTCGATGAAGTGGCACCGCCCGCCCTGGCGCTCGATCAGCGCGACCTTCTCGGCCGAGGTCGAGCGCGGCATGACGGCGATGAACGGCAGCCCCAGCAGCCGGGCGAAGTACGCCTCGGACACCGCCGTGGACCCGGAGGAGGCCTCGATCACGGGCGTGCCGCCGGTGACCCAGCCGTTGCAGATCGCGTAGAGGAACAACGAGCGCGCCAGCCGGTGCTTCAACGAACCCGTGGGGTGGGTCGACTCGTCCTTCAGGTAGAGGTCGATGCCCCAGTCGAGAGGGAGCGGGTAGCGCAGCAGGTGGGTGTCGGCGCTGCGGTTCGCGTCCGCCTCGATGATCCCGACGGCCTCGCGCACCCAGTGCCTGGTCCTGCTGCAACACCGGTCAACGGATGTACTCACGCGGGCACGATAACCGCGGGTGGGCGTCACGCCTGGGTGACGGGACCTTCGTCACCACGCAGCTCGGACCGCAGCTTGTCGCGCTGCGCCCTGCGCTCGGCCTGGCGCTCGTTCAGCCCGACGGCGACCCGCTCCCGCAGTCCCTTGAAGACGAACAGCGAGGCCGGCAGCGCCACGACGATCCCGACGGCGAGCGCGGGCAGCAAAGGAACCTTGAACAACAGGAGTGCGCCCGTCACCACCGCGACGAGGCCGAGGCGGGCGAGGACGTAGAGCGTCACATCACGAGCGAGCACCCGTTCAGGTTACGTCGCCTTCTTCGTCCACGGTGTTCGGGCGCCCCTCGAAGCGCGTGGACAACACCACTGTCGTGCGCGTCCGCGCGACACCCGGAATGCGCCGCAACCGCCCCAGCGACCGCTCCAGGTCGTCCACGGTGGCCACCCTGACCTTCACGATGAACGACTCGTCCCCCGCCACCCGGTAGCAGGACTCGACCTCGTGCAGCTCACCCAGCGCGACCGCGACCTCGTTGTCGTCCGCGATGTCGGTGGGGTGGATGCCGATCAACGCGGTGACGCCCAGCCCGACAGCGTTGGGGTCGACGACGGCGTGGTAGCCGACGATCACACCACTGGACTCGAGCTTGCCGACCCGCTCGTGCACGGCGGACGCGGACAGCCCGACCTGCCTGCCGAGGTCGGCATACGTGGCACGCCCGTTTGCGCGCAGTGCGGCGATGATCTGTCGATCAAGAGCATCCACCCGCGTAACCCTAAGCCCCACACGTACACCCACGTCACACCCGCCAGCCAACACGCACAACCAGCACGAACCGAACACGGGCCAGACATGGCCACACGTGGCCTGACCTGGGCCAGGCAATGTGTTCGCGAGTTCGCGTCGGTCGTCCGGTCGCCCCTTCGCCGCGGATTCGGCGAAGCCCACTCCGCGGCGAAGCGGTGGCCGGACGACCGACATGAGGCGAACGAGCCGCGCGAGCGGAGCGAGCGCCAATAAACACAGCAGCCAAGACACGCAGTGACCGCGCCCGTACCCTGTCCGGTTCGTGCCGGTCGTCCCTTACTACCTCTTTACCAAAAAACAAGCGTTCGAGTACCCGATGGGTCAGATGCCACGATCGGACCGGAACGTCTGATCTGAGGAGGACGCGTGACTGCAGCCACCGAGCGCCTGTTGACGCCGGGAGAAGTCGCCAATCTGTTCCGGGTCGACCCGAAGACCGTGACCCGCTGGGCCACCGCCGGTCGGATCGGTTCGATTCGCACGCCTGGAGGACACCGCAGGTTCCGTGAGACCGAGGTGAAGGCGCTGCTCTCGGAGCTCACGACCGAGGCGACTGAACCCGTCCGCCACTGAAACCGTAGTAACTCCTGTGCCGCGGGTAATCTCGTGGCAAAGGGAGGTGGCGACACGATGATCTACCTGCTGGCGGTGATCGGTGCGCTCACCGTGGCTGTGCTCGTGTGGCGAGCGTTCGCCCCGCAGCACTCGGAGTACACCCCAGGCCGCAAGGTGATCGCACCCGACGACGACCCGGAGTTCCTGCGCAAGCTCGACGAGCAGCGCAAGCGCGACGAGTGATACGGGAAAGGGGCCCTGCGAACAGGACCCCTTTCCGTAAACGTGCTGGTCAGGAGTGCGGGAAGTCGTCCGCCACGACCGCGGCCAGTTCGAGCAGTGCCAGGCGCGTCTCCGGCGCGAGCTGGTCCAGCGCGATCTCGGCGCCTTCTTCGAGGTGCGCGTCGAACGGCAGGCGGACCACGGCACGGCAGCGCTGCTGGAAGTGGGCGGCGAGCTTGTCGAGGTCGACCTTGCCCGACTTCGGGCGCACCGAGTTGATCACGCACACGGACTTGGCGACCAGGTCGCGGTAGCCGTGCGCCTCCAGCCAGTCGAGCGTGGCCGCGGACGTCTGCGCGCCGTCGACCGAGCCGGACGACACGAGCACCAGCGAGTCGGCCTCGTCGAGCACGCCCTTCATGGCGGAGTGCATGAGTCCGGTGCCGCAGTCGGTGAGCACGATGTTGTAGAAGTGCTCGAGCAACGCCACCGTGCGGCGGTAGTCCTCTTCGCTGAACGCCTCGGACACGGCCGGATCCTGCTCGGACGCCAGGACCTCGAGGCGGGCAGGCGACTGCGAGGTGTACGCGCGGACGTCGCTGTACTTCGTGATCCGCGAGGCGTCGCGCAGCAGGTGCCGCACGGTCGCCGTGGTCTCGCGCGGGATCTTCAGCGCCAGCGTGCCGCGGTCGGGGTTCGCGTCGACGGCGATGACGCGGTCGCCGCGCAGCGACGAGAACGTCGAGCCCAGCGTCGTGGTCGTCGTGGTCTTGCCGACGCCGCCCTTGAGCGACAGCATCGCGATCTTGTAGCACCCGCGCAGCGGCTGGTTGATCCGCGCGATCAGCTCACGCCTGCGGATGTCGGCCGGGCTCTCGCCCAGGTTCACGACGCCGCCGGTGACCGAGTGCAGGGTCTTGCGCCAGCCCGACGTCGGCGGCCGCTTCTCCTTCTTGATCAGCTGCTGCGACGAGACCTGCTCCGCCTGCGAGCGGTACTGCTGCTGCGGGAAGTTGTTCGGGAACTGCCCGCCGGCGAACTGGCCGTACTGGGCCGTGTTGTGCGGCCCGGACTGGCCGCCGCCCGCCTGGTAGGCGCCCGAGCCGTCGACCGGGTAGGAACCCGACTGCGACCCCGGCACCGGGTACGGGCCGGAGGCGTTCCCGGGAACCTGGTACGGGCCGGAGGCGTTGCCGGGAACCTGGTACGGGCCTGAGGCGTTGCCCGGCACGGCGTACGGGCCGGAGGCGCCGCCCGGCACCTGGTACGGACCCGACTGCGTGCCGCTCACGGGGTACGGACCGGACTGGCCGCCGCTCACGTGCTGCGGGCCTGATTGCTGCGGATCGAGGTAGGCCGCCGCCTGCGGGTCGACGTACTGCGGGCCGGAGCCCTGTTCCTCACCCGGTGGTTGCTGCCAGTTCACCGCTGTGGCCCTCCCTGAGCACGACGGACCAGGACTACCCCGACCCCCACGTTGCGACGGTACGCAACTACCAGCGGTTCCATCGACACGGGGGCCAAGTCGTTAGAGACCCGCGTAGGAATGCAACCCGCTGGTGACCAAGTTGATGAAGAACAGGTTGAAGACGTTGAGCGCGAAGCCGACGACGTTGATCCACGCCGCCCCGCGACCCCGCCACCCTGCCGTCGCCCGCGCGTGCAGGTACGCCGCGTAGACCACCCAGGAGACGAACGCGACCGTCTCCTTCGGGTCCCAGCCCCAGAACCGGCCCCACGCCGCCTCCGCCCAGATCGCGCCGCAGATGATGCCCGCCGTGAACAGCGGGAACGCCAGCACGGTGGTCCGGTACGACATGCGGTCGAGCACGTCGGCGGACGGCAGCTTCGGGAAGCGGTCGGCCTTCGAGTCCTTGAGCAGGTAGAGGATCGACGTCACGCCGGGGATCAGCAGCACGCCGGACGAGATCGAGATGACCGACACGTGGATCACGAGCCAGTACGACCGCAGCGCCGGCTGGACGGGCGCGGACTCGGCGTAGAGGACCGTGCCGCCGAGGAACAGCAGGACCAGGATCGGCGTCAGCACGAACGCGCCGAGGCGGCGGATCGGGAACTTCGCCATCAGCACGATCCACGTCACCACGGCCGCGAGGCACAGCAGCGACATGTACTCGTACATGTTGCCCCAGGGCGCACGCCCGGCGGACAGACCGCGCATCACCAGCGACCCGAGGTGCAGCAGCGCGCCGAGGACGGTCAGCGCGGCGCCCATCCGGCCGAGGCGCTCGGCCCGGGACAGCTCCTGCTTCGGCTCGTCCACCAGCACGTTCGGCGCACCGGCCCCGACCAGCGCCTTCTTGCTCGGTGCGCGGGTGAAGGCCTGCTCGACCGCGTAGAGCATGATCGCGAACAGGTAGACGCCCAGCGCGCTGCGGTACAGCCAGTCGCTGTAGGTCGCGAGTGTCTCGTTGACCGGCATCAGGACTTCTCCCCACTAGCGCCACTGCTCAGGACCGCGCGGGCGAGCCGCGTGAACTCCTCGCCGTATCCCGCCTGGTCAGTGCGGGCAAGACCGCCGACCTCGACCAACGTACGCCCGTCGTCGAGACGGGTCGCACGCACCCACACCCTGCGGCGCTTCACGGTCAGCGAGACCCCGAGGCCGAGGATGATCAGGATGGCGAACACCAGCACGTACCCCTGCGTCGGGTCGTGCGAGACCTGCAACGACACCCAGTCGCTCACGGAGTCGAAGCGCACCTTGGTGCCGTCGTCGAGCGCGATCTCCTCGCCCAGCGCGAGGTTCTTGCGCGCGACCTTCTGCAACCGGCCCTGGTCGACCATCTTCACGTCGATCGAGAAGATCGACTGGCCGCGGCCGTCGTCCACGCCCAGGTCGCCGCGGTAGACGTCGACGGCGACCATCGGGTCGTTCAGCGCCGGGAACTTCGAGTTCAGGATGTTGCCGTGCAGCAACGGCGTCGGCGCCAGCAGCCCGGTCACCGCGATCTGGTTCTTGCGCCGCGTCTCGGAGTCGGTGATGCCCGGCGGGTCGAACTTCGTCGCGCCCTCGGAGGCGAGCGTGAGCTGGTCGCTCGGCAGCCACTGGATGCCCTGCGTGCGCTTCTCGCCGTTGGGGAAGGTCACCGTGAACGTCGGCGTGTAGCCGTGGCCGAGCAGGTAGAGGCGGTCGCCGCCGGTGCGCAGCGGGTGGTTGACCTGCAGGTTGAAGGGCTTCCAGGTGTTCGAGGCGAGGTCCTCGCCCGACTGGTAGCGGATGTCGGCCCGGTAGCCGACGGGCTGGCCGTTGTCGAGGTACTCGGCGGAGAACTTGCCGATCTCGACGCAGAACGGCGTGAGGTCGGTGCCGTCGACGCGCAGGCCGGGGCGGAACGAGTCGTAGTTGAAGATGCCGCCGTTGCAGAACTGGCCGCCGTTCGCCTGCACGATGACCTGGCCCTCGTAGCCGAACATCTTGCCCAGCGCGAACGACACGAGCAGGCCCAGCAGCGCGAAGTGGAAGACCAGGTTGCCGGTCTCGCGCAGGAACCCGCGTTCGGCGCTGACCGTGCCGTCGCCGGAGTCCTGGCGCCAGCCGCGCAACGTCTTCCGCGCGCGCTCGACGGCCTCGTCCGGCGTGATGTCGAGCTCGGCCTGGGCGTGGTGCGGCATGCGCGAGAGGTTGCGCGGCGTCAGCACCGGCTTCGCGCGCATCTGCTTGAAGTACTCCCACGTGCGGGGCAGCAGACACCCGACGAGGGACACGAACAGCAGCAGGTAGATCGCGGCGAACCACGGCGTGGCGTACACCTCGAAGAACCCGAGCTTGAGCAGGACGTCGCCCCACCAGCCGTGGTCGGCGACGTACTGGTCGACCTTCGCCGCGTTCAACGACAGCTGCGGCAGCAACGCGCCGGGCATGGCCGCGAGCGCGAGCAGGAACAGCAGGGTCAGCGCGGTCCTCATCGACGTGAGGCCGCGCCACGTGTTGCGCAGGAAGGCGATCACTAGAGCGGCAACTCCACGACGTCGACGAACGAGTAGCGCAGCCACCCGACGAACTCGGCCCACAGCCCGGTGACGAGCGCGATCCCGACGAGGATCAGCAGCACACCGCCGAAGACCTGCACCTGCCGCGCGTGCGTGCGCAGCCACTTCGTGACACCCAGCGCCCACCGCGCCCCGAGCGCGAGCACCACGAACGGCAGCCCGAGCCCCAGGCAGTAGGCGAGCACCAGCACGGCCCCGCGCACCGTCGACGACCCGATCTCGGTGCTGCGCGCCACGGCCAGCACGCCCGCGAGCGTCGGCCCGAGGCACGGCGTCCACCCGAGCGCGAACACCGCGCCGAGCAGCGGCGCCCCGAAGAGCCCCGCCTTCGGCCTGGTGTGGAAGCGCACGTCCTTCTGCAGCGCGGGGACGAGCCCGATGAACACCAGGCCCATCAGGATCGTGACGACACCGCCGATGCGCTGGAACAGGTCGGCGTTGAGCAGCAACGCGTCCGTGGCGCCGAGGATCGTCATCGACGCCAGCACGAACACGACGGTGAACCCCGCCACGAACAGCAGCGACGCCCCGGCCACCCGCAGCCGGCCGGCCTTGGCGGGCTCGTCGGCCTCGACCCGCGGTGCCTCGGCTCCGACGAGTCCGGCCAGGTAGGCGAGGTAGCCGGGCACGAGCGGCACGACGCACGGCGAGGCGAACGAGATGAACCCCGCGAGCAGTGCGACCCCGGTGGCCAGCAGCAACGGCCCGGAGATCGCCAGATCGGTGGGGTTCACACACCTCAGGGTAGGTAGTTGCCCAGATCACGCGACCACCGGCATCCCTTTCCCGCTCGGTACAAGACCTGGGCCATAAGTGCCAACGAATTGCCGCTTGTGGGTGACAACGGTGTTGCTTAGCGTCAACACATGCATCGTTCGCGGGTGATCTTCCCGGCGCTGACGCTCATCGCACTGTCCCTCTTCGCCCAGACACCCGCCGGCAGCGCGGATCCGGCGATGGAATGGCGTGAGGTCTTCAACTCCGACGGCACGATCACCCAGACCCTCACGCCGAAGGCGCCCGAGGAGGAGCAGGGCTCCTTCCGGCTGGCCGCCGCGGCCGAGGTGAGCAGGGTCTTCGGCGACCGCGACCCGTCCGACGCGTTCGACCTCGTGTTCGTCGGCGACGGCTACACGAGCGCCGACATGGCGACCTACAGCGCCAACGTGCGGAGCAAGTGGGAGGAGCTCTCGGCCGTCGAGCCGTTCGCGTCCTACAAGCAGTACTTCAACGTGTGGCAGGTCAACGTCGTCTCCAACGAGTCGGGCGTCGACCACGACCCGACCAAGGGCCTGCTCAAGGACACCGCGCTGGACATGGGCTTCTGGTGCCAGGGCCGCGACGCCCAGACCGAGCGCCTGCTGTGCGTGAACGAGACGAGGGCCAAGGAGTACGCGGCCGCGGCCCCGCAGGCCGACCAGGTGATCGCGCTCGGCAACACCTCGAAGTACGGCGGCGCGGGCGGCTCGGTGGCCACCGCGGCCGGCTCCAACGCCCAGGCGGGCCAGATCGCGATCCACGAGCTCGGCCACTCGATCGGGGGCCTGGCCGACGAGTACGACTACCCGTACGACACCTACACCGGCAGCGAGCCGCGCGAGTTCAACGTCACCAAGGACCCGACGGGCGCGAAGTGGGGCTCGTACCTCGGGCAGCCGTCGCCGGACGGCGGGGTGATCGCTCCCGTGGAGGGCGCCCGCTACTACAAGTTCGGGCTGTACCGGCCGACCGCGAACTCGATCATGCGCACGCTGGGCAAGGAGTTCAACTCGATCGGGCGGGACGCGATGATCAGGGCGTTCAAGGCGAAGATCCCGTCGATCGACTTCGAGCCCGCGCCCGGCACGCCGATCGCCCGGCCGCGCGCCGCCGGGTAGGAATTCCCCGGCGGAGCGAAAAGGTCCTCATCCCGGACAACTCCTGGACAGTTCGCGACCACTGTCCATTGTGCTCGTCCCCTGCCCGGCCTCCCGGGGTTACGGTGTCGTGCCCAGCGCGAACCGTGAGGACGTCCGGCATGGCGATCAAACACGATGTCATCGACGTGCGCGTGAGTGAGCAGAGCCTGTGGGTCGGCACCGGCGAATACCCGTTGAAGGGCATCTCGCGCGTCGGTTCCGGGGTCTGGGAGCCGGGCCGCGGACTCCTCGTGCGGCGGTTCCTCGGGTCCGTCGCCGGCTGGTGGCTCGCCGGTCTGCTGGTCGCGTCGGCGCTCGCCCTGCTCCGCCCCGGTCAGGACGGGCCGCCCGCGCTGGTCGTGCTCGGCCTGGTCACGGTGACCGCGACCAAGGCCGTGCGGCTGGCTTCCTGGCTGAGGTGCACGTTCCACAAGCTCGACGTCGAGACCGCCGGCCTGGCGAAGACGGTGCTGGTGAGCAAGGACGCGGCCGTCGTGCACGACCTCGTCGCGCTGATCACCACCGCCGTCGGCGACCCGGACGCCGAGTTCCACCTCAAGGTCGACAACTTCAGCCTGGGAGACTCCTCGCCCAGCGCGGAGCCGACGGCCGTGTGACGACCTCCGGGCTCACTCCTTCGCGAGCTCGTCCAGCACGGTCTGCAGGTCTGACGCCAGCACCGGCACGAGGAACGCCGCCGCCACCTTGTGGTCCTTGTCCACGATGAACGTCGACGGCACCGTGTTCGCCGGAACACCCTTGAATACGTTGATGAAGCTCCGCGACGAAGCGTCGTAAATGGACGGGTACGTCAGCGAACGGTCCTTCATGAAGTCCCGCGGGTGGTCCTTCGACGTCTCCTTCACGTCGACGCCGAGCACCTGCGTGCCGGCGTCGAAGACCTTCTGCATCTCCGGCGCCTCGGTGCGGCACGGACCGCACCAGGCGCCCCAGATGTTGATGACGACCGGCTTGCCCGCGAAGTCGGAGAGCCTGACGGTCTTGCCGTCCTCCAGCAGGGACTCGCCTTCGAGGCCCGTCAGCTGCTTGCGCTCGCCGGGGGCGTAGCGGATCTTCACCTGGCCGCCGGGCGCGACCAGGTAGAAGTCGCCCGCGCCGATCTGGGCCGCGTCCTTGCCGGTGGAGCACCCCGCGACGAGCAACAGCAGGACGAGCAACCGCTTCATGCGCCGGTCACCCTGGGGTTCGTCACGCCGACGGGCTCGGTGTAGGAGATCCGGACCAGCTGCTCGCCCTCGAAGATCAGCGAGGTGAGCGAGGCCAGCGAGCACTCGCGGCGGCGCGGGTCGTGCCACATCCGCTTGCCCTCGAGGAAGCGGCGGACCGTCCAGATCGGCAGCTGGTGCGAGACGCAGACGGCCTCGTGGCCCTCGGCCTCGGCGCGCGCCTTCTGCACGGCGCCCAGCATGCGGTGGGCGATCTCGATGTACGGCTCGCCCCACGACGGCTTGAACGGGTTCGTCAGCTTCGCCCAGTGCTGCGGGGAGCGCAGGGCGCCGTCGCCGACCGCGACCTTCAGGCCCTCGAACTGGTTGTCGGCCTCGATCAGCCGCTCGTCGGTCGCCAGCTCCAGGCGGTGCGAGTCGGCGATCGGCGCGGCCGTCTGCTGCGCCCGCTCCAGGGGCGACGCGACGACGTGCACGATGTCGTGGTCGGCCAGGTGCTCGGCCACGGTCAGGGCCTGCTTCTGGCCCCGCTCGGACAGCTTGAAGCCGGGGATGCGGCCGTACAGGATGCCGGTCGGGTTGTGCACCTCGCCGTGGCGGAGCAGGTGGACGACGGTGCGGGTCACTGGCGGGCCTCCTTGGCGGCACGGGCCGCGTGCGGCAGCGCGTCGGCGATCACGGCGAACTCCTCTTCACCCATGGCGGCGTTCACGAACCACGCTTCGAACGCCGACGGCGGGGCGTAGACACCCCGTTCCAGCAGTGCGTGGAAGAACGGCGGGAAGCGCCACGTCTCGCACGCCTGCGCACCCGCGTAGTCCTTCACCTCGGTAGAACCGAAGAACACGCTCACCAGGTTCCCGGCGAACTGCACGCGGTGCTCGACACCGGCCTCGGTCAGCGTGGCGGTGAACAGGGCGCCGAGGCGCGTCGCGTTGCGGTCGAGGGCCTGGTAGACCTCCTCGTCCGCGGCCCGCAGCGTGGCGAGACCGGCGGCCACCGCCACGGGGTTGCCGGACAGCGTTCCGGCCTGGTAGACGGGCCCGGACGGCGCGAGCCTGGCCATCACGTCCGCGCGGCCGCCGAACGCCGCCGCGGGCAGGCCACCGGACATGACCTTGCCGAACGTGTACAGGTCGCCCTTCACGCGCTCCAGGCCGAACCAGCCGGCGCGCGAGACGCGGAAGCCGGTCATGACCTCGTCCATGATCAGCAGCGCGCCGTCGGCGTCGCAGAGGTCGCGCAGGCCCTGGTTGAAGCCGGGCAGCGGCGCGACGGCACCCATGTTGCCCGCCGCGGCCTCGGTGATGACGCAGGCGATCTCGCCGGGGTTCTCCGCGAACGCCGCGCGCACCGCGTCGATGTCGTTGTAGGGCAGGACGATCGTGTCCTCGGCCTGCGCGCCCGTGACACCGGGCGTGCTCGGCAGGCCGAGCGTGGCGACGCCGGAGCCCGCCTGGGCGAGCAGCGCGTCGACGTGACCGTGGTAGCAGCCGGCGAACTTGACCACCTTGCGCCGCTCGGTGAAGCCGCGCGCGAGGCGGATCGCGCTCATCGTGGCCTCGGTGCCCGAGTTGACCAGGCGGACCTGGCGGACGGGCTCGACGCGGTCGACGATCTCGGCCGCGAGGTCGATCTCGCCCTCGGTCGGCGTCCCGAACGACAGACCGTGCGCGGCCGCCTTCCGCACCGCCTCCACGACGGACGGGTGGGCGTGCCCGAGGATCATCGGCCCCCACGAGGACACCAGGTCGACGTACCGGGTGCCGTCCGCGTCCCACAGGTGCGGGCCCTCGCCGCGCACCATGAAGCGCGGGGTGCCGCCGACGGAGTGGAACGCCCGCACCGGGGAGTTCACCCCGCCGGGGGTCAGCGTCGACGCGCGCTCGAACAGGGCCTGGGATCGACTCGCAGTCACGTACCCCAGTCTCACATGTCGGAGTCGGCGGCTTTCTGCGGCCGGGTGCGCAGGGCCAGCAGGGCCTGCCGCACGGCGTCGAGGACGAGGACCACGGCCAGCGTCACCGCGGCGGCGGCCGTGCCCAGCCAGTTGCCGTGCAGGCGCGTGGAGATCAACGGCTCGCGGCCGTCGACCGGGTACTCGAGCCGCACGACACCGCGGTTCCAGCACCACACCGCGGCGATCACCAGCAGGACGACCGCGACGACCTCACCGGCGACGACGAGCCACCGCCGGGGCTGGTGCAGGCTCGGGCCGGCGGGCTCCTCGTCTGGCTCTTCCACGGAGGTCTCCGGCTCGGTCACAGCCTCTGTCACGTCGCTCACCCTCTCACGACCCGCCGCAACGCCGCGAGCAAGGCTTCCGGATCACGCGCCCAGCCCAGCACCACCGTGCCGTCGAGCAGCCGCAACGGCACCGCCGTCGTCCCCTTGGGCACCGACCAGCCGCCGCCGAGCACGCGGGCACCCGTGGGCGCGCCGACGTCGCGACAGCCGTCGATCATCGCGACGGGCACCTTCTCCCGCCCGAACTGGGCTTCCTCGGCCGTGAGCACGACGCTGCCGGTCTTCACCCGGCCGTACACCCACAGCACCGCGCCGAGCGTCAGCCCGAGCCCCACGATCGTCCACAGCGCGACGGACGCGGGCCCGGTGACGAGCTCGACCAGGTACCCGGCCACGGCGAACGCCGGTCCCCACAGCAACGGCCACCAGCTGGAGCCGGACTCCCGGTACAGCACTAGCGGACGAACCTGTTCGACGGCGGCAGGAACTGCAGCACGACGGCCGCGACCGTGAGCCCGAGCACGACGACGCTGATCGCCGTGGCCGGCTGCCACACCCGCGCCGAGAGCGCGAAGAACAGGATCACGACCGTCGAGATGAACCCGAGCACGGCGAGGATCGTCAGCAGGATCCGCGCCCAGCTCTGCCCGTTGCGCAGCACGACGGCGAACGCGATGTACGGCGCGGCGGCCACGAGCATGCCGAAGCCGGACATCAGCGCCAGCGCCCGCACGCCGAACTCGCCCGCCGTCCGGTCCCGCTCGGTGGCGAGGCTGTCCTGGGCGTAGAAGAAGTCGGCGTTGGTCAGCAGCATCACCGGCAGCACCGCCACCGACAGCACCGCGCCCGCGATCCAGATCCACATCGCGGCGGTGATCGTCGGCGGCCGTTCCGGCGGGAGCTCCTGCGGCAGCACCGGCGAGAGCGGCGCCATCGAGAAGCTCGCCTGGCCGACCTGGTTGACCTGGTACTGGCCACCGGGATAGTGGCCACCGGGCTGGTGCTGGGGCGCGACGGGGTAGGACCCCGCCGGGTTCTGCCACTGGACGTCGCCAGCCCAGGGGTCCTGCGGTGGTTGGGTCACGGCTCACGCACCTCCGCCACCCACTGTGCCGTAGCGCGCTGCCACGTGAAGACGATCGCGACGCAGATGAGCAGAAGCGTGACCAGGCTCGCCGCGCTGACGCCGACGATCAACAGCCACATCATGTGCACGACGGCCACGATCGACAACGCGGGCCGCGCCCACCCCTTGCGCCTCAGGAACGTGCGCGTGAGCCAGCCGTAGAGCGCCGCGAAGATCACGCCGACCACGGTGAGCGCGACGAGGAAGGTCGTCACGTCCCCGGCCGGCCGTCCGCTGAGCTGCTCGATCTCGGCGCGCTGGAACCACAGCCCTGCCGTGGTGAACAGGATGAAGACGGCGATGGCGAGCCACAGCCCGACCGCCACCCGCACCGGCCGCGGAGCGTCGTTCACAGCGACTCGCGCTCGGTCAGGTACTCGGACGACTGCCGGAAGTAGAAGAGCACCAGCCCGGAGATGGCGATCAGGGCCGTGACGACGCCGAGCGTGTTGGTGAGCATCTGGAAGAACAGGCCGACCAGCAACGTGATCATCAACCCGGTGCGGCTCTTCTTGAGACCGCCCCTGACCTTGCCCGCGAACCACACCGCGAGCGCCGCCAGCACGACCGTCACCACCATCGACACGATCAGCAGCACGGTGACCGACGAGGCGATCATGTCCGGGGTGATCTTCTGGTCCTTGTTGCCCTGCACGGCCGCGTCGACCAGCGCCTGCTTGTTGAGCAGCACGTACAACGCGGCCAGCACGCCGAGCGCCGAGCCGGCGGCCACCAGCCAGTAGCCGATCGTGATGGTGCCGGGAGTGCCCGATTCCTTCGGAGACGTCACGAACGAAAACCTAGGTCCGCGGGGAAGCGCTGTCCACCGTGACGCGCGTCCTGAAGTGCGCGGACGCCCGCCACATCAGCACGATCGCCGACGCCTCCAGCACCGTCGTCACCACCGTGACGCCCAGGTCGACCGGCCTCATCTCCACCCCGGCCGACGCCGCCGCCCCGCTGGCCCAGGCGACCAACCGGAACAGTCCGAACGCGACGGACGCGGCGCCCAGCACCGTCAACGCGATCCGCGCCCAGTTGCGGCCGCGCGCCATCGCGTTCGCGAGCCTGCTGTACGCCAGCAGGATCGCCACCGCGATCAGCAGTCCGAAGAGGATTCCGCCGTTCACGCCCGCGTCGATCTGGTCCTGCCCCAGCGCCGGGTTCTGCCGGCGCGCCTCGGACACGAGCAGCTCGCGGTCGAAGAGCTGCGCCACGAACCGCAGCATGCCGATGCCGGCACTGGCGATCCACAGCCGGCGCGCGACATCGGCGGAACGAGGAGCTACCGGTCCAGCCACCGGGCGGCTTCCACTGCCCAGTAGGTCAGCACGATGTCCGCGCCGGCACGGCGGATGGACGTGAGCGACTCCAGGATCGAGCGCTCGCGGTCGATCCAGCCGTTGCGGGCGGCGGCCTCGATCATCGCGTACTCGCCGGAGATCTGGTACGCCGCAACGGGAACGTCCGAGATCTCGGCGACCGAGCGCAGCACGTCCAGGTACAGCAGGGCCGGCTTGACCATGACCATGTCCGCGCCCTCCGCGAGGTCCAGCTGCACCTCGCGCAGCGCCTCGCGGGCGTTGGCCGGGTCCTGCTGGTAGGTCTTGCGGTCGCCCGAGAGCTGCGACTCGACGGCGTCGCGGAACGGGCCGTAGAACGCCGACGCGTACTTCGCCGCGTAGGCGAGGATGCCGGTGTCCTGGAAGCCCGCGGCGTCCAGAGCGGTGCGGATGAAGGCGATCTGGCCGTCCATCATGCCGCTGGGGCCGACGACGTGGGCGCCGGCACGGGCCTGGGCCACGGCCATCTCGCCGTAGACCTCGAGGGTGGCGTCGTTGTCGACGGTGCCGTCGGCAGCGAGCACGCCGCAGTGGCCGTGGTCGGTGAACTCGTCGAGGCAGCAGTCGGACATCAGCACGGTGCTGTCGCCGAGCTCGGCGCGCAGGTCGCCCAGTGCGGCGTTGAGGATGCCGTCCGGATCGGTGCCGCCGGAGCCGACGGCGTCGCGCTCGGCCGGGACGCCGAACAACATGATGCCGCCGACACCTGCCTGCACGGCCTCGACCGCGGCCTTGCGCAACGAGTCGCGGGTGTGCTGGAAGACGCCCGGCATGCTGCTGATCTCAGCGGCCTCGGTGGCGCCTTCCTTGACGAACATCGGCAGCACGAGCTGCCGGGGCCGAACCTCGGTCTCGGACACGAGGCGACGCATGGCAGGCGTAGTACGCAACCGCCGCGGCCGGTGCAGTGGGTACATCTTTAACTCCTGTGGAGCCTTCCAGAGGGCCGGCCTCCTGGTCGGCTCTCACCGGGTACGCGATTTCGCGTCGGTCATCCGGTCACCCATTCTCCTCGATTTCGGCGGAGCCCAAATCGAGGAGAATGAGTCGGCCGGATGACCGACTCAAGGCGAAATCGCCGCCGCGCCGGAGGCGCGGCCAATAAACACAGCAGCCAAGAAGAGGCTTACGACCTGCGCAGACGCTTCGTCTTGCGCGGAGGCGGCAGCGCTCCCTCGGCGCGCAACCTGGCGGCGTGCGCGGCCAGCGCGTCGACCAGCGCGGGCACGTTCGCCTCCTCCGGCTGCACGTCGACCCGGAGGCCGAACTCCCGCGCCGTCTCGGCGGTCTGCGGGCCGATGCACGCGACGAGCGTGCGGGCGTGCGGCTTGCCCGCGATGCCGACCAGGTTCCGCACGGTCGACGACGAGGTGAAGCACACCGCGTCGAAGCCACCGGACTTGATCATCTCGCGGGTGTCGGCGGGCGGCGGTGCCGCACGCACGGTGCGGTAGGCCGTCACGTCGTCGATCTCCCAGCCACGGTCGCGCAGACCGGCGGCCAGCGTCTCGGTGGCGATGTCGGCCCGCGGCAGCAGCACGCGGTCGACCGGGTCCAGGATGTCGTCGTACGGCGGGAAGTCGTTCAGCAGGCCCTCGGACGACTGCTCACCGGACGGCACGAGCTCGGGGATGATGCCGAACGAGCGCACCTTCGCGGCCGTGGCCTCGCCGACGCAGGCGATCTTCACGCCGGAGAACGCGCGGGCGTCCAGGCCGAACTCGCGGAACTTCTCCCACACGGCGCGCACGGCGTTGGTCGAGGTGAAGACGACCCACTGGTAGCGGCCGTCGACCAGGCCCTTGACCGAGCGCTCCATCTGCGCGGGGCTGCGGGGCGGCTCGACCGAGATCGTCGGCACCTCGACGGCGATCGCGCCGTGCGAGTGCAGGCGCTCGGACATCGCGCCGGCCTGCTCCTTGGTCCGCGGGACCAGCACGCGCCAGCCGTACAGCGCCCGCGACTCCCACCAGGAGAGCTTCGAGCGAGCAGCGGCGGCGGCACCGACCGTGACGACGAGCGGGCCGTTCAGCTCACCGGCGTCGGCGGCCACGGCGGCCAGCGTCGTGTCGATGGTGCGCTGCTGGAAGCCCGTGCCCTCGGCGGTCACGGCGACCGGCGTCTGCGGCGCCAGGCCGTTCTCGACCAGGTTGGACGCGGCCTCGGCCAGGTGCGACCCGGTCGCGTGCAGCACGAGCGTGCCGGGTGAGGCGGCGAGGCCGGCCCAGTCCGAGACGGCGCGCACGTCGACCTCGGTGTGGACGCCCCCGAGCGCGACACCCGCGTAGGCGGGGACCGCGGTGCCCGACGGCACGCCGGGGACGACGTCGAACGGGATCGTCGACTTCGCGACGGCCTGCGCTTCCTTCACGACCGAGTCGAGCGTCAGCGGGTCACCCGCGACGAGGCGGACGACGGTCGCGCCGTTGCGCGCCTCGTTCACCAGGTCCTTGGCCACGTCGGCGGACTCGCCGACAGCGGGGCGGACCTCGACTCCCTCGGCCACGGTCGCGAGGACGTCCGACGGGACGTCCGGGTCGGTGACCACGAGTTCAGCCCTGGTGAGCAAGTCGTGGGCCCGGACCGTGAGCAGCCCGGTGTCGCCTGGGCCGGAGCCCACGAAGGCGATGCGTCCGGGGGTCTTGCGTGCGCGGGTCATCAGGGCACTCCCCATCGATTACGCCTCTGGACCGCTGAGAACCGCGGCCCCGAGGTCGAGCAACTCGGCGGCCAGCGCACGGCCGAGTCCCTCAGCTTCGGTCAAGTCACCGGTGGCGGACGCGCGGAGGAGATCGTTCTCCGGCGTCGCTGCGACCCCGCGCAGGGAAAGTCGGTACACGACCTTGCCCTCGTCGTCGAGGTCTTCCACCACATCGGCCAGCGCGCCGACCGGCGCGCTGCAGCCCGCTTCGAGCGCGGCCAGCATGGCGCGCTCCGCGGTCACAGCGGCCCGGCTGGCCGAATCGTCCAGAGTGGACTGGATCAGGTGCTCGGCATCGACGTCGTCGATCCGGCACTCGACTGCCAACGCGCCCTGTGCGGGCGCGGGAAGCATCTGGATGGGCTCCAGCGTCTCGGTGATCTCGTCAGCGCGACCGAGGCGCGCGATGCCGGCACGGGCCAGCACTACGGCGTCGAGCTCGCCACTGCGGACCTTGCCGATGCGGGTGTCCACGTTGCCGCGCAACGGCACGACGTTCAGCCCGAGGCCGAGGGCCTCCAGCTGGGCGGCGCGGCGCGGGGACCCGGTGCCCACGGTGGACCCCGGCAGCAGCTCGCCGAGCGTGAGGCCGTCGCGCGCCACGAGGGCGTCGCGCGGGTCCTCGCGCCGGGGTACGGCCGCGAGCACCAGACGCGGGTCCGGCGCGGTCGGGAGGTCCTTGTAGGAGTGGACGGCGATGTCGATCTCGCCGTTCGCCAGCGCGTCGCGCAGCGCCGACGTGAAGACGCCGATGCCGATCTGGGCGATCGGCGCGTCGGACAGGTCGCCCGGCGTCTTGATGACGACGATCTCGACCTGGGCGCCGGCGGCCCTGAGCGCCTCGGCGACGGTTCCCGTCTGCGCGAGCGCCAGTGCGCTGCCTCTCGTACCCATCCGAAGGGTGCGGGTCACCGCGTTTCACCATCCACTGGAGACTTGGTCTGGCTGACGACCCCAGGCGTCTGGGGGTCGAGCCCGAACAGTTCGCGGAGAGCCTCCGCGTAGCCGGTCCCACCAGGCGAGGAAGCGAGCTCCTTCACCCGGACGGTCGGCGTGTGCAGGAGCTTGTCTACAACGCGACGCACCGTCTTGGCCAATTCACCGCGTGTCGCGGCGTCCAGTTCGGGAAGTCGCGAATCAAGGCGGAGCAGCTCGGCGTCGACCACCTCGGCCGCCCGCTTGCGCAGGGCCGTCACGGTCGGCGTGACCTCGGCGGAGCGCTGACCGGCCAGGTAGGCCTTGACCTCGTCGGCGACCAGCTGGGCCGCGAGCCGGGCGTCCTGACCTGCGGGAGCGTCCGAGAGGCGGCGCTGCAACGTCTCCAGGTCGACCACACGAACGTTCGGCAGTTCGGCCGCGGCCGGGTCGACGTCCTTGGGCAGGCCGAGGTCGCAGACGACCAGCGGGCGCGAGCGCTTGCCGATCATCTCCGCGGCGACCGTGGTGCCGATCGAGCCGGTGCACGCGAAGACGACGTCCGCGAGGTCGATCTCGACGCTCAGCGCGGTGAGGTCGACGGCCGTCGCGGGGACGCCCTCTGCCTTCAGCGAGGTGGCCAGACGCACGCCGTTGGCCTGCGTCCTGTTCGCGATGACGACCTCGCCGATGCCGGCGCGCCGCAGGTGGGCGGCGGCCAGGCCGCCCATGGCGCCCGCGCCGACGAGCAGCGCGCGCCTGCCGACGAGGGTGCCGAGCTCGGCCTCCGCGTCGCCGAGCGCCTCGGACACGACCGACGCGCCCGCGTGGTCGATGCCGGTCTCGGCGTGCACGCGCTTGCCGACGCGCAGCGCGTTCTGGGTGAGCTCGTGGACGGTCTTGCCGACGGTGCCCGCGGCGTCCGCGGCCGCGTACGCGCCGCGCAGCTGGCCGATGATCTGGGACTCGCCGACGACCATCGAGTCGAGGCCGGCCGCGACGGAGAACAGGTGCTCGACGGCAGCGGCGGCGTAGTGCACGTAGAAGTGCTCGTACAGGGACTGCGGGTCGACCTGCGCGTGCTGCGCCAGCACCTCGACGACCTCGGACATACCGCCGTGGAACGACTCGACGACGGCGTAGACCTCGACCCTGTTGCAGGTCGACAGGACCATCGCCTCGGAGACGCTGGGGGCGGTCAGGAGCTGGCCGAGGACCTTGGGCAGGTCGGGCTCGGCCACGGTGACGCGTTCCAGGACCGGGACGGGGGCGGTGCGGTGCGAAAGCCCGACTACGAGCACGCTCATGCAGTCACACCTCTTGGCACCGCGTCTCCCGGAGCCGTCTGGCTCACGCTCACGGGCGAATCACCATCCCGTCCACACCGAGTCCGTTGTTCGCGTCCGAGACACTGGCAGCCTCGTCCGCACGTCGAGCGACGTGGAACGACAGGATCTGCATCTCGACCGCCAAGTCAACCTTGCGCACCTCGACGTTGTCTGGAACCTGGAGGACAACCGGTGCGAAGTTCAGAATGCACTGGACGCCCGCAGATACCAAACGGTCGCAAACCGACTGGGCGGCGGGCGGCGGCGTCGCGATGACACCGATCGACACCTCGCGCTCCAGGCAGACGGCGGTGATCTCGTCGATGTGGTTGACGGGAATGCCCCCAACAGGGATTCCGATGAGATCGGCGTCCACGTCGAAGAGGGCGGTCACCGGGAAACCGCGGCCGGGGAACCCGCCGTAGTTCGCGAGAGCGTGACCAAGGTTACCGATGCCGACGACGGCGACGGAGTGGTTGCGGGTGAGCCCGAGGATGCGCTCGATGTGGCTCACGAGGACCTCGACGTCGTAGCCGACGCCCCTCGTGCCGTACGAGCCGATGTAGCTCAGGTCCTTGCGGAGCTTCGCCGCGTTGACGCCGGCGGCCTGGCTGAGCTCCTCGCTGGAGACCGCCGTCACGCCCTGGTCGGCCATGCCGGACAGCACCCGGAGGTACACGGCGAGCCTGGCCACCGCGGCCTCCGGGATCGCTCTCGCGCGCTCCCTGTCGGCAGGCTCCAGAGGGGTCGTGGCCGTCTCACCTTCGCCCCGCCGTGATGCCACGCTCTCCGACCTCCGGATGTGCTCCACCGCAGAGACCCCGCGGCGTTGGTGATACCCACACCGTACCGCTTGTGAACGCACGCACAAAGTCGATGATCAGCTTCCCGGGGCCCGGTCACTGGGCGTGACCAGCGCTTCCTCGGTTGATGATCACTAAAAGGTGAGCGCCTACTCGACGGTGAAGGTGACCGAGTGCCAGCCAGTGGCGCCGTCCGGAACGGGATCGAGACGCGCCTGGTCCTGGGTGAACCCGGACTTGTCGGTGGCCCGGCACTCGACCGTGTGGCTGCCCGGCCTGAGGTCGAGGTCGAGCTTCCACATGCGCCAGGTGCTGTCGCTGACGTCGGCCCCGAGCTCGGTCTCCTGCCACGGTCCGCCGTCGATCCGGATCTCGACCTTCGCGACGCCCTTCGGCTGCGCCCACGCGGTGCCGGCGACGGTCGTCCTGCCCTTGATCTTGCCCAGGCTCTTCGGGCGGTCGATGCGCGAGGACGTCTTGATCGGCGCCTTGGTCGCCCAGCCCCGCGGGATCCAGTAGCCCTGCTCCTGGTCGAACGTCGTGACGTTGAGGTCCGTGACCCACTTCGTCGCCGACACGTACCCGTAGAGGCCGGGGACCACCAGCCTGGCCGGGAAACCGTGCTCGGCCGGGAGCGGCTGGCCGTTCATGCCGATGGCGATCAGGCCCTTTTCGAGCACGTAGTCGAGAGGGCTGCCCGCGGTGAAGCCGTCGTCGCTGGTGCTGAAGAGCTGGTCGGCGCCCGCTTTCACGCCGGCTTCCCTGAGCACGTCGCCGATTTTGATGCCGATGAAGTTCGCCGTGCTGATGTACGGGCCGCCGATCTCGTTCGAGACGCAGGTCAGGGTGACCGTTTCCTCGACGAGGTCCCTTTTGCGGATCTCGTCGAAGGTGAGGACGGTGGGGCGGTCGACCATTCCGTGGATTCGCAGGGTCCATTCCTCTGCGCGGATCCTCGGCACGCTCAGCGCGGTGTCGATGCGGTAGAAGTCGTCGGCGCTCGTGATGAAGGTCGGGGTGCCGTCCTTGGCGAAGTCCGCGTTGAGGGGGATCTCCGGGGCCTTGGTCTTGGGGGTGATCTCGCCGATTGCCTGCCTTGAACCCTCTACGTCCGTGCGGTTGCCGAACAGCTGGCCCGCGGTGCCCGCAGCTACGGCCAGGCCTGCGGTGATGAGGAAGGTGCGGCGGCTGTCGCTCTCCTCGGCCTCCCGGTGGAGGTAGCGGAAGACGTAGACGCCCGCTGCTGCGCTGGCTATGGGCGCGAGGATGGCCAGTTGGCCCACATCCGACCTGGTGATGACCGCGCCCAGGCCTATGCCGCCCAGGACGATGGCCACGACCGTGCCTGGAGTGGGGCTGGTTCGGCTGGCCAGGCCCGCTGCTACGCCTATGCCTGCGAGGACGATTGCCATGCCTGTGAGCAGGGCGAGTTTGTCGGCTGTGCCGAAGGTGTTGACCGCGAAGTCCTTGAGCCAGGACGGGGTCAGGTCGATCGCTGCGTTGCCCACTGCCAGGTAGGGGGAGGCTTGGGGGTCTACCAAGGCTGCTACCAGGTGACCTGCTGCCAGGGCGGCCAGGAGGGCCAGCAGGCCGGTTGCTGCGGCCTTGGTGGGCTTCATGTCCTCTATTCGACACCCGGATCGGGGTGGTTCGCAGGTGTTGTCAGGTGTTGTAAGGGGGCGGTAATCAGATTCCGCGTGTTTTGGGGGTGGTTGCGTTGGTGTGTGCGGGTTCCTGTTTCGGGCGCGGGGCTCTGCCCCGGACCCCGCCAACTGATCAAAGACCCCCAGCGCCCTCGGCGGGTTGATGGCACGCCGGTTGCGTTCGGCGGCTTGCTGCTGCGTGGGTGGTGCGGTTCGGGTGGGGTGGTCCCGTCACGAACCGAGGCAAGAGCGAGCCACACCAGGTCAGGGGTGTCAAACCGCCGAAAAGCGTGGCGGTTTGACACCCCTGACCTGGTGCAGCGAGTGCTGGCCACGGCTCGTGACGGAACCACCCCACCGGAACCTTCTGTTTCAAGCCAAAGCCAAAGCAGCTCGGCTTCGCCGTCGCCTTGCTCGCCTTCGGCGTCGCGTGCTCGCCTTCGGCCTCGCGGCTACTTCACTCGGCGTCGGTACGCCATCGTGGCTGCGATGGCCCCTGCCACCGCGCCTGCGCCCAGCACTGACGGGACGCCGATCTTGGCTGCCTTGCGGCCCGTTCTGAAGTCTCGGATCTCCCAGCCCTTGCGGCGGGAGATCTCTCTCAGTTGCGAGTCGGGATTCACGGCCACCGCGGTGCCCACCACCGAGAGCATCGGGACGTCGTTGGAGGAGTCGGAGTAGGCGGTGCAGCGGCGCAGGTCCAGGCCCTCCTTGGCGGCCAGGGAGCGGACTGCCTGGGCCTTGGCCTTGCCGTGCAGGAGGTCGCCCACCAGACGGCCCGTGTAGACGCCGTCTTCCGACTCGGAGACGGTGCCGAGGGCGCCGGTGAGGCCCAGGCGGCGGGCGATGATCTGGGCCAGTTCCACGGGGGTGGCGGTGACGAGCCAGACTCGTTGGCCTGCGTCGAGGTGCATCTGGGCGAGGGCCTGGGTGCCCTTCCAGATTCGGTCGGCCATCAGTTCGTCGTAGATCTCCTCGCCCAGGGAGACGAGTTCGGCGACGCTGCGGCCTGCCACGAAGGAGAGGGCCTGTTCGCGGGAGGCCTTCACGGACTCCGGGTCTTCTCGGCCGCCCACGCGGAACTTCAGCTGTTGCCAGACGAAGCCCGCCAGGTCTGAGGAGCTGAAGTACTTGCGGGCTGCCAGGCCTCGGGCGAAGTGGAAGATCGAGGCGCCCATCATCATCGTGTTGTCCACGTCGAAGAAGGCGGCCGCGGTCAGGTCGGTGGGCACCGCCAGTGACGTTTCGAGCTCTGGCGCCATCGCGGCAGCCTGGATCGCCGCCTCTGCCGATGCCTCGCCGGCCAGTTCGGCCAGCCGGTCGCTCTCCACGTCACGCTTGCCTGCCATGTCCCAAGCCTAGCGATCAGGTCCCGGCAGGACTGGCCGACTCAGCCGAAGCTGATGCCCGGGAGCAGCGGGAGCGAGATGCTCGGCAGGGGGAGCGGGAGCGGGATGGTGATCTCCGGCTTGTTCGAGGTCGGTGCGGTGGTGCTGCCCGGCTTCGAGGTCGGTGGGGTGCTGGTGCCCGGCAGGAGCGACTGCGTGGGCTGGGCCGACGGGGTGGCCGAGCCGGACTGGGCCGGTTGGCCCGACTGGGTCGGCTGGACGGAAAGGGACGGCCTGCTGCTCGCCGAGGGGCTCGGGGGCTGCTGGGCCGTGGTGCACTCGTCCTTGGCGGGCAGCGGGCCCAGCGGGTCGGAGCTGCCGCTGGTCACGGCGCCGCAGCCGATGCGGGCCGTCAGGTCGTGGGCCCGTTGGGCGATGCTCGCGAGCAGCCACATCGTGGTGTCGGCGTGCCGGCCGGCGTCCTCCTGCAGGCGGGGGCGCAGGGTGCCGAGCTTCTCGTACTGGTCTAGCGCCCAGTCGCGCAGGGCCGGGAGCGCCTTCTCGTCGGACGAGGTCGCGTACGTGGTGAGCTGGCGCGAGCCCTCGACCGCGTCGGTGTCCAGGTCGGCGAGGGCGGTGAGCTGGGCAGCCGAGTCCGCGGCGCGGTCGGCCAGGGTCTCCATCTCGGTGACGCGGGAGGCGGCGAACTCCAGGTGCTTGAGCGCGCGGGACTCCTCGTCGAAGGTCAGGCCCAGCGAGGCGCCCTCGGTGGTGCGTTTGATGCCGTAGAGCGGGTCTCCCGGGAGCGCGTCACGGCTGAGCAGCACGCTCATGCCGCCGAGCGACATCAGCAAGCAGAGGACCGCGGCCGCTGCGACTGCCACCCGTGCGCGCGCTCCCACCCGTCTTACCGACGCGAGAGCCAGTGGCTTCTCGGGCGGGGGCGCGGTGAGGATGCGCTGCCTCATGCGTTCACGCGTGTCGGCGTCCGGGCCGACGTCCATCCGCCGGAGGAGCTCGACGATCGCCATGTCCTCGGCGAAGTCGTCGCCGCCCACCGGTTGAGGGCCGCCCTCAACGGCACGAGCGAAGCGCTCGTGCTCTGTCTGCCGCCACCGCGGTGTTCTTCCCTTGCCGTCCATCTCAGCCCGAGTAACGAAGTTGATCTGCTTTGGGTTACGCCCCTGCGATCGCGATCACCGCAACCAGGACGGGAGGATCTGTGCGAGCCGCCGCACGGCCCGGTGTTGCAACGCCTTCACGGCACCCTCGTTGCGGTCCATGAGCTGCGCGACCTCGGACACCGACTTGCCCTCGATGAACCTCAGCCTGATGCACTCCTGCTGGTCGTCACCCAACTGGGAAACGCACCGGAGCAGCTCCGCGTTGGTCGCCTCGGTCATGACCTCCTGCTCGGGACCGTTCGTCTCCTCGCGGTTGTCCTGCAGCTCCGAGGTCGTGACCTCGAGCCGGTAGCGGCTCGACTTCACGTGGTCGAAGACGATGTTGCGCGCGATCGTGACGAACCACGCGCCCACGTCGCGGCCCTGGTAGCTCACCGACCCGATGCTGCGCAGCGCGCGCAGGAACGTCTCGCTGGTCACGTCCTCGGCGAACGCGCGGTCGCCGCCCACCCGGAAGAGGACATAGCGGAACACCATGTCGACGTACTGGTCGTACAGCACTCCGAACGCCCCGGTGTCACCCTCCTGGGCGGCCTTGACGAGCTGCCACGGCTCGTCGGCGTCGTCGTGCTGACCTCCCGTCATGGTCCGGGTGGTCCTGATCGTGTTCGGTCGTGCCCGCGCGGTCATCGGCTCGCGGCACCTCCACAGAGTCGCCGTGGCGGCAGCATACGTGTTGTTACTCCGTAGTAGGTAGCGGGTGGGGTCGCGATGAGGAGACGCGCCAACCGCGACTTCATGACGCTCGTCACGCGTGGAAGACTGCTCGGAGCGTCCAGTTGTTCATGAGGAGGCCATGTTGACTTCCGCTCGCAATGTCTCAGATCTGGTCCGTGCGTCCGCACAGCGGGGACCGGGCCACGTCGCTCTGGTCGACGTGGCGAGCGGAAAAAGCATCACGTGGGAAACCATCGACGGCGCGATCGACACTTTCGCCCGCCATTTGGCTGATTCAGGACTCGAATCGGGCGACCGGGTGGCGGTACGGCTGCCCACGAGCCCCGAGTTCGTGGTCTCCGTGTTCGGCGTCCTGCGCGCCGGCGGCGTCGTGGTGCCCACCGGCCCCGGCAACCCGCCGCGCGAGCTCCAGCGCATCCTGGCCGACTCGGGGGCCAAGTTCCTGATCGGCGACGGCGAGGGCTCGGACGCGCACGTCCTGGACGTGCCGGACGTCACGGCCGTCGGCGAGCGGTTCGAGGCCGTGGGTGGCGGCGAGGACCTGGCGGTGCTCGGCTACACCTCCGGCACGTCCGGAGTGCCGCGCGGCGCGATGCTCTCCCACCGCGCGCTGCTCGCGAACGTCTCCCAGTGCGCCTCGCTGCGCCCCGCCCCCGTCACGGCGGGCGACCGGGTGCTGCTCGCGCTGCCGCTGTTCCACGTCTACGGCCTCGGCCCCGGCCTGCTGCAGGTGGCGGGCGCGGGCGCGACGGCCGTGCTGCTGGAGCGCTTCGACGCCGGGCACGCCCTCGACGTGATCGAGGAGCACCGCGTCACGACGATGGTCGGCGTGCCGCCCATGTACCGGGCGATCCTGGCCCACCCGGTCGACCTGCTGCGCGAGAAGCTCGCCACCGTCCGCCTGTTCACCTCCGGCGCGGCTCCTCTGCCCGCGGGCGTGATCGCCGAGATGCGGGGCGCGATCGGCATCCCGATCTACGAGGGCTACGGCCTGACCGAGACCGGCCCCGTGCTGACGTCGACGCTGGTCGGCGGCGTGCCGAAGCCCGGTTCGGTGGGCCAGGCGCTGCCGGGCGTCGAGATCCGCCTGGTCGACACCGACGGCTCGGTGCTCGACATCGACGAGGACGAGCCGGGCACCGGCCTGGTCTCCGCGAAGGGCGACAACCTGTTCAGCGGCTACTGGCCCGACGGCGAACGCGGCCCGGACTCGTCCGGCTGGTTCCGCACGGGCGACGTCGGCTTCATCGACGCCGACGGCGACCTGCACCTGGTCGACCGCGCGAACGACCTGATCATCGTGAACGGCTTCAACGTCTACCCGCACGAGGTGGAGCGGGTCGTGGACGAGCTGCCCGAGGTGCTGGAGGCCGCGGCCGTCGGCGTGCCGGACGAGAAGACCGGCGAGTCGGTGAAGGTCGTGGTCGTGCTGCGCGACGGCGCCGAGGTGTCCGAGGAGGACGTCGTGGCGCACTGCGCGGCCAGGCTGGCGAAGTTCAAGGTGCCGACGTCGGTGGAGTTCGCGACGGCCCTGCCGCACTCGCCGACCGGCAAGCTGGCCCGCGCGATCCTGCGCAAGCCGTTGGGAGCCTGACCCGTGGCGCACCACGTGACCGTGCTGAGCCGCGTCGACTGCCACGCGTGCGAGGAGGCCAAGGCCGAGGTCGAACGGATCTGCGGCGAGCTGGGCGCGACCTGGTCCGTCGAGGACGTGGACGCTGACCCGGAGCTGCGCGCCGAGTACGGCGACCAGGTGCCGGTGTTCCTCGTCGACGGCGTCGAGCACGGGTACTGGAAGGTCGAGGAGGACCGGCTGCGGGCGGCCCTCGGGGGTTAGGTCAGGCCGAGCTCACGCCAGCCGCGTTCGCCGGCCGGCGTGAGCACCACGGCCCGTGTCGTGCCGATCCGCTTCACCCAGCCGCGCTCGAGGAACACCGCGCACAGGTGCGCTCCGGCGGCTCCGGCGAGGTGCGGCACGCGTTCCGTCCAGTCCAGGCACGCGCGGCTGATCTGGCGTTTCGACGGCTCGAACCCGAGCTCCTTCAGCCACACCATGCCGGGTTCGGTGACGGCCAGCTCTTCCGTCACCACGCCCAGCTCCAGCAGGCCCGACTTCAGCGCGATCCCGAGCTTGCCCGCGAGGTGGTCGTAGCAGGTCCGGCCGCGTGCCATCGCCTCCGAGGCGGACGCGGCTCGCAACGTGCGCGGGGCCGGCGGAGGACCGGCGAAGGCCGTCATCGCCTCCAGCAGCTCCGCCACGTGCGGGCCGGCCAGGGCGACGTAGCGGTGGCGGCCTTGCCGGTGCTCGACCAGCAGGCCGCCCTCGACCAGGCGGGTCAGGTGCTCGCTGGCGGTCGACGGGGCCACTCCGGCGTGATCGGCCAGCTCGTGCGCCGTCCAGGCCCTGCCGTCGAGCAGGGCCCCGCAGAACGCCGCACGCGTCCGGTCGGCCAGCAGAGCGGCGAGTGCCTCCATGTCCGCCATTGTGCGGGCGCGACACTTCGGTCGGCGCCGAAGTGTCGCAGCCCTAGCCTCGGGGCATGACCGAGGAGCTGCTGAGCCTTCCCGTCCCGTCCGTGCCGACTGGTGACAGGGGCGTGGCGTGGCTGCGCGCGCACGTCGTCCGGTTCAGCAACGGCGCCGACCACGCACGGAGGCGCGCGCTCACCACCAAGCTCATCGAGAACGTCGAGGTCACCTCGCTCGACGAGCTGGCCACCGCGCTCGGCCTGCCGGGCTCGCTCGACGACATCGCGCAGATCGCTCCCTGCTACCAGCCGCACGAGACGGTCACGGACGCGGCCGACGCGGCGGTCGAACGGCTCGCGGGCGCGCACGACGAGGAGACGGCCGCACGGATCGGGTTGCTCGTGCAGGCCTGGGCGGCCACACACGCGTTCGCGGAGCGCCTCCGCACCGGAGACCCCTCCCCGGCCGTCCCGGTCACGCGCAGGGCCGCTGAGCACGGCGTGATCGAGGTCCGGCTGGACGCGCACCCGTTCGGCCACGGCCCCCACGCCTGCCCCGGCCGGGCCCTCGCCACCAGGATCGCGAAGGCCATGGCATTCCGGGCGATGCACGCCCAGGACGAGCCGCTGGTCCTGCCCAATGCCTGGGACTTCGCCTCCGCCGCCGCCCTGCACGCCGCGGGCTTCCGTGCCATCGGCACCACCAGCCTCGGCGTGGCGGCGGCGCACGGGATCGAGGACGGCGCCGGGCTCGCGGGCGACCAGGCCGTGCGGCTCGCCCGGCTGCTCGACGACCTGCCCTGCCCGGTGACCGCCGACCTGGAGTCCGGCTTCGGTCAGGACCCGGCCGAGCTCGTCGCGGGCCTCGGCGTGGCGGGCGTGAACCTGGAGGACGGCCGTCCCCACGGCCTGGCGTCGCCGGAGGAGCAGGCGGCGCTGCTCCGCCGCACGAAGGACAGCGCGCCGGGCGTGTTCCTCAACGCCCGCATCGACACCCACTGGCTCGGCGTCGCCCTCGGCGAGACCGAGGAGCGCGCCCGCCGGTACGTCGACGCGGGAGCCGACGGGATCTTCGTGCCCGGCCTGACCGAACCGCGCGACATCGAACGGCTGGCGCGCCTGGCGCCGTTGAACGTGCTGGCCCAGCACCGCACGCCGAAGGAGCTCGGCGATCTCGGTGTGAAGCGGATCAGCACCGGGTCACTGCTGTTCAGGGCCGCTCTGCGGCACACCGTCGCGACCGCGGTGGCAGTGCGCGACGGCAACGCCGTGCCCGAGGCGTTCGGCTACGAGCACGTCCAGGACCTGGTCAGCCGAGGAACACGTTCCGACGCTGGGTGAGCAGCCGGTACAGGGTCTGCTGGATCGTCTCGCGCACCTGGTCGGTGAGGTTGAAGACGAGCATCGGGTCGTCCGCCGCGTTCTCGCCGAACTGGTCGGTGCGGATCGGCTCGCCGAACTCGATGTACCACTTCGACGGCAGCGGGATCGCGCCCAGCGGCCCGAGCAGCGGGAAGAACGGCGTCACCGGGAAGTACGGGAAGCCGAGCAGCCTCGCCAGCGCCTTGACGTCGCCGATCATCGGGTAGATCTCCTCGGCACCGACGATCGAGACCGGGATGATCGGCACGCCGGTCTTGAGCGCCGCCGACACGAAGCCGCCGCGGCCGAAGCGCTGCAGCTTGTAGCGGTCCTTGAACGGCTTGCCGATGCCCTTGAAGCCCTCGGGCCACACGCCGACGAGCTCGCCGGATGACAGCAGGCGCTCGGCGTCGGCGTTGCACGCGAGCGTCTGGCCGCCCTTGCGGGCGAGCGCGCCGAGCACCGGCGTGCGGAACACCAGGTCCGCGCCGAGCCCGCGCAGCGGCCGGTGCGCCGGGTGCTCGGACGCGATGCCGTACGCGGTCATGAGGGCGTCGAGCGGCACCGTGCCGGAGTGGTTCGCCACGATCAGCGCGCCGCCGGCCATCGGGACGTTGTTCAGCCCGATCGTCTCGACCCGGAACCACTTCTCGTACAGCGGCTTCAGCGGCGGCATCAGCACGTTCTCGGTGAGGTCGCGGTCGAAGCCGAACTCGTCGATCTCGTAGTCGCCGGCGAGCCGCCTGCGCGCGAACGAGAGCAGGTCGGTCAGCCTGCGTTCCCAGTCCGGTGTCGCGGACTGCTGCTGCTCCGGTTCGGGCACCACCTCGACGTGGCGCGATCTGCGCGCGGCGTCGCGTTCCGGGTCGTGCAGCGGGATAACGCGTGCTCCTGCCACTGCGTTCATCTCCTCAAGGCGAAGATCAGCGGAAACGCGCGGCTGCGTCGAGGATTCCCCGCTCGGCAGCGACCACGGTCTCCGGGTCGATGAGCGGCTTCAGGCCCCGGCCGCTCACGTAGTCGTCGAAGGCCTGCTGGGTGGTCCACCGCGGCGTGAACCCGAAGTCCTTCTTCAGCAGGGTGGTGTCGACCACGCGCCCCCAGTTGAGGAACCTCATCTGGTCGGGCGAGAAGTCGACGAGCCGGGCGCTCCGGAAGAAGCCACCGACCGTGGGCACGGCGGCGCTGGGCACCGGCAGGTTCAGCCTGCCCGCCCGCCTGATCGCCTGCGACAGCAGCAGCACGCCGTCGCCGCCCACGTTGTACACACCGGGCAGGTCGTGCAGCGTCGCGCGCTCCAGGACGGCGAGCGCGTCCTCGGAGTGCAGCAGCTGCACACGAGCGTCGTAGCCCAGCACCGTGGGCACGACCGGCAGAGCGAAGTAGCGGGTCAGCACCGTGTCGATGCGCGGCCCGATGAAGTTGGTGAAGCGCAACGTCGTGACGTCGACGTCCGGCCTGCGGCGGCCGAACCCGCGCACGTACCCCTCGACCTCGACGGCGTCCTTGGCGTAGCCGGACGACGGCAGGTCCTTGGGACCCATGTCCTCGGTGAACACCGCCGGGTCGCGGCTGCTGGACCCGTAGACGGCGCTCGTGGACTTCACGACGAGCTTGCGCACCTTCGGCGACTTCTGGCACGCGGCCAGCAGCTGCATGGTGCCGATGACGTTCATCTCCTTCATCGCCGTGCGACCGGTGGGCCCGGCCGGGTTGGCGGTGACGGACGCGTGGACGACCGTGTCGACGTTCGCGGTGGAGATGACCTTGCTGATCAGCGGGTTGCGGATGTCGGCCCGCACGAACTCGGCCCTGCCCATCCTGCGCAGGAGGTCGCGCGGCGGCGGCTCCGTGTCCACGCCGAGCACGCGCTCGATGTCCGGGTTCGCGGCGAAACGCGCGGCGAGGTGGCCGCCGAGGAAGCGGCTGACTCCGGTGACGAGGACGACCTTGGGCGTCATGCGACTCCAAGCACGAGGGCGGTGCGACTGGTCGATGCTACTAGCCGATTCGGAAACCGGGCGGGGCCGGAACGCCGTCTTGACGCAGGTCACGCAGGCTTTACGGGCTAATCACCCGAACGGCGGCCCCGTTCCCGTGGTGTCGCGCAAGCGTCCCAAAGGGTGAAATTCCCCGGGAGAGCGACTCGCGAAACGCAACCGCCGCCGGTCTCCTCGTACGAGGAGACCGGCGGCGGCAGAGCGCTAGCGGGCTTACTTGCCGCGCTTCCTGCGCTGGACCCTGGTCTTGCGCAGCAGCTTGCGGTGCTTCTTCTTCGACATGCGCTTGCGGCGCTTCTTGATGACCGAGCCCATGCGGGTTCCTTAGCTCTAGACGTTGCTTTGACTGGCGCGCCCCAGCCTTGGCCGTGTCAAGCACGGCGCGCCGGTAAGCACGATCGGCCTACCAGTCTACCCGGCGGGGTTCGCCAGCCTTCAGCAGCCTCTGGTGGCGCGCCTCGGAACGTCGGCGAGGTAATCCACGCTCAGCAGGGCACCTCGCGGCACCGCCCCCACGCCCCCGTACAACCAGTACGAGGACGTGGGGGCGGCACCACGATGTACCCGTCTGACCGCGAATTCCCTCGGCAACGTTCCGAGCCACACCACTAGCCGGCGTCGAAGTACGCGTTCTCGAGGTAGGCGTGCACGGCCTTCTCGGGCACCCGGAACGACTTGCCGACCCGCACCGCGGGCAGTTCTCCGGAGTGCACCAGCCGGTACACGGTCATCTTCGAGACCCGCATCATCGAGGCCACCTCGGCCACGGTCAGGAACTGCACCTGAGCGAGGCCTGTTCGTTCGTTCTCCTTCGCAGGCATGAATCACCGCATCCTTCGACACGTGTCGTGCCGTCGGTCTTCCCCACCAACGGTTCGACACGCACGTGCTGCCCTGAGAGTAGCGGGACTGGTGTGACTCCTGCGACGTCCAAGAGAGGTGAGCTTCGCTCAGTCCTCGTGTTGCCTGCCCAGCTCGACCGAGCGATCACGTGCCGACTCGATGGCGGCGAGCAGTGCGGCGCGGACGCCGTGCTTCTCCAGCTCGCGGATCGCCATGATCGTCGTGCCGGCCGGCGAGGTGACCGCCTCGCGCAGGATGACCGGGTGGTTCGTGCCCTCGTTGAGCATCGTGGCTGCTCCGACGGCCGACTGGATGATCAGCTGGGACGCCAGGTCGCGCGGGATGCCGAGCAGGATGCCCGCGTCGATCATCGCCTCGACGAGGAAGAAGAAGTAGGCGGGACCCGAGCCGGACAACGCCGTGACGGCGTCCTGCTGCGACTCGGGCACGACCGCGACCTTGCCGACGGTCGAGAGGAGCTCCTCGACGACCTTCAGGTGCTCGGGCGTGGCGTTGGAGCCGCCGGACACCGCGCTCATGGCCTCACCGACGACCATCGGCGTGTTGGGCATGACCCGCACGACCGGCGTGCCCTCGGGCAGCCTGCGTTCGAACAGGGCCGTCGGCAGGCCGGCGCAGAGCGAGACGACGAGCGTGCCGGGCTTGATCACCGGGTTGAGCTCGGTGAGCAGCGGCTCGATGTCCTGCGGCTTGACCGCGACGACCAGCACGTCGGCCTTCTCGGCCGCGCCGGCGACCGTCACGGCCTCGAACCCGTACTGCTCGGTCAGCGACCGGGCCCTGGACTCGTGCTTCTCCGTGAACATCAGGTCGCCGGCCGCGCGGCCGCCCTGCAGCAGCCCGGACAGCAGCGCCTCACCGATCTTGCCCGCGCCGAGCACCGCGATCTTCGTCATCGGTCAAGTCTCACACAGGGCTCAAACCGCGGGCGTCAACGCCAACTGCCTCGCCTGGCACACCAGCCGGCCCGCCGAGTCGATCACCGTGGCGTCCTCGTCGAACCACTGCCCGTGCACCGCCTGGCAGGTCACGTGGATGCGCAGCCACCCCGGCGCCGGCCGGGCCCGCAGCAACGCCGTCAGCTGCACCGTCGGCGACCACCCGAACCGGCCGAGGTTGAACGTCACCGGCATCGACAGGTCGCCAGCGAGCAGCGCGAAGTAGGGGTCCGGCTGCTCGTCGAGCGGCCGCGCCCACAGCTTCAGCGTCAACGGCCCGTCCGTGCGCCGGTCGAGGAACGTCGCGCTGTCCCGGTCCACCCGCAGGTCGCACAGGGCACCGACCTTGTAGGCGCTCCCGCTCGGGAACGTCGCCATCTCCACCGCACCGGGCGGCGGCGCGGCGGGCATCGCCGGCAGGTTCGCGTAGTCGGCCCGGTGCTCGGGGATGCGCCCCGTCGTCACCGACGCCTCGACGCACACCTGACCGCGCTGCTCCAGGGTCACCGCGATGACGGTCGCCGTCCGCCCCGACTTGCGCACGTCGGTCCTGACCAGGACCGGCCCGACCTCGGGCGCCCGCAGGAACTGGGCCGACACCACGAGCGGGTCGCCGTCGGCGACCTGGGCCGCCGCACGCGTCATCACGGCGAGCAGGAACCCGCCGTGGGGCTTGGGCCCGACGGTCCACTCGGCGGGCAGGGACGCCGTGAACGTTCCGTCACCGAGAGACCGGACCGCGCTGGACTTCGAGAAGGTCATGAGCGGCTGGCCAGCGACCGCAGGAAGAAAGTCACGTTGGCAGGCCGTTCCGCAAGTCGCCGCATCAGATATCCGTACCACTGCTCGCCGTAGGGGACGTAGACCCGAGTGCCGAGGCGCTTCTGCTCCTCGGGCCGGATGCCGTAGAGCATCTGGTACTCGAACTCCGTTTTGTCATACCAGCGTGCCCTCTCCCCGATGATCTCGATGAGGCGGGGGTCGTGCGTGGCGAACATCGGGTAGCCCTCGCCCGCGAGCAGCACGTTCGCACACCGCACGAAGTTGAGGTCCACCTCGTGTGGATCCTGGATCGCCACCTCGGGTGGTTCGGCGTAGGCGCCCTTGACGAGCCTCACCCTGCTCCCCGGTCCCGCGAGCTGCTCGCAGTCGTCGAGGGTGCGGTGGAGGTAGGACTGGAGGACCGCGCCCACCCACGGCCAGGTCCTGCGCAGCTCGTGCAGGACGCGCAGGGTCGAGTCGGTGGTGGTGTGGTCTTCCATGTCGAGCGTGACCGTGGTGCCGCACTGTTCGGCTGCCGCGCAGATCCGGCTCGCGTTTCGCAGTGCGCGCGGCTCGTCCAGGGTCTGGCCTATCGCGGAGAGCTTGACGCTCACCTCGGCGTTCTCGGCCAGGCCGGCTGCGTGCAGCGCGTCCAGCAGTTCGAGGTAGGCCTGGACGGTTTTCTCGGCCTGAGTTCTTGTCGTCGCGTCTTCGCCCAGGTAGTCGAGGGTCACCGGGAGGTTCAGGGCTCGTACCGCGTTCACGGCGTCGTTTGTCGTTTCGCCTGCTACGAAGCGTTTGACGACGTCACGGGTGAGGGGGGCGGTGGCGACGAGGTGGTGGACCGTCTCGTTGCGAGACGCGGCCATGATCAACGCCCGCAGCGGGTTCACGGGTGAACCCTAACCGGCTGGGTGGGGTACCGGGATTGGGATCGCTGTGCGAGTTCCCGGCGGGGTCGCCCATTGCGGTCGGGTTCCAGCGTGGTCGCCGTGCGAGTTCCAGCGTGGTCACCATTGCGGTCCGGTGCCTGTTCCAGCGTGGTCGTGCACCTCGGACGAAGACCTGGGTACATCGCCGCTCCGCGACGATCCGCGATTGGGGCTTGACTTCGGGGCCCTTGCGAGGCGCTGGTTCGGCCGGAAAAGGCCGGATGCTTCGCAACCGGCCGATCCCGAAAGGGGTAGCACCTCGCACCCAAAGTCAAGCCCCAATCGCAAAAAACGAGTGGGTTCACCGCTACCCATCGGCGTCAGGGAAGACGGCTCGCCTTCGGCATCGCTTGGGCGCCTCGGCTTCGCCGTTGGCGGTGCGTGGGGCTGTCCGGCTCGCTTCGCATCGCCACTGTGGGGGGTGTTGCGTCGTTTTCTGCTAGCGCGACACGCCTGGTCGGGCCTTGCCTGAGCCCTTGGTCGGCCAGTCCAGGTGCAGGCGGGCGAAGAGCAGAGCTTCCGCCAGCATCTCCCTGCGCGCTGCCGGAGAGGCGGCGCGACGGGTGTTGACCTCCAGGACGACCTGGCCGTCGAAGCCGGCCCTGGCCAGCAGCTCGCACAGTTCGGCGCAGGGTTGGGTGCCTCGGCCGGGGATCATGTGCTCGTCCTTCGGGGCGCCGGAGCCGTCTGCCAGGTGGATGTGTCGGAGGCCGTCGCCCATGCGCTTGGCCAGTTCCAGGGCGTCCATGTGGGCGGCGGCGGAGTGGGAGAGGTCGAGCGTGTAGTTGCGGTGGCCCACGTCGGTGGGGTCGACGGAGGGCTTGAAGGCGTTCATCTCCACCGAGCGGCCGCGGCCCAGGGGGCGGCGTACCGGGAACATGTTCTCGACCGCGATGGCGATGCCGGACTCGTCCTCCAGGGAGGAGACGAGCTCGGCGAAGCCGTCGGCGTACTTGCGCTGCCAGCGGAACGGTGGGTGGAGGACGACGGTCGGGGCGTTCAGCTCGGCTGCGGCCTCCACGGCTCTGCGCAGGCGTTCTGCCGGGTCCGGGGACCAGACCCGTTGGGAGATCAGCAGGCACGGGGCGTGCACGGCCAGGACCGGCATGCCCGATCGGGTCGACAGGCGGTCGACCGCCCGGATGTCCTGCGACACCGGGTCGGCCCACACCATCAGTTCCACGCCGTCGTAGCCCAGGTCGGCGGCCATGTCGAACGCCGCTCCGGCGGGCTGCGGGTAGACCGATGCCGTGGAGAGCCCGACCGGGATGCGGGCGGTCAACTCTTCACCAGCAGCATCGCCGCTGGTGAGACTGTCACGATGAGGCCCACCAGCACGGCCAGGACGGTGGTCTGGAGGTCGTCCGCCCGGCGGATCTTGCGCACCAGCAACACCAGACCCACGGTCACCGCCAGCGCCACCACCAGTGCGGCGGCGGGGACCGCGCGCCAAAGGTAGTTGAACGCGAGCCACAGGCCCGCGCCGCCGAGCACGCCGACCGCGAGCTGGCCGATCATGATCAGCCATTCCTTGCCGGCGGAGCGCTGGGGGCCGTCGTCCAGGTCCTCGTCGGCCTCGCCGACGTCGTCGAGGCCGGCCGGGCCCTCGTCGTCGTCTTCCTCGTCGTCCTCGTCGTTGTCCGCGAGGTAGTCGTCCTCCGCCCGGTAGGCGGCGTACTCCTGCGAGTCGTCGTCCACGTACGGGCCGGGGTGGGCCGCGGTGGACTCCATCGGCGGCATCGACAGGACGGTCTTGGCCGCCGGGTCGTCGTCATCGCCGAACCAGGCGTCCGGCTGGTTGTTCGGCAGCGGCTCCGGCAGCTTCGGCGGGGCGGGCGGCACGATCAGCACGGACTCGGTCTCGAGTGCGGCGATCTTGTCGACCGGTGCCTTCGCCGGGATGCGCGGGAGCTGCTCCGTCATCGCCTCGCGCGGGGGCATGCCGGGCTTGGGGGCCGGGGTCGGCATCTTCACCTGCGGCGGCGTCGGCCGCACGATGTTCGTGCGCGACGGCGCGTCCTGGCGCGCGGCCTCGGGGCGCGGCAGGTCGGAGCGCGACTGCTGGTCGCGGACCTGCGGCACCTGCCTCGTCTGCTCGGCGGCGGCCGGCGGCGGTGGCGGCTGCGCGGGTGACGGTCTGCGGACCAGCGGTGGCTGCACTGGCGGGGCCGCCGGTGGCTGCTTCGGCTGGTAGGCCGTCCGCTCGGCGGCCGCGGGCGGGGCCGGGGGTTCGGGGGCCGCGCGCCGGCCGGCCGCGGGGGCCACGCCGTCGTCGCGGATCGCCATCAGCCGGCCGCTGTCGGACAGGACCCGCTCGATGATCGTCTGGGGTGCGGTCTCCGGCTGCTGGACGTCGTCGGAGTCGTCGTCCGCCCGGCGGCGTCGCCGACGTGGCGCACTCTCTGCGCTGCCCCCGTACTGGGCGAGCAGCTCAGCGACTGTGCGCTGCGTCTGGTCCGATCCGCTCTCTCGACTCATCAACTCCACCGTGCCCCGGACTGTCCAGTCCGTCCAGTATCGCTCTGGTCCGTCCCATCAGTGTGGTCCAGCCGCCTGAGGATGACACCCTCCCGGAGCGCCCACGGGCAAATCTCCAGCTGCGTGAGTGACAGGGCTCGCATCGTTGCCTCCGCGACCAGTGCGCCCGCGACGAGCTGGTGCGCGCGCGAAGTGCTCACGCCTTCCAGCTCGGCGAGGTCACCGGCCGACATCCGGGAGATGAACGCGATCAGCTGCCGCAGGCCCGCGTCGGTGAGCACGCGGCGTGCTCGGGGCCCGGCAGACGATGGCGCGGCCCCGGTGAGCCGCGCCAGCGTTCGGAAAGTTTTTGAGGTTGCAACCACCCGATCGGGTTCCCCCGCGCGTTTCAGCTTCCGCGCCACGGGCGCGAGCTGGTCGGCGAGCCAGTCGGCGGTCTCGCGGACCTCCGAGCGCCGGGGCGGGTCCTTCTTGAACCGGGTCCTGGTGAGCCGGCCCGCGCCCAGTGGCACGGAGAAGGCCAGATCGGGGTTCTCGTCACGGCCGATGGCGAGCTCCAGGGAGCCGCCGCCGATGTCGAGGGACAGCAGCTTGCCCGCGGACCAGCCGTACCAGCGGCGGACCGCGAGGAAGGTGTACTTCGCCTCGTCCTCGCCGGAGAGGACCTTGAGGTCCACGCCGGTCTCGGTGCGCACCCGGTCGAGCACTTCGGCGGAGTTGCCCGCCTCGCGCACGGCCGAGGTCGCGAACGCCATCAGGTCCTCGCAGCCGGACCGCTTGGCCGACGCCTTGGCGCCGGCCACCGCTCGAACCAGCTGGTCAGCACCCGTTTTGGAGAGCTGCCCCTTGTCGTCCAGCTGCTCTGCCAGACGCAGGATCGTCTTCTCGGACGTCGTCGGGATGGGGTGGGCACCACGATGCGCGTCCACCACGAGGAGGTGGACGGTGTTGGAACCCACGTCTAGAACGCCCAGGCGCACGCCGGAAACGGTACCTGGTCGTGTCCGTCAGGACTCGAACTTGTAACCGAGACCCCTGACGGTCACCAGGTGACGCGGTGCCGACGGGTCGGGCTCGATCTTGGAACGCAGGCGTTTGACGTGCACGTCCAGCGTTTTCGTGTCGCCCACGTAGTCCGCTCCCCACACGCGGTCGATCAGCTGGCCCCTGGTCAGGACGCGGCCGACGTTGCGCAGCAGGTACTCCAGGAGGTCGAACTCCTTGAGCGGGAGGCTGATGTCCTGACCGCCGACGGTGACGACGTGGCGTTCCACGTCCATCCGCACCGGACCGGCCTCGAGGATCTGCGGCAGCAGGTCCTCGGACTCGCCGCCGCGGCGCAGCACCGCGCGGATGCGGGCGATGAGCTCGCGCGCCGAGTACGGCTTGGTGACGTAGTCGTCGGCACCCAGCTCGAGGCCCACGACCTTGTCGATCTCGCTGTCGCGCGCGGTCACCATGATCACGGGGACGGCGGAGCGCTGGCGCAGCTGCTTGCAGACGTCCGTGCCGCTCATGCCGGGCAGCATCAGGTCCAGCAGCACGATGTCGGCGCCGTTGCGGTCGAACTCCTCGAGCGCCTCCTGGCCGGTGGCCGCGAGCGCCGCGGTGAACCCCTCCTTGCGCAGCAGGAAGGCGAGCGGATCGGCGAAGGACTCCTCGTCCTCCACGATGAGCACCCTGGTCACAGCTCTCCTCCAGTGTCACCCGCGCCGGTGGGGACGAGGGTCGGGTTGGGTTCGGCCGCCGCGGCCGGGAGCCGCAGCGTGAAGGTGGAGCCCGTTCCCGGCAGGCTCCACAGCTTCACCTCGCCGCCGTGGTTGGCGGCGACGTGCTTGACGATCGCGAGCCCCAGACCGGTGCCCCCGGTCGCCCGCGAACGAGCCTTGTCGACGCGGTAGAACCGCTCGAAGACGCGGTGCTGCTGGTCCTCGGCGATGCCGATGCCGCGGTCGGTGACGGCGATCTCGACGTGCCCGTCCACCAGCCGGCGGCTGACGCTCACCGGACTGCCGGGCGGCGAGTACGCGACGGCGTTGTCCAGAAGGTTCGTCAGCGCTGTGACCAGCAACGACCGGTCACCGGGCACGACGAACCCGCTCGGCTCGTCGACGTTGATCGAGATGTTGACCGACTCGGCGGCGAGCTTGGACCGCGACAGCGCCTCGTTGATCACGACGTCGATCTCGGTGTCGGACAGCTCCGGCAGCTTCTCGGCGCCCTGCAGCCGCGACAGCGCGATGAGCTCGGTGACGAGCGTGCCGAGGCGGGTGGCCTCCTGCATGATCTTCGCGCTGAAGCGGCGGACCTCCTCCTGGTCGTCGCTCGCGTCCAGCACGGCCTCCGCCAGCAGCGCGAGGGCACCGACGGGCGTCTTCAGCTCGTGGCTGACGTTGGCCACGAAGTCGCGGCGCGTCTTCTCCAGCCGCACGGCCTCGGACTCGTCGGTGGCGTCGACGACGGTGAAGTTCTCGATGAGCAGCCGGACCTCGGCGTGCACGGCGGCGGGCTGGCGCCCCCTGCTCCCCTCCGCCGGCGAGAGGTCGACGTACACGACCTCGTTGCTGTTGCGGACGGCCTCGGCCGCCTTGCGAGCGCGGTCGTCGACGCGGTTGTTGCGGACGACACCCAGTTCTTCCGACCTCGGGTTGTGCAACACGACGTCACCGAAGTGGTTCAGCACCACGATGCCGTCGTGGGAGTCCTCGACGATCCGCTGCATCAGGTCCGCGACCGTCAGGCCCTCGGGGGCCTTGGCGGTGCGGGGAGCGGTGAATCTGCCAACGAGGAAACCGGCGATCACGCCGATGAGCGCGACGCCGATCGACACAGCGAGGTAACCCGTTGTGGTCACAGGCGAATGGTAAGCAGCTCAGAGGTGTCCTGGCCTAGTGCGGAAGCGTGAACCGTGACGCCCGCGACACCTGGGGAGCAGGTTGTTTCTCCCCTGGTCAGACCCTGTTCACCCAACCGTGTCCTTTGGACGGTCGGCACACGAAAAATGCACGCGCGCACCGTCGTCCGGTGCACGCGTGCATTTCCCGAAATGTGCTCTTACCTACCCTGGTTGGCGACCGCCGCAATGGCGTCCTTCGCCGCTTCCGGGTCGAGGTACTCGCCGCCCGGCTTGAGGGGCTTCAGCTCCTCGTCGAGGTCGTAGCGCAGCGGGATGCCGGTCGGGATGTTCAGCCCCGCGATGGCCTCGTCCGAGATGCCGTCGAGGTGCTTCACGAGCGCGCGCAGCGAGTTGCCGTGCGCCGCCACGAGCACCGTCTTGCCGGTGCGCAGGTCCGGCACGATCGACGACTCCCAGTACGGGATCATCCGCTTCACGACGTCGAGCAGGCACTCGGTGAGCGGCAGGTCGGGGCCGAGGTCCGCGTAGCGCGGGTCGGCGTCCTGGCTGAACTCCGAGCCGGGCTCGATGGGCGGCGGCGGGGTGTCGTAGGAGCGGCGCCAGAGCATGAACTGCTCCTCGCCGAACTCCTCGAGCGTCTGCTTCTTGTTCTTGCCCTGCAGCGCGCCGTAGTGGCGCTCGTTGAGGCGCCAGTCGCGGCGGACCGGGATCCAGTGCCGGTCGGCGGCGTCGAGCGCCAGGTTCGCGGTCATGATCGCGCGGCGCATGAGGCTGGTGTGCAGGATCTCCGGCAGGACGCCGGCCTCCTTGAGCAGCAGGCCGCCGCGGCGGGCCTCCTTCTCGCCCTTCTCCGACAGGGGAACGTCCACCCAGCCGGTGAACAGGTTCTCCGCGTTCCACGTGCTCTCGCCGTGGCGGAGCAGCACCAAGGTTCCGACAGACATGGCGGCTAGCCTGCCATGCCGACCCTCCTGCCGTACCCCGGCAGGTCGGCGTGATCCACGCCATGTTCCTCGTCGGTGTAGACGTGGATCTCCAGCCCGTCGGGGTCGCTGAAGACGAGCAGCCATCCGATGCTGGCCTCGATCTCCGGCGAGTGCGGGATGCCGAGCGCGTCGAGGTGCGCGATCCAGTCCTGGAGGTCCCGGCGCGTCTCCACGGCCCAGTTGACCGGGTCGAAGCCGGCGATCGCCTTCGCCTTCTCCGGGTGCTCGCGCAGGCTGAGCCCGGCAGCGCCACCGCCCACGTGCCCCGAGACGCCCCTGACCACGCCGTCCGCGTCGGCGAACTCCCAGCCGACCTCGAAGCCGAAGACCTCCGCGTACCAGTCGATGCTCGCCGAGAGGTCGCTGACCGGGATCTTCACGCCTCTGATGCCTCTGAGCTTCGCCATGGTTCACTCCAATTGGATGCAGTAACGCCGCAACGAATATGGTTAGACTGCGCTCGATGAGCGACGGAGTCAAGCGTTCGTACAGGTCACCGTTGCGGGAGCAGGCGGCCGCACAGACGCGCCTGCTGGTGCGCGAGGCCGGCCACCGGATGTTCCTGCGGGACGGGTTCGCGGCGACGTCGATCAAGGCGATCGCCGCCGAGGCCGGTGTGTCCGAGCGGACCGTGTACACGCACTACCGCACCAAGGTCGAGCTGTTCCAGGACGCGCTGAACGTGGCGGTCGCGGGCGACGAGGAACCCGTGGCGATGCGCGACCGGCCGGAGTTCGATGAGGTGCTGCGCACGCCCTCCGCACGCGACCTGATCTCGGAGCTGGTGCGGCGCAACGGGGTCGTGCTGGAGCGCGCCGGCGGGCTGATCCTGGCGGGCATCGAGTCGTCCGGTGCCGACGCGGACATGCGGCGGATCTCGGACGAGGGCGAGCGCGCGATGCGGGCGAACTGCCTGGCGCTCGCGGAGGCGTTGGTGGCGACCGGGGAGGTCAGGGACGGGTTCGGGGTCGAGCAGGTCGCGGACGTGCTGGTGACGATGTGCTCGCCGCACGTGCACGGGTTGCTGGGGTGGTCCCCCGCGCGCTACCGGGAGTGGCTCGCGGACGCGCTGCGGGGGACGCTGCTGCGGGCCTGACCTCGCGACTCAGACCGCTTCCAGGACGAAGAAGATGAAGCTCAGGAACGACCCGGACGGGAACTTCGCCATGTCCTCGGGGAACAGCTCGTGGGCCTCCGGCGCCGGAGGCGGCTCGCTGATGACGGCCGTGCGGAAGCCCGCCGCGGTGAAGGCGTCCGTCATCGCGTGCAGCGGCCGGTGCCAGTAGGTGAGCGTGGCCTTCTGGCCGTCGAAGTCGTAGTCGTCGGTCCACTTCGCGGTCGTGAAGTAGCTGGCCTCGCGATCCAGGAACGGGAGCATGATCGGGTGGTTGACGACCACGATCAGCCGGCCACCGGGCTTCAGCACCCGGCGCAGCTCGGCCAGCGGTCCCGTCCAGTCCTCCAGGTAGTGCAGGACCAGGGCGGCGACGCAGTCGTCGAACTCGCCGTCGGCGTACGGCAGCGGCTTGCCGATGTCGGCCACCCGCAGGTCCGCGTCGTCGCCGAGGCGCTGCCGGGCCAGTTCCACCATCTTCGCGCTGCGGTCGAAACCGGCGACGACGGCGCCCTTGTCGCGCAGCGCCTTCGACACGGGACCGGCGCCGCACCCGGCGTCCAGGATCCGCCGGCCCGTCACGTCGCCCGCCAGGTTCACGATCGCGGGCCGGGTGTAGTAGGCGTTGATGAGGCTGGTCTCGTTGGCGGCCGCGTACCCCTCGGCGAAGAGGTCGTAGTCGTTCTCCGCGGCCACGTCGGCGGAGCTTCCGGTGTCACTGGGCATGTCCCCGATACTGCCGAGCGGCCGGCCGGGTCGCCAGGAAGATCGACTCGCCGAGGTCGGCAACCACGGCGAAACGCCCCCGGCGATGATCTCGCCGAGGGCGTTCGGGAAACGGGTCAGGCCTGTTCGCGCGCCCTGAGGTCCTTGCGCAGGATCTTGCCCGCCGCCGACTTCGGGATCGCCTCGATGAACTCCACGACGCGGACCTTCTTGTGCGGCGCCACGTTCGCCGCCACGAACGCCATCACGGCGTCGGCGTCGATGGACGACTCCGGCTGGCGCACCACGAAGGCCTTCGGGATCTCCTCGCCGTCGGCGTCCTTCACGCCGATGACGGCCGCGTCGGCGATCTCGTCGTGCGTCAGCAGCACGGCCTCCAGCTCCGCCGGCGGCACCTGGTAGCCCTTGTACTTGATGAGCTCCTTGACCCGGTCGACGATCGAGACGATGCCGTTCTCGTCGATCACGGCCACGTCGCCGGTGTGCAGCCAGCCCTCGGCGTCGAGGGTGGCGGCGGTGGCCTCCGGGTTGTTCAGGTAGCCCTTCATGACGTTCGGGCCGCGGCACCACAGCTCGCCGCGGTCGCCGACGCCGACGTCCTCGCCGGTGGCCGGGTCGACCAGGCGGCACTCCAGGTTCGGGATGATCACGCCGACGGTGCCGACCGAGATGTCGTCGCGGCCGTCCGGGATGGCGTGGCTGACCGGTGACATCTCCGTCATGCCGTAGCCCTGGACGACGCGGCAGCCGATGCGCTTGCGCACGGTGGCGGCCAGGTCCTCGTCCAGCGGCGCCGCGCCCGAGAAGAGCGTCTTGAGCGGGGAGAGGTCGTAGTTGTCGACGATCGGGTGCTTCGCCAGGGCGACGGCGACCGGCGGGGCGATGTAGACGCGGTCGGTCTTGTGCTCCGCGATGACCCGGAGGAACTCCGGCAGATCGAACTTCGGCAGCGTCACGACGAGACCGCCGACGTAGAGGCCGCCGTTCATCAGCACCTGCATGCCGTAGATGTGGAAGAACGGCAGCACGGCGAGGACGCGGGTGTGCTCCCCGGCGTCGACCATGATCGGGTCGCACTGCACGAGGTTCGCCACGAGGTTGCGGTGCGTCAGCATCACGCCCTTGGGCAGGGCGGTCGTGCCGGACGAGTAGGGCAGCACCGCCACGTCCTCGGACGGGTCGATCTTCACCTCGGGCACCGGGTGGTCGTTGGCGAGCAGCTCGCCCAGCGACGGGTAGCCCTCGGCGCCGTCGAGCACGACGACGTCGGTGACGCCGGCCTTCGCGGCGCCCGGTGCGGCGTTGGGCAGCAGCACCGAGACGGTGAACAGCATCTTCGCGCCCGCGTCGTGCAACTGGTGCGCGACCTCGTCGGGCGTGTAGAGCGCGTTGATCGTGGTCGCGGTGGCGCCCGCGCGCAGGATGCCGTGGAACACGACGGCGTAGTACGGCGTGTTCGGGCTCAGGATGCCGACCACGTCGCCCTTGCCGATGCCGCGCGCGGCGAGAGCGGCGGCCGTGCGGTCGATGGCTCCGACGAGCTGGCCGTACGTCATCGACGCGCCGGACATGCCGTCGATCAGCGCAACCCGGTCCGCACGGTCGGCGATGTCGCCGAACAGGAGCTGGTACAGCGACACGTCGGGGATCTCGACGTCGGGGAACGGACTGCGGAAAACCATGCGGCGACCTCATTCACTCGCTCTACACCCAGCCTGTTGGCTCATCGTGATCCAGCCCACTGGGGAGGTCAAGGTCATCATGATCGCTACAGAGACGTTACTTAGCGCGACTAAATACACTCGAATGGAGCAATACAATCACTTGTGATCGCAAGGACGTATCTGGGAAGTTGATACCGCCTCCGCGAGTCGGCTCCCACGCTTGCCCGATGAGCGCGAGGCACATGCGCGGTTCGTCATCCCCCGTCGGATCGCGCGGCCCGCTTGGGATCCGACGACTCCCCCCGTCCACGGATCCACTGCAGCGGGGACCTGTGACGCGGGACGGCTCGAAGCGACTCCCCCTCTCTCCCGAGCCGTTCCGCGCATCATCAAAGGCACACTCTCAGTAGAACTGGATCATGCTGCTTCGTTCATTCGAGTGACACGCTTCCGGCGGCGGAGCAGGTACAGCACCACCGCCGCGGGCACTCCGAGCACCATCACGAACGGCAGCACGGCGCCGACCGCGATCAGGATCCCGCCCAGCACGGTGACCAGCGCGTTCCAGCCGCCGGCCAGCGCGCTCAGGAACCCGGGCTCGTCCGGCTTCGGCGGCGCGATCGGCACGGTCGCCACCTGCACGGTCAGCGTCGCGAGAGCGACCTTCCCCTTCAGCGACTCGCTGCGCCGCTGCATCGACTCCAGCTCGGCCTGCCGCTTGGTCAGCTCGGACTCGACCTGCGCGATCTCCGCCGTCGTCCCCGCCCGCTCGAACAGCACCCGCAACCGGTCGACGCTGGCCTTCTGCGTCGCGATCCGCGCCTCGACGTCCACGAGCTGGTCGGTGACGTCCTCGCTGCGCACCTCGCTGCGCGTCACGTCCCCGACGCTCGTCAGGTCGCGCACGAGCCGGTCCAGCTCCGCGGAGGGCACCCGCACGGTCACCGACCCGGAGTTCTTGGTCGAGTTCTCCTGCCCCGCGAACCCGCCCGCGGCCGTCGCCCGGTTCTTGATCTCACCGATGGCCTTCAGCACGTCGTCGCTGCGCAGGTCGACGGTCGCCGTCCGCACGAGCTGCCGTTCCTGCTCCTGCACCGGCTGCACGGCCGCCTGGCCGGCGTTCTCCTGCTGCGGCGCCTTCTGCTGCGCCGCCTGCGGCGGGGCTGCGGCATCCTTCGCCGACATCCCGCTCGTGTTGCTGCTGCACCCCGTCGAAACCAGGGCCAGCAACGCGACTCCCACCCACAGCACTGGTCTACGCATGCTGATCGGACGGGACGAGCGGAACGAGGAGTTGCCGTGGAAGCCGAAACGAGTCGGCGCCTACTCCGAAACGAGATGTTGGAACGCCTGCAGGTTCGCCAGGGACTCGCCCCGCGACACCCGCCACGCCCACTCCCGGCGGATCGCGTCGGCGAAGCCGATCTCGAGCAACGGGTTGAAGTCGCCGTCCGCCGCCTCCAGCACCTGCCCGAGCACGCGGTCCAGCTCGTCGGGCGTCACGGCGTGCTTGCCGACCCGCCCGACCAGGTAGACGTCACCCTCGGCGTCGATCGTGTAGTGCACGCCGTAGAGCCGGGCGTTGCGGCGCAGCAGGAACCGGTAGACGTCCTCGAACGACTGGTCCGGCCGCCGGCACACGAACGCCTCGACGAGCAGCGCGTGCGTGGTCTCCACCAGCCACACGTTGGTCTGGAGCTTCTTGGTGCCCGGCAGCGTCACGAAGAACTTGCCCGGCTCGCGCCGGTCGTACCGGAGCTCCCGTTCGTCGAGGAACTCCTTGATCACGGTGTCGACGCTCAAGCGAAAACCTCCCGGCGGAACACGTCTGCCGCCTCCTGGTACCCCGCCAGCAGCGAGTCAGTCGTGCGGTCCCAGGAGAAGCGTCGCGCATGTCCCACGGCGTTGCTCGCCAGGTGCTCCCGCTGCGGCAGGGCCACGCCACCGATCGCAGACGCCCACGCACCGGGCTCGTGACCGTGCACGAGCACCCCGGACACCCCGTCGTTCACGGCCACCGGCAGCCCACCGACGGCCGCCGCGACCACCGGCGTCCCGCAGGCCTGGGCCTCCAGCGCCACCAGCCCGAACGACTCGTTGTGGCTCGGCACCGCGACCAGGTCCGCTGCCCGGTAGACCTCGGCGAGCGCCGGCCCCGGCTGCGGCGGCAGGAACCGCGTCACGTCCGTGATCCGCAGCTGTGCCGCCAGCTCCTCCAGCGCCTTCGGCCGTTCCGTGCCGCTGCCCGACGGCCCGCCGACGATCAGCACGACGAGCTTCGAGCGCAGTCCGGGATCGCGCACCAGCATCTCCGCGGCGGCGCGCAACAGCACGTCGGGGGCCTTCAGGGGCTGGATCCTGCCGACGAACGCGAGCACGACCGCGTCCTGCGGAATGCCGAGCGACTGCCGGGCCGCGCACTGGTCGCCGGGCGTGAACCGGTCGAGGTCCACGCCGGGCGGCACGACGGACACCTTGGACGGCTCCGCGTCGTAGAGCTTGATCAGCTCGCTCGCCTCGATGTCGGTGTTGGCGACCAGCCAGTCGGACTCGGCGACGACCTGGTCCTCGCCGATCACCCGCATCCTGGGCTCCGGCGCGTCGCCCTCGGCCAGTGCCAGGTTCTTCACCTTGGCCAGCGTGTGGGCGGTGTGCACGAGCGGCACGCCCCACCGTTCGCGGGCGATCCAGCCGACCTGCCCGGACAGCCAGTAGTGCGAGTGGATCGCGTCGTAGTAGCCGGGCTCGTGCCGTGCCTCGGCTCGCAGGACGCCCGCCGAGAACGCGCAGAGCTGACCGGGCAGCTCCTCCTTGCCGAGCCCCTCGAACGGCCCGGCGGCGACGTTGCGCACGCGCACGCCCGGCGCCAGCTCGACCACCGGCGGCAGCTCGGACGACGTGGCGCGGGTGAAGATCTCCACCTCGACGCCCCGCTGGGCCATCCTGGTGGCCGTCTGGACGATGTAGACGTTCATCCCGCCCGCGTCACCCGTGCCGGGCTGTTCGAGCGGCGACGTGTGGACCGAGAGCACCGCGACGCGCTTCACCGGGCCACCCGCCCCAGGTCGGCGGCGAACCTCTCGGGCCGCTCGAGGAACGGGACGTGCGCGGTGTCGGGATACAGGCTCAACTCGGCTCCGGGGATCAGGGCGGCGGAGTACTCGGCGGCGGCGGGGGCGACCACCTCGTCCCTGGTGCCGTGCACCACGAGGGTCGGCACGTCGACGGCGGTCAACACGTCAGCGCTGCCCACATCCCTGCGGAACAGCTCGCCTCGCACCTTAGGGCTCACGGAGGCCGCCGCGGCTGTGAGTTCGCCGACCGTCGAAGCGGGCAGGTCCGGAGCCATGGCGCGGGTGAACTCGGCCATCACCGCGTCGTCGGTGATCGCACCGGGCAGCGCGGCCCTCATCACGGGGCCGATGACGCCGCCTTCGCGGCCACGGCCGATCTCGGTGATGGCGCTCACGAACAGCAGCGCGGTGACGTTCGCGGTGCCGTGGAAGCGCAGGTAGTCGGTGATCACGAGACCGCCGTAGGACCACCCGACGAGCGTCGCGGGACCGGTGCGGGCGAGCACGGCGGCGAGGTCGGCGGCCCACTGCGCGGAGTCGCGGTAGTCGCCGAAGTCGTCGGACTCGCCGTGTCCGCGCAGGTCGACGGCCCAGGTGCGGAAGCCCGGGAGGTCCCAGACGGCTCCCGTCTGCGCCCAGCCGTGGAGGAGGACCACCGGCGGCGCGCCGTCCGGGCCTGATTCACGGACGGCCAGTCGTCCCCCGCCGGCCGCCGTCACGTGTGTCAGATGCACACCTGCGCAAACGACCTGGCAGGGGGACGCATTCCCGTCCGAGCGACTTGCCGGGCTACTTGACGGCGGACTTGGTCTTCCACTGCTCCCACGGGATCTGCCAGTCGTACCAGTCGAACTGGGCGGGCAGCGTGGTGATCGAGCCGGTCACCTCGACCGGGTCGCCGATCATCGCGGTGTCGTAGTAGGCCTTCGCGTCGGCCTCGAGCAGGTTCGCGCAGCCGTGCGAGGTGTTGTTGCTGCCGATGTTGCCCGCGTTGTCGTTGTTCTCGTGGATGAACTCGCCGTGGTTGGAGAACCGGACGGCCCACTTCTTCACGACGTTGGTGTAGCCGTAGCGCGGGTTGTCGAACGAGAACGTGTCGTTCTTCGACATGACCACGAACGTGCCGTTGGGCGTCGTGAGCTCGGGGTCCGCGTCCTTGCCGAACGACGCGGGGTAGTCGGCGACCTGGGCACCGTTGCGGAACACCTTGAGCCGGTGCGTCGGGTTGTCGATCTTCACGACCTGGTTGCGGCCGATGGTGAAGTCGCTGGTCACGTCGGCCCTGCCGAACGCGCCGCCGCCGTAGTTGACGCCGTAGAGCTTCGCCTCGACCTTGATCGTGGTGTTCTCCGGCCAGTACTTCTCCGGCCGGTAGTGGACCTCCTGGGCGTTCAGCCAGGCCCACGAGCCGGTGATGCCCGCCGAGTTGGTGACCTTGAGTGCCTTCTCGACGGTCGCCTTGTCCTCGACCGGCGACTCGAACTTGACCATGATCGGCGCCGCGACGCCGACGGTCTGGTTGTCACCGGGCCACAGGGTGGCGCGGGTCTGCGCGCCGGGCGCGACGGTGGTGAACGAGCCCTTGAGCTCGACGGGCTTGCCGTCGGTGCCGACGGCCTTGCCGGAGTAGCTGTACGCCTTGCCGTAGCCCAGCGGCTCGGCGGTCGTCCAGCCCGACTTGTCCTCGGTCAGGGTGCCCTTGACGTCCTTGCCCTCCGGCGACTTCAGCGCGACGGACTCGATCTTGCCGTCCACCACGGTGACCTGCACCGGAGTCGTGACCTGCACGTCCTTGGTGCCGTCGACCGGCGACAGGGTGACCTTCGCGGACGGCAGCGAGCTGTCCGCCTTCGGTGACCCCGCCTCGACACTCGAGCAGCCGGTCAGCAGCGTCAGCCCGGCGACCAGCGCGACAAGTGTTCTCTTCACGGTTTCGACCTCCCACAGCAAGGACGTCCAGCACGACCCGATGGTGCGAGTGACGTCGGTCACACGCTGATCGGCCGCCTACGATCGAGGTCGTGAATCGACCTGTCGCAGTAGTGACCGGAGCTAGCGCGGGCATCGGCGAGGCCACCGCGCGGCGGTTGTCCGCCGAGGGGTTCCACGTCGTGCTCGGTGCACGTCGTCTGGACCTTCTCCACGTTATCGCGAAGGAGATCGACGGGACGGCCATCGAGCTGGACGTCACCGACGAGTCCTCCGTCGCCTCCTTCGCCGACCGGGTACCCCACGCCCACGTCCTCGTGAACAACGCGGGCGGTGCCCGTGGTCTGTCGACCGTCGCCGAGGGCGATCCGGCGGAGTGGCGCTGGATGTGGGAGGCCAACGTCCTCGGCACCCTGCTGGTGACGAAGGCGTTCATCCCGAAGCTGATCGCGTCCGGCGACGGGCACGTCGTGTCCGTGACGTCCGTCGCGGCACGTGACGCGTACGACAACGGATCCGGCTACACGAGCGCCAAGCACGCGCAGTCGGCGCTGCACCGGACGTTGCGCGGCGAGCTGCTCGGGCAGCCGGTGCGGGTCACCGAGATCCTGCCGGGCATGGTCGAGACGGACTTCTCCACCAACCGGTTCGACGGCGACACCGAGCGCGCGGCCAAGGTCTACCAGGGCCTCACGCCGCTCACCGCCGACGACGTGGCGGACGTCATCGCGTTCGCGGTCACCCGGCCGTCGCACGTGAACCTCGACGAGATCGTGCTCAAGCCCCGCGCCCAGGCCTCCGCGACTCGGGTGCACCGGGAGTGACCAGGTCCACGTCGAGCTGACGCAGCACGGGCCCGATGGGGTTCGCGAACCCCGTCGGGCCGCTGCCGGCCACGTAGAGCCCGACGACCCGGTTGTCCGCGTCGACGAGCACCGCGCCGCTGTCGCCGTGGTCGCCGAAGCGCTCCGCCGAGTAGACGCGGATCTGGTCGCGCAACGTGCGCACGCCGATGCCGTCGCCGAAGTCCAGGCGGACCGTCGCGTCCGTCGAGGTGATCACGCCGTGCGTGAGCTCGGTGGTGCGGCCGCGTTTGCGCACCGTGGAGCCGACCACGGCGCTCGCGCTCCCGGTGATCGTACCGACGTCGACCACCTCCGCGCGGAACGGCCGGGCACCCATCCGCAGCCCCGCCGCACTGACGGCCCCGGCGAGCGCCGCGCGGTCGAGCACGGCGACGGTGTCGGGACCGGGCAGCCCACCGTCCACTCTGGACGGATGCACGAACTCGTCGCCCACCGACCACGAGTCGTCGACGCACCCGACGTGGAACGTGGTGAGCCCCAGCACCTTCCTGCTCTCGTCGCGAGTCACGACGAACGCGCCGAGGGTGCCCGCGATCACGTACTCGCCGGCCTTCGGCACCTCCGGTGGCACGACCCGGAACGTCCGCGCGGGGCCGATGCCGATGCCGCCGCGCAGCACCGGATGCCGTTCCGCCGCACGGGGTTCGTCGGCGCGGGTGACCATCGCGCGGTGCAGCACGATCGACTCGGCGACGACGTCGGTGAGGACGCCGTTCACCTCCCGCGGGATCTGGCGGGGGTGGTCGGGCCCCTTGGCGCACACGTAGACGACGATCGCGGCCTTGCCGGTCGGCATCCCCCCGGTGATCTTCTCGCCGATGTCGACGCCGATCACGCCCGGCCTGGTCAGGAACTCGTCTTCGACCATGCGCTTGACCGGCCTGATGACCTCGCGCGCGTTCTCGTCGAGGTAGCTCATGGCGACCTCCGTTCCCTCTACGTCAATGAAACACGCGGGGTAGCGGTTCGTCACATGGAGTCACCTGAACGGCGGTGGACCTGAACGACTTCAGAGGTGCACGCCGACGAAAACGGGTTCCGGGTGCAGCTCGACGCCGAACGCCGCGCGCACGCCGTCGCGCACCTCGCGCGCCAGGTCGAGCAGGTCCTCGGTGGAGGCATCGCCGCGGTTGGTGAGGGCGAGGGTGTGCTTGCCGGACAACGACACCCGGCCGCCGGGGCCCTGGTGGCCCTTGCGGAACCCGGCGCGTTCGATCAGCCAGGCCGCGGAGAGCTTCCGCTGGCCGTGGCCGGCGGGGTAGCTCGGCACGTCGACGTCGGAGCCGAGGCGTTCGGCGATGCGGATCAGCACGCCCGCGAACGTCGAGTCGTCGACGATCGGGTTGGTGAAGAACGAGCCCGCGCTCCACGTGTCGTGGTCGGTGGCGTCGAGCACCATGCCCTTGCCGCGGCGCAGCTCCAGCACGGCCTTGCGGGCCTCGTCCGCCGGCACGCGTTCCCCTTGCGCCACACCGAGAACGCGCGCCAGCTCGCCGTAGCGGATCGGCGCGGACATGCCGCCGGAGGTGAGCGAGAACCGGGTGCGCAACACGACGGCGTTGTCCGTGCCCTTCAGCACGCTGGAGCGGTAGCCGAGGCCGAGCTTCGCGGCGGGCACCTGGTGCACCTTGCCGCTGCGGCGGTCCAGCAGGTCGACCGACTGCAGCACCTGGGAGATCTCGACGCCGTACGCGCCGACGTTCTGCACGGGTGTGGCCCCGTTGAGGCCGGGAATGCCGGACAGGCACTCGAGCCCGCCGAGGCCCTGCGCGACCGCCTCGGCGACGACCGCGTCCCACTCCTCGCCCGCCTCGACGGTGAACTGGACGATGCCGCCGCCCAGCGGGTCGAGCCGGAAGCCCGAGGTGCCGACGTGCACGACGGTGCCGTCGAAGCCGCCGTCGGAGATCACGAGGTTGGACCCGCCGCCGAGCACGAGCACCTTCTCGTCGGTGGCGGCGTCGGCTGTTCGCACGGCTTCGACCAGCTCAGAGGCGGTCGTGGCGTGGACGAACCGCGCGGCAGGCCCACCGAGTCGGAGCGTCGTGCGCTCGGCCAGAGGGACGGACTGCGTGGTGGTCACAGACGTCAACGGTAGCCTCCGCGACATGGCACGCCGCATCGAGCACCACACCACGTCACCCCGTTCGGCGGAGGAGGTCTTCGCCGCCATGGTCGACGAGACCTACCTGCGGGACCGGCTGGCCGCGATCGGGGGCCAGAACGCGGAGCTCGTCTCGTTCGACAAGACCGACGAGCGGACGACGTACCAGCTCAAGCAGGGTGTGCCCGCCGAGCACCTGCCGTCGGCGGTCAAGGCCGCGCTCGGGGGCGACCTGGTGATCCAGCGCACGGAGACGTGGGCCGCCGGCGCCGGCACCGTCGAGGTGGCGGTCAACGGCGTGCCCGGCCGGCTCGAGGGCGCGTTCACCGTCCTGGGCAACGGATCGGGCTCCAAGACCACCCTCACGGGGGAGGTCAAGGTCAGCATCCCGCTGCTCGGCGGCAAGCTCGAGAAGCTGATCGCCGAGCAGGTCGCCGTGCTGCTCGACAAGGAGAGCGAGTTCACGTCCGAATGGCTCGCACACCGCGGCTAGCAGCGGGCCGGGCCCGTGCGCTCGGTCTGCCGACGCGCGGCACGACCAACCCGAACCGCCTGCGCAGGGTCGACCGGTGGACGACCGGCACGCTGTCGTCGTTCCTGGCTTCCGCGCCCGACCCGCTGGTGGTGGACCTCGGGTACGGGGCCACGCCGATCACCACCGTCGAGATGGCCGCGCGGCTGCGGGTCGTCCGCCCCGACGTGCGCGTGCTCGGGCTGGAGATCGACGCTGACCGGGTCGAGGCGGGCAAAGCGGTCTCGGATCCGCCCTTCCTGGACTTCCGGCGCGGCGGGTTCGAACTCGCCGGAGCGCGTCCGGTGCTGTTGCGCGCGTTCAACGTGCTGCGCCAGTACACCGAGGAGCAGGCGTTCGAGGCGTGGGACACCATGCTGTCGCGGATGGCGCCCGGCGGCCTGGTGGTCGAGGGGACGTGCGACGAGATCGGCCGCCGGTGCACGTGGGTGACGCTGTCGTCCGACGGGCCGCAGACGTTCACGCTGGCGTGCAAGCCGTCCGCCATCGAGACGCCCTCCGACCTCGCCGAGCGGCTGCCCAAGGCGTTGATCCACAAGAACGTGCCGGGTGAGCGCGTGCACGCGCTGCTGGCCGAGCTGGACGCGTGCTGGGCGACCGCGGCCCCGTTCGCGCCGTTCGGCCCTCGTGCCCGGTGGGTGGAGTCGGTGCGGCTGCTGGTCGAGCGCGGGTGGCCGGTGCTCGACAACCGGCGGCGGTGGCGGCTCGGCGAAATCACGCTCGAATGGGCGGCCGTCGCGCCCTAGGCTGAGTTTCGTGGACTTCGTCGCGGAGATCGAGAAGCAGGCGTCGGCGTTGCGTTCGGCGGCCGTTCAGGCCGGACCGGACGCCCCCGTCCCGTCGTGTCCCGAGTGGACGGTGCTGGACCTGGTGCGGCACATCGCCGAGGTGCACACGTGGGCGGCGGAGGCGGTCGTGACGGCGCCCGACGCCGGCCGGCCGGACTGGCACGAGGCGCCTGCCGGCTGGGACGAGGCGCTCGCCTGGTGGGACAACGGCTCGGGGCTGCTCGTGTCGCGGCTGCGCTCGGTGCCCCTCGACAGTCCATCGTGGACGTTCAAGGGCTCGCAGGTGGCCGCGTTCTGGGCGCGCAGGCAGGCGCACGAGACGGCGATCCACCGCCTCGACGCGGAGCTCGCCACCGGCCACGAGCCGCCGACGCTGCTGTTCGACTCGGAGCTCGCCGCCGACGGCATCGACGAGCACCTGACCGTGATGGTGCCCCGCCAGCTGGACCGCGGCCGCACCATCGACAGGACGGGCACGCTGGTCGTGCACGCCGCCGACGCCGGACGCACCTGGGAGGTCTTCCTCGCGGCGGGCGAGCCCCTCGTCGTGACGGACGTGCTCGACTCGGCCGTGGACGCGGACGTGACGGTCGCCGGCACCGCCGACGCCGTCTACCGCGCGCTGTGGGGCCGCCCGAGTCACGCGATCGTGACGGGCGACGAGTCGCTGTTGGCGGCACTGCCCAGGGCGTGAATACTCCTGCTGCGTGTCATCGCCTGAGCGTCGCTATGTGATCACCTTCGGCTGCCCGGACCGCACCGGCATCATCGCGAGGATCTCGTCGTTCCTCGCGGAGAACGGCGGCTGGATCGTCGAGGCCGCCTACCACACCGACCCCGAGACGGGCTGGTTCTTCACGCGCCAGGAAGTGCGCGCGGACTCGCTGCCGTTCGGCGTGGACGACCTGCGCGCGCGGTTCGGCGACGTGGCGGCGGCACTGGGCGCGCAGTCGACGTGGACGGTCACCGACACGGGCGCGCGCAAGCGGGTGGTCATCCTGGTGTCGCGCGAGGGCCACTGCCTCTACGACCTGCTCGCCCGCGTGGCGACCGGCGAGCTGGACGTGGAGGTGTCCGCCGTGATCGGCAACCACCCCGAGCTGGGCGACATCACGCGCGCGCACGGCATCCCGTTCCACCACGTGCCGTTCCCGGCGAGCGACCCCGAGGGCAAGCAGGCGGCGTTCGCCCAGCTCCGGCTCCTGGTGGAGAAGCACGACCCGCACGCCGTGGTCCTGGCCCGCTTCATGCAGATCCTGCCGCCCGAACTGTGCGCCGCCTGGTCCGGCCGCACGATCAACATCCACCACAGCTTCCTGCCGTCGTTCATCGGCGCCCGCCCGTACCACCAGGCCCACCGCCGCGGCGTGAAGCTGGTCGGCGCCACCTGCCACTACGTGACGGCCGACCTGGACGCCGGGCCGATCATCGAGCAGGACGTGCTGCGCGTGCACCACGGCGACTCGGTGGCGGACATGGTGCGCAAGGGGCGGGACATCGAGAAGGTGGTGCTGGCGCGCGGGCTGCGGTGGCACCTGGAGGACCGGGTGCTGGTGCACGGCAACCAGACGGTGATCTTCTGAGCTACCAGCTCTCCTTGCGGTAGACGGTCTTCTCGCTGAAGTCCTCGTCGTCGCGGTGCGGCTTCTGCTGCGGCAGAGGCGCTCCGGGCACCGACACGTCGGTGTCCAGGTCGTTCGCGTGGCTGCCCACGACCTGCCGGAACCCGTCGACCACGTTCGCGGCCGACTGCTCGCAGGCGGACCTCGTCAACGCGAGGATCTTGGTCGCGAGCTCGGTGTCGCCCGCGATCTTCAGGTCGAGGAGTGCGCCGTTGGGGGCGACGGTGACCGTGACGGCCTCGTCCTCGGTCGTCACGGTCGTTCCCGCGGCCTCGAGGTTGCGGCGGAAGGCGGCCGCGTTGCGCTGGAGCTCGGCCGTCTTGGTCTCGAAGTCGGCGAGCCACTGGTCGGGCGTCATCGCGTTGCTCATTTCTTGGCGGGACGGGGGCCGTACTGCTTCTCCAGCCCGGCCGGGTCGTCGAGTTCGATCCGCTTCCGGCTGACGGAGTTGTCGGGACCGGTGGGGCTCTTCACCCGCGGGTTGGCATCGGAATAGACCGAAACCGTCAGAGACACGTTCTGCGACGTTCCACGCCAGTAGTCACGTCGGGCGATTTCCTGCAGCTGCTCGACGGACTCCTGCACGGAGTCCTCCTCCACGGTGGCGATCGCGTAGATCACCTGTCCCTGGTCCAGCCCGTGGCGGTACTCGTACTCGGCGCCGACGACTTCCGGGAGCTCCTTCCAGTCGGCGACGATCTGCTTGCCGACGCCCTCGACGTCGTCGTGGTACTGGTCGGTGATGTTGCACCCGGCCAGCAGGAAGACCGTGCAGATCGCGGCCGGCACCCTACGGAAGCTCATTCACGCCCTTCCTCGCAACGTGGTACTTCTGCATCTGCGACTGGTCCGGGTCGCCGCCGGTGAACGCGCTCATGCTCTCCCGGTACCGCCGCACCGACGGATCAGTGCTCTTGTCGAGGGCACCCGCCGCGTCGGTGTAGTTACCGCCGATCGCGTGATTTCCGCTGGACGTACCCGTGTTGTGGTCGAAGGTGGCGGTCGTGCGGTTCGGGCCGTCGGGGTTGTCGCTCGCATCGAGGTGCGGAACGATGTCGTTTCGGTTCTCGATCGAAAGCACCTGGACGTCACCGGGAACCTCGATGCGGCCGACCGGCGAGCCCGCGGTGACCACGTGCGTCACGTTGTAGCCGTTCGCCCTCAGATCGGTGGTCGACTGGGCCGCGACGATGCCGCCCTGACTGTGCCCGACCAGCATCACCGGAGCTCCCGTGTCGTGCGCGCCGGCGCGGCGGAGCGCCTCCTGGATCCCCTCTTGCAGCACGGTGTTGTTGCCCGCCATGGCATCGACGTTGACGCCTAGGTCGTTGGCGCTCGCCACCTGTCCCGGCAGGGGCCAGTCCTTCGTGCCGGGCACGTCCACGACGTAGCCGGTGACGTTGCCGTCGGCGTCCTTGATGATCCGCACGTCGATGTTGCTCGGGTCGTCCTCGCCGGGATCGTTTCGCGTGTTCAAACCGTCGAGCAGGTCCTCCAGGCCACGCGGCGGGTCGCTGTCGCGCGACAGCGGGTCGATGTCGGTGACCACGGCTTCGCCGTCCGGGTAGGTCGCGGCGAGCAGGTCCAGCGTGGTCGCGAGATCGACCGGAATGCCCAGCGCGCTGATCATGCCGGGCGACATGCCGATCAGCGTGTCCACCATGCCGGGGTGGTCCACCAGCCACTTCTCCCAGTCGCCGTCGTAGTTCAGGTACACGTCGGTCGCGATCGCGCCGCCACCGCCCAGTACGGCGCCGAGAGGGTTGGTGGCCACGGCCAGACCGGCGAACCACCGGCCTGCGTCCAAGCCCTTCGCAGCCAGTTCGTCGGCCATCTCGTAAGCGATCCGGGTGGCCTTCAACGCCTCGCCGCGCAGGCCGATGCCCGCGGACGTGGCCGTGAGCCCGTTCGGTCCGTCGAGCGCGACCGCCATCGCGGCCTCGAACTTCACGACACCGCCAGGGTTGAGCAGCGACGACGCGAGAACGTCCGGCTCGACCAGGAACTTGTGCCCCGCGGCTGCGGTCTTGAGGGTGTCTCCGGCGACGTCACCGGTGAGGTCACCCATCGCGGCGAGGTCGTCGTAGTGGGCCTCGACGCCGCCTGCTCCGCCTTCGACCCGCACGTTCGAGATGCTCATGCCAGTGCTCCCGCCACCGCGGGCGCCACCCAGGTGCCCAGGTCCTCGCGTCGCGCCGGTTCGATCCGCACCATCCGGCGATCCGCTCCACCGGGTTCCGGGTCGAGGCCGCTCCAGCCGCCGGCCGTGTGCACCCAGTTGACCTGGGAAGTTCCGCCTGACCAGACGACGAGGCAGCGCAGGGCGCCGTCGGTCCGGTCCGCGACGCCACGGGCCAGCGCCGCTTCCTCACCGGACAGGTCCAACTGTGCGACGACGGCGGCCGGCGCATCCGGGTCGGCGGCGCGGAAGAGCCGAGCCGCACCCATCTCCTGCAAGGCGACCAGCGGCAACCGGCCGCGGAGAGGCTCCACGTCCTCTGTTCCGCCGAGGCGCGACTCGAGGCTCACCCCCGCGGGGTCTTCCGCCGGCACTGCACGAACCAGTTCCCTGCCGAGGTCCACGGACGCGAACATCGACAGTTCGACGGCCCCGTCCCCCAATGCGAAGAGCGAGGCGCCCAACGGCCCGTTGACCGCGTGGACGCTGTGCGAGGTCTTGGCACCGATCGACGCGATCGTGTCCAGCAGGACGGTCGGCCCGGCGAGGATCTCGAGGTTGCGCTCCACCGACGGGTGCACCGAGGCTTCGTCGCCGACGCCGGTCACCACGCGCTTCTTGGTGAGGTCCGCCTCCGCTGGTCCGATCGCGACGTCCGCGGCGGGCATCCAGTCAGGCGGCAGGTCGGTGCCGGTCTTCTCGACGAGGTACGCGAGCTCGCGTGCGGACAGCACGAGCCGATGCGGGGCCGGTGTCACGCGGGAACCCCCTGACCGCGCAGGTACTCGCCGACCTCGAGCCACGACTTGTCCCCCTGCGGTGGCAGGTTGTCCGGTCCCCACTTCCACCCGGTCCACGGCGGCTGCGGCGGCCGGGGCATCTGGCCTCCACCGAAGCCCAGAGCGTCGGCGACGCCGTTCGCGATGTCCCTGACAGCGTTGTTGAACGCGTCGACCGCCTGGTTGAAGGTGTCGACCGCGCTGGTGAACCAGCTGGTGACCGCCTCACCGATCCGCTTGATCGCGGCGATCATCTCGCGGACCTCCTGGGCGTGCCGGCGCAGTGCCGCGGCGGCCCCGTCCAGGCCCTCGGCCGCCTGGAACAACTTGCGCCTGTCGCCCTCCACCGTCTCGCGGCACCGCTCGGCGGCAATCGACTGCCACCGCATGGTTCGCGCGCGGTCGTTCATCTCCGTGCCGCGCGTCCGCACCGATTCGGCGCGCTTCTCGATCTCACCCGCGATGCGGTCCAGCTCGTCCGGATTTCCGTACACCCCGTAGCCCCCGTTCACTCACAGTGAGAGAACCACGACCGCCGGTGCCTCCGCTGCCCGAAACGGGAAAGATGAGCGGAACTACTCAATGCGTGACGCACCGCGCGTCACCACCGCGCGGTGCGTCTCACGTGAGGCGTCAGATCTTGGCGGCGGCCCTGCCCACCGCCTCGACGAGCCACCCGGCGTCCGCCGCCGACATCACCGCGGGCGGGGTGAAGCTCACCGTCCGCCCCCGGAAGTCGGCGAGCACCCGCAGCCGCAGCAGCTCGCCGGTGAACACGTCGGCCGCCTGCTTGTCCGGCAGTTCCACGCCCAGCAGCAGGCCGCGTCCGGTGGCGTGCGCCTTGCCCGCGACCACGGCGCGCAGGCCGTACAGGAGCTCGTCGCCCAGCAGCTTCACGCGTTCGACCAGGCCTTCGGAGGCGATGACGCGCAGGCAGGCGTTGACGGCGGCCGAGGCGAGGGGCGAGACCGTGTCGTGGCCCCTCCACAGCGGCACCTCTACGTCCGCGGAGGCGACCACGGCGGCGATCGGGAGGACGCCGCCGGACAGGCCCTCGCCCACCAGCAGGATGTCGGGGGTCACGTCGTCGAGGTCGACGCCCCACCACACGCCCAGGCGGCCGAGGCCGGAGCGGGTCTCGTCGACGACGAGCAGCGCGCCCTGTTCGCGGCACACCTCGGCCACGGCGTGCAGGTAGCGGTCGGGTGGCAGTGAGACGCCTCGGACCGGTTCGACCATCACGCACGCGGGTGGGCCGGAGGAGAGAGTGGCGCGCAACGAGTCGATGCCGCCGTACGGGACGTCGCCGGTCGTCAGGACCCGTGGGCGGCCGTTCGCCTGTGCGAGGGCCACGGCGAACTGGGCGGCCTCGGAGGCCGACGCGAAGGTGTGGACGTGGTCCAGGCCGTTGGGCGTGACCAGGTCGAGCATCAGGCGGTCCAGCAGCGACGGCCGGCGCACCTGGCCCACCACCGCCCGCACGACCTCGGGGTGGGCGTGGCCCAGCAACGGGACTCCGTAACCGCCGCAGTCCAGGTACTCGACTCGGTGGGGATCTACCACTCGGGCGCCACGGGCGGCGCAGCCGGTCAGCTGTTCGGTGACCATGCGGGGAACCTTTCCTGGGCAGCGCGGCCCGCGGGCCGCTCGTCGGGGGGCGAGCGGACCTTCGGTTCCCATCAGTCATTCGTATCCCGCACCGCGTTGGTTCGCCCGAGGCTTAGTCTTTTTCGCGTGCGGATCGAAATCACCGGCCTCGACCAGCTTCGAAACACCCCTGACCTGCGTAAAGCGGTCATAACGGGCCTCGACCTGACCCGTGAGGACGTGCGGGCGCCACTGGACGGCGCGCTGTTCCTCGGCTGCACGCTCGGCGAGAGCATGCAGCGGCGGGCGGAGGCGGCCGGAGCGCTGATCTTCCCGGTGATCCCCGACCTGCCCTACGACGTGTACCGGTCGTCGCTCTACACGCCGGCGGAGCTGTTCGAGGGCTTCGACCCGGCCGACCCGGCGTCGTACGCGCGGACCCCCGACTCGGTGATCTACCGGCACAGCAAGCGGCAGGGCCACCACCCCGACCCGTTGCACGCGCTGGCCGAACGCCTGCACGACCACTCGATCACCGAGGCACTGGACGAGATCCTGACGGGCTCCCCGGTCGCGGTCATGGGCGGCCACGCCCTGGCCAGGGGCTCGGACGGCTACCGCAACGCCGTCGAGCTCGGCGCCGCGCTGGGCCGCTCGAGCTTCACCGTGCTGACCGGCGGCGGACCGGGCGCGATGGAGGCCGTGCCGCTCGGGGTGCGCCTCGGCTCGCCCGACGCGGACGTCCTGCGCGACATCGCCAGAGCCCCCTCCTTCGGCAGCGACGACGAGTCGATCGGCCGCTGGCTCGCGACGTTCCCGGAGCTCCCGCACTTCGAGACCCCGCGCACGATCGGCATCCCGACCTGGTTCTACGGCCACGAGCCGCCCAACCCGGCCTGCGAGCTGCACGCGAAGTACTTCGCCAACTCGGTGCGCGAGGAGGGCCTGCTGACCGTGGCGACCGGCGGCATCGTCTACACGCCGGGCAAGGCGGGCACGGTCCAGGAGGTCTTCCAGGACTTCACGCAGAACTACTACGGCAGCGTCGGCCCGGCCGCGCCCATGGTGTTCCTGGGCAAGGCGTTCTGGACCGACGAGGTCCCGGCCGCGCCGCTCGTGCAGAAGCTGGCGGCGGGCCGGGAGGCCGAGCAGTGGATCCTCGTCACCGACGACGTGGACGAGGCGATCGAGCTACTGGTCAAGTACGCGGGCTAGGTCCGGCAGGACCTCGGCGCCGGGCAGCTTCATCAGCACGTCGCCGGGGATCAGGATCTTGCTGCCCCGGATGCCGCTGCCCACGATCAGCTCGGGAGCGGCGGCCACCTCGGGCGACACGAGGATCGGCCAGTCCGCGGGCACACCGATGGGCGTGATGCCGCCGTACTCCATGCCGGTCAACGCCACGGCTTCGTCCATCGGCGCGAACGACGCCTTGCGCGCGTCGAGCCGCTTGCGGATGACACCGTTCACGTCGGCACGCATGGTCGCCAGCACCATGCAGGCCGCGTAACGGACCACGTCGCCGCGCTTGCCGGCCACGACGACGCAGTTCGCGGAGGCGGCGAGCGGCGAGCCGTAGTGCGCGCAGAACTCGGCGGTGTCCGCGAGAGAGGCGTCGATCTCGGCGACGGCGACGCGATCGGCGCCGTCCAGCGACTTCAACGCGGACTCGACTGGCGGGGGCACCAGGTCGAGCCGGGAAAGCACGGGAAAGGGTTCCAACGACCCAGCGATGGTCCACATGTGCCCATTGTCGCTGCTCCGCAGACTCCGGTGAATTCGCCTGGCAGCCGGTCGTCCGGCCTCCGCTTCGCGCCGAATCGCCTCCGGCGGTTGACACGAAGAGGAGGCCGGACGACCGGCGCGAATTCACGCCATCCTGCCAACTTCCGTTTGACCTTGACGCTGCGTCAACCCTTACCGTCGTTTCCAGAGCGCGAAGGGAGCCGAGATGGCCTGGTCGATCGCCCAGGTGGCCCGGATGTCCAAGGTGACGTCCAGGACGCTGCGGCACTACGACTCGATCGGGCTGCTGGCACCGGCCTGGGTCGGTGACAACGGCTACCGCTACTACGAGAAGGAGCAGGTGCACCGCCTGCAGCAGATCCTGCTGCTGCGCGACCTGGGCCTGGGCCTCGACGTGGTGGCGGAGATGTTGAACGGCACGGACCAGCTCACGGTCCTGCGCGACCACCACCGGTGGCTGCAGGACGAGAGGCAACGGCTGGACCGGCTCGCCGACACCGTCGCGCGCACCATCCGCGAACTGGAAGGAGGGGACGAGGTGAAGATCGAGGAGCTGTTCGACGGCATCGACGCCAAGACGCAGGCGCGGCACGAGGCCGAGCTCGTCGAACGCTACGGCGAGGGCGCGAAGGAGCACATCGCCGAGAGCCGCAAGAAGATGCAGGGCTGGACGCGGGCCGACGCGGACCGGTTCATGGCCCAGTGGAAGGACATCGCCGAGGAGCTGGGCGGCCTCTACACGGCAGGTACGGCGATCGACGCTCCGCAGACGCAGGAGCTGATCGACCGCCACTACCGCTGGATCTGCCTGAGCTGGACGCCCGACCGGGAGTCCTACTCCGGCCTGGGTGACCTCTACGTCGACTCGGACGAGTTCCGGGGGAACTTCGAGGTGGAGAACGGCAACATGGCCGAGTGGATGCGGGACGCCATGAAGCACTACGCCCGGGAACGCCTCTAAGAGCGGGGCCGGGAGCTGCAGATCCCGGTCACCTCAGTCCAGCCCGAACGCCTTCAGGGCCTCGCGGTTGAACGCCGGCAGGTCGTCGGGGTTGCGGGAGGTCACGAGCGTCCACCCGTTCATGTCGCAGACCCGGACCTCCTGGTCCGCCCAGTCGCCGCCCGCGTTGCGGATGTCGGTCTGCAGGCTCGGGAACGACGTCAGCATCTTGCCGCGCACCACGTCCGCCTCGACCAGCAGCCACGGTCCGTGGCAGATCGACGCGATCGGCTTGCCGGCCGCCACCAGGGCCTTCACCAGCGCCACGGCGTCGGAGTCCATGCGCAGGAAGTCCGCATTGGCCACGCCACCGGGAATGACCGCACCGTCGTAGTCGTCCGCGGACGCGTCGGCATAGGTGCCGTCCACCGGGAACGAGTCGGCGGGCGTCAGGTGGTTGAAGCCCTTCACCTCGCCCAGCTTCGGCGCGAGCAGGCGCGGAACGCCACCGGCCTTCTCCACGTGGGACCACGGGTCGGTGAGCTCGACCTGCTCGATGCCCTCCGTGTCGACCAGGAACGCGATCTTCTTCTGTTCAGCCATGCACTTCGGCTACCCGCCGAAGAACGACGTCAACCTGTGCCGGATCTCCGTGCGGTGGGTGATCATCGGCGAGGGCGAGTCGACCAGCCACAGCTCCCCGTCCGGGAACGCGGCCGCGGTCGCCTTCGCCACGTCCTCGGGGTGCAGCGGGTCGCCCACGGCCCCGATGACCAGCACCGGAACCGTCACCGAGCTCAGCACCGAGGCGTCGGCGACCGCGACCTGACCCGGCAGCTGGGAGGCCGCGGCCTCCAGGCGCGCCAGCGCGGCACGGCGTTCGGCGACGTAGGCGGGCGGTCCGACCGTCAGGTCCGAGAGCTGCCGCAGCGTGAACGACGGACGCGGCTGGTCCAGCACGGCCGGGAGCAGCAGTGCGACCCGCCGGAAGCGGCCGGGCTCGGCCGAGAGCACCCGCACCAGCGCTCCGGCGCCCAGCGAGACGCCCACGGCCTGGTCGGCGGGAACGGACGCCAGGTCGGCCGCGATCCGGCCGTAGTCCCAGTACCCCGGCGGTGCGTCCGGGGCGTCTCCGTGCGACGGCAGCGTCACCACTACGCGCGTCCCCGGCAGCCCCGAAGCGGGGATGCGCGCCTCGCCGGGCGTGGCGCCGAGACCGTGGGCGACCAGCGTCACCGGCGAGCCGGACCCGTAGGACGTCGTGATCACCAGCGGGGGCCGCGCTGCACCTCGATCAGCTTCGGGCGCACGTCCACCATGTACACGAGCACGGCGACGAGGCCGGCCAGCCAGAAGATCGACCCGATGCCGCCCGGTGTGAACAACAGCATCGCCGCCGTCCCACCACCGGTGATGCCCAGCCAGGCGGGCTTGGTCATGCGCTCGATCGCCGTGTAGGCGTCCACCTTCTGGGTCAGCGCGTGGAAGAACGCGAACAGGCCCAGGATGGTGAACCCGAGGTCGAGCACGAAGTACACGAAGCCGTCGAGGTACCAGATGCTGAAGGGCGGGATGTCGAACACGCACCCAGACTACGTGCCGGTACGACAAGAGGGGAGCGGCCCGTTCGGACCTCTCCCCTCTCGCGGGAAAACCTCAGACCCGAGTCACTTGGTGGTGTTCGGCGTGGTCTTCTTCGCAGCGGTGGTGGTGCTGCGCGTCGTGGTCGCCGGCTTGCGCGGCGCGGTGCGGTTCGCGGCCTTGCGGGTCGTGCTGCGCACCTCGTGCGCGGCCTCGCCACCGGCCTCGACGATCTCCTCTGCCAGCTTCTCCGCGCTGTCCTCGACCTGGTTGGCGACCTTCTCGCCGACCGAACGGGTGCGGCGGGTCACCTTGCCGAGGACGTCGTCGGCGAGCACCTTGGCGTCGGCGGCGGCGGACTCGGCGCGCTTCTGCGCGGCACCGACGGCCTGCTCGACCTGCTCCACGGCCTGCTTGACCTGCGGCTGGGCCTTGATCTGCTCCAGCGTCTGCTCGCCCTGCTCCGCGAGGTAGGTGTACAGGTTCACCGCGGAGGCGGTGTAGGCGTCGACGAGCTTCTTGAGCTCGGCCGGCTGCAGCTTCTCGCGCAGGTCGCCCAGCTCGGTGGGCAGGTCCTTGGCCTGGGTGCGGGCCTCCTCGGCGCGCTCCTTGGCCTTGGTCAGGGCCTCGACCACGGCCTTGGCGGCGAGGTCACCGGCGCCGAGCGCGGCGAGAAGGGCCTGGCGGGCGGCGTGGGCGCCCTGCTCGGCGGCCTTGCGGACGTCGTCCTGGGTGAGCTTCGGCATGGAGATCACTCCTCTGAGTTCTTGGCGGCGTTCTCCCGCCTGAAAGATTCGTAGACGTCGAGCAGCACCTGCTTCTGCCGCTCGGTCAGATCGGTCGCGGCGACGATGGCGTCGGCCAACGCACCGCCTTCGCGCTGCTGGAGGATCCCGGCTTCGACGTAGAGCGCCTCCGCCGAGATGCGCAGCCCCTTGGCGATCTGTTGCAGGATCTCCGCGCTGGGCTTGCGCAGTCCCCGCTCGATCTGGCTCAGGTAGGGGTTGGAGACACCCGCCTGCTTCGCCAGCTCCCGCAAGGAGATCTTCGCGGAGTTGCGCTGCTCGCGGATGTACTCACCGATGTTGCGGCCGAGGTCCGCGACTGCTTTGTCGATGGACTTGTCCACTGCCCTGCTCCCGTTCCTCGTGCCACCGACCACGTTAGCGACGGGTGCTAGCAGTTGCAAGCACTCTGCTAGCAATCCCTGCGTGGGCTCCGCCACAGGACTACCGTGACGGGTGACATGGACGACGCCGGAGCCCTGCGCGCCGAGCTGGCGGACCACCTGCTCGGCGACGGAGTGCTGCACGAGTCCCGGTGGCTCAAGGCTTTCCGGGCCGTCCCGCGGCACGAGTTCCTGCCGCACTTCTACCGCCTGGTGCCGAGCGGCGACTGGGAGCGCGTCACCTCCGGCGATCCCGGGTGGCTCGAGCTCGTCTACGCCGACGACGCCAGGGTTACCCAGTTCGACGGCGACGACACGGTGACCGGTGGCACACCGACCAGCTCGTCGAGCATGCCCACGATCATGGCGATCATGCTGGAGGCGCTGGAAGTCCACACCGGACAGACGGTCCTCGAGGTCGGCACCGGTACGGGGTACAACGCCGCTCTCCTCTGCCACGCACTGGGTTCGGACCGGGTCACCACGATCGACGTCGACCCGGACGTCTCCCAGCGCGCACGGGAACGGCTGCACGACAACGGTTTCTTCCCGGCCTGCGTGAACGGCGACGGCGCGCTCGGCCACCCGGAGCGCGCGCCGTACGACCGCGTGCTCGCCACCTGCTCCGTCTCGACCATCCCGCCCGCCTGGCTGGAGCAGACCCGGCCAGGCGGACTGGTCGTCACGACGTTGCACCGCCCGATCGGCGCGGGGCTCGTCCGGATCACGTCGAACGGCGACGGCACCGGCGAGGGCCTCGTCCTGGTCGAGGACGGGCGGTTCATGCCCTTGCGCGCCCACGCCCGGCCGCCCGCCGTCGCCGGCGAGGGCGAGTTCGAACGCGGCAGGACCACGCTGCCGCTGGCGACCGTCATCGACCCGGCCAGCCCGTTCGAGTTCTTCGCCGGCACCGCGCTGCCCGGCGTCGTCGCGGGCCGCGACTGGCTCGCCCACCAGGACGGGTCGTGGGTGCACCACCACGGTTCCCACGTCGACCAGGGCGGCCCCCGCCGGCTGTGGGACGTGGCGGAGCAGGCCGTCGAGCGGTGGCGTGAGCTGGGCGAACCGCGGCGGCAGGACTTCGGGGTCCGCGTCGGGCCCGACGGCCAGTTCCTGACGCTGGGCGATCTGCACTGGCATCTGTGATCGACAACTGAACGTCACGACACGGGTCACTGAATCGACTTCGGGTGGATGCGGTGCGTCATGATGCGACGCATGTCCAGATTCCGTCAGCAGGCGTTGCTGACCGGCTGCGTGCTGACCGCGCTGCTCACGGCGGCCGGTCTGTTCGTGACCGACCACGGCATCAACCCGCACCTGTGGCTGTTCGTGCTCGCGGTGGCGTTCCTGGGCTTGCTGGCGCTGCTCGACCCGTGGGTCCGGCGCAGGCACAACGCCGCGCTGAGCACCGACGAGCACCTCGACGCCGCGTGCCGCGCGCTCGCCGTCGGCCTGCAGGCGCAGTGGAACGAGGAGGTGCGCTCGCGCGGCCTCACCGAACCCGACCTGCTCGACCTGCACTGGACCGCTCCCGAGCTGGACCTGAGCGACGAGCCGGACGCCCCTCCCGGACGCAGCGACGCCGTCGTCGGCGCCTTCGAACGGCAGGCCAACCGCCGCATGGTGATCGTCGGCGAGGCCGGTACCGGCAAGTCGACCGTCGCGACGCTGCTGACGTGCGGGCTGCTCGACCGCTACGACGGCGGCAGGGTCCCGGTCCTGCTGCCGCTGTCGACGTGGGACCCGGCGGTCGAGGACATCCGCACCTGGATCACCCGCCGGCTCTACGAGGACCACCCCGCGCTGCGCAACACCGAGCTGTACGGCAGCTACGCCGGCGACCTGCTGGTCGAGCAGCACCTCGTGCTACCGGTCCTGGACGGCCTCGACGACATCCCCGGCCACCAGCGCGCGGACGCACTGGCCCGCATCATCAAGGCGTTCCCGGCGAGGCGGCCGCTCGTGCTGACCTGCCGCACCACCGAGTTCGCCCAGGCCGTGCACGCCGCCGGCGCGGTGCCGGGCGCGGACGTCGTCGAACTGGCGCCGCTCGACCTGGAGGAGGTCGCCGCCTACCTGCGCTCGAGCGCCGACAGCTGGGGCGCCGCGCGGTGGGAGCCGGTGTTCATCCAGCTGCGCGAGGAGCCGGACGGCCGGCTCGCCGAGGCGCTGTCGACGCCGCTCACGATGTGGCTGGCGAGCATGGTCTACGCCGACAGCGAGGCGGAGCCGACCGAGCTGCTCGACCGCGGCCGCTTCCCCGACGCGCGGGCGATCTCCGACCACCTCTGCGACGAGCTGGTCTCGCGGGCGTTCGGCAACAGGGCGTTCGCGCACCACGCCAGGGCCTCACAGGTCTGGCCGCGCGACCGGGCCCGGCGGTGGCTCGAGTTCCTGGCCCACGAGATGCGCGACCGCGGCATCCGCGAGCTGGCCTGGTGGGAGCTGCGCCGGTCGGTCGGCAGCACGTGGCTCGCGGTGCTCGGCGCGATCGTGCTGGGCGCGATCGGCGGGTTCGGCGTCGGCTGGCTGATGGCGTACTCGATCACGCCGAAGCTCGCGCCGATCACCGGTCTGGTCGCGGGCATCGCCGTCGGAGCGGCCGCGCTGACGGCGTCGCACGAGCGCAAGGCCAAGCCGCGACTGGGGATCTGGCGCAGCCTGCTGCTGGTGCCCGGGGTGCTGGGGCTGGCCGGCGGGCTGGTCTTCGGCGCGCTGTACGGGCTGTCCGCGGGGCTCGTCGTCGGGCTCGGCCTCGCCGTGGCGGTCGCGCTGCGGTTCGCGCTGACGAGCGCCGCCGAGCTCTCGCAAGCCTCCAGTCCACAGTGGACGATGGCGCGCGACCGGATCGCGGTGTGGACCGGTTCCCTGGTGCTGGCGGTGGTGTTCGGCTCGGCGGCGGCGCTGGTGTTCGGTCCCGGCCAGACCGGGATGGTCGGGCTGGGCCTCGCCTCCGGGCTGCTGCTCGGGTTCGCGCTCTCGGTGCTGCACCTGCGCTGGTGGTGGTTCACCGTCGCGCGGATCTGGTTGGCGCTGCGCGGAAAGCTGCCGTGGGAGCTGATGGTCTTCCTGGAGGACGCGCGCAAGCTGGGCGTGCTCTGCCGGGCGGGAGCCTGCTACCAGTTCCGGCACGGACTGGTGCAGGACCGCCTGGCAGAGCACGAGGTGGCTACTCGGTCCGCAGGCCCAGCGCTCCGGTCGCCCTTCTCAGCGAAGGCAACGTCAGAGCAGTGACCGCGAGGGTCAGACCGGCGACGATCACCGTCATGAGGCCGATCCCGGCCCAGTCGAAGGCGATCTCGGCGCCGGACGCCCGCATGACCAGCACGCCCAGCCCGATGCCGGTGGCCAGCGCCACGACCGTGGAGAGCGCGAGCGGAAGGGCGTTCTGCCAGAGCAACGACCGCGCGAGCGTCCCGCGCGGGATCCCGCTCGCGGCCATCACGGCGAGCGGCCTGCGCCGCTCCCGCACCTGTTCCAGCGCCACGACGAGCAACGACCCCGCAGCGACCAGCAGCGTGAGGAACGCGCCCGCGAGCAACGCCCTGCGGACCACGCCGAAGGCGCTGTCCATCTCCCCGGACCTGTCCGCGCCGACGAAGTACGTGTGCACCTGCCACCGGTAGCTCGCCAGGGCGTTGCGCGCGAACTCGGCGGCATCGGGCACCGCCGGGTCGAGCTCGGCCATGAACTCGGAGTTGCGCGGCACCATGCCGCGCGCGGCGGCCGGAGTGAGCAGGAGCCCCGGCTGGGGCCCCGTGACGGACCGCACCTGCGGCATCGTGAAGGTCCCACCCGTCACGCGCATCGTCATGACCTCGCCCGCGCGGGGAGGAGCTTCTCCCTTCGTGAACGGCACGTAGTAGGCCCCGCCGTCGGCGCAGTCCTGGACGGCCGCCAGCAGGGCCAGCGCCCCGCACGGGCCGACGCTGATGGAGAGGTAGCGGTTGTCCGGCAGCACGCCGAGCGCCTCGTCGACCCGGTGCACCGCGGTCACCCCCCGGCTGTCCCCCAGCGCCGCCGCGATGGCGCCGACGTCGGTGCCCGGCGTGGAACTGGTGGAGACGCTCAGGTAGCGGAAGGCGGCCTCCTCGTCCCTCTCGGTCCGGACCTCCTTCTCGACGCCGGCGAACAGCATCTGCAGCGTCACCGTGCCCGCGAGCACGACCGCGACACCGCCGACGACACGGGCCGCCGTACCGGAGTCGAGCTGCAACCGGCGCACGGCGAGCTGCAGAGCCGGCGTGCGGCCCCGCACCCGGAACACGACCCGCTCGACCAGCCACGGCAGGATCACGGGGATGCCGAGCAACAGCAGCACCACCCCGAGCACCACCGGCTCCTCCTCGGGACGCTCGGACGGACCCAGCTCCCCGATCTGGCTCGCCAGCAGGGCGATCCCCGCCACGACGGGCACGAGGCGCCACCACAGCCTCCGCCGCACCGGCTTCTGGTCGCGCACCACGCCCAGTGGTTCGATGATCGTGCGGCGCATCGCGACGAGCGAGGTCACCACGGCGAGCACCGGCACCGCGACGACGATCGTGAGCGTCAGCGCGAGCGTCGGGATGACGTCGGCGGGAAACGTCGACAGCTGCTGGATGCTGATCCGGTCGACCGACGGCCGGACGGCGAAGAAGATGCCGAACCCGACCACGAGCCCGGCCAGCGCGCCGACCAGGGACTCGCCGGAGGCGATCAGCCGCACCCTGCTCGCGGCGGCACCCACCAGGCGCAACGCCGCGAGCCTGCGGTCGCGCTGGGCGGCGGCGAGCCTCGTCGCCACCCCCACGAACACCAGCACGGGGAACAGCAGCACCACCAGGCCGACGACGCTGAGCATCCACAGCATCGGATCGAGCCCGCCACCGGCGTAGGTGAGGCCCCACCGGTAGACGAAGTTGTTCTCCTGGTCCGGCTGGATCGCGTCGTCGCCGGCGTAGTACCGCAGCTCACCGGGGTAGAGCAGGCCCGTCTCGCTGATCGTGCCGACGACCCGCTGCGGGAACCGCGGCCTCAGCAGCTCCCCCTCGGGAGAGGCGAGCAGGTCGGCCAGCGCGGGCGACACGAAGATCTCCCCGTCACCCGGCACCCTGGCGATGCCCCGCGGCACCGGAGCGTCCGGGGAGACCGCCTTGAGGTAGGCGCCGCCGACGTTGCCGGACCGGTAGGCGTGGCTCTGCTCCTCGGCGAGCAGCGGCGGCGGACCGGTTCCCTCGGACACGGCGTTGCGCGCGTCCTCCTTGGTCTCGCGCGAGTCGATCACGCTCGGCAGCGAGGCCGCGAACAGCAGCAACGCCACGCCGAGACCGATGCCCAGGCCCTGGAGCAGGAGCCTCACCCACGACTTCCGGCTGCCCCCGACGGCCAGCCGGACCCCGAGCGAGAGGTCTGCGACCACGCGGTTCACCGTGCGAACTCCGCGTCCCTCGACCGTCCGTCGCGCACGACGACCTCACGGTCGGAGTAGGCCGCGACGCGGGGTTCGTGCGTCACGAGCACGACGGCGGCACCCGTCTCGCGGGCCGCGGTCGTGAGCAGGTGCATGACCCGCTCGCCGTTGAGCGAGTCGAGTGCGCCGGTCGGTTCGTCGGCGAAGATCACCTTCGGCCCGGTGACCAGGGCGCGGGCGACCGCGACGCGTTGCCCCTGACCGCCGGAGGTCTCACCGGGCCGCTGGTCGGCGACGCCGTCGACCTCCAGCCGGGCGAGCCAGTCCGTCGCGGCTCGCTCGGCGTCCTTGCGCTTCATCCCGCTGAGCCGCAGCGGCAGCGCGACGTTCTCCAGGCAGGTCAGCTCCGGCACGAGCTGGCCGAACTGGAAGACGAACCCGAACTCGGTGCGCCGCAGCTCGCTGCGAGCGCTGTCGTTCATCGCCGTGAGGTCCTGGTCGCGGTAGTGCACGGTGCCCTGGTCCGGCGGCAGGATGCCCGCGAGGCAGTGCAGCAGCGTCGACTTGCCGGAGCCCGACGGCCCCATCACCGCCACGACCTCCCCCGCGCGGATCGAGATGCCCGCGCCGTCGAGCGCGTGCGTCTTGCCGAACGACTTGGTCAGGCCCTCTGCCCTCAACAGGCTCATCGCGTGACCTCCACGGCCAGCTGGTCCAGGCGGGCGGCGGTCAGTTCGAGCCACCGCAGGTCGGCTTCGAGGTGGAACAGCGCGAAGTCGCAGATGAGCTGGTCGGCGAGGTCGCCGTCGATCTTGCGCCTGGTCAGCTCGCGCATGGTGGCGAGGTGCGCGGCCCGTTGCGCGTCGAGCACCTCGGTGGCGCTGCGGCCCGACAGCAGGGCCAGCACGACCTTCGCGTAGAGCGTGTTCTGCAGGTACGGCTCCGGCTTCTCCGGCGTGCCGAGCCAGCGTTCTACATCAGTGACCCCGGCGTCCGTGATCGCGTAGCGCTTGCGTTCGGGACCGTCACCCGCCTCGACGCCCGCCTCGGTGACGAAGCCGTTCTTCAGCAGTCTCGACAGGGTCGAGTACACCTGCCCGTAGTGCAGGGGCCGGTCCTGGCCGAAGCGTTCGTCGTAGGCGCGCTTCAGGTCGTAACCGTGCCTTGGACCGCCTTCGAGCAGGCCCAACAATGCGTGTCCGATCGACATGAGAGGCACTATACACACCATGTATACACCGGGTGTATTCCTCGAACGCCCTGACGGGCAACCGCCGTGGCGCCTACAGTGGTGGGGTGACTGGTCTGACTGTCGGCTGGGATCACGACGTCGAGCTGCTGCTCGACTTCCTGAACACTCGACACGTACTGGACAGTGAAGCCTCCTGGCGCGCGTGGGTGACCGAGCGCGGCCTCGGGCGGAGCAGCGAACTCGCGCAGGTGCGCGCGGCCAGGGCGGCGCTGAGGTCGTCCATCGAGGGGTCGTCAGGACCGCGGACGGCCGCGGGCGTGGTGCACATCGAGCTCACCGACGGCGTCCCGGTGCTGTCGAGCCCGGACGCGCTGGGCGCCGTGCTGGCCGCCTCCGCCCGCCTCGCGGTGCTGGGCTCCTGGGAGCGCTTCAAGATCTGTCCTGCCGACGACTGCCTGCGGGCGTTCTTCGACCGCTCGCGCAACCGCTCGCGCACGTGGTGCTCGATGCAGGTGTGCGGCAACCGCGAGAAGGCGCGGACGTTCCGAAAACGGTCGCGGGCGCAGAGCGTGGGTCAGAACAACACGCTGGCCACGGTGTAGATCACCAGGCCGGCCAGCGCGCCGACCACGGTGCCGTTGATCCGGATGAACTGCAGGTCCCTGCCGACCTGCAGCTCGATCTTGCGCGAGGTCTCCTCCGCGTCCCAGCGCTCGACCGTGTCCGTGATGAGCGTGGTGATCTCCGCGCGGTAGTTGCTCACGACGTACCCGGCGGCCTGCTCCAGCCAGCCGTCGACCTTGCCGCGCAGCGCCGGGTCGTCGGTGAGGTTGGTGCCGAGCGTGACCAATCCCTGCGTGACCCGCTTGCGCAGCTCGCTGGACGGGTCCTCGGCGGCGTCGATGAGCATCTTCTTGGCCGTGCCCCACGCGCTGCTGATCAGCTTCTGCACGTCGGGGTGGTTGATCACCTGCTGCTTGACCTGCTCGGCGCGCTGCATGGTGGCCGGGTCGTTCTGCATGTCACTCGAGAACTCGATCAGGAACTGGTCCACGGCGAGCCGCATCGGGTGGTTGACGTCGGTCTTCACCGCCCACGCGAAGTTGACCAGCTCGGTGTAGACCTTGTCGCCGAGCAGCGAGTCGACGAACTTGGGCGACCACGTGGGCGCGCGGTCCGAGACGATGAGGCTGACCTTGTCGTGGTTGTCGCGCACCCACTCGTACGCGCGGTCGCACATGAGGTCGACGAGCTTGTGGTGCGCGCCGTCGGTGAGCACCTGGTTCAGCAGCTTGCCCAGCGGCGGCCCCCACGGCTTCGCGGTGACCCGCTTGACGATCGCCTGCTCGACGACGGCCTGCACCACGTCGTCCTTGAGCACGGTGATCGCGCCCTTGAGGACGTTGGCCATCTCGGTGGTGACGCGCTCGGCGTTCTCGGGCTGTTTGAGCCACGCGCCCGCCCGCTCGGCGATGCCGGCCCGGCGGAGCTTGTCCTGCACCACCTCGGGACTGAGGAAGTTGACGCCCACGAAGTCGCCGAGCGTCTGCCCGAACATGTTCTTGCGCTCGGGGATGATCGCAGTGTGCGGGATCGGCAGTCCCAGCGGCCTGCGGAACAGCGCGGTGACGGCGAACCAGTCGGCGAGAGCGCCGACCATGCCGGCCTCGGCGGCGGCCCGCACGTACCCGACCCAGGCGCCCTCGAAGGCGTGGGTGCCGAAGAAGACGACCGTGGCGCCGACCAGGAAGCTGGTGGCGACGAGCTTCATCTTGCGCAGGTCGGTGCGCTTCTGCTGGTCAGCGGCGGTCAGTTGCTCCACGGGTCCATTGTCCGTCAACTTCTCGATCTGGGTGGTGAGCTCGTCGCTCCCATCGAGTCGCGTTCTCCGTCCACGGCTGGCGGCGGTGGACAGGTCGCATCGACCGCGCGCCCTCGAGCAGGCGGTCCGGGCACGTTGACAGGTGCCCACGCCGAGCGCGCACGGTTGCGCACGTTGATCCCGGCGACGTGATCGGCCGGCCCAGCGAGGCCGCATCCACGACAGCGAAACATGTCGCGACTGACTCTGTTCCCGCGTGCCGTGTGGCCACAGCGCGGACACGTCTGAGAGGTGTAGCGGGCGTCCACGGTGACCACCAGGACTCCTGCACGCTTCGCCTTGTACTCGATGAACGTGCCGAGTTGGTGGAACGGCCAGGAAGAATGGGCGGCTCGCTGGTCGCGGCGAGGCCGTACCCGGTCGCGGATGCCGCTCAGATCCTCCAGAGCGATACCGCGGCCGGTGCGTTGCGCGACAGCCACCAGCTTCTTGGCGATTGCGTGGTTGAGGTGAGTTGCGTGACGGTGCTCTCTTCGAGCACGCCTTCGCAGGCGACGAGCAGCCGACCTGGTGCCCTTCGCCTGCAACTCGGATCGTTTCAGCGCGTGCCAGCGCCGATAGCGCTGCAGTCGGCGGCCCTGGAAGTTCTCGCCGTCCGACGTCGTCGCCAGATTGACGATGCCCCTGTCCACCCCGATCCAGTCGTCCGGCGTCGGCGCCTCCGGTTCGGTTACCTCACAAGTGGCGATCAGCAACCACTTCCCGTCCCTGGACACCAGGTCGGACTCGCCCCGACGGTGCGCCTTGAGCAGCGCGAGCTGCGCAGCGTCCGCGACGAACCGAAGCCCTTTGAGCCGGCCCTCCGTGGTCCAGATCGACACGGTCCCGGCGTCGTACCGCCACGACAACATGCGATCGTCGAACGGTTGAGCCGAGTCCGACCGGAACCTGATCGCCCTGCAGTCGGCCTTGGCCCTGCGCAGACCTGCACGGCTTCCAGCCCGGACGCGCGCCCCGTGACTGGCGTAAGCGTCGATGACCTTCTTCACCGTCCGCACCGCGGCCTGTGCCCCAAACGCAGTGTCGCCGCCAAGGCATTCGCCTGCTCGGCGCATGGCAGCAGGCGAACCTGAACGGCGAGCTTCACCCGAACAACGGTAGAACACAGGTTCGAAGCGCATTTCGGCTGGCGTGTCGACGTGGATTTCTCACACGACGGAGGACCGGACTTCCCTCGGCACGCGATTCGGGTGAAGATTCGACGTTGTGCGGGTACCAGCGCTAGTTCCTCGGTTGCAGCCGTTCACGTCGACGATCTTCGCGGAGATGACGGCGCTGGCGGTGCAGCACGACGCCGTCAACCTCGGTCAGGGCTTCCCCGACACCGACGGTCCGGCGTCGATGCTCGCGGCCGCCCAGTCCGCGATCGCGTCCGGTGTGAACCAGTACCCGCCGGGGCCCGGCATGCCGGTGCTGCGCCGCGCCGTCGCCGCGCACCGGTCGCGCTACGGGCTCTCGTACGACCCGGACACCGAGGTCCTGGTGACGGTGGGTGCCACCGAGGCGATCGCGGCCTCGTTGCTGGCGCTGGTCGAGGCCGGTGACGAGGTCATCCTGATCGAGCCGTACTACGACTCCTACGCCGCCTCGGTGGCGATGGCCGGCGCGACGCGGGTGTCCGTCGGGCTGCGCGAGGACTCGTCGGGCCGGTTGGCGTTGGACGTCGACGCGTTGCGCGCCGCCGTGACGCCGCGGACTCGGGCCGTGCTGGTCAACTCGCCGCACAACCCGACCGGGACCGTCTTCCGCTTGGAGGAGCTCCAAGCGATCGCGGCGCTGTGCGTCGAGCACGACCTGCTGGCGATCACCGACGAGGTGTACGAACACCTGGTGTTCGACGGGTTGGTCCACATCCCGCTGGCCTCGCTGCCGGGGATGGCGTCGCGGACCCTGTCGATCTCGGGTGCCGGCAAGACGTTCAACTGCACCGGCTGGAAGATCGGCTGGGTGTGCGGTCCCGCCGAGCTGGTCGGCGCGGTCCGGGCGGCCAAGCAGTTCATGACGTTCGTGGGCGGGGCGCCGTTCCAGCCCGCCGTCGCCCACGCCCTGACCGCCGAACTGGACTGGGTGTCGTCGTTGCGCGACTCCTTGGCCTCGAAGCGCGCGCGTCTGGCCGAGGGTTTGCGTGCGGCCGGTTTCGAGGTGCGGTCGTCCGAGGGCACGTACTTCATCTGCGCCGACGTACGCCCGTTGGGCTACTCGGACGGCTTGGAGCTCTGCCGCGACCTGCCGGCACGCATCGGCGTCACGGCCGTGCCCGTCCAGGTGTTCACCGACCACCCCGAGGACTGGAAGCACCTGATCCGGTTCGCGTTCTGCAAGCAGGACGCGGTGATCGACGAAGCCGTGGAGCGCCTCCACAAGCTGTAGTTGTCCACAGGTGTGGATGAGTTCCTCCACACCTGTGGACAACCCACTTTCGAGTGACCTGCGGAGCCTCGCCGCCGTTGTTCGACTCCTAATGGCATGGACTCGAACACGAAGGTTCTCGTCGGCTGGCGTTCCGGCTCGTGCGGCTGGGACGCCCTGGTCGAGCGCTACTCGAGACTCGTCTGGTCGGTGCCCAGATCGTTCCGCCTGAGCCATGCGGACGCGGCCGACGTCTACCAGTGCACGTGGCTCTGCCTGGCCGAACACCTGACCCGCATCCGCGACCCCGAAGCTCTGGGCGTGTGGCTGGTCCGTACCGCGACCCGTCAGTCGATCGCCGTGCTGCGCACCCGCGGACGCGAGGTGCCGTACGACCTGTGGGAGCCGGAGTCGGTGCTCCCGACACCCGACGAGGTCGTCATCGCCAATGACCGACAACGGCGGCTCTGGGGTGCGCTCACGACGTTGAACGAGCGGTGCCAGCGGCTGCTGCGAATAGCTGCCCACAGCCCGGAGCTGAGTTATGCACAGGTTGCCGACGCCCTGGGGATGAAGGTGGGGAACGTCGGGTCGACGCGCAGCCGGTGCCTGGCTGAACTGCGGCGGAAGGTGGAGGGACTGCGATGAGGGAGACCGGACTTCGACCCGCCACGGCCGTGGGAGGCGCGCGATGAGGGACCCGTTGCTCGACGAGCTCGCCGACCTGTTCCACACCGACGCCCCGCCGCCCGTCCTCACACCCCAGCCCACCGGCCTCACTCCCATGGAGCCGGTCCAAGAACCGATGCGCGGCCCGTCCAGGCAGCTCGCCTTCCACGCCGGCACCGGCCGCCTCCACCTCCAGATCGACTCCGGCCGACTGACCGGGGTGCTGGACGACGAGGCAGCCGTCGAAGTCCGCACACCCGGCACGACGCAAGCCCTCCAGCCCGACGCCGAAGGCTGGTTCCGGGCCGGCATCACCCCCGGACCGGTGTGCGTGACCGTGCCCGAGCTGGGCCTGACGACGGGGTGGTTCGTCGCATGAGCGCCAGCTCCGACCCGCGCGCCACGATCGCGGCCACCGAGGTCACGGGCACGAAGGCCGAACGCGCCGACGCCCTGCACGACCTCAGCGTCGCCCACGTCGAGCTCGGCCACCTCGACGTCGCCGCCCGGTTCGCGCGGCGCGGGTTGCGGCTCAGCGGGGAGGCGAGGTTCCACCTCGCGCTGGCGTGGATCGAACTCGATCGGGGGCGGCGCAAGCAGAGCCTGGACCACCTCGACCTGGCCACGCCGCACCTGCGCGGCCGAGAGCTGGCGAGGGCGCGGTGCTTGCGCGGGCTGCACCTGACCACGGAGCCGCGGCTGGCGATCGCGGAGCTGACCGCGGTGATCAGGGAGTTGAAGAGGTACGGGGACGAGCGCTGGCTCGCCAACGCGCTGGTCGGGCGGGGGATCGCTCGCTGCAACGCCGCCCAGCCGGCCAGGGCGGAGGTCGACTTCCGGACGGCCCAGACGGTGCTGCTGGCCATCGGGGAGCCGGGGCGGGCGGCGATGTGCCTGCACAACAGGGGGTTCGCGGCGATGCTGGCCGGTGACCTGCCGCTGGCGCTGCGCCGGTACGAGGAGGCGGCGAAGGCCGGGCTCGACTCCACCAGCAGGCCGGAGGCGCTGGTCGACCGGGCCGAGGCGTTGCTCGCCGCCGGGCTCACGGCGGAGGCGCGGCGCGTGCTGACACCGGCGATGGAGCTGCTGCGGCGGTGCAACCGGCACGTGCCCGAGCTGGCGGTGCTGAGCGCGCGGTGTGCGTTGCGCGATGGTGATCCGGCGCCCGCGCGGAAGATCGGTGGCGACGACCCCGAGTTCATGCTCGCCGCGGGAAGGCTTGATGCCGTTGCGGCACAGAGGTTTCGCGGGCCGGTGCGGACGCGGGCGCTCGGGTGGCTGGCGCAGGCGCGGCGGTCCAACCGGCGGGGTGCGCTGGCGGCGTGCCGGGCCGGGGTGAAGCTGCTCGACGAGCACCACGGCGACTGGCCGCGCCGGGAGCTCACCGGGCACGCGCTCGGCCTGGCGCGGACCGCGCGCGAGGTGTTGCACTGGTCGGAACGGCACCGGGTCTCGATGCCGTTGCCTCCCAACGATCCCGCGCTGGCTCAGGCGCTCGCGGAACTGCGGCGGGCGCGGGCGTTCGGACTGCCGCTCGAAGCCCTGGAGAGGAACGTCCGCAGGCTCACCCTCGCCACCCGGCGGCACGAGACGAGGAAAACCCCGACAGCACCTGAACTTCCGCTCGTCAGCTTCATCGTCCACGAAGGACGGATGACGGCGGTCACCGTGATCGACGGCCGCGCTCGCATGCGCACCATCCCCGAACCCGCCGAGCTCGTCCGCACCGCGCGACTCGCACTCAGAGCCGGGCGGAGGATCACCACCGACCTGCTGCCCGAGGCCGACGAGGTCGTCGTCATCCCGGACGGCGTGCTGCACGCGATGCCCTGGGCGGCGTTCCGGCACCGGGTCCACGTCCTCCCGTCGCTGCGCCACTGGCGGCCGGGAAGCCGCGGCGGACGACGGGTGTGGGTGACCGGCCCCCGGCTGCGCGACGACGAGGTGACCGGGCTCCGGCAAGAGCACGGCGGCACGATCATCAAGTCCACTGTGGAGTCAACGCTCGAAGGACTGGAAGGCGCCGGCATCGCCCACATCGCGGCGCACGGGCACGTCCACCCCGAGAACCCGCTGTTCTCCTACCTCGCCCTGGACGACGGCCCGCTCTACGGCTACGACATCGCGAGGATCGAGCACCCGCCCGAGATCGTCGTCCTGTCGGCGTGCGAGTCGGGGCTCGCCCGCGCGTTCCTCGACGCGGGCACCAGGGCCGTGATCGCCGGCGTGCTGCCGGTGCCGGACGCACTCGCGAGCCGGGCCATGGCCGAGGTCCACCGGAGGATCGACCACCCCGCCGACGCTGCCGGGGCCGTCGCTCACCTCGGGTTCAGCTGCTACGGCACGGGGACCAGCGTCGCGGCGTGCAGGGCGGCCGCGAACGACGTGCCGGTGCACAGCAGCTGCGACGAGCCCACCGACGCCGGTACGTCGACGCCGGAGACGACCACGTCCACCCACGGCCCGTGACCGGAGAACGGCGCCGCGGCACCCACGGCCGTCACGGCGGGCAGTGCGGCGGGCCACCACGGCCGCGACGAGCCGCCGTTGCCCGCCGCGGCCACCACGTTGCCGCCGGCCTGGGCCAGCACCGGCGGGCACCGGTCGTCGAACGAGTAGGTGCCCGACGCGACCAGCACGACCGGCAGGTCGCGGGTGGCGCGCAGGGCGGCGGCGAGGGTCAGGTCGTCGCCGAAGCCGGAGGTGCTCAGGACGGGGAACGGACGGACCACGGCGCCGTGGTGCCTCAGGACCCCGGCCACCAACGAGCCGTGCGGGGCGTCGAGAGGGGTGTCGAGCAACGCCACGACGCCCTCGCCCAGCAGCTCCGGCAGCCGCCCGCCGACGACCGGGCGCGAGGTGCCGATCATGATCGGGCACGCGAGGTGGACGTGGTTCGGCGACGCCCCGACCTCCCGGGCGATGTCGACGACCCGCACCCGATCGGGCGTTTTCAGGTGCATGCGGATCGCACCGGACACGATCTCCTCGTGCGAGTAGACACCTCGCAAGCGCTTGCGCACTCCAGGTGCGTCCGCTGGCAGCACTACCAGTTCCCCCGAACGGACCAAGCACTCGTTCGGCCCCGCCCGGTCGTGCACGTGTACCGGGCCGAGCGCACGGGCGGCGCGATCGGCCAGCTCAGAGAGGCTGTTGACCTGCTTGGGCGCGTCCACATCGGACACGATCCCCCGTCGCGGGACGGTCCACACGGGACCGAGGCGGCGATGTCACTCGATCCGATGACGACACAGACGGTGTTCACACCTGATCAGGGCAACACGGACAGCCGCACGTGTCCGCCCTTCCGAGTGTTTCCCGCCGAGTTGGTTCGCAAAGCCCTTCGCCAGTGCTAGACATAGCTCGACGTCGACCCCCGACGGCGCTGAGCGTTGGCGGTGGCCGCAACGGTGGACGGGTGGTGATCCTGTGGCGAGTGGTGGAGCTGTCGCGCTGCTGCTGCGGGCCGCCGCGCTCGGCGGGCTGACCGCCGCCGCCTGGCTGCTGGGCGGGACGAACGCCTCCGCCAGTCCGGAGGAGACTCCGCCGCCGGCCGTCGAGATCCCGGCCGCCGAAAGCACCGCCGCCGCACCGTCGCTCTTGGACGATCCCGGCGCCTGGGCCCAGGCGTTCACCGAAAAAGTGATGGATCGTCACGAACCGGCGAAGCTCGTCGTGGCACCACCGCCGGTCGTCAGCACGCCAGAGGAAGAGCCCGAACAGCAGGACGAGGGCCCGGTCCTCGACTTCACCGGCGGCTCGCAGGGCACCACGCGCTCCGGCAGCGTCTCCAACCAGGCGCCGCCCGAGGTGATCCAGGCCAAGGCCCAGGTCCGCGCCGCCCGCAAGGCCGCGAAGCTCGCCGCCGAGCTGCCACCCCCTCCTCCGCCACCTCCGCCCGCGCCGCCGGTCATCGCGGTCAAGCACGTCGTGCCGCTGCTGCCCGACCTGCCGCCTCCCGCGCCCGCGAAGACCGAGCCCGCACCGGTGAGCGACCTCACCTGGACCACTCCCGGACCTGACGCCCCGCTGCCCGCTCCGCAGCAGGCACCCGTCGTCTCGACGGTCTCCGCGGCGTCCGGTCACACCGACAACTCCGGCGGCACGCGCGGCGTGCTCGCCGTCCTGACGTCGCAGAACTCGCTCTTCCCTGCCACCACGTGGTCGGTCGAGGAGCGGCGCGACGGCACTGCGCCGGGCAGCATTCCCGGCCTGCCAGCCACGTCACCCGACTGAGTCCGGCAGGACAGGTCTGCCCTCTGCGCGATTTGTGACCGTCTCGTTCCGTCGCGCCAGTAACTCCTCACCGCATTTCCCGTTGTACGCAAGGAACCCAGTCTTCCCGAGCTGCCAACCGCGCCCTGGCAGGTCGGGTCTGGTCCGAGTGCCGCGCTGCCCCCGCAGTCTCGGACCACACGGGAAACCTGCGGACGGGGGACGTCAATCCCTGGGACGTTCCCCGCCGCAGGCCTCTCGTTGGCAAGTTCGTCGGCCCGGTCTCCACCGCTGCGGGAGACCGGGCCGACGTGTCTCACGCGACGGGCAGCGACAGGTCCGCGTCGGCGGGAAAACCAGTACCCGCAACGGATGCAGCGACCACACCCAAACGGCCGATCGCCTCCCGGAGCACTTCGGGCGACTGCGTGTACGGCACTCGGAGCATCTGCTCGCAGCCCCCGTGCACCGCGAACCGGGGACCGGGGACGAGCCGCACGCCGTGGTTCTGCGCCATCACGGCCACCCGCGTGCTGACCGGCCCGTTGAGGGCGCACCAGATCCCGAGCCCACCGGCCGGCACCTCGAAGCTCCACTGTGGACAATGTTCGCGCAGAGCCGCGACCGCCACGTCCCGCTGCGTCCGCGCCTCCTCGCGCCGTTGCCGCAGAGCGCTTTCCGGAGACTCCAGCAGCGCGGCCATCACGAGTTGCTCGAACACGGGCGTGCCCAGGTCGATCGCCGCCCGCGTCGACAGCAGCCGGTGCACGACGTCGGACGACGCCCTGATCCACCCGATCCGCAGTCCACCCCAGTGCGACTTGCTCGCGGACCCCAGCGTCACCACCGAGTCGCCACCGAACGCGGCCATCGGCAACGGCTCCGGCGAGTCGTCGAGTGAGAGCTCCACCAGGGTCTCATCGACGACGAATGGAGTACGGGCCTTGCGCAGCACGGCCGAGAGCGCCTCCCGCGTCTGCGACGACATCCGCAGCCCGGTCGGGTTCTGGAAGTCCGGGATCAGGTAGGCCAACCGGGGCCCTGCCTGCCGCAACGCCGCTTCGAACCCGTCGACGTCCCAGCCGTCGCCCAGCATCGGCACGGGCACCGGGATCCCGAACGACGCCCGCACCGCCTCCAGCGCGTTGGGGTAGCTCGGCTGCTCCACCAGCACCCGGTCACCGGGTCCGACGAAGAGCCGGAGCAGCAACGCCCACGCGTGCTGCGCCCCCGAGGTCACCACGATCTGGTCGGGCGAGGTCGGCAGGCCGCGCGCCGCGTACCGGTCCGCGATCCGCTGCCGCAGCACGAGCAGCCCCCGTTCGTCGTACCCGTGCGACGCGAGTTGCTCCGGCATCCGGTCCATCGCCAGCTCCATGGCGTGCCGCACGGACGGCAACGCCGCAGGCGCGGCGCGGGACAGGTCGATCAGCGTGTCGTCGGCGACGGTGATGCCACCCCCCGCCCCGACGGGTCCGCTGATCCACGACCCGGCCCCGCGCCGCGACTGCACCACCCCCTCGGCCCGCAGCTGGTCGAACGCCGCGCTGATCGTGGTGCGGCTCACGGGCAGCACCTCGGTGAGCTCGCGCTCGGACGGCAACCGGGTGCCGACGGGCAGCCGGCCGTCCGCGACCAGCAGTTTCATCGCCGCGACGAGGTCGGACGAGCACTGCCGGGGGATGCCCCGGCGCCACGACCCGAGCAGCTTCTCGAGCCGGGCACCCGATATACGTCCACCTGGTGGGAGCATGAGGCCAATTATCCCGAATTGGCTATGGATTACCAGGCCAATCGGAGCGCAGTATGGCCACATGGCCACATTGACCGCACTCGACCAGGTCTCCGTCCGGGTTGCCCCCGCCCGTCGCCTTCCCCAGCTCTTCGCAGGTCTGTGGCTCTACGGCGCGAGCATGGCGATGCAGATCCGCGCGACCCTCGGCCTGAACCCGTGGGACGTGCTGCACGAGGGGCTCGAGAAGCGCACCGGCCTGAGCTTCGGCCTCATCACCGCGATCACCGGTGTGCTGGTGCTGCTCACCTGGATCCCGCTCAAGCAGAAGCCCGGCATCGGCACCATCGGCAACGTCGTGCTGATCGCCGTCAGCGTGGACGTGACGCTCGCGATCCTGCCCGCGCCGGAGGGCCTCCTGCCCAGGATCGCGCTCATGACCCTGGGCATCGTCCTGAACGCCGTCGCGTTCGCCGCGTACGTCGGCTCCCGGCTCGGCACCGGCCCGCGCGACGGCATGGTGACCGGTTTCTGCCGTCGCACGGGCGTGTCCCTGCGCGTCACGAGGACCGTGGTCGAACTGCTCGTGCTCGGCACCGGCTGGCTGCTCGGCGGCACGATCGGCATCGGCACGATCCTCTACGCGCTCGCGATCGGCCCGCTCTCGCAGCTGTTCCTGCCCGCGCTCACGTGGCGCGAGCGCTCGCGGCCCGCTTGCGGATCTCCTCGTACGTGACGCCCCGATCGGTCAGCACCTCGGCCACGATCCCCTTGCCCTGCAGCAGTGCCAGCACGATGTGCTCGCCGCCCAGGTAGTTGTGGCCGAGGTCGCGGGCCTCGCGCAGCGACTTCTCCAGCGCCTTCTTGAAGTCGCTCTCCAACGGCATCCCGAACCACCGCTTGCGCGGCCCAGGCCGCAGCACGCCGGCACCGAGGGACTGCTCGACCGAGTCGATCACCTGGTCGACGTCGATCCCCAGGCCCCGCAACGCCTCCGCGTCTGCCTTGGTCAGCCCGCCCTTGCGCCGGTAGTCGCGGAACGCCGTCTCCAGCTCCCCGCGCGGCAGGTCGAACCCCGCCAGCACCGGCGCGTCGAGCAGCGCCAGCAGCAGGTGCTCGACGCCGACCTCGCCGGCGTGGACCCGTTCCGCCTCCCGCACGGCGGTCCTGACCGCCTCGCGGGCCTCCTTGGTGAACCTCTCCGCGATCATCATCGACCCCCGTGCTTCTTGTGCACCGCCTGGCGGGAGACCCCGAGCTCCGCCGCGATGTCCTGCCACGACCAGCCCTGGGCCCGCGCGCTGCGGACCTGGACCGCTTCCAGGTGTTCCAAAAGTCGCCGCAGCGCGGTGACGGCCCGCAACCCGACCTTCGGGTCGCGGTCTCCTGCCGCCGTGGCGAGATCCGTCGCTTCCGTCATGCTGTCAACGTACGTTGACAACCGCGATCCGTCAACCCAAGTTGACGGCTACGGTGAGGAAGGTGAAGATCGAGACCGCTGAACAGGCAGCGCCGGGCCGCGCTTCCGAGGATCGGATCCGGGTCACCTCCAACGCCGTCGTCGTCCTGGACGGCGTCACCTCGCAGACAAGGCCGCCCGACCGCAACGGCGGTTGGTACGCCACACAACTCGCCGACGAGCTGGTCCGGCTGCTCACGGACACCGACCCGCTGACCGACGTCCTGGCGCAGGCGATCGAGAACCTCGCCGCGGAGCACGGCCTCGTGCCCGGCGACGCACCGTCGTCGACGGCGTCGATCGTGCGCTGGAACGACGAGACGATCGACGCGCTCGTGCTGTGCGACACCCCGGTGGTCGCGTTCGGACAGACGACACACGTCCTCGAGGACACCCGGCTGCAGGACCTCCGCTCGCAGCCGGACATCCTGGCGTGGAAGAACAAACCGAACGGGTGGTGGGTCGCGGAGGCCGTACCCGCCGCCGGGCACCAGGCCGTGACGGCGCGCTGGCCGCGGTCCGAGATCCGGTCGGTGGTGGCTCTCACGGACGGCGTCTCGTGTGGAGTGTCGGAGTACGGGCTCTTCTCGTGGGAAGACCTCGCGGAAATGCCACTGGGTGAAGTGCTCGACCGAATCCACGAAGCAGAACGCGGTGATTCGGAACACTCGCGGTGGGCGCGCTACAAAACGCACGACGACCAGGCAATCGCCCGAATCACGCCATGACGAAAGAAGCCCCGCAGCACGCTGCGAGGCTTCTTTTCGAAGAAGGATGGCCAGGGGCGGGGTCGAACCGCCGACCTACCGCTTTTCAGGCGGTCGCTCGTACCAACTGAGCTACCTGGCCATGAGAACTAGATGAAGCGACCCAGACGGGACTCGAACCCGCGACCTTCGCCGTGACAGGGCGACGCGCTAACCAACTGCGCCACTGGGCCTTGCTTGGTGCTACCTTACCGTACTGCATCTACTGCTTTTCACTGCGTGCCCCCAACGGGATTCGAACCCGCGCGACCGCCTTGAAAGGGCGGGATCCTAGGCCGCTAGATGATGGGGACTAGCTGGTCTCTGGAAGCATCGTAAGCATATGCCATAGGTCCGCGCACCTCCAAAACGGGGGTGCCACTTCCGCGTTGACCTGCTCAAACCCGCCCTTGGACCGGGTCGGCCAGATCAACAAATGCCTGTTCACGGCTCGACGAGCCGTTCAGGCACTTTGTGTGATCCAGACAACTTCCAGCCGGCCGCCGTGACGCAGGGCAGAACGTGCCGCAGGACCTCGCGGACCCGGTCCGGGAAGTCGGCGCAGGACGTCGTCGCCGACGAGATGAGCCGCGCACCGAGAGTGGCGCCGCACAACGTCCGCGCCACCGCGTCCGGGTCGACGCCGGGGAGCAGATCTCCGCGCTCGCCCGCCTCGGCCAGATAGGTGGCGACGAGCTTCTCCCACATCACGTGCGAGGTCGGGACGCCCGGATACCCGATCTCGCGGTCGGCGTTGAGCCGCACGCCCGCGCGCAGCACGACGTCCGCCGCCATCCGGTCGGCCGACTCCACGAACATGCCGTGCAGAGCGCTCAACGGATCGAGGCCGCGGGCACGCCACGACTCCCGCACCTCGGCCCAGAACTCGCTCTGGCGTTCGACGAGCGCGACCGCCACCGCTTCCTTGGAGGGGAAGTGGAAGTAGAAGGCGCCCTTGGTGAGGCCGGCACGCGCGAGCACGGCGGTCAGCGACGTGCGGTCGTAGCCGAGGCGGTCGAACTCCTCGGCCGCCGCGCGGAGGATCGCCTCCCGTGTCGCATACGCCCGGTCCTGCTGGGGCATGGGGCCAGGTTAGCCGTTGCCGCGAAAGAGACCCGTGGGTATGTTTCGGGATGCGGCCCTGCTTCGGGAGACGCGCTCCGGGGGGTGCGCGTCTCGCGTCAGGGCCGCTTCCTCGTTCGCATCAGCTCACCGCTGCACGGGTGGCGTCGTGCCGTCCTCGCCCGGTGACAGTCCCAGCATGTCGAGCAGCATCCGGCAGTCCTCGGTGCCCAGTGCGCTCCGCGCGACGGCGAGCCGCGCCCGGTGGACCTGTTCGTCGGAGATCCGCGAAGGTTCTCCGCTGCGCTGGGCCGGCACGCTCGGCCCGCCCTGCCGCGACATGCCGTCATCCTGTGTGAACAGGAACTTCCGCACTTCCAGTGACCCGCTCATTGCACCCTCCCCGACTTGAGGTGTGGCCGCGAGGCTAAGCGACCTGGGACAACAGCCGCAGCCCCCCGCAGAGTGATTCCACCGCCACCCAGCGTTACTTTCCGTACTGGTCCGGTCCGTACCTCGTGGGGAACTGGCCAAGGGATGATGGACCGATGACTGACCCCACGCCGGAGCCTTCCCCCGAAGCAGAGGGCCAAAACGCGTCCCGGACACCCCCTTCGGTGGACCAGGAGGCGATCTTCAAGGCGATCAGCGGCATCGACGTGAACACCATCGACGCCGACATCGAGTCCGCCTTCGGGTCGCGGATGGCCGAGCTCGACAAGATGCTCGCGGGCCTCGACGACCTGGTCGACCAGATCGAGAAGAACATCCAGAACCTGGACCAGCCCAAACCCGACAGTCCTGAGTAGATCACTTACCCCAGGGGGGTATAGACTCGGAGTCCCGTGGAAGAGAGAAGGCTCCGATGTCCGTCACCGCCACCTACACCGTCACCGGCATGACCTGCGGCCACTGCGTCAGCTCCGTCACCGAGGAGCTGACCGAGGTCTCCGGCGTCACGGGTGTCGACGTCGTCCTGGAGACCGGCGCGGTCACCGTGACGAGCGACCGCGAGCTCGACCGCTCCGAGGTCGTCGCCGCCGTGACCGAGGCCGGGTACCAGGTCGCCTGACATGACCACGACCGAGCCCCACCACGTCGAGCTCTCCATCAGCGGCATGACCTGCGCCTCCTGTGCGAGGCGCGTGGAACGCAAGCTGAACAAGCTCGACGGCGTCTCCGCCACTGTGAACTACGCGACGGAGAAGGCCAGCGTTCAGTTCCCGGACACCCTGCGCGTCGACGACCTGGTCTCGACGGTGCGCGCGGCGGGCTACGACGCGGAGGAGCCGAAGCCGGAGACGCCGGACGAGTCCGGTGAGCTCGGCCTGAGGTTCGCCCTGGCGGCGGCGCTCGGGGTGCCGGTGATCGTGGTGTCGATGGTCCCGGCGCTGCAGTTCCCGGTCTGGCAGTGGGTGGCGCTGGCGTTGGCGAGCGTGGTCGTGTGGGTGTGCGGCTGGCCGTTCCACCGTGCGGCCGTCGTGAACGCACGGCACGGCGCGAGCACCATGGACACCCTCGTGTCGATGGGTGTCACGGTCTCGTACCTGTGGTCGCTCTACGCGTTGGTGCTCGGCGAGGCCGGGATGATCGGCATGCGGCACGAGTTCAGCCTGCTGCCCCGGCCGACCACCTCCGGTGACATCTACCTGGAGGTCGCGGTCGGCGTCACCGTGTTCCTGCTGCTCGGCCGCTGGCTGGAGGCGAGGTCCAAGCGCAGCGCGGGTGCGGCGATGCGGTCGCTGTTCGCGCTCGGCGCCAAGGACGTGGCGGTGCTGCGCGACGGCGTGGAGACCCGCGTCCCGATCGGTCAGCTCCGGGTCGGCGAACGGTTCGTGGTCCGTCCGGGTGAGCGCATCGCCACGGACGGCGCAGTGGTCGAGGGCAGCTCGGCCGTGGACGCCTCGATGGTGACCGGTGAGTCGGTGCCGGTCGAGGTCGGCGCCGGCGACCCGGTGGTCGGCGGGACGGTCAACGCGGGCGGCCGGCTGGTCGTCGAGGCCGCCAGCGTCGGCGCGGACACCCAGCTCGCCCGGATGGCTCGCATGGTCGAGCAGGCGCAGGCGGGCAAGGCGCAGGTGCAACGGCTGGCCGACCGGGTGTCGGCCGTGTTCGTCCCCGTGGTCGTGGTGATCGCGCTGCTGGCGTTCGGCGGCTGGCTGCTCGCGGGCAGGCCGCTCGAGTTCGCGGTGACGACGGCGGTGGCGGTGCTCGTGATCGCCTGCCCGTGCGCGCTGGGCCTGGCGACGCCCACGGCGCTGCTCGTCGGCACCGGCCGCGGCGCCCAGCTCGGAATCCTCGTGAAGGGGCCCGAGGTGCTGGAGTCGACGCGGCGCGTGGACACCGTCGTGCTGGACAAGACCGGCACGGTGACGACCGGCCGGCTGACCCTGGTCGACGTGATCGCGGTCGAAGGCGTGCCGCGCGACGAGGTTCTGCGTTTCGCGGCGGCCGTCGAGAACGCGTCCGAACATCCCATCGCCGCGGCGATCGTGCGCGAAGTCGATGAAGTGCTACCCGTTTCTCAGTTCGTTTCGACGGATGGCATCGGTGTCAGCGGAGTCGTCGAGGGACGGCACGTTGTCGTGGGCCGAGTGCGCGAGGTTTCCGTTCCGGCGGAATTGACCGAGGCCGCGGTTGCGCACGCCGATCGAACCGTTGTCGCGGTTTCCTTTGATGACAAGGTTGTCGGACTCGTCGTCGTCTCGGACGTCGTGAAACCCACGTCCGCGCAAGCGATCCGGTCCCTGCGCGCGCTCGGCCTGCACCCTGTGCTGCTCACCGGTGACAACGCCGCCGTGGCCGCCGCGGTCGCCGCCGAGGTGGGCATCGACGAGGTCGTCGCCGACGTGCTGCCAGGCGAGAAGGCCGCCGTGGTCCGGCGGTTGCAGGCTCAGGGCAAGGTGGTGGCGATGGTCGGCGACGGCGTGAACGACGCGCCGGCGTTGGCCGCGGCCGACCTCGGACTCGCCGTGGGAACCGGCACCGACGTGGCGATCGAGGCGAGCGACCTGACCCTCGTGCGCGGCGACCTGCGCGCGGCGGCGGACGCCATTCGGTTGTCCCGCAAGACCTTGGGCACGATCAAGGGGAATCTTTTCTGGGCTTTCGCCTACAACGTCGCTGGACTTCCGCTCGCGGCCCTCGGACTGCTCAACCCCATGATCGCGGGAGCCGCAATGGCGTTCAGCAGCGTGTTCGTGGTCAGCAACAGCTTGCGACTGCGGGGATTCCGTCCATCGGAGGCTTAAGAATCTCTCGGCGAACTCTCCCCAACGGCAACGTGCGCGTGCAACAATCCAAAAGCTGACACACCCCCGGTCAGCGCCTGTGGAGATCCCCTCCGGCCCCCGCGTTCCTCCCCCTGGCGCGGGGGCCTCCTCCGTTCTCCGTCCGGCTGCTCGGGCTTCGCCCTTCGCCGCCTTCCGGAGTCGGGTGTCCTCTGGGGGCCGAGCCCCCAGACCCCCAGCCGGAGGGGCTTCGCCCCCCGGACCCCCCGTAGGTTGCCCATCTCGTGCGGAACCCGGCCCTGGGTCTCGTAGGTTCACCGGCGCGTTCGGAACTCGTGCCCTTCGGGCACATCTGCCTCTTTCGCGGCTGTGTCGCCTAGTGGCTCGCGGCTGTGTCGTCCGGTGGCGGACATCCACTCTGGGTGGGTGTTTTCGACACGTTGGGATGAGGTGGGACACAGGGGTTTGGGTTCCGTGACCGAGCCGTTATCGTGTGTCGGTGCCTATCGGATCCCTTGGACGTTCCAAGTCCGGCCGTCACCGTCCTGCGGACGCACCGCAGCAGACGGAGACGTTGCCCGACGAGGAGCTGACCTCTTACCTGGCCGCCCTGGCCCCGGACTCGGACAACGAGACCACCGCCTCGGGCTTCGGCAGCGCCCAGGTGTACCAGCTGCGGTTGCAGCTGATGGCGAACGAGCAGCTCAAGGAGCTCGCCGCGGAGCGCCAGACCTCCCCGCAGGCCCTGGCCACGGAGTGGGTCATGCAGCGACTCGAGTGGGAAGCGCGTCAGCGCGGCCAGTAGTCGCGCCCGGAACGAGGAAGGACCCTCTGCCGAGCCCGGCAGAGGGTCCTTCTCACGTACGACTTCAGATGCGGCCGAAAATCAGATCGCGCGGACGTTCTGCGCCTGCGGACCCTTGGTGCCCTGGCCCACCTCGAACTCCACGCGCTGGTTCTCCTCCAGGGTCCGGAAGCCCTGACCCTGGATCTCCGAGTAGTGGACGAAGACGTCTGCGCCGCCGTTGTCCTGGGCGATGAAGCCGAAGCCCTTCTCGGAGTTGAACCACTTGACAGTGCCCTGTGCCATGTACCTGCCTCCATCGCAGGAAAGCTTGGGGCTGCACCGTGCAACCCCGGCCGTCCCGGGGGCGGTCAGTTCGCTCGGATGAGAGCGCACAGCACGCCCGCGTGTCGTTCCGCGAGCGTGTGAAGCACGAACACAGAAACCACGGCCTGCGCGGGTCAGCCTAACGTGTGATTGGTCATAGCACTACAGGTCATTACTGGTCGGTTCAGTGCCTCAACAGGGGGAAACCCGCTGGTCCGAGCGGGTGATCGCGTTTCGTCGAGCAACGTGCCGGACCCCCACGCGTCCTATCGGCATTGGACGAGGGGATCTTGGGGAGAGCACGTGTTCCGGCCGATGATTTTGGCTGTACTGCTGGGGTTGACCGCCTGCGGCGCCGCGCCCGACGCACCGTCGGCACCGGCTGCTCCGGTCGTGGAGAACAAGGCGAAGGCGGCACTCACCGTGACGCCCGAGTCGGGTGAGGGTGTCAGTCCGTCTGGACCTTTCCAGGTCGGCGTGACGGGTGGCGCGCTGACCGCCGTCGCGCTCACGGGTGCGGACGGCAGGGTCGTCAAGGGGGAGCTCACCGGTGACCGGTGGGTGGCGACCGAGGACCTGGGTTACGACAAGGCCTACACGTGGTCGGGCTCGGCCAAGGGGCAGGACGGCGCGGACGTGCCGGTCGCCGGGTCGTTCCGCACGGTGAAGCCGCAACGGCTGACGAACGCGTCGCTCAACGTCGGCGACCACCAGACCTACGGCATCGCGATGCCGGTCAAGGTCACCTTCAGCTCGCCGGTGCAGGACAAGGCGGCGGTGCAGAAGGCCATGACCGTGAAGACGTCCGTGCCGACCGAGGGCGCGTGGGCCTGGCTGTCGGACCGCGAGGCGCACTGGCGGCCGCGCGAGTACTTCAAGCCGAACACCGAGGTCTCGGTCGACGTCGACGTGTACGGGGTGCCGTTCGGGGGCGGCGCCTACGGTGCCGAGGACGTGCACGCCCAGTTCAAGATCGCCGACCGCTCGCTGGTGGCGAAGGCGAACACGCAGACGCACCGGTTCGAGATCTACCGCGACGGCGCGCTGCTGCACGACTTCCCGGCGTCGTACGGGATGGAGAACGACAAGCGGGCCGAGACCCGCGGCGGCATCCACGTGGTGCAGCAGAAGGAAGCCGCGCGGAAGATGTCCAACCCGGTCTTCGGCTACAAGGACGTCCCCGTCACCTGGGCGGTGCTGATCTCGCAGAACGGCGAGTTCGTGCACGAGAACAACGGCACGATCCCGTCGCAGGGCAGGGCGAACGTCTCGCACGGGTGCGCGAACCTGTCCGGTGCCAACGCGAAGACGTTCTACGACCTCACGATGGTCGGTGACCCGGTCGAGGTCGCCGGGTCCTCGCAGCAGCTGCAGGCGTCGGACGGCGACTACTACGACTGGGCGTTCGACTGGGCCACCTGGACGTCGAAGTCCGCCGTGTCGTCCTAGGGACTGGCTCTTCTCGGTGAACTAGCTCTTCTCGGTGATCTGGGGTGGTTGCGGGATCTCGTACCCCGACGGGCCGACGTTGCGTTCCAGCGCCCGCTTCCACTCCCCGCTCGAGATCATCTTCTCGATGGCCTCGTTGACGGCCTCGACCGACTTCGCGTCGCCCTTCGGCACGCCGATGCCGTAGCGCTCCTTGGAGAACGTCTTGCCGACGAGCTTGAGCAGCTCGGGGTTCTCCGCCGCGAAGCCGGCGAGGATGACCTCGTCGGTCGTGACGGCGTCGACGTTGCCCGCCATGAGAGCGATCACGCAGTCGGAGTACTGGCCGTACTCGACGATCTGCACGTTCTTGGAGTAGTCCGTCTTGACCTTCTGGGCGGACGTGGACCCCTTGACGGAGCACAGCTTGCGGCCGTTCATCGTCTCCGGCCCCTGGATGCCCGACTCGTTGTAGCGGACCAGCATGCCCTGGCCGGTCTCGAAGTACGGGCCGGCGAAGGCGACCTTCTGCTTGCGGGCGTCCGTGATCGAGTACGAGGCGATGATCAGGTCGGCCTCGCGGTTCTCCAGCATCGACTCGCGGGCGGCGCCGCGGGCCTCCTTGAACGTGATGCCGCTTTCCTTCACGCCGAGCTCGTTCGCCACGTACTTGGCGACCTCCACGTCGAAGCCGACGTACCGGCCGTCCAGCCGCCTCTCACTGAGGCCGGGCTGGTCGTAGCGGATGCCGATGGTCAGCTTTCCGGAGTCAGCACGTCCGATGACTGTGCTGGAGTCACCGCTCCCACAGGCGGTCGCGAAGACCGCGACGGCTGTCAGGAGCAAGGCACGACGGATCACGACAGGCCTTCCAAGCGAGACGGGGGAGTCGCCCGCAATGCTACGTACCTGCGACGATGATCAACTGTGACGTATGACATCTAGGGAAGATTCGACTTTTTCGGCGTCACATCCGTACCGAGTCGCGCGATCGCGTGCCGCAGGTGCCCTGGCGGGGCCAGTCTCCTGATCTTGCCCGGCACCAAAAGCGCAGCTCGGCGCATCATATTCACCCACAGGTCGGCGTGCCGGTACGGCTCGCGACCGTGCAGGTCGAGCGCCCAATCGGGCAACATCGAGTACGCCAGGTGGCCCACCAGGACCCGGTAGAGCGGGAGCCCGTGGCGGACGAAACCGCGCACGGGAGGGCCGTGCAAGAAGGTGTAGATCACATCGGATTCGGATGTACGGCGGAGCGAGGGGCGCATCCGTTCGAAGTAGTCGGCCATCTCACGACGCGATCCAGGTACTTCTTCCGGGTGCAATCCGACCAAACTCGCGGCGAATCGCTGTTCGGCGTAGTACAGGTCCTTCTGCCGGTTGGTCAGGCCGTATCCCGCGCGGTCGAGCACTGTTTCGAAGCACGAAACCTCCGAGCAATGCACCCACAACAGGAGTTCTGGCTCGTCGACGCGGAACGTCTGGCCGTCGACGACGCCGCGGAGGCTGCGGTGGGTGGCGCGCACCCGTGCCGCCGCGGTGGCGATCTCCTCGTCGGTGCCGTAGACGCCGAGCCCGACGAAGTCCGCCGTGCGCTTGAGCCGGCCGAGCGGGTCCGCCTGGAAGTTGGAGTTCTGGACGACCCCGGCGACGGCCTTGGGGTGCAGTGCCTGCAGGTAGAGGCTCGCGATCCCGGCGATCCACATCGTCGGGTCGGCGTGCATCTGCCAGCTCACGGAGCGCGGATCGGGCATGCGGACATCGTCGCGCGTGGCGAAGATGAAGACCATGGACCTGGACCAGGCACGGGAAGTGCTCCGCAGCCAGCACCGCGCGGTGTTCTGCGCGTTGAAGTCGGACGGCACGCCGTCGATGTCACCGGTGCTCGTCGCGTTGGACGACAACGGTGACGTGCTCGTCTCCACCAGGGAGACGGCGTACAAGACCAAGCAGGTGCGGCGCGACCCGAACGTCTGGCTGTGCGTGCTGCCGGACAGCTTCTTCGGCCGGTGGATCCAGATCTCCGGTACCGCGACCGTCGTGCCGCTGCCGGAGGCGATGGACCTGCTCGTGCGGTACTACCGGACGATCTCCGGCGAGCACTCCGACTGGAACGACTACCGCGCCGCCATGGAACGGGAGAAGCGAGTGGTGCTTCGCATTTCCCTGACCAGCGCCGGACCCGATAAGACGGGCTGATGGCAGGGCGGTAACACCGTTAGCGGGCACAACGATTCCACGGGGACGGCGGCTACCGGGCAGGCGGAACCTGGGGAGCGGAGTGATGACTGGTGCCAGACGCCGCGGCTACTTCTCAGCCGCGGTGGCGGTGATGGGCGCTGCCCTGATCGCCGCCCTGTTCACGGCACCCCAGGACAAGCCGGTGGACATCCGCCTCGTCGCCCCGCCGCCCCCTCCGCCCGAGGTAGTCACGGCGACCGCCACGACGACCGTCTCCGCGATCGGCGGTGTCCGGCCGCCTCCCCCGCCTCCACCACCGCCGCCTCCACCAGGGGCGAACCCGCCGCCGCGGCACCGGCCCGACCGGCGGCCGCCGCCTCCGCCACCCCCGGCCGAGCCGCGGCCGCCGGCGCTGTTCGACCTGCTGCGGTGCGACGCGAAGTACGTCTCGGACGACGACTTCAACCGCTGCCTGGAATGGCCGCTCGACCCCGACGAGTTCTGCGCGTTCATGGAGGAGAACCACCTGCGTCCCGTCGACCTGCGCGGACCGGACGGGCGCCGGTTCGAGCGGTTCGAGCTGGACTGCGACGAGGGTTAGCCCTTCAGCTCGCGCAGCCGCCGCAGGTTCGCCTCCGCGAGCGAGCCGAGCAGCTGCGCCTCGCCCAGGTAGTGGTCGTCGATCAACGCCTCGACCTCGGCGTCGTTCATCGCCGGCACGATCCTCGCCGCCATCCGGTTCATGTTGCGGTAGCTGCCCTGCAACAGGAACGGCTCGCCGGTGGGGTCCGCCGCGGACGCGATGTAGGCCTGGTTCACCTTCAGCACGACCTGCTGGACCCGTTGCAGCTTGCGGACCACCGACAGCATCCGGTCCAGCTCGACGGTCTCGTGGTCGTGCGGGACGCTCTCGCCGTTCGCCAGGCGCACCAGCGGTTCCACGTCGACGCCGCCCAGCGTCGGGTTCGAGCCGGACGCGTTCTCCAGGTAGCTCAACGCAAAGAGTGCGTCGCGGCCGGACAGCACGTCGCCGAGGTTCCACACGTCCGCGCGGTTCGCGAGCATGTCGGGGACCCGGAACGCGCGGCCCGTCTCGGTGTACGGGTTGCCCGCCATCGACACCGCGAAGCGTTTGCCCCGCAGGTCGAACGTGCGTGCCTCGCCGTCCCACACGCCGTCAACACGTCGTTGTGCGTCGCACAGCGAGATGAACTTCTGCAGCAGCTCAGGTGATGTGTGCTGGATGTCGTCGAGGTGCAGCAGAACGTTGCTGCCCAGGGCGAACGCGAAGTTGATCCGCTCGACCTCCTGGCGTGCGGTGGCATTCGGCGCCTCCTGCGGGTCGAGCGAGGTGACCCCGGTGCCGAGCGCCGGGCCGTTGACCTTGACGAACACCATGCCGAGCCGGTTCGCGACGTACTCCATCAGCGTCGTCTTGCCGTAGCCGGGCGGGGAGATCAGCATCAGCAGGCCCGTGCCGTCGTTGAGCTGCTTCGACAGGTTGTCGCCGATCAGCGGGAGGTAGACGTCGTTCAGCAACCTGTTGCGCACGAACGTGTTCAGCACCGCCGGCCGGTAGTCGGCGAGCCGCAGCCGGCGGCGTTCCTCGGCCAGCAGCTCGTCGCGTTTCCTCTGGTAGGCGCGGAACGCGGGCACCCGCACGTCCTGGAACGTCCTGAGCCTGGTCAGGGTCTCGTCCAGGCGGAGCTCCATCGACTGGTCGGTGACGCGCGGGTGCGTGCCGAGCAGGCCGGTGACGCTCTCGGTCAGCGCGGCGCTCGAGTCGTAGCGCGGCAGGTCGGTGAGCAGGACGGCGACGACCTCGGGGAACTCGGGGCAGTCCTCGTCACCGAGGAACGCGTGCAGCCACGCCTCGATCAGGTCGCGGTCGTGCAGCTCCTCGGTGACGGCGGCGCGGAACCGGTCGATCACCGCTCGGGCGGCCTTGCTGGTGACGAACCCCTTCGGTTCGCAGGCGAGCTCCTCGAACAGGTACTCGGACGTCAGGTCATCGAGCCCGAACTGCTTGCACAGCTCGGGAATCCCGTGCGTGCCGCCGAAGATCGTGCGGGCGCGGGCCAGTGACTCGGCCTTGCGCGCCCACGTGTCGCGTTGCTCCTCCGGTTGCTCCGCCCATAAGACCTGGGCGGCGGCTCTGGTCGCGGGCGGGTACCTCAGCAGCCCGGCGCCGGTGTGGAGTCGGTGCAGGACAGCGAGGATCTTCTCGGCGTCGTGGTCGTGGACGCCCTTCTCGTAGCCCTCGTCGTAGCGTTCCGCGGCGGCGTTCGCGACGTCCGTGCGGCCTTCCGCCAGCAGGCACCCGGCGAGGTGCTCGGAGCGGTAGACGTCCTCGGTCTCGCTCACCAGCAGCTGGTCCCAGAACGGCCTGGTGGCGGCGAACTCCGGGTCGGTGACCTCGGCGCGGTAGTCGGTGCCGGTGACGGCGTAGAACAGCCGGCCGTCGCGCGGCACCAGGGTGAGGTTCATCGGCTCGGTCGTGACCGGGAAGCGGTGGCGGCCGAGCACGATCGACGCGCCGTCGTACAGGTCGGCCCGGTCGCGCAGGGCCCGGCCGCCCTCCTGCCGGGCGTCGCGCAGGCTCGCGTCGAGCTCGTCGGCGCGGACGTCGCCGAGCTCCCTGAGCTGGTCGGCGACCGCGCGGACCTTGGCGACCATCGGGTCGCCGGCGAAGTAGGTGTTGATCTCGTCGGTCGAGGTGAGCTTGCCGAGGCGGCGGCGGATCGTGCCGAGCACCCGTTCGGCGGACTGCACGAGCCGGTCGGCCTTGCGCGCGCGTTCGTCGAGCAACGTCTGCTTGCGCGCGGAGAACGCCTCGTAGACGTCCGTGCGCTTGGCACCGACCTGCGCGAGGAAGTCGTCGAACTCGCCGAACCGCGACTCCAGGTTCTCCAGCTGCAGCAGCAGCCGGCCCAGCTGGTCGTCGCAGCGCTGCGGGGTGTCGGCGACCGACAGCGCGCCCGTGATGGCCTGGCCGAGCAGCGCGAACTCCGCGGCGAACTCGGCGCGGCCCTCGGCGTTGGCGAGCCGCGCCCTGCGACCGTCCACAGTGGCCCGTGCGCGGTTGACGGCGGCCAGCACCTCGCCGATGCTCGCGAGGATCTGCGTGCGGGTCGTCGTGTCGGCGGCGTCGAGGGTGCTGACGACCTCGGTCAGCACCTCCAGGCCCGCCTGCTGCTGCGCCAGCCGTTCGCGCAACGGCGTGGCCTCGGCCGCGGTCCTCGGCTCCGCGTCCGCGATCCGGGCGATCTCCTCGTGGTACTGGGCGAACGCGCCCTCACCGCTCAGGAACGCGACGGCCCGGCGTGCGGACGCGCCGAGTTCCTCGACCAGGTCGGCCTCGCGCCGGTCGATCTCGTCGAGGTCGACGTACCTCAGGTCCTTGAGCGTGATCAGCCGGCCCTGGGCTGACCGCAGGTCGGCGAGCAGGCGCACCCACTCGTCGGCGCTCCGCGGGGCCGCCGACCTGGCCAGCCGGACGAGGCTCGCCAGCTTCTCGCCGGCCTCGTGGAGCTGCTCGGCGGCGTGCTCGGTGAGCCGGCGGGCGGCCTCGAACTCGTCGAGGACCTGTTCGGCGGTCGTCCTGACGGCGAGGACGTCCTGCCTGAGCCCGAGCTCGTCGAGCCAGAACACGCCGTCGACCACCCTGGTGCACAGGGCGATCAGGCCCTCGAACACCGGCGCGCTCGGGGTCATCTCGGCGCTCATCCTGGTGATCGACAGGCAGTCCGAGATGCCGCGGACCAGTTCGGCGTTGCCGATGCGGGCGAGCGGACCTGCCTGGTCGGGCAGCACCTCGTCCTGCACGAACGGCGTGCGCCAGACCTGCATCGGGTGCACGCGCACCGCTTCCGAGCCGGTCTCGCGGAACACCACCAGCGTGCCGTCGGCGAAGAGCGAGTAGCCGTGACACGTGATCGGGGTGGCGACCTCCTTGCGGATCACGTTGTACGGCAACAGGAGGCTGCGGCCCTCGCGGCGGGCGTGGAAGACGTACAGGACGTCCTCGCCGTTCGCGGACCGCACGACCCGTTCGAACTCCAGCTCGTCGGTGTCGACGTCGAACGTCTTGTCCGCACCCGTGACCAGGTAGTAGCCGCCGGGGAAGATGATCCCCTGGTCCTCTGGCAGTCGCTGGCACGCCTGGCCGATGCCGTCGAGCCTGGTGACCTCCTTGGTGCGGGTGTTGAACACCAGGTGCCGCGGCGCGGTCTCCTTGTACGGCAGGATCTTGAGCAGGATCAGCGGGCCGACGCGGGCGTAGTGGATCTCGGCGTCCGCGAGGCTCTGCAGGGGTTCGTCGACGGGCTCGGAGTAGACGCCCTCGCCGGTCTCGGTGTTGTTCTCGATCTTGACGGTCAGCGTGCCGCCGACCGTCTCGACGAAGACCTCGCCGTCGATCGCGATGTGCGGGTGCCGGCCCAGCACGTGCTGCTCGCGGGTCGTCTCGACCCACGTGAAGTCGTGCGAGGGCGGGAAGACGTGGTCGCGGTCGCCGCGGTTGTCGACGTAGGTGACCGTGCCGTCGACCGCGATGTCCCAGCGCAGCACGCGGATGTCCTCGATCCGCGCGCCGGTCTGGAACACCGCGAGCAGCCGTTGCTCGACGACCCGCAGCTGCAGCAGCCGGGTCTCGCGGTAGTAGCGGTAGAGCTCGGCGAAGTCGTTGCGGAACCTCGGGTCGGTCAGGAACTCCGCCTCGACCGTGGCGAAGTCCCTGCCGTGCACCGCGAAGACGTCGCCGACCGCCGTCTCGGGCTTGAGGCCCATGAAGACGTTGTAGCCGAACAGCATCACGTCGCCGAGTGCCACGATGTCGCGCGGCACGCAGTTGTTCTCGGTGCGGATGCGTTCGGTGGCGACGAGCTCCAGGGCCGTGCTGCCGAAGGTCTCGACGCGCTGGGCGTTCAGCGCCTCGGTGCCGCGGGCGAGCTCGGCGGCCTGGTCGGCCAGCCGTGCCCGCAGCACCTCGTACGTGCCGGCGTCCAGTCCAGAAGAGGTGGACACCGTCATGCGGGCTGGCCGTTGTTCTTGGCCATCTGGGTCAGCGCGAGCGCCGCGGCGAGGTTCTGCGCGTCACCCGTCGTGAACGAGCTGAGGATCTTGGTCAGGTCCTCGGGGAAGTTGTTCGTGCCGTCCATCCACCTGGCGCCCAGCGCCTGCACGACGTCCGAGTTGCCGACGAAGCTGTCGACCTGCTTGCCCGCGGTGATGGAAGCGGCGATCTTGTCGAAGAACATCGTGTCGCCACCGACGATGTCGATGTCGGCCTTCTCCAGGCCGGCCGCGAGCACCATGGCCTGGGCCTCGGCGACCTGGCGCTGCACGTCGATGCCCTTGAGGCGGATCTCCTTCTCGGCCTCGAGCCGCAGGCGGTACTCCTCGTGCTCGCGGGTGGCCGTGTCGAGCGCGGCCATGGCCTCCGCCTTGTGCGACAAGCCTTCCGCCTCGCCCTTGAGGCGTTCCTTGATGCCCTCGGCGTCGGCCAGGGCCTTCTCGCGGTCCACCACGGCCTCGGCGCGACCGAGGGCCTCGGACGCGGCGGCGTCCCGTTCCTTGACCAGCGCGTCCGCGAGGCCCTTCGCGGCGGCCTCGGCCTGCGTGCCCTCGGCGAGCCGGATCTTGGAGCGGGCGTCGAGGTCGGCTGCCTTGTTGCGCGACTCGGCGAGCACGACGGCCTCGCGGGCCTTGTGCTGCGCCGCCTGTTCCGCGGCCTCGGCGGCCTTGATGTCCTTGACCAGCGACTCCTGCGCCTCGGCCTCGGCGCGGATGACGATCTGCTGGCGCTCGCGCTCGGCCTCCTCGACCGCGCGCAGCTTCTTGATGTTCTCCTCCTGCTCGGCCACGGTCTTCTCGACGGCGACCCGCTCGCGCACCAGGTCGGCGATCGCGCGCCGCTCGTGCTCGAGCTCCTTGTCCTTCTCGATCATGCGCAGCGACGTCTCGCGCTCGCGGGCGATGACCTCCAGCATCCTGTCCTTCTCGATGCGCTCGGTCTCGACGGCGATCACGCGCTCGCGGTTCTTCTCGGCCACGGCGATCTCGCGGGCCTTGTTCTCGCTCTGGATGCCGAGCTGTTCCTCGGTGCGGATGAACGCGGTGTTGGCCTTGAGGCGTTCCTCGGCCTGCACCTTCTGCGTCTCGGCCTCCTGCTGGGCGCGGGCCGTCTCGATCTCCCTGCGCTGCTTGATCTCCGCGTCGGCCTGGCGGCGTTCGAGCTCGAGGATCGCCTCCCGCGCGCTGACGTTCTGGCGCGTGATCTCCTTCTCCTCGTTGCGGGTGAACTCGTTGGTCTTGACGTGCTCGATCGCGGTCAGCTCGGTGATCTTGCGGATGCCCTGCGCGTCCAGGATGTTCGCCGGGTCGAGCTGCTTGAGCGGCGTCTGCTCCAGGTAGTCGATGGCCGCGTCCTCAAGGCTGTAGCCGTTGAGGTCGGTGCCGATGACCTGCACGATCCGGTCGCGGAACTCGTCGCGGTGGGTGTAGAGGTCGACGAAGTCGAGCTGCTTGCCGACGGTCTTGAGCGCCTCGGAGAACTTGGCGTTGAACAGCTCCTGCAACGTCTGCTCGTGGCTCGCGCGCTCGGTGCCGATCGCCTGCGCGACCTTGATGACGTCCTCGACGGTCTTGTTGACGCGCACGAAGAACGTGATGCGGATGTCGGCGCGGATGTTGTCCTTGCAGATCAGGCCCTCGTTGCCGGCCCTGCGGATCTCGATGGTCTTCACCGAGATGTCCATCGTCTCGCATCTGTGCAGCACGGGGAGTACGACTGTGCCCGTGAAGGTGACGTCCACCTTGCGCATCTTGGAGACGATGAGCGCCTTGCCCTGTTCGCACTTCTTGAACAACCTGCTCAGCGTGATCATCGCGAGGATCAGCACGACGACGACGCCCGCGACCAGCACGACCAGACCCGTTGAGATCGCACCCATGTTCAGCCCCCTGTGGTGATGTCCACGACCCAGAAGAACTCGCCCTCGGCGTCGTAGTCGAAGATCAGTGCGGTCTGTCCCGCCTTCAGTTCGGTGCTCTCCGCCGCTCGCACCTGCACGACCGCCGTGCCGCCGTCGTCGGCGGTGACCTCGGCCTGCCCGTAGTTCCCGGTGACCCGCGCCGTGCGGACGATCGCGGTGCGGCCCACGAAGTCGTTGCGGGAAGCGGGTTTCTCCGGTTTGGTCCAGTTCCTGACCGGGATCAGGAGGATCCGGGTGAGCAGTGCGCCCACCAGCACCGCGCCGCCGAGGACGGCGTAGCGGAGCTTTCCCTCCGGCGTCAGCACCGTGCCCACCAGCGCGGCGAACCAGGTGACCAGCACGAAGAACGAGATGGAGATCGGAAGGACGGGGGCGTCGAAGTCCAGGCCCACCAACGCGACCGTGAGCCAGTACGCCAGCACCACGAGCACCAGCAGGCTGAACACCACGGTCGGGAAAGCCACCGCGGCGGCCAGGAACTCGGTCATCGTCGCCCCCTCTCAGCCACTCTGATGCGAAAACTTCCGAATCCGTTGCACTTTCCGGAATGATCGATGGAAATCGATGGTTTGGACCGGCATGGACATCGGTGTGCAGGGCCTCAACAACGGCGACTCGGCGCGGCCGGACGAGACTCGGCGGCTGGCCGAGCTGGCCGAGTCGCTCGGGTACCACTCCTGGTGGGCGTCGGACCACGTCGTGCTGCCGTCACCGCGAGTCGATCCGTCACCGTCCGAACCGGACACCGTGATCGTCGATCCGCTCGCGCATCTCAGTTATGTGGCGGCCGTCACGTCCCGCATCGAGCTCGCCACGGGCATCGTGATCCTGCCGCAGCGCAACCCGCTGGTGCTCGCGAAGCAGGTGGCGTCGCTCGACCTGCTGAGCGGCGGGCGTTTCACGCTCGGCATCGGGGCCGGGTACCTGGAGCCGGAGATGACGGCGGTCGGCGTGCCGTTCGACGACCGCGGTGCGCGGACCGACGAGTACCTGGACGCGATGGACCAGCTGTGGCACGCGCCCGCGCCGTCGTTCGCGGGGAGGTTCGTGTCGTTCTCCGGGGTGGACGCGCATCCGCGGCCGTCCAACATGCGGGTGGTCGTCGGTGGGCACAGCGCCGCGGCGTTCCGGCGTGCGGTGACCCGTGCGCAGGGCTGGTTCGGCATCGGGACGCCCGACGACATCCGCGGCCACCTGGCCCGGTTCCCCGCCCGGCCGGACGGGTTCCGGATCAGCGTGTCGGCGCTGGTGCCGCTCACGGCGTCCGTGATCAGGGAGTACGAGGACCTGGGCGTCGACGAGCTGGTGGTCCACCCGGCGGCGTTCGACGGGAGTGTCGACGAGGTGCTGCGGCGCAACGCGGAGTTCATCGCCTAACCTCGGTCGGCGTGATTCCCGTCGTCGTGCTCGCCGGCTTCCTCGGCTCCGGCAAGACCACCCTGCTCAACCACCTGCTACGCACGTCCGGCGGCACGCGGATCGGCGTCGTGGTGAACGACTTCGGGCGGATCAACGTCGACGCGTTCTCCGTCTCCGCGCAGGTCGACTCGATGGTGTCGCTGTCGAACGGCTGCCTGTGCTGCGCGGTCGACGGCTCCGAGCTCGACGAGATGCTCGGGAAGCTGGCCGCGGCGGACCTGGACGTCATCGTGATCGAGGCGTCCGGTCTCGCCGAGCCGTCCGCCCTGGTGCGGCTGGTGTTGCAGGCGCCCGGGGTGTCGTACGGCGGGCTGATCTACGTGGTGGACGCGGTGGAGCTGGACGCCGTGCCGCACCTGGAACGTGATCTCTCGCTGGCCGACCTGGTGGTGCTGAACAAGGTCGACCGCGTTGCGTCGTTGCCGACGCTGCCCTGCTCGGTGCCCGTGGTGCCGGTGTCGTTCGGGCAGATCGACCCGGCGCTGCTGTTCGAGGTCAGGCCACCTGATCTGGGGCCGCGCCAGCTGTCGTTCGACGACCTGGAGGATCACTCGACGCACGCCCACGCGTCGTACGACAGCGTGTCGTTCGAGTGCCCGGACCCGTTGCACCCCAAGCTCTTCATGGACTTCCTGGCGGCGCGGCCCGAGGGGTTGTTCCGCGCCAAGGGTCTCGTCCGCTTCCCGCTCGGCACGTTCATGCTGCAGACCGTCGGCGCGTACGTCTCGTTCACTCCAGTCGACGACGCCCCGACTCAGCTGGTGCTGATCGGGGCGGGCATCGATCCGGATTCGGTGACCGACTGGCTCTTCGCCTGTCTGGCGGACGGACCGGTCACCGAGCAGGACATGCTCTGGGTGCTCCGGTACGCCCGCTGACGGTCACTTCTTGCAGAACGCGGTGTCCATGACGTCGGACATCTTCTGGAGCTTCTTCATCGGGTCGTCGCCGAACGTGCCGGGCAGCGCGGTGAGCGTGATCGCGGCCGACTTGCCGTCGTCGGTGGCCGCACCCAGCGACGCCCACCCGTGGATCGTGCCGCCGTGGCCCCACGAGACCCCGCCGCAGCTGAGCCTGGTGCTCTCCAGCCCGAGCCCGTAGGCGCTCTTCTCGTCGACCTGCACGGTCTTGCGCATCTCGTCGAGCTGGGCCTTCTTCAGCAGCCCGCCGTTGAGGAGCGTCTTGAAGAACTTGGCGACGTCCTGCGGAGTCGAGACCATCGCTCCGGACGCCCAGGCGTTGGACGTGTCGAGGCTGGTCGCGTCGACAACCTCGGAGTCCGGGTCGAGCAGGTCGGCCTTCACGGAGACCGTCGCGTGCCGGCCGCGGATCTCCCGCTCGCCCTGGCCAGGCCAGTACGTGTCCTTCAAGCCCGCCTTCGTGATCACCTTCTGCAAAGCCTCGCCGATCGGGCGGCCGGTGACCTGCTGGATCATCAGGCCGGCGACGACGTAGTTGGTGTTGCTGTACTGGTAGCTGGTGCCGGGCTCGAAGAGCGGCGGCTGCGCGAGTGCCGCGTCGAGCAGGTCGTGCGGCGCGAAGTACCGGTCGCGGATGTCGGCGATCTTGTTGACCCCGATCGCGAGCACGTAGTCCGGCAGGCCGCTGGTGTGCTGCAGGACCTGGCGGACGGTGATGCGGCTGTCCGCGATGTGCGGCACGTACCTGTTGACCGGCCCGTCGAGCTCGATCCTGTTCTCCCCGACCAGCTGCAGTGCACTGACCGCGACGAACGACTTGGTGATGCTGCCGATGCGCACCTGACCGTTGCGCGGTGCGTTGCCCTTGGCGTAGTCGTGCCCGTTGGCGTTCATCTCGACGCCGGGCGTGTGGTCCTGGACGATCTGGTCGAGCTGCTGCGGGATCAGCAGCGACAGCGCGGTGAGTGCGGCGACGGCGATCACTTGGCACCACACAGACCAGCGTCGACAGCGGCCAGCATCGCGTCGTGGGCCTGCTGGCCTTCCTCGGGCGTCTCGGCGAAGGTGCCCGGAAGTGCAGTCACCGCAACGGAGATCGCCTTGCCGTTGGACGCGACGCCACCACGCGTCTCGAAGCCGTGGACGTCACCGCCGTGACCCCAGTAGCGCCCGCCACAGCTGAGCGGCGAGCTGGCGAGGCCCAGTCCGTACTCGGCGCCCGGCCACATCTCGCCCTTGGTGTCGACGGTCTTCTGCATCTCGTCGAGCTGCGCCTTCGGCATCAGGTCGCCCTTCAGCAGTGCGCGGAAGAACGTGTTGAGGTCCTTGGTGCTGGAGATGATCTGCCCGGCCGCCCAGCCCCACGACGGGTCGATCTCGGTGACGTCCTCGACGCCCTTGCTGGTCAACGCGTACCCGTGCGGGTGCTTGCCGCGGATCGTCTCGTCACCGATGCCGGGCCAGTAGGTGTCCTTGAGCCCGAGCTTCTGGATGATCCGCTTGTCGACGTTCTCGGAGATCGGCCGCCCGGTGACCTTCTGCGCGAGCAGGCCCAGCAGCACGTAGTTCGTGTTGCTGTACTTGAACTTCTCACCGGGCTCGCCCGTCACCGGGTGCGCGTTGGCGACGTCGAGCAGCTCGCGCGGCTCGAAGTACCGGTGCCTCACGTCCTCGAACTTGTCGAGCCCGAGGAACTCCGTGTAGTTGGCGAGACCGCTGGTGTGGTTGAGCAGCTGGCGCACCGTGATCCGGTCGTCCTTGACCGCGCCCGGCAGGTAGTGGTTGATCGGCTTGTCGAGCTCGATCTTCCCCTCGCCGACGAGCTGCAGGACGACCGTGGCCACGAACGTCTTGGTGTTCGACCCGGCCCGCACCTGCCCGTCCTTCGGCACCGGCGTCCGCTTCCCGAGCTCGGACGTGCCGGCCACGTAGGACGTCGACCGCCCGTCAGCCTCGGTGACGGTCGCCAGCGCGGCCGGGAACTCGTGCTGCTTGACCAGTCCGTCGAGCTGCCTCTGCGTGGAGTTGGTGGGCGAAGCCAGGACCGTTCCGGTGGCCCCGGTGACCAGCACGGCCGCTGCCAGCACTCCTACCAGCGTCTTCCTCATCGTTGCCTCCCCTTGCCGTTGATGGGGAAAGCTTGTCGTTCCGCACCGGTCTTCCGCAGTCGTGCACACTTCCGTTGTGGAGGTGGAGCAGGCTCTACCTCAGTAGCGGACGTCGCTTTGCAGCAGCGGCGGGTAGATCTGCGAGGTCTCACCGTCCACAGTGGTGCCGGCGAACTGCAGCATCTTCCGCGTCTCGCCGTGCAACCTCGCGGGATAGCGGGGTTCGGGCCGCGAGATCGCGTCGAGCGCCTCGAGCTGCTGCGCGGTGAGCGTCGCTTCCCGGAGGTTGCTCTCCAGGTGCTCCAGCTTCCGCGCGCCGATGATCGGCACCGCGCCCTTGCTCCGAAGCCAGTGGAGCGCGACCGCCGCGGGCGTCGTGCCCTGCTGCTCGGCGATGGCCGTGACGAGGTCGATGACCTGGAAGTCGTCCTCGGTGGGGCTGCTGACGTACGCGGCCCGCTTCGAGTCGCTGACCTGGGCGTTTCGCCGGTACTTGCCGCTCAGGAACCCGTTCTTGAGCGGACTCCACGGCACCAGCGTGAGGCGCAGTTCGTCCGCCATCGGAGCGATCTCCGCCTCGACACTCCGCTCGAGCAGCGAGTACTCGACCTGCAACGCGATGAGCGGCGTCCAGTTCCTGAGCTCGGCCATCGTCTGGGCCTGCGCCGTCACCCAGGCGGGCACGTTGGAGAACCCGATGTACCCGACCTTGCCCGATCCCACCAGATCGTCGAGGACCCGCATGGTCTCCTCGATCGGCGTGCTCCGGTCCCAGTTGTGCAGCCAGTAGAGGTCCAGGTAGTCGGTCTGGAGGCGCCGGAGCGTCTGCTCGAGCTGCCGCCGAACGGCGCTCCGCCCCGCCCCACCGCCGTTGGGGTCGCCGAGGTGCATGTTGAAGAAGAACTTGGACGCGAGCACCGTCCGTTCGCGATTGCCCTTGAGGTAGTCGCCGAGGATCTTCTCCGAGTGGCCGTTGGCGTAGAAGTTGGCCGTGTCGACGAAGTTCCCGCCACGGTCGAGGTAAGCCTTGAGGATCCTCTCGGACTCCTCGACACTCGCCCCGGCAGCTCCGGGGTCCTCGCCGAAGGTCATGGCGCCGAGGGCGAACGGGCTGACGCGCAGGCCCGAGCGGCCGAGGGTGACGTAGTGGTCGAGCGGCATGGTCTTGGCTCCTTGGGTCGGTTTGTTGCTTTCTCCATTCCAGGGTCTTGGGCCTGCCGGTGGTACTGCGATCCGGTCCGGTTCTTGCCTGATCCTCTCGGTTTCGCCTCGCGCTGGGTGGCTGGGGTGAGGTTGGCAACCCGAAGGACATCGCCGGGTGGAGATCGGTAGGCTGTGGCGGCGAGGGCTGCTAGCTCAATTGGCAGAGCAGGAGACTTTTAATCTTCGGGTTCAGGGTTCGAGTCCCTGGCGGCCCACCAAACCCCCAGGTCACAGGCCTGGGGGTTTCGCATTTCAAGATCGCTGGCACACCTTTGGCACGCTTTACCCCTCTGACTCTCAAGCTGCGGCATCAGGCGGACCGTCCTGGACCTGGTCCTCTTCAGCCTCGTCAGCGTCTCGTTTCGGCGTGCCGAACGCGCTCTCCAGAGCATCAGCCGTGCGCTTGTCGACCACCTTGCGGGCGAAGTAGACGTCCTGCGTCATCGAGGGCCGGGCGTGCCCGAGCTGATCCGCGACCAGGCGCGCCGAGAGGCCGGCCTCATCGAGGATGGTGGCCGCCGTCTTCCGGAAGACGTGCGAAGTGACCCAGGCGAACTCTTCGCCGCCGCGAGCCTTGCGGAGGTCCCTCCGAACGTTGGACGGGTCACGCAGGCCACCGAGGCTGCTCGGGAAGACCGGGCCGTTCGGGAAGAGCGTGGTCACACGTCGCCGCTTCAACATGTCCAGCGCCCACCGAGGCAGCGGAAGCGTCCGCTCTCCAGCCTCCGTCTTCGTGGACTTCCGGATCAGCCCGATGCCCTTGGCCCTGATCACGGTGTAGTTCACCGCGACCGTGCCCGCCTCGAAGCCGACGTCCTCCCAGTAGACGGCCAGCGCCTCACCGATGCGGACACCGGTCGCCATCATGAAGCGCGACAGGTCAGGAAGGTCCCACCTCACCGCCTGTTCGTCCGACTCCAGCATCTCCAGCCACAAGAGCCGCTCTTCCAGCGTGAGCGCCCTCGGACTCTTCTTTCGCCCAGCCTCCAGCCGATCCGTCTCCCGAACCGGGTTGGTGTCCAGCGCCTTGTCCCTGACCGCGATCCTCAGCGCCCCGGAGAGCACCGACCGTGCCGTCTTGGCGGTGTCGACGCTGACCGACCGCCACAGCGCCTGGAGGAACGCGTCGATCCGCGCCACGGTCATCTCACGAATCCGCAGCTCACCAAGGCCAGGCAGCACGTGACGATCAAGGATGCTCCGGTAGGTGTCGACGCTGCCAGGTGACCGCTTGCCGGCATCGGCGAGCGCCTGGAACTTGCCGAACCACAGAGCCGCAGCCTCCTTGAACCGGCTGTCAGGCGTCAGCCCGTCACCGGCAGGTGCCCTCCTCTCAGCCAACGCCTTCTTGAGGTTCCTCTCCGCCTCCGTCTTGGTCTTCCCGCGCCGCTGCACCGGCCGTGTCTGGCCGTCGTAGTCGCGATAGTTCGTCTGGGCACGCCAGCCCTTTGCCTCCTGGTAGCAACGAATCGCGCCGTACGTGCCGATGTCGAGAGGTGGCCGTCCCATCAGGCAGCCTCCTCAAGCAGGTGCTCGAACCAGTTCCGAACCTCGGACGGCAGGTACCGCAGGTGCTTCCCCAAGCGCCGTGCGGGCGGGCCGTAGTTCTTCGTGCGCCAGCCGTAGAGCGTGTGGACCGGGACGTTCAGGTAGGCCGAGACGTCGCTGACTGTCCACAGTGGCTCAAAGTCGCGTGCTTCCATGATGTTTCTCCCCCTAGATCAAGCAGCCTGCGGAGTTGCCGAGCTTTCTGGCGGCCCGGCGGATGCGAGCAGCGCGGCCGTGTATTCGGCCTTCCACCTGCGACGTTCCGCGACAGCGCTCAACAGCAGATGCGCCCGCGGAGGCACGTTCGGGTCACCGGGCTGGAGGTTGTTCCAGACCAGCCGTTGCGGTTCGTCCTCGGGCTTGATCCCGACGTCCGCGAGCAGTTGCCGAACGAACACCTTCCGGTCGTGCTTGTGGTCCGCCAGCGACTTGCCCGACCACTTCCGCGAGACCAGCACCCGCCGACCAGCGACGCCGAGCGTGGTTCGCTTGTGGGCCTTGCCCTTGCACTTGCCCGGAACCGTGGACAGTCGAGCCCCGCGAGGCTGGACGCCGTAGAGCAGCCACACGGCGCATTGCGGTGAGCAAGGCGTCACGGCCAGCTCCGCGCAGAGCCGTTCGGCATGGTCTTCCTGACGTGCCGTCTGAGCCTCGTAGCACTCGTTGATGCTCTTGGTGAGGTACTTGGTCAGGTAGCCGATGTGACGGCCGGCTTCTTCGCTGCCGCCGAGGATGCCCTTGGAGTGCACCTGCACGCCGAACCGCGCGACGTGCGCCGGTCGCTCGACCTCATCAAGCGCGTCTTCCCAGCTAGGCAAGGCCTTACGCGTCTGTGGATCAACGAACGCCTTGGCCCTCACGTCCCAGAACGGCATGTTGTCGCCGCTGTACTTGATCTCGTCATGCTCCGGCCACCAGACCTGGTGGTACGTGGCCTCAGCGACCGCCCTCAGCTCAGCGCGGGAGATGCTTCCGCGGACCGCCGCGTGCCAGTGCGGAGCCAGTCGCCGCTGTGGCTCGACCGTCGAGAAGTACTGGACCTCCCAGCCGACACAGCGTCGAAGGTTCTGCACGAACCGATCGAGCAGGGCAGCGAAGTGCACCGCGTCCCGAGCGGCCCGCCGGTAGTCATACGTCGTTGGATCAACCGGGGTGCCATCGCTGCGGACCTTGCCGTAGGTGTCGAGCGTCAACGTGAGGAACGTCGAGGGCTGGTACTTGCCGCCGAACACCTTGCCGACCGTGCGCTTGCTGACCGGCCGGCGAGGCAGGTTCGCAGCGTCCTGACGACGCTTGGTCGACCGCTTCCGAGCCGCCTTGAGCGGGATCTCCAGAGACGGGAGCGAACCGCGGACTCCGAGTTGCCGAAGTTCGGCGTCGACCTCCGCGACCTCGTCACGTACCTCCTCCGCGCCGACCTCGTCCCCCTCATCAAGGGCCAGGCGGAAGGCCTTGACCAGGTCCGCCCGGTAGGCGGTCAATTCCTGCTGATCGTCACTCGGAGCCTCCGGCGTGAAGTCCGGTTCCTCGGTCAGGTGCCACCCCTCGCGACACTGCGCCATCCGCAGACGCCGGTTCTTCTCCGCGCAAGTTGGGCAGACACTCGCGACCGTCGAGCCACACGGCACGGGCACGATGTCCACGCGTCCGGTGTCGAGGTCGATCCGCTCCTTGGCCAACGGACGCACACAGACACCGTGCTCTGTGGCGACGGCCCGAGCGACATCGAGCGCGGCCGGCTGCTTCATCCGCTCTGAGCGGGTCAGGTACTCGGTCATGCCGCAGCCCTCCCATCAGACCGGTCCGGGAACTCGTGCACGGTGGCCGGGGTGAGGTAGACGCCCAGCTCGACCAGGTCCGCGTCCGTGACGTTGAAGGCCCGCGCACGCTCCGGTTCGCGCTGCCCGTCCTCTTTGCCCCAAGCGACGCCAGGCGTGTTCTCACTGATTTCGTGCGCCGCCGCGCCGCGTTGCCGAACACCGTCACCGAGCACCATGTCGACCTGCACGGGTTCGTCCAGGCGCAGCGCCACGCGAGTCGTGAACAGGTGACGGAAGGCGACGACCTCCTTCCGCGGGTCCTGGACCAGGCCCACAACGGCATAGCCAGGGGCGCGGCCCTGCGAGGTGATCGTCTGCACCGCGCGGGTGGCACGTTCACGAAGGTTCCGGTCAGGCTGGTAGGCGATCAGGTCCGCCAGCTCATCCACGATGAGAACCGTGAACGGCTCACCCGTGCTGCGCGCCCAGAGCCGCCGAACACCCCGGTATCGAGAGGCGCGCTCTTTGACTTCAGCCGCGATTTCTTCAAGCAGGGCAACAGCTTCCGGCCCGTTGTCGTAGACGACCTTCTCGAACGCGTCTGGGCACTGCCCCAGCTCCATGCCGCCCTTTGGATCGATGCCGACCAGGCGAACGAGACCAGCTTTGATGGCTGGAGCGAGCTGCCACACAATCGACCACAACACCGAGCCCTTGCCTGCACCAGGCACACCGACCACGAGCACCTGCGAGCCGAGCAGCTTCAATCGCCAGGGCTTGCCGGTCTCAGTCTGACCAACGACGACCCGCTTCAAGTCGACCTCACCAGCCTGCGCGAGCTGCGGAACGGCGACGGGCCGAGCCAGCGGATCAGAGTGGATGAAGTCGAGCTCAAGCACGCGCGGCCGAAGCACCCGCACCCGGCACGATCGAGCGTTGAACGAGTGCGCCAAGTTGTCCCGCCGCGCTTCCCACTGCTCTGGAGACTGCGCCGGGATCATCCGAACCCGCACCTTGTCCCGCCAGCCCTCAGACCGCACACGACGCAGCTTGGGAAGGAACTCCTTCCGCCGGCTTTCCTTCGTGAGTTCAGCGAGACGCATCACGGTCCGCCAATGCGGCACGTACACCGTGAGCCGCCGCCACTCGGTCAGCAGCCGGTACCAGCCATGACGTAGGAATGAGCCGCGGTCCAGGCCAGCCCAGATCGTCAGCGCCCCGGCGATCGACAGGACAACGAAGGTCAAACCCGACCATCCGAACTGGACGTAGAACAGGTGCCCGGTAAGCAGCCCAACGACGGAAACCGGGTAGTGCACCGCGATGAGTCCCAGCCGCACGACCAGGCGCACCGCCAGCCAGGCCAGCACGAACGGCAGCAGGAGGAGGTTCAGCCACCACGGCAGGTATGCCCACCACGGGACCTGCGGCCGGTAGCCCTCGAACGGGGCCGGATCTACCCACTTGTGCTTCTTCATCGCAGGTCACCGCCGTCCACGACCACAACGACGAAGATCAGCGGCAGCCAGCCCAGGCAGCGGCAGCACTTGATCTGCCCCGGCGCGAACACGCCGAACCTCTTGCAACGCTGGCACTGACGACCGTTCGGAAGCTTCCATTCAGCCGGACGGCCGCCCTGACTTGACGTGCCACATACGTGTGGCGATACGCTTCGCATGGCTCGAATCTCCTTGTGGCGCAAAGAAAGCAAGGTGGATCGAGTCGGTACGTCGCCGGGGAACAGTCAAGGCCCGCCAAGACTTTGGACTGTTTCCCGTGCGACACACCAACACTTGTTCTTTAGTTGTCGATCAGCGCTCTTTGAGCTTCTTCGCGAGTGCCCTGCACCAGGAGCAGAGCGGTCGCCTCTCCGTCTTGCGGAACCAACCGCCGCCGAGGCAGCGCGAGCAGTTCCGGTACTCGATCCGAACCCGACCAGTCACCGGATGCGTTGCAGTCAGGTTCATGCGGTACATCAAGCGAGCCAGCAGGCGAGGCCTCACCGGCACCACCGCCTTACGCGGCTAGATGTGTGGGAGGCCGCAACAACACCGGCCACAATCACACCGGCAGGCGTCCAGGAGCGGGCCGAACCCCAGCGCCTTGCGAACCGACAGCCCGAGCGGTCCGGCCAACTCATGCAGCGCCTCGAAATTGGCGCGGATCATCCACCGGGCAGGCCTCAGTCCATCGGGCGTCACCCAGTACCGCCACGGGCGCTTGCGTTCTGGCCAGAACGAAACTCGTTGCACGATTCCGTTGCACCGCAAGCGTTCCAGCCTCCGATACGTGGCCCGCAGTGACGCGCCAAGATCCTCAGAAAGCTTCTGCGTCGTCCAAAGTGCCCACGGATCATCAAGCAGCGCAACCAGAATCAGCTGTGCGTCTACGTCCGTTGCGAATTCATCAAGAACGGTGTCAGGCCGTAGCAGGTCACCGAGCATGGCTAACCTCGCTCCGGCTGGAGCTGCTCCGGCATGTTGCCGATCCAGCCCATTCCACCCTTGGGGTCCAACACGGCAGCCAAGATGCCGGCGTGCTGAGACAGCGAGCGCAGGAACGTCGCCATCTCCTCCCGTGCATCAGGCCCCTCAGGCATGTGAATGACGATCATCGACGGATCCATGTTCAGCCGAAGGCAATGAGCCGCATCCGCCTTGTCAGGCCACGGCACGATGTCCGCCGATGCGTCCGGACCAGGCGAGATCAACAGCTTGAGCATCATGTTTCCTCGTCCACTGTTCGTGACTGCTCCAGCCGCGCCCGCCGTTCGAACTCCTCTGCCGCAATGGCGCAGGCGTGCCGTGCCCACAACGGCACCGCCAGGTCGGCGGCCAGGATCCGCCACGCCTGCGCCACAGCCGAGTAGCCAATAGCCAGACGAATCAGCGCGTTCTTGTCGCCCGTGCTGGACGCCTCGAACAGGGCTGCTGTCTGCTCGGCATACGCGGTGTTCCACCGGGCGACCGCCTCACGCGACGGCCGCGCCACAACTAGGCCGCCGTCTTCTGGTCGCTCTGGCCCTGCTGACCCGCGGGCTTGCCGGTCTCCCGCTTGGGAGCCGCACCCGTCTGCGGCGCAGCAATGCCCGTCGCGCGAATCGTGAAGCCCTGGTACTTGAACTTGTCGCCCATCACGCGGGGCTCGACCGTCAGCCCCTCGAACGCGACCGGCCGCACCTCAACACCGGGCATGACCTGGACCGAGTGCGGCGGAACGGGCTGCACCTCAGCCAGCACCGTCACGGTGACCGACGCGTCCCGCTCCTTCTCCGCGGACGGGTCCGTGACCACGACCTTCCACTGCCGCTTGCCGGACCTCTCGTCAACCCTCTGCTTGGCCTGCCGACCCCGAGCCCGGTCCTCCTGGCTCATGTACTCCAGGTCAGCGACTACCTCACCGATCATGAGCGCGCCCATCGGAAAGACCTGGTCAAACGCGGCCTCGAAGCGCGTGCCGTAGGGAACCGCCATGACTAACCTCCGTCGCCTTGCTAGCCCGCCTATCCGGGTTAGACAAGTTACAACGTAGCTAGCCTGTCTAGCCAAGTCAAGAACTGGCCCATTTGCGCTGGTCAGCTAGCTCACTAGGCGGGCTAGACAAGTGCGAACGGACACTGCGAACATGTGCGAACACGTTCGCTTTGCGCCGCTTTACACGTCGCTTTGCACCAGCCGACCGCGAGATGAGGAGACATGGCACTGGACCCGGACGACCCGCGCCCGCCGTACGTGCAGGTAGCGAACGCTCTACGGGCAGCCATCCTGACCAAGGTCTTCAAGGCCGGCGACAAGCTGCCCTCTCGCGCCGAGCTGGCGAAGAAGTACGAAGTCGCTCCCATGACCGTGCAGAACGCCCTACGCGAGCTGCGCGACGAAGGCTTGATCGTCTCCAGGCAGGGCAGCGGCGTGTTCGTCCGCGAGCGCACCGAGCGCCCGGTTGGACTACGGCCTCACATCGAGCGCGCGTTCGACGCCGAGCGCGTGACGATCGACTTCGCTGGCTTCTCCGGCGAGACGCTGCACGGCATCATGCAGGAGCCGCTCGACAAGATCCGCATCGGCCGACTCACGCCTGCGTCGATCCACGTTCGCATCCTCGTTCCAGATCCCAGTGTGCCGTGGTCCGTTCCGGTCACCGTGGACGAACGTGCTGACAGTCCGGCATTCCGCAAGCGTGCCGAGGAAATCATGCGGCGGCACACGCTCGCGATCGTCGACAACGTCACCGAACTGGGAGCGCTCGGACTCGTCAAGGACGCGACCGCGGAAGTGCGCGTTCACCCGACAGCCCCGTTGTTCAAGCTCTACCTGATCAACAACGAGGAAGCGTTCTTCGGCTTCTACCCGGTCCGCGAACACGTGCTGTCTCTTGGCGGTGAGCCTCAGGCGATCTACGACCTGATGGGCAAGGACGCCATCCTCTTCCAGCACTCGACCACCGATGACGACACCAGCACGGGCAGTCAGTACGTCGACCAGGCGCGCACGTGGTTCGACAGCATGTGGAACACGATCAGCACGGAGTACAAGCGGTGAGCCCCGAACCGGTCCCTGTCAACGATGCCGAAGCCGTACAACGCATCCTGGCAAGCGCCGACGCGTTGCTGCTCGACTTCGACGGCCCGATCTGCGACGTCTTCGCCGGCCTTCCTGCACACCTCGTCGCCGACCAGCTTCGCCGCATTCTCGCCGAAGGCGGATACACCGAGCTGTCCGCCGAGATCGAGAAGACCGAGGACCCGTTCGACGTTTTCTATTACGCCGCAACGCTTGGCGAGGACGAGGCCGCATACGTCGAGGCCGCAATGCGCGCTCATGAAGTTGAGGCCGTCGCCAGCGCCGAACCCACGCCGGGAACGCACGACCTCATCCAGTCATGGCACGCCGCAGGCCGAACGATGGCAGTTGTCAGCAACAACAGCGTGGCAGCCGTCGAGACGTACCTTCACCTTCACGAACTGAGCGCGTGCGTTGACTACGTGTCCGCGCGCGCCGATTCGGATCCTTCGCGGTTGAAGCCGAGCCCATTCCTGCTCCGTCAGGCGAACGAACACCTCAAGATTGCTCCCGCGCGGTGCGTGCTTGTCGGCGACTCGCTGACCGACATCCAGGCCGCTCATGCAGCCGGGACATCTTTCGTCGGATACGCCAACAGGCCCGGCAAGACCGACTTGTTCATGGCTGAGGGTCCGCAGGTGATCGTCACAGACATGGCTCTGCTCAACGACACGCTCTAACCGCAGGTCCACCAGTAGGGCGACGGCAAGCAGCCGCGGAGCTGGTAGGCAGTTGGTATGGCGCGCACTGATCACTACAACGACCCGAACGCCCCCAAAGCGACCAACATCGTCGTGGCAGTGACCGCGTTCGTGCAGGACGAGCACGGCCGGCTGCTGATGATTCGGCGCACCGACAACGACCTGTACTCGATCCCCGGCGGGGCGCAGGACGTTGGCGAGACGATCGGTCAGTCCGTCATCCGCGAGGTCAAGGAAGAGACCGGGATCGACGTCCAACCCGTCGACATCATCGGCGTGTACTCCGACCCCGCCCACGTCATCGCGTACACGGACGGCGAGGTGCGGCAGCAGTTCTCCATCTGCTTCCGAACGCGTCCGACCGGCGGAGCACTGCGAACGAGCTGCGAGTCAAGCGAAGTTACCTGGGTCAGCCGCGGTGACCTTGATACGCTAACAATCCATCCATCCATACGACTTCGGATCAAGCACGGGTTCGAGGAACGATCAACGCCATACTTTGCGGTGTAGATAATACTTCTCAGGTATCAGCCTCTGAGCTATCACCAAGCACTGCCGACTCTTCCAAGATGGCCTCCGCCATTCCAATGATGTTGAAATCAAGGAACAATGGTGAGATCTCAGATCTTCCATCCTCTGACCTAATCGCGGGCATGCGCATAACTCCAGGAGTGCCCGCCCTACCATCGAATCGAGCAGCCAGCTCGCGCATGTAGAAAAGCGTATTTGAGATGTCCGGGAATACGAGTTTGCGCGCCTTCTTGCCAACTTCCCGAACGGCCGACATAGCCTCGTCCATCATGGCAATTAGATCTATTCGATCAGGCATTTCCTCTATTTCTTCGCGCAGCTGCTTGTTCCATACATCACGCTCACTTAGTAGATGCGCCTTATCCATCTCAGCAACGAATCCTCCCCTTGGGACAATAATTCCACTCGCCCTTACATCAGCCTGACGATTAATGGAAAAATTGACAGCATTGAAGGACTTATGAGCGACGAACTGTCGAAACTTAAAGCAGAAACGGTATCCAAGGGCTCCGTCGAAAGCCTCGACAAATAGAGTCCGCAGCTGCTCACTCGCGCGCGAATCCGATTCAGAGCGATGCTTGACTACTCGGGTCGTCTGCTCGTAATACATCACCACGGCCGACAGGAAGCCCAGTAGATTGCAAGATAGCTCCAGATTGAACGCAGCATTGATTTGCGGAGTTTGCGCAGAGAACCTAGCGGCATGGTCAAGCGCTTTAACCAGACCCATAAACTGCTGGTAACTGTACTCGACATACGGAAGTAGGTCGGCCTCAATAAATCGCATTAGTTGAGCATTTGAATCCATAACGCGTTCGTACTCGAACTTGTCGATGGGGGCAAACAAATCTACCTGATGTTTGACTCCCGGAGCAGAGGACGCACCCCATGTCATCAGATGGTAGGTCATCTCCATTAACTTGCCCCCGCTTTCCTCGTGTCAGGGATCCAGACTAATCACCGGGCGCCGTTGAGAAGCCCAGCCTGATCCACCTTGAGTAACACCGATCCTGCACCCCCAGCAGGAGAAATCAGCATCTGAACCGCCATTTTCAGGATCGGCGGAAGCGCAGCCGCTAGCGCTAGTTTTTCCGGCAGGAAGGCGGCCACGCCCAAAAATCCGATGTCGATAAATTCCATTCGTGCGCGAGCGGCGCGAGCAGATAGAGAACGGTCATTCTTGACCTTTCGGCGCAGATCAGAAACCATTTGTTTAATCGCTTCAGATAGCTGACTCTCAACCTCACCAAGATCAGCGGATGTCGGGATTGACTTTCCGGAGACAAGGCGCGACAGCTCCGCCCTCCATTCATCAAAGGCTTCATCAGACTTTCGAATACGGCATATCTCAAGAATATCCTGCTCGTCGAAGTTTGGAATTGCGTACCCATCAAGCGCCTTAACCAGGAGCGCATCCCTAAGCTCGCGGTTGAGCGTCGTGGCTTGCTTGAATTTATTCATCAACAGCGCAAGATCGACATCTGCACAAGGAGTAAACCTTGATTCAACGAGCGACCCGATAGCCAACGTACGATTGAAGTAGAGAGACGGCGGCTCCACCACTGCCTTTGCCGCGTCGGCCGGATGCCAGCCCGCATTTGGCGTTACCTGAAGGCCTCGAATGTAATCTGAAACAGCAGGCATGCCTACCCACTCACGATTCAAAATATCGTGCACGTCCAGATCAAGCACATCACGTCGGATCTGAGACCAGATCTTCTCTTCCGAACTCTTCCAGAGACGCAAATGCGGTACCGGTATTATCCACCCTTCGCGGATAGGTTTCTCAAACCTCTTCAGTCTGCCAGTCGCTGCTAGAATCTTCGCGAGATTCTCAGCATGATCAGACCCAGCGAACGAGCCCTGATTAGCGTCAGCGGACGGCAAGGGCTGTACCGAGAGCTGCGGATTATTGGACCGGTACGGACCAGGCGCGCGAAAAGTGCCACGTCTACGACATACCCATTCATCCAGCGGACAATGCATCACAATCTCATCCGAGTACAACAAAGAACTCGAAAGAAATGGCATGCCAGGATTTCCTGGTTGCACGATAGATGCGCCGCCACCATAAGACCTGTACTTTACGCCATCGATCGCCGGAGGTGACCAATTATCGTAGAAGTTTTCTACCTGATAGCCGAGCTCCTTCAGCGCCCCATCAGAGAGCGATTCGATGTCGGACTCGGACCACGGGGCACCGAAGAAGCCATCAATTACGTCGAGTACCGACGTCCGAGCTGTGCTAGCCATCTGAACAGTATGCAACGTTCAATCGGTATACAGCTGCCGAATTTGGCTCTACAGGATCAAGGCCGCCGCTAGCGGCACGCTCCGCGCGTACGGCGAACACCCTCCATCCCGGCACTCCCGGCATCCGCTTCGCTGCGCCGGTCGGCCGGGCGGCGCTGCGCGCCGTCCTCCGGCCTGCCCCACTGACGGCCTCACACATAAGAGCCACGCCGGCCAGCGGCTCCCTACGAGCGCCGTCAGGGTCACCGCGGACTGCCGGTCCTGGCGCTCGACTGCCGCGACGGCTTCGCCGCCTTGCCACCGATCAAGGGGCTAGCCGGGCTGCGGAACAAGCGGGATGAGCATCCCTCCGCGCCGATGTAGACGTCGGTGGTCATCGAGCTAGCCTCGCTTGAGGGAGGCGCAGTGGACGCGATCAGCAAGTACCTCGATCTTGTGGACGAGGTCATGCGGCGATACCCGGACCAGCGCGAGGGCCAAGCGCACTACAACGCCTTGCGGATGGGGTGGCCTCATCTTGAAGCACAGGTGCTCGGTACCGACCGAGACTGCTACGGCTCCGACAAAGCGTTGCCCAGGTTGCTCGCCTGGATCGACCAGGTCCTGCCGCATGAGGAGCAGCACCCCGACGTGCCAGCATGACAACGGCCGACGACGCTGCGCCAAGGCTGGAGCGAGTACCTTGGCCCAACGCCACCGGCCGCGTTCTAGGCTCAGTGTCGGGATGATGGCAGAGGTGCGGGCGGCCAGAGGACCAAGATCGACGGCACACTTTAGCCTCAGAAAACGACGGCAAGCGTCGAGAAGCGACTGTCCACAGTGCTCAGATCAAGACCGCATCCGCGCAGGTAGCGAGCACTGTCGACGAAGATCAGCAAACAACGCCGATCGACTTCCGGAAATCTTCGGGTTCAGGGTTCGAGTCCCTGGCGGCCCACCACCTCGCCTGACGTGCGCCTCCCGCACCAGGTCGCGCCAACGCGCGATCCGCCGGACCCCACGGCGGTTCACGCGCGGCCTGAGTCGCGAGGCGGTGACCGGGTAGGCAGCTGCCCTGGATACCGTGTAGCTGTGAGCGATCCTGTCGATGTCCTGGAGCAACTGGAGAGGCAGGCCGACCGGCTGGTGGCCGAGTTTGCCGACTGGGCTGCCGGTCAGGGACTCGATGCCGATCTCTTCGTCATCGAGGCGGCGCTGAGCTCACGGGTCGCGGGTGATGGTGTGCTCGACCGCTGGGACATGGCTGATGTCGAACGCCTTCTGCTGGACTGGTTCCCGCGAAAGGTCACCCTGGAGCAGTCCGGGCTGCCCGGAGTCATCACGACGTTGCACCACTGGGTCGACTTCCTGGTCGCGGCTCGCGGCGGTGAAGCCGGCCGTGTGGACGTGCTGCACTCGGCCGTCGAGCGGTGCGCTGCGGAGTTTCGGGCGAGGATGAGCGACGAGCGCAACCACGGGCCCGCCAAGTTCTGGATGACCAGGATGCTGGAGCACGGTGTCGATGTCGCGGACGGGGATGCCGTCAACGGCTTTCTGGGGGCCGTTCAGGCTGGTGAGATCGACTACGACCAGGACGTGCTGGCCGAGATCATGCGCCGGCACGCGGCCGGTGGTGAGGACGGCCCGGCTTTCCAGGAGGACGACTCGGCGCCGTTGCCGCCTGTGCTGGTTCCGTCCGAGGGCGAGCTGGCGTCTGCTGCCGAGAACACCGACCTGGTGGTCCGGTTTCGGGCGTTGGTGACGTGGGTGGGTGCGGGTCGTACGTTGACCGCCACGAAGCGTCTGCGGGTTGCGGACGCCCGCGAACTGGCGTTGCGGCTGGGGGTGGATGGCGCTTTTCTGGGGCGGGCTCGCAGCAGCGCGGACCTGCCGGAGGTGTCCCTGCTGGTGGCCTGGGCCAGGGCCGCTCGTCTCGTGCGGGTGGTCAAAGGAAGGCTGCTGGTGGTCAAGAGCTCGATCGGCCTGCTGGACCGGCCCTTGGACCTGTGGTTGCGGGCGTTCGAGGCGTTCGGTGCGCTGGGGCCGGCGGCGTGTGGGCCCGAGAGCCCCTACGAAGCCCCTTCACTGCTCGGGCAGGTGCTGCCGGAGGTGACGCTGGATCTGTGGCTGAGCCTCTACACCGCGGGCGAGGCACCTGTGCCGGTGGAACTGCTGGCCGGGCGCACTCGCGAGGTGGTGACGGCCGGGTTCGGCTTCGGTGCCGGTGGGCTGTTCCTCGACCTGCGCGAGATGATGTGGCGGCGCGATCTCACCGCTGTTCTCACGGCCCTGGAGACCTCAGGTGCACTGGAGCTGAGGACGTCGGCGGACCCGTGGGAACGGGACAAGATCGCCGAACTGTCCGGCAGGGACGATCCCGACCTCACTCTTGTGCAACTGACTCCACTCGGGCTGTGGGGTGTGCGCGAGGCGTTGCGTGCGGAGGGGTTCGACGCACCCTCGGCGGAGGAACTGGCACACGCTCCGCTGGCGCGGCTGCTCGATGCCATCGAGCACTGTGGACCTGAGATCGCGTCGTCCTTGCTGGAGGCCTGGGCCACGTCCAGGAACGCCGAGGTGGCGGCGACCGAGCTGGCGGCGTTCTGCGTGAACGGGCCCTCGCCCGCGACGCGGCTGCTGGCGTGGGCCGCGTTGGGACATACCGGCGAGGCTGGTGCGGACCAGGCCCGCCGGTTGCGCTCCGAGGGGGGTGTGGCGGGCGGGATGGCCACCGAATGGCTGGTCAGCCACGGTGAGCTGGCCTCTGGGGCCGCCGGGCACCAGGAGATGATGCTCGCGCTGTCGGAGAACCTGGCGGCCGCGCACGACCACGGGATCCTGATCGACGAACTGGCCGGACATCCTGTCCACGACCAGCTCGGCCTGGTGCGTGCGATGGCCACCGCCGGCCACCCCGACAGCGTCGCGATGTTGACCACCATCTCCCACGACCACCCGAGACGCGAGGTCGCCGCCGCGGCAGCCGAGGCACTCGGCAGCAGCCGGCGGTAGTCACGTCCCGGGTGGGCTGCGCACAACGAAAAGAGCTCAGTGGTGCACGCCCTCCGCGGACCCGCTCGTCCGGTTCGGCAGCAGAGCCGCCACCACGATCGTCGCCACCGCCAGCCCGGCAGCGACCACGAACGCCAGCCTCATGCCGCTCAACTGCGCCGCAGCCGCATCGACACCATCGGCGAGCAGCTGACCCGAACGCGCCGACATCACGGTGACGACCAGCGCGGTGCCGACAGCCGCCGCGACCTGCTGCAGAGTGCCGAGGATCGAGCTGCCGTGCGGGTACAGCGGCGACGGCAGGGCGCCCATGCCCAGGGTGAAGATCGGGGTGAAGGTGGCGGCCAGGCCCACCATCAGCAGGGCGTGGAGGGCCAGGACCTGCCAGTACGGCATGGACATCGACACCTGGGTGAAGCCGGCCAGCGACAGGACGATGGCCACGGAGCCCGGGATGATCAGCGGGCGGCTGCCCAGGCGGTCGTAGAGGCGTCCCACCGTCGGGCCCAGCAGGCCCATGGCCAGGCCGCCCGGCATCAGGAGCAGGCCCGTCTGCAACGGGGTGAGGGCTCGCAGGTTCTGCAGGTAGAGGGGCAGCAGGATCATCGAGCCCATCATGGCCAGGAAGGCGATGCACATCAGGGCCAGGGACAGGGCGAACGTGCGGTGCTTCAGGGTGCGCAGGTCCATCAGCGGGGAGTCGGTGCGCTGGAGCTTGATCTGGCGGAACACGAAGAGGGCGATGGTGACGGCTCCTGCCGCCACGATGCCGATGCCCAGGCTGCTCTCGTGCTCGCCGAACAGGCTCAGGCCGTAGACCAGGCCTCCGAAGCCCAGGGTCGCCATGGCGGCGCTCGCCCAGTCGATGGTGCTGACCTTCGGTTCGCCGATGTTGGTCAGTTGGCGCAGACCGAAGTGGGTCACGGCGCCCGCGATGGGCAGGACGGCCACGAACAGCAGGCGCCAGGAGCCCAGCTGCAGGATCAGGCCGGAGATGGCCGGGCCGAGGGCCGGGGCCACGGAGATCGCCAACGTCACGTTGCCCATCACGCGGCCGCGGTCGCGTTCCGGCACGACGGTCATCAGGGTCGTCATCAGCAGCGGCATCATCACCGCGGTGCCGGCGGCCTGGACGATGCGGCCCAGCAGCAGGACGGTGAACGTCGGCGCCACCGCGCACAGGGCGGTTCCGGTCAGGAAGACGCCCATCGCGATCGTGTAGCCCTGGCGGGTGGTGACGCGCTGCAGGAACCAGCCGGTGACCGGGATCACGGCCGCCATCGTCAGCATGAACGCCGTGGAGACCCACTGCGCCGCCTGTTCGGTGACGTGCATCGACTCCATGAGGCGCGGGATCGCGTTGATCATCAGCGTCTCGTTGAGGATCACGACGAACGTGGCCAGCACCAGCAGGCGCACTACCAGGGGTGTTCTGCCCGCTTCGGTGGTCGGTCGTTCTTGCGTCGCAGCAGGCATGTCAGGCCCTCACTAGGTAGCGGTCGTCTCGCGGCCGAGGCGGTCGGCGTGCTTCGTGACACCGGTGGAGACCGGCAGCTCTGACAGAACTCATCGGTGTGTCCGAAGTGTTCCCCATCGCCGCCTGCTCCTCACCCCAATTCCGCCAGGAGCGGATCAGGACCTCGTCCTCTCACCCAGACGTCGAACCGCCGGCGCCCGAATCGACACCGGCGGCGAAGAAATCTGCGCGAAGAAGAAAGATGCAGGTCAGAGCACCGTGATGACGACGTTGCCGCGCTTGTGGCCGGAGTCGACGTGCCGGTGCGCCTCGGCGATCCGGGCGAGCGGATACGTGCGATCAATCACGACGCGCAGCTTGCCGCCATCTGCCAGAGAGCTGATGACGGGCAGCAGCGCGCGCTTGTTCACCGAGATGCCCACGATCACGCGTCTGCTGCGGAACAACGTCCACAACGCCCACAGGTTGTTCGTCAGGCCGGTCGTGGGGACGTATCGGCCGTGAAGTCGTGTGCGGTGTAGTCGATGACCTCATCGGCGCCGAGCGATCTGACCAGGTCGACGTTCGACGGACCGCACACGGCCGTCACGGAGGCGCCGAGGTGCTTCGCCAACTGCACGGCGTAGGTGCCGATGCTGTCGGACGCGCCGTTGACCAGGACTCGCTCACCCGGACGGATCTTCGCCCTGTCCCGCAGGAAGAACAGCGCCGTGGTGGCACCGTCGACGGCAGCGGCCGCCTCGGCGAACGTCAGGCCGGCCGGCTTCGGCGCCAGCGACCGCGTCACGGCAGCGCCGACGGCCTCGACCACGCCGGAGACCTCCAGCCCCAACGTCCGGAGCGCGGCACGAGGGCGGCGCAGGCCGAGGATCACCCGTCCCCACAACGGCTCGCCGCGGCGCATCGCGGTCTCGGCCGACGTCACCGTGGTGGCGTGCACCTTGATCAGGACGTCGGACGGACGGAGGAGCGGGACCGGTCTGTCGACGACCTGGACGACCTCGGGCGGGCCGAAGCTCGTGTGCACGGCGGCTCTCATGCGCTGACGGTAAGGAGCGGTGGATCCGTTGTGGCGGAACGGAATCGCGGTTCAGGGAGAAAGCAGGGTCTCCACTTGGGGGGACCGGACCACGGGCCGAGACGAAGGTTCGGACCGCGGGCCGATCCGGCCGGGCGCGCGCGGTGGAAGCGTTGCCGGGCATGAGGTTTCCGAACGGGTGGGTGGGCGGCGCGGCGTTGGTGGCCGGGCCGGTTCTGTTGCTGGTGGGCACGCTGTTGCGGTCGCCGTTCCCCTTCTTCTTCCCGGACCAGCTGCGGGCGGTGGCCGAGCATCCGGTGTTGATGAAGGCCGCGTACACGACGTTCCTGGCCGGCAACGTCGTGATGTGGGCCGCGGTGGCGCACCTCGTGCAGCGGATCGGCGAGACCAGACCGAGGTGGGCGGACTGGGCGGGGGTGCTGGTGACGGTGGGGCTGTTCGAGCGGACCTTCCACGCCGGCGTCGACCAGGCGGCGTTCACGGCGACCGCTCACCTGGGTGTCGAGCAGGCCACCGAACTGGTCGCGGGCGGGTACGGGGAGCTGCACCTGTTCAGCTTCCTGTCGTTCACGATCATGTTCGGCTGGTTCGTGCTCGCGGTCGCGGCCCACCTGGGCGGTGAGCTCGGGAAGGTGCGCTCGGTCGCGTTGGCAGCCATGGGGTTGTTGCCGCTGGGGGTGTTGAAGGGCACCGAGGTCGTCTCGATCATCGGGACGGCGGGGTTGTGCGTCGCCCTGGTGCCGCTGGGAGTCCGGGTGATCAGCCGGCAGCCGCGGCCGACGCGCCGCAACGTGCTGACGGTGGTGCCCGTCGTCGTCGGGCTAGGGGTGCTCGCGGTGCTGAGCACGCTGGGATGAGGCGGAGGGCCAGGCGAACCACAGGCCGGTGAAGACGGCGAAGGCCACGGCACCGACCACGATGGACGGCCACAGGCCCAGGATCACCTCGGCCAGCATGAGGACGGTGCCGGTCATCGCGAGCGCGAGGAAGCCGAGGCCCACCAACACGAACGTGTTGCCCGAGCTGACGACGTCCTCCCGGCGGCCCTGGCGGAACAGGACGCGGTGCCAGGCCGCGGGGGCGGTGAGGAACGCGACGGCCACGGCGGCGCAGAGCACCGTGACCAGGTGGGTGACGCGGACGTAACCGCTGGTCGTGGCGTACTTGTCGGTGAAGGCGATGGAGAGCAGGAAGCCGAAGAGGATCTGCACGCCCGCTTGGGCCACGCGCAGCTCCTGGAGCAGCTCGTTCACGTTGCGGGCGAGTCTGCGTTGGTCGGATTCCTCGGCTTCGCTCATCGGCCCTCGCGTACCCGGCGAGGATGGGCCGAAACGCCCATCCGCACGTCAGAGCACTAGCCGCGGTTGATCACGAAGAAATCCGTCACGAACGCCACCGGGTCGCCCGCGGTGTTGCGGCCCACCCACGTCGGGTAGACGCCGTCGCCCCAGCCGGTCGAGAACGCCACGACGTTCAGGCCCGACATCGGGTCGGTGACGTTGGCGGGACCGCGGCCACCGCCCACCGCGCCGAGCGCGTCGATCAGGTCGCAGTTGCCCACCTCGTCGTCGCCGGCCAGGCGGTCCAGCGCGGCCGCGGCGGAGAGGTCGAAGAACGCGCCGGTGCTCGACTTCACGTCGTAGCCGAACTCCGGCATCACGGGCAGCATCGGCACGTGCTCGCCCGGCACCACGGCCGGTCTCCACGAGTAGGCCGGCTCGTCCCGCACCGTCACCCTCGCCGCGGCGACCCGGTAGCCCTGCCGCACGTCGGGGAAGCCGTCGCCGTCGACCCACGAGACCAGCGAGACCGACACCGGGTACGAGCCGGGAGGGACCTCCTCGGTGAACGCCTCGGCGTCCTCCGGCCACAGCACGAACGGGTCGGCCGCGACGAGCCGGCCCGTCGGCAGGGCCAGGTCACCGACCTGCTGCACCGTGACGACCTGCTGCTCGCCGCCCCCGGTCGGCTTGCCGACCGGTCCGTCGACGAAGAACCGCTCGAACCCGGTCCTGATCAGTTCAACCGCCCCCACGCGTAGGCCACCTCCTGAAGGCATGTTGGCAGAAGCCCCCGACACCCGATCGGGGCACCAGGGGTGTGCGCGGGACGTGAGGACCGCCCGGAACCGGCCGCACGGGCGCGGCGCTGGGCAGATGTCGAAACGCTGTGCGGTCGGCGGTCGTGGCGGGTGACATCACGACCGAGAAGGTTGACGCAGATGTAACAGCCGGCTCGACCTTGCGGGGAGCGTCCTCGCGCTGGAACCGGCGTGGCGGGTCTGAGCAGTGCCGTAACCTGGGGGGCGTGTCCGTCCCCACCCTGAAGATCGGCCCGTTCGCCGTCGACCCGCCCGTTGTGCTGGCGCCCATGGCCGGCATCACCAACGTGGCGTTCCGGCAGCTGTGCCGTCAGTACGGGGCCGGGCTCTACGTCTGCGAGATGATCACCGCCAGGGCGCTCGTCGAGCGCGACGCGATGACCATGCACATGATCACGTTCGACGAGGACGAGAGCCCTCGGTCCATGCAGCTCTACGGGGTCGACCCGAAGAACGTCGGCGAGGCCACGAAGATGATCGTGGACGAGAACCTCGCCGACCACATGGACATGAACTTCGGCTGTCCCGTGCCCAAGGTGACGCGCAAGGGCGGTGGGGCGGCGCTGCCGTACAAGCGGGAGCTCTTCCGGCAGATCGTACGGGCCGCGGTGCGCAACGCGGGCGACATGCCGGTCACCGTCAAGTTCCGCATCGGCATCGACGACGAGCACCTCACGTACCTCGACGCCGGCCGGATCGCGCAGGACGAGGGCGCGCAGGCCGTGGCGTTGCACGCGCGCACGGCGTCGCAGCGGTACTCGGGCAAGGCCGACTGGTCGGCCATCGCGCGGCTCAAGGAGGCCGTGACGGGCATCCCGGTGCTCGGCAACGGCGACATCTTCAGCGCCCAGGACGCGCTCGACATGGTCGCGGAGACCGGGTGCGACGGCGTGGTCGTCGGGCGCGGGTGCCTCGGCAGGCCCTGGCTGTTCCGCGACCTGCAGGCGGCGTTCCGCGGTGAGCCGATCCCCGAGGGTCCGGCGCTGGGCGAGGTCGCGCAGGTCCTGCGCACGCACGCCACGCTGCTCGCCGCGCACTACGGCGAGGACAAGGGCCTGCGGGACCTCCGCAAGCACATGGCCTGGTACTGGCACGGCTTCCCGGTCGGCGGCGACACGCGGCGGGCGTTCGCGATGGTGTCGAGCCTGCAGCAGCTGGACGACCTCATCGGGCAGCTCGACCCCGCGGTGCCGTTCCCCGAGAACGCCGAGGGGCCGCGCGGCCGGCAGGGGTCCGCGGCGAAGGTCGTGCTCCCGGAGGGGTGGCTGGACGACCCCGAGGACGCGACCGTCCCCGCCGGCGCGGACGTGATGCACTCCGGTGGCTGAACGCGTCGCTTTGCTCCTCGCCTCGCTCGCGCTGCTCGCGGGCTGCGGCGGTCCTGTCGCGGGCACGCCGAAGCCCGCCCAGCTCAGTGATGACGACCGGGCGAAGTTCAGGCAGTTCTACGAACGCCTGAACAAGGCGGGTGACGAGGGCGCCACGCAGCAGTCGAAGCTGCTCAAGGACACTCAGCACCCCGACTTCCGGCAGAAGGTCTGCGACCTGCGCGGTGCCACCATCAAGGTCGAACCGACCTGGTCCACGCTTCGCGTCGACGCCGACTGGGCACCCCCCGGTGACAAGGCCCATCCCCGTGGCGACGTCTACGTCGTGGCGGTCACGATCACCCTGCGCCAGGAGGGTGCGGTGATCGGAAACCAGATCGGATCCCTGCACGTCGTGCTGTTGGACGACCAGGTGTACGGGTTCGCACCCTGCCTCGGTGGCTGAGCGGGTTGTCGATCTTCCAAGCTCACTGGATCGGAGCAGCTGACGGTCAACCGGACGGGGGAAATCCCACCCGCTCGTGTCCTTGTAGCTCAAGCGGCGCCTCTTGGGGGACGACACCTGCCAAGTAAGGAGGTGACCGCGATGACCGCACTGCGACCCGAGACGGCCCAGCAGACCCCGCACAAGACAGCGCAGAAGACCGCCCACGAGACGCCCCAGCAGACCGCCCAGCAGGGTGCGCAGGCCCGTCAGGCCGACGCCGGTGTCGACAGGCAGGGCCCTGGGCTCGTCGGGCTGCACGAGTCCATCGCGACGTTGCTCGCCTCCCGCGGCCAGTGGCGCCAGGCGTACCAGCACCTCCGCTCCGCGCTCGACCTCGTCCACGCGGACCAGGTCGAGCAGCCGCACGTCCCCGAGCAGCTGCGGCGCGAGGTCGACCGGCTGCGGAAGGAACACGCCGAGGCGCGCGAGCAGAGCCTGCGCGACAGCCTCACCGACTCCTACAACCGCCGCTACCTCGACCAGCGGCTGATCGACCTGCTGGCCGAGCACGGCGCCTGCCGGCACGGGCTCGCCATCGCGCTGATCGACCTCGACTGGTTCAAGCAGGTCAACGACACCTTCGGCCACCTCCTCGGCGACCGCGTGCTCCAGCGCGTCGTCGAGCTCCTGCAGCAGGAGCTGCCCGAGGGCGCCTTCTGCGCCCGCTACGGCGGCGAGGAGTTCGTGCTCGTGCTGCCACGGGTCGACGCCGCCACGGCCGTCGAGATCGCCGAGGCGGCCCGCGAACGTGTCGAGCGTCACGCCTGGCAGGAGATCGCCCCGAACCTGCGCGTGACGGTCAGCGCGGGCCTCGCGTACGAGCCTCCCGCGGACGAGGTTCCCGAGCGTCCGGCGGTCAGCGCCGAGCAGCAGCTGCTGCGCGCCGACAGCCTCCTGTACACGGCCAAGCAGTCAGGTCGCAACGCCGTGGCGTACCGTGCCGACGGACGGGTTCGCCTGGCAGGCGCTGCCGCGGGCAGGCGTGCCATCGATGAGACACGTGTTCTCGGTTACTACTGAGTGAGCTGGCTCACCCGTTCAGGGCAAGCAGACTGCGCGTAATCGCGTACTGATCGCAGCTGTATCACCCGGAGTGGTCGTCAGAAGTCGGCTACATCCGTAGTATCGCGGGCGCAACTGACACGCCGGTGATGCAACCCTTGTGTCCCGGTCGTCGTCACTTCGTAATGACGATCCGCTTTTGCTTCTGACCCAGAAGGGAGATTGGGTGCCCGACGACCCCCGACGTGGCGGCCCCTCTTCCCGCGGTGATCAGGATCCCCAGCACGACCAGCCGACCGGCCGTAGACGTCGCTCGATGGAAGGCTCTGGGGGCCTGAGCGTCTCGGACCTCATCGAGCAGCACAGCAGGACGAACATCCCCCGACCCGTCCCGCCAGGCTCGCCCGACGCTTCCACTACAGGCAGGCGCGCCCTGCCGGATCCTCCTGCCACGGGCAGGCGTGCTCTGCCGGACCCCCCGGCGCAGCAGCCGCAGCAGCCCCAGGCCCCGCGGCAGCAGCCGCCCGCCGCTCACCGGCCTGGTGAGCAGACGGGTGCGCGCCAGCGGCCTGACCAGGCACCACCGCAGAACTTCACGGGTGACACCGGCAGGCGACGCGTGCCGGACGCCCCCGCGGGCCCTCCGAACGGCGCGGTGCGGCCGCCCGGCGAGCAGACCGGTCAGCGGCCGCGTCCGGACGCCACGGGCATGCAGCGCCGCCCGGCCCCCGGCCCGCAGAACGGAGCGGTCCGGCCGCCCGAGGCGGACGCCACCGGCACGAGGCGACGTCCCGCACCCGGCGAGATGGGCCCGAACGGCGCACCACGCCGCATGCCGCCCGGTGACGCGCCGTCCGCGAACGGCATCCCGCGCCCGCCGGCACCCGGTGACCCGCGGCGCATGCCTCCCGGCGACGCCCCGTCGGCGAACGGCATCCCGCGGCGCCCCGCTCCCGGTGCGCCCGAGGCCGGCATGAACACCGGCACCGTGCGCAGGCCCGACGCGGGCGGTCCGCCGCCGCGCAGGCTCGCCCCCGGCGACGCGCCGTCGTCCAACGGCATCCCGCGCCCGCCGGCACCCGACGGCGCGCACCCCGGCCTCAAGCGTCCTCCCGCCGACAGCCCGGCGCCCCGGCGTCTCCTGCCGGGCGACGCGCCGTCGTCGAACGGCATCGCGCGCCCGCAGGCACCCGCCGAGGGACCGGACACGACCGGACGCCGCCCCGTGCCCCCGAACGGGGACGCGACCGGCCGCAGTCCCGTGCCGTCCCGCGCGGAGTCGAGCGGCCCACGGCCGATGCCCCCGCGGGCGGAGTCGAGCGGTCCCCGCCCGGCGCCCGGCGCGGGTGGCGGTGGCATCTCCAACCGGCTCGGAGCGTCCGACGCGGCCGCGCCGGAGGAGCCCCCTGCCGACGGTCCCGGCCCCGAGGCCACCCAGATCGCCTCGGCGGCGGGCGTGGCCAAGGTCGAGAAGCGCGAAGACATGGACCCGCTGAGCCTCACCACCGAGATGGAGGCCATCGGCGACGACGTGAAGAAGCGCCGCGAGGTGGACCACACCCTCGCGCGGTTCTCCGCGGTGCACGACGAGCTGCTCGAGCAGGAGCGCCTGCGCAAGGAGCGGCGCGCCAAGCTCATGCCGTGGGTCAAGGACGGCGAGGACGACGAGGAGGCGACCCAGTTCGCCGACCCCGTCGTCGTCGAGACCGACAGCGACGGCAAGCCGAGGCTCCTGCCCGGACGCACGCCCAAGCAGCGCAGGCTGATGCGCGGCGCCAAGATCTCGGCGGTCGCCGCCGCGGCCGCGGTGTTCGCGTCGACCGGCATCGGCTGGGCCGCCATGCAGTGGGCCGACTCCAAGATCCAGAAGATCGACGCGCTCGGCGGCAACTCGCAGGCCGTGCAGCAGGCGGAGAAGCAGCTCGGCGACGAGAACTTCCTGCTGGTCGGCTCCGACACCAGGGCAGGCGCGAAGGCGGGCGACAACGTCGGAACCCAGGACCAGGAAGGCGGTGCGCGGTCGGACGTGATCATGCTCGCGCACATCCCCGCCGACCGGAAGCGCATGGTCGTCGTGTCGCTGCCGCGCGACGTGCGCGTGGACCGGCCGAACTGCCGCTCCTGGAACTCGGACAACGGGCAGTACGCCGGTCCGCTGGCGCCGGCGAAGGACGTCATGGCGAACTCGGTGTACGCCGAGGGCGGGCCCGAGTGCGTGGCCAACATGATGACCCAGATGACCGGGTTGAAGATCAACCACTTCGTCAGCATCGACTTCATCGGCTTCCGCGAGATGTCGACGGCGATCGGCGGCGTGGAGATCTGCACGCCCACGAAGATCGTCGACGACGAGCTCGGTGTGGTGATCGACAAGCCGGGCAAGCACGTCCTCAAGGGCGACCAGGCGCTGCAGTACGTGCGCGCCCGCAAGGTCCAGGCCAAGGGTGACGGCGGCACGGACTTCGACCGCATCAAGCGGCAGCAGGGTTTCCTCTCGGCGATGTTGCGCCAGGCGCTGTCGAACGAGGTGCTGCTGAGCCCGACGAAGCTCAACAACTTCATCAACGCGCTCACGAAGTCCACGGTCGGCGACAACATCGACGTCGCCTCGCTGCTGGAGCTCGCGAACTCGTTGCAGAGCCTCGACGCCGGCCGCGTCTCGTTCGTGACGATGCCGCACTGGACCGACGAGGGCCCGACGCTGTCGAACAACGACAACATCGAGCGCCTCAAGGACGACGAGATCAAGGCGTTGTTCCAGACGATCATCGACGGAACGCCGCTGCCGCAGGAGAAGCCCACCGAGGGCAAGCCCGGCGAGAACACCCCTCCCGCGCAGCAGCCCGGCACGGTGATCGACCCCAAGGACGTCACGATCCAGGTGTTCAACGGCGACCCCGACAACGACGGTGGTGCCGGGATCACGTCGAACGCGTTGAAGCAGAAGGGGTTCAAGGTCGCCACCCAGGGCAACGCCCCGGAGAACGCGGCCAAGACCACCATCAGGTACTCGAAGGGCAACGAGAACAAGGCGGCGACGCTCAAGGCCGCGGTGCCCAGCGCGGAACTGGTGGAGGCTCCGGAGATGGGCGGCGCCGTGGTGCTGACCCTGGGGTCGAACTTCGACGGCAAGGTCGTGGGCCCGCAGGCGGGCACGCAGCAGGGCACCCCGCAGAACCAGGGAGAACCGGGCAAGGATCTGTCCATTGTGAACGCGGCACAGGACCCCTGCGCGGCGAAGTGATTCGCCTGGGGTTCACCTCGGGTTCATCCTGGCATGTCGCTGCCGCGATGGTCGGGACGTAGGCTGAGCGCCATGCGCGAGGCCTACCACGACCAGCTAGAAGAGCTCGCCGAACGACTGGCCGACATGACCGGCATGGTCGCCGAGGCGATGCAGAACGCGACCGCTGCCCTGCTGCAGGCCGACCTCGGCCTCGCCGAGCAGGTCATCAGCGGCGACCAGAAGGTCGACGACGTCCGCTCCAGCATCGAGGAGCAGTCGTACGCGCTGCTCGCTCTGCAGGCACCGGTCGCGACCGACCTGCGCACGGTGCTCGCGGTGATCCACGCCGCGGAGAGCGTCGAGCGCATGGGCGACCTGGCCCTGCACGTGGCGAAGGCCGCGCGCCGCCGCCACCCGTCGTCGGCGATCCCCGAGGACGTCCAGCCGTACTTCAGCGAGATGGGCCGGATCGCGGTCCAGCTCGCGCAGGAAGCGGCGGAGATCATCCGCAACAAGGACGTCGACCGCGCGCGCAGCCTCGAGGACGAGGACGACGCGATGGACGACATCCACCGCCACCTGTTCTCGGTGATCATGGACAAGGACTGGCAGCACGGCGTGCCGAGTGCGGTGGACGTGACCCTGCTGGGTCGGTTCTACGAGCGCTACGGCGACCACGCCGTGTCGGTCGCCAAGCGCACGGTCTTCGTCGTCACCGGCCGGATGCCCGGCTACGGCGACGACGAGAACCTCTAGAGCCCCTTACCGAAACTGCCCATCGCGCTCTGCCACCAGCTCCGGATCGGCGTAGGCCTCGGAGAACTCGGCGAGCACGGTGGGCAGTTCTTCGTCCCAGGCCGCCCGCGCCTCGTCACGCGGCAGGTCCCGCGCGTCGGCCGTGAAGTACGCCCATGCGCGCACGATGTCCGGCAGCAGAGCCAGGTCCGCGTCCGAGACGTGCAGCTTCGCCGCCACGTTCAGGATCAGCACCGCCGTGAGGGACGCCGGCCCGTAGACCACCGGGTCGCGGTTCTGGTCCACGGCAGCGGAAGCGACGATGCGCGCGAACGCCCGTGCGGCCTCGACGTCGGCGATCCCGTGCTCCGAAGCCAGGAACGCCTCGACGGCCTCGTCCGTCCTTTCCGGACTGACGGCGGGGATCTCGTACTCGTCGGGCACCAGCGCGCGCACGCGGGCGTCGGCCAGTGCGATCAGCTGGACGGGGTGGCGCACGTCCTCCGACCCGATCAGGCCCTCCTCGGTCTCCTCGTCGGGCCCGTCCTCCCAGAACTGCTCGACGTCGGGCCACACGCGGTCGAAGACGTCGCTGGCGCTCAGCGGCGTGATCCTGTCCTCGAACGCGTCGGGCGTCGAGGCGATCATGTCCTCCAGCAACGCCACCGTGCCCTCGTCCGGCGTCGCGAACAGCTCGATGGCGGTGGCGCCGAGCACCGGCTGGCGCATGAACAGCACGGTCTCGCCCACGCCGGCGCGTTCCTGCGTGATCGCGACGACCTCGACGTCGCCCAGCAGGTTCGTGACGAGGAAGGCGTCGCGGAAGTCGACCAGCGTGCCGGGGACGTACCAGGACGGTTCGGCGACACCGCGGGCCGCGACGGCTTCCGCGGCGGCGAAGGCCTCGGCGCGGTGCTCCGCGGAGCCCACCCCGGACAGCGCGCGTAACGCGGTGAGCGCGGCCGGGTCGTCCATCTTCCTCAACGCCTCGACCATCGGCGTGTGGCCGGAGCCCGCCAGCCAGAGCGTGGCGTAGAGCTCGCTCGCCCAGGCGTCCGCGAGCAGCCACGACTCCGAACGCAGCGCGGCCGCCGACTCGAGCAGCGCCCCGTACGGGGACTGCTCCTGCCGGCGGCCGGGTGCCTTGCCTTGCTTCTTCTTGCGGGACTTGCTCTGCGGGCTCACGCCAGGAGAATTTAGCCGAAGCGGCCGGAGATGTAGTCCTCGGTCGCCTTCTGGCCGGGGTTGGAGAAGATCTTCTCCGTGTCGTCCACCTCGATCAGCTGTCCCGGCTGACCGACACCCAGCAGGTTGAAGAACGCGGTCTGGTCGGACACGCGCGCCGCCTGCTGCATGTTGTGGGTCACGATGACGATCGTGTACTCCTTCTTCAGCTCCGTGATCAGGTCCTCGATCGCCAGCGTGGAGATCGGGTCCAGGGCGGAGCAGGGCTCGTCCATCAGCAGCACGTCGGGCTGCACCGCGATGGCGCGCGCGATGCACAGACGCTGCTGCTGACCACCGGAGAGGCCGCCGCCGGGACGCTCCAGGCGGTCCTTGACCTCGTTCCAGAGGTTGGCGCCGCGCAACGAGCGCTCGGCGACCTCGTCGAGCTCCTTCTTGTTCTTCACGCCCGCGAGCTTCAGGCCCGCCACCACGTTGTCGCGGATGGACATCGTGGGGAACGGGTTGGGGCGCTGGAACACCATGCCGATGGTGCGGCGCACCTCGACCGGGTCCACAGTGGACGCGTAGATGTCCTCGCCGTCGAGCAGCACCTTGCCCTCGACGCGCGCGCCGGGCGCCACCTCGTGCATGCGGTTGAGCGACCGCAGCACGGTCGACTTGCCGCAGCCGGAGGGGCCGATGAACGCGGTGACGTTCTTCGGCGGCACCGCGAGCGAGACGTTCTCCACGGCGTGGAACTTGCCGTAGAAGAGGTTCAGGTCCTTGATGTCGAGTCGCTTGGCCATGTCCGCCCGCTCACTTCGTCTTCGGCGCCAGCGCCCGCGAGATCACGGTCGCCAGGAGGTTGAACAGGGTGATGAGGACGACGAGGGTGATCGCCGCGCCCCAGATGCGCTCGAAACCGGCCTGCGTCGGGTTGTTGCGCTCGTTCACCATCATCAACGGCAGCGAGGCCATCGGGCCGTCGAACAGGTTGTAGTTGATGAACGGCGCGTAGGCCGCGAGCACCAGCACCGGCGCGGTCTCGCCCATGACGCGGGCGAGGGCCAGCATGATGCCGGTCAGGATGCCGGAGAGCGCCGTCGGGATGACGATCTTGACGATCGTCTTCCACTTGGGGATGCCCAGCGCGTAGGAGGCCTCGCGCAGCTCGTCCGGGACGATCTTGAGCATCTCCTCGGTCGTGCGCACGATGACCGGCACCATCAGCAGCACCAGCGCGAGCGACACGGCGAGCGCGCTGCGGCCGAGTCCGAACGTCGTGATCCAGACCGTGTAGACGAACAGCGCCGCGACGATCGACGGGACACCGGTGAGGATGTCGACCATGAACGTCGTCGCCTTCGAGAGCCGCGACCGGCCGCCGTACTCGACGAGGTAGATCGCGATCATGATGCCGATCGGCACCGAGATCACGGCGCAGACGAGGCCCTGGACCAGCGTTCCGTAGATCGCGTGGTACGCGCCGCCGCCCTGCTGGCGGGCCAGCAGGCCCGACATGGACTTCTGCCACCAGTCACCGTCGAGGATGACCGGGAAGCCCCGCTGCAGCACCGTGTAGAGCACCCAGACCAGCGGGACGATCGCGACCAGGAACGCGCCCCAGACGAGCGCGGTGGCGAGGCCGTTCTTGACCCGGCGCGAGACGCTGACCGCCTGGAACGTCGGCGGCGTCGCGAGGCGCTGAGGATCCGCGAGATTCGTGCTCACTCGTACTCCTTGTGGCCGGCGACGATCGAGCGCGCGATGGCGTTCACGACGAAGGTCAGCACGAACAGCACCAGACCGGCGGCGATGTAGGCGCCTGCCGAGCGCGGGTCGTTGAACTCGGGCGCGGCGAGCGCGATCTTCGAGGCGAACGTCGAGCCGCCGTCGAAGAGCGACCAGCCGAACGAGGCGGTCGCGGTGCTCAGGATGATCGCGACGGCGATGGTCTCGCCGAGCGCGCGGCCGAGGCCGAGCATCGAGGCGCTGATGTAGCCGGCCTTGCCGAACGGCAGGACGGTCGTGCGCACGACCTCCCACTTCGTCGCGCCGAGGGCGATCGCGCCCTCGATGTGCATCGACGGCGTGCGCTCGAAGACCTCGCGGCTCACGGCCGTGATGATCGGCAGGATCATCACCGCGACGACGATGCCCGCGGTGAAGACGGTGCCGCCGAGCTGCACGTTGACGTTGCCCTTGGCGAAGAGCGGGAACCAGCCGAGGTTCTCGATCAGCCACTCCGAGAACGGGTAGAGCACCGGCCCGAGCACGAACAGGCCCCAGAGACCGAAGACGATCGAGGGGACCGCGGCGAGCAGGTCGACGACGTAGGCGAACGGCCTGGCGAGGTTGCGCGGCGCGTACTGCGTGAGGAACAAGGCGATGCCCAGCGCGATCGGCATGGCGATCAGCAGGGCCAGCAGCGCGACGACGACCGTGACGAGCGTCAGGTCGAGGATGCCGAACCGCAGGTTGGAGGCGTCGGTCGTGTTCCACTCGCGACTGGTCAGGAAGTTGACGTTGTCCAGTCCGAGCGACGGGATGGCCTGCAGGATCAGGAACAGGCCGATCGCGCCGATGAGGACGACGATGAAGACACCGGACCCCGTCGCCAGGCCGCGGAAGATGCGGTCGCCCGGCCGGACGTGAGGTGCCTTGGTCGTTTCTGGAGCTTCCGGTGTCGGGGGAATCGGAGCCTCCGAGGCGTGGGGAGCAGCCGCGACGCCCCCGCCCGCTCCGGACTCACCGGAGCGGGCGGGGCGCTTGGCCACGACGGGATCGTTCATCGCGTCTGTGTCAGCCGAAGTTTCGCATCAACCTCAGGCGATCGCCTTCACAGCGGTCAGGATCTTGTCCTGGAACGCCTTGGGCAGCGGCACGTAGCCGGCCTCGGCGAGCTGGGCCTGACCGGTGGTGGCAGCGACCGTGAGGAACGCCTTGACGGCCTTCGCGGTGTCGGCGTCGTAGCCCTTCGAGCAGACGATCTCGTAGGTCGCGAGCAGCAGCGGGTACGCGCCGGCAGCCTTCGTGCCGTAGATCGAGTCGAGGTCGAGCACCAGGTTGTTGCCCTCGCCCTTGACCTTCGCACCCTCGATGGCCTTGCCGGCCGACTCGGCGGTCAGCTCGACGGCGCCGGCACCGGCGTCGATCTTGGCGATCGAGAGCTTGTTGTCCTGCGCGAACGACCACTCGACGTAGGTGATGGCACCGTCGATGGAGCCGACGGCCTGCGCGACACCGGCGGACTTCTCCTTGCCCTCGCCGACACCGCCCTTGAACTGCTTGCCGTCACCCTTGGTCCAGCCGCCGGCGACCTTCAGGTACTTCTGGAAGTTGTCGGTGGTGCCCGACTCGTCCGAGCGGTAGATGACCGCGATGTCCTTGTCCGGCAGGGTCGCGGAGCCGTTCAGCGCCTTGATGGCCGGGTCGTTCCACTTCTTGACCGTGCCGGAGAAGATCGCGGCGGTCGTCTTGGCGTCGAGCACGAGGCTGTCCACACCGGAGACCTTGTAGCCGACGGCGACGGGGCCGAAGACCAGCGGCAGGTTCCAGGCCGGGTTGGTCTGGCAGCGCTTGGCGGCCGCCTCGGTCTCGGCGCCCTCCTTCAGGGCGGAGTCCGAGCCGCCGAAGTCGACCTGGCCGGCGTTGAAGTTCTTCACGCCCGCGCCGGAGCCCGACGGGTTGTAGGCGAGGTCCACACCGGGGCAGGCGGCCTGGTAGGCCTGCACGAACGCGTCGACCGCGTTCTTCTGCGCGGAGGAGCCCTCGGCGTTCAGCTTGGTCTTGCCGCCACACTCGACGGGCGCGGAGGCACCGCTGGTCGGCGTGCTGCCGCCCGCGGTCGTGTTGTTGTCACTGCCACACGCACCGAGCAGCAGCGCGCTGGCCGCGACGAGGCCGAGCACGGCACCGTGCCGCTGGATCTTCACCTTGGTCCTCCACCTTGCGGAAGCATTTAGCGGTTTCGCGACGGACGTCGCCGCTCGCTACGGAAGGTAGGTAGCCAGGGTGGACAACCCACCTAGACCGGATGAACGGGAGGTGAACACCGAACGGGAAGTGACGGGTCACACGGCCGAAAGAGTGAGCGCGTGACCAGGGCGTATGCGTTTTGTGACGGTCCGTTGACTACCGGGCGTACTGGACGTCGGCGTCCCAAAGGGTGAAGCCGAGCTTCGTGTAGACCCTGACCGCGGCGGTGTTGTCGGACTCGACGTAGAGCATCACCTCGGCGATGCCCCGGTCGCGCAGGTGGTGCAGGCCCGCGAGGGTGAGCGCCTTGCCGAGACCGCCGCCCTGGTCGTCCGGGTCGACGCCCACGACGTACACCTCGCCCAGCTCGGGCGTGTGGACCTTCGTCCAGTGGAAACCCACGAGCTTGTCGGCGGCGTCGAACGCGAGGAGGAACCCCTCGGCGTCGAACCAGTCCTCTTCTTCCTTCGCGCGGACGTCCTCGATGGACATCGCGCCCTGCTCGGGGTGCCAGTCGAACGCGCGGTGGTTCACGTAGACGACCGCGGCCTCGTCTTGGCCCGGCACGAACGGCCGGATGGTGACGCCCTCGGGCAGCTTCGGCTCCGCGAGGTCGCCCTCGAAGCGCAGCTTCATGCGCAGCAGCTCGCGGACCTTGCGGAAGCCGAGCGCCTCCGCGAGCTTGCCGGCGTCCGGGTGGCCGCCGTGCGACCAGATCCGGAGACCTTCCTGGGGGAGCGCTTTCACGAGCGCGGTGCCGACGCCCTGGCGGCGGTGCGAGGGGTGCACGGCGAGCTCGGCGACCTTGTTTCCGTCCGCGTCGCCGAGCAGGTCGACGTGCGCGTACCCGGCGAGCTCGCCGTCCAGGTGCGCGAGGAGGTGCCTGCTGCCGGTGGCGCCGGGGCGCATCCGCAGCCGGACGGCCTCGCCGACCGGTGCCACGCCGTCGGTCTCCCCGGCGGCGGTGAGCAGCTGCCCCACCTCGGCAGCCTGCTCGGTCGTCAGCTCGTCGTACCAGCTCAGTCGCGCCACACAGGCGAACCTACCGCGTGATCAGTTGCTCATCCAGGACGCGGACCGCGTCGTCGATCTCGCTCACCTCGGCCGGGCGGCGCGAGGAGCCGGGACGCGGGGGGCGGACGAACTTGTAGCCCACGTTGCGGACGGTGCCGATCAACGCCTCGTGCTCGGGGCCGAGCTTGGCGCGCAGCCGTCGCACGTGGACGTCGACGGTGCGGGTGCCGCCGAAGAAGTCGTAGCCCCAGACCTCCTGCAGCAGCTGGGCGCGGGTGAACACCCGGCCGGCGTGCTGGGCGAGGTACTTGAGGAGCTCGAACTCCTTGTAGGTGAGGTCGAGCGGGCGGCCCTTGAGGCGCGCGGTGTAGGTGGCCTCGTCGATCACCAGGTCGCCGAGCTGCAGCGCGCCGTCGCCACCGGGCTGGGTGGCACCGCGGCGCGAGCGCACCAGGCGCAGGCGGGCGTCGACCTCGGCGGGGCCTGAGGTCGGCAGCAGGATCTCGTCGACGGACCAGTCGGAGTTGACGGCGACCAGGCCGCCCTCGGTGACGACGGCCACGACGGGCACGTCCACGCCGGACGAGTCGAGCAGGCGGCAGAGCGACCGCGCGCCGACCAGGTCCGTGCGGGCGTCGACCAGCACGATGTCGTGGGGTCCGGCTTCGAGGAGCGCGGAGACCTCGGGACGCAGCGGCCGCACGGCGTGCGGGAGCAGGGCCAGCGCGGGGAGCACTGCCTCCGGGTCCGGGTCTGTCGTCAGCAGAAGCACGTCGATGCTCATCGCGGCGCCCTCCAAATCGGCCGTGGTCGGTCACCTGGACCAGACCAGCGGCGTACGGTGACCGGGCCCCGTTGCCTGCGGATGACGGAGACGATACCGGTGCAACCCGAGAAAGTCCCAGGTCAAGAAGCCGTGCTCACAGTTGTTTCCACAAGCGTCACGCCTGTTACATCCATGTCACACGACGGGGTGCGGCTGCAGGGGGTCCACCACCAGGGGGACAGCGGCCTCGCTTTCGTTGTGGGACACGGGTTCACGAACAACGTGACCAAGCCGTACGTGGCCCGCGTGCTCGCCCGGCTGGCCCGGCGCGGGGGTGTCGTGGCGTTCGACTTCCGCGGCCACGGGCGGTCCGGCGGACGGTCCACGGTCGGCGCGGACGAGGTCCACGACATCGAGGCGGCGGTGCTGACGGCCCGGTCGCTGGGCTACGCGAAGGTCGCCACGATCGGGTTCTCGATGGGCGCCTCGGTCGTGCTGCGGCACGCGGCGCTCGGGGAGACGAAGCCGGACGCGGTCGTGTCCGTGAGCGGACCCGCCCGCTGGTGGTCGCGCGAGACCGCTCCCATGCGCCGGGTGCACTGGTTGCTGGAGCAGCCGCACGGCAAGCTCGCCGCGCGGGCGATGGGGGTTCGGCTCGGCGGCAGCTGGGTACAGGCGCCGGAGAGCCCGCTGGAGGTCGTGGGGCGCATCACGCCCACCCCACTGCTGATCGTGCACGGTGACCTGGACCACTATTTCGGCGTGGAGCACGCCAGGTCGCTGCACCGCGCGTCCTCGGGACATGGCGAGTTGTGGATCGAGAAGGGCATGCGGCACGCCGAATCGGCCTCGACTCCCGACCTGGTAGACCGGATGGCGGCGTGGACCGCCGCGAAGATCGCGCACTGACTCGAAGGACGAGGAATGACTGCAGGGTTTCCCGGCCAGACCCCAGCCCGCGCCAGGCCGAAGAAGAAGTCGCGGCGCGGCAAGTTCCTCATCATCACGGTGATCGTGCTCGGCGTGCTGCTCGTCGCGGCCGACTTCGCGCTGGCGGCGGCCGGCGAGTACCAGATCGCTCAGCGCATGCGGGAGAAGCTGCAGCTCAACGAGGACCCGGCGGTGCGGATCAACGGGTTCCCGTTCATCCTGCAGGCGCTGCGCGGCGACTACCAGCACGTGGAGATCCGCGCGTACGGCGTGCCGATCAAGGACGAGCAGCAGGGCGTGGACCTGCGCGACCTCGACGTCGAGGCCGACCTCCTGCACACCCGCGTCGCGCTCTCGGACCTGTTGGCGGGCAACGTCTCCAAGGCGACCATCGACACGGTCAAGGGCAGCGTGCGGATCAAGGCGCTCGACCTGAACCGGCTCGCGAACCAGGTGACGCCGTTCGACAAGCTCTCGATCGAGCCGGACAACCGCGTCGCCACCCAGGCGCCGACGGACCCGAAGGCGCCCAAGACGACGGCCGCGATCAAGCTCTCCGGCCAGACCAACGTGGCGGGCAAGACCGTCGTGCTCACCGCGTACGGCCAGATCGCTCTGGTCAGCGGCGCCATCCAGATCAACATCGACGACATCGAGCTCGACGACACGTCGTTGAAGCAGATCATCCCGCAGCTGCGCCAGGCGCTCGCGATCAAGATCGACCCCGGCACGCTGCCGTTCGGCGCGACGCCCACGGCCGTCGAGGTGGAGAGCGGCTCGTTCAAGCTGTCCGGCGAGATCGCGGATGTACCGTTGACCCAACGATGACAGGTGTGTGGGCGCTCGTGGGCGCGCTGGCCGTGGCCGGCGCGATCGCCGTGCTGCTCAAGGTCCGGGAGGGCCGCATCTCGTCCCGCCGGAAGCCTTCCGCCGACCTGCCCGCCCCCGTGCGCGACCTGCTCGCGCCGGGGGTGACGCTGGTCCAGCTCTCCACGACGTTCTGCGCCCCCTGCCGGCACGCGAAGGTGATCCTGAGCGACCTCGCGTCCCGCACCGACGGCCTCACCCACGCCGAGCTCGACGTCACGAACCTCCCGGACGTGGCCGCCCGGCTCGGCATCATGCGCACCCCGACGACGCTCGCCCTGGCGTCCGACGGGACCGAGTTGCTGCGCGTCGGCGGGGTGCCGAAACGCGACTCGTTGCTGGACGCCCTCCGCCCGCATTTGCCTTAGGCCGTGTCCCGCGAGCCCGTCGGGCGACAGGAGCGGCCGAGGGCCCCGGAGACGGCACCGCCGCAGCGCCCGAATACGCCCGGTATGAGGGCGCCGCGGCGGCACCGCCTCCGGGTCTCTCGCCCGCGCCTCTCACCGGACGAACTCGCAGGACACGGCCTAATCCGGTCGAGTGAACCTGCGTTGTTCCACCAGATGGACATACCTCCCGCACCGAGGGATTGAGAGCTACCCTCGCTGGCATGACCATGCTGCTCACGAAGCGACGCGCGGTTGACCTGTGCCGCGTGCGCAGCAGCCTGTGTCGCACGACGAGCTGACTGGGCCGCTTGACGCCCATCAGCTACCTCTGCCGGACTGAAAGCACTCGTCCGTCTGCCCGGAGGTCGTCGTGCCCAAGGACAACCCTGTAGACCCGCGCGGCCCGCGCTTCTCCGCCTGGATGACCACGATCATCCTGGCCGTCGTGCTGCTCACCGGCTGGTGGCGTCTCCTCGCCGCCCAGACGGTGCTGTTCGCGATGTGCGCGTTCATCTCGCTGAAGCTCAACCCGTGGGGACACGTCTACCGCTACGCGATCCAGCCGCGCCTCACCCCTACCACCGAACGCGAGGAAGCCGCCCCGCTGCGGTTCGCGCAGGGCGTCGGTTTCGTCTTCGCCCTGATCGGCACCCTCGGTTACGCCACGGGCCTCACCACGCTCGGCATGGTCGCGACCGGCATGGCACTGGTGGCAGCGCTGCTCAACGCCGCGCTCGGCCTGTGCCTGGGGTGCGAGATGTACCTGCTGCTGCGCCGGTACGCACCGGCAACCGCCCGCCCGCAATAAAGACACGCACTACTACAGGAGCAACTTCCCATGAGCCGTGAGAACGTGCTGGTCTCCGCCGCCTGGTCGGAGGAGAACCTCCAGACGCCCGGCGTCGTCTTCGCGGAGGTCGACGAGGACACCACCGCGTACGACGGCGGGCACATCCCCGGCGCCGTGAAGATCGACTGGAAGAAGGACCTCCAGGACCCGGTGCGCCGCGACTTCGTCGACCGCGAGGGCTTCGAGAAGCTGCTCTCGGCCAAGGGCATCTCCAACGACGACACGGTCGTCCTCTACGGCGGCAACAACAACTGGTTCGCCGCCTACGCCTACTGGTACTTCAAGCTCTACGGCCACACCAACGTCAAGCTCCTCGACGGCGGCCGCAAGAAGTGGGAGCTCGACGGCCGCCCCCTGGACAAGGAGGAGGTCACCCGTTCCGAGACCTCGTACTCCGCCCAGGAGCAGGACCTGTCGATCCGCGCCTTCCGCGACGAGGTCGTCGAGGCCATCGGCAACAAGAACCTGGTCGACGTCCGCTCCCCCGACGAGTTCTCGGGCAAGCTCCTCGCCCCGGCCCACCTCCCGCAGGAGCAGGCCCAGCGAGGCGGCCACATCCCCTCGGCCGTGAACGTCCCGTGGTCGAAGGCGGCCAACGAGGACGGCACCTTCAAGTCCGACGACGAGCTCCGCGCCCTCTACGAGGAGGCGGGCTTCGACGGCAGCCGCAAGACCATCGCGTACTGCCGCATCGGCGAGCGCTCGTCCCACACGTGGTTCGCCCTGCGCGAGCTCCTCGGCCACGAGGACGTCAAGAACTACGACGGCTCCTGGACCGAGTACGGCTCGCTGATCGGCGTTCCGATCGAGACCGGCACCGGCAAGGAGGCCTGACCACCATGAGCGACAGCTGCGGCGCCCCCGTCCAGGGCGGCACGATCGAGGTCTCGACCACGGAAACCGTCCTGGAGGGCAAGGTCCTCGCCGACGGCACCCCGGTGGGCGGCGCCTTCGTCCGCCTGCTGGACTCGACCGGCGAATTCACGGCAGAGGTCGTCTCCTCCCCGGAAGGCGACTTCCGCTTCTTCGCGGCCCCTGGCTCCTGGACCGTCCGAGCCCTGCACCGCTCGGGCAACGGCCAGGCAGCCGTCTCGGCCGAGGGCCCCGGCGTGCACGCGGTGGAGATCGCGGTCGCCTGAGACCCGATGAGACCTGGAAGCCCCGGCGGTGCCACACCGCCGGGGCTTTTCGCGTATCCGGCCACGATGGCGAAGCCGAGCCGACTGCGAAGCCGAAGGCGAGCCGCTTGTCGCTTGAAACGCGAGGTTCCGGTGGGGTGGTCCCGTCACGAGCCGTGCCCAGCACTCGCTGCAAGCAGGTAGGGGTGTCAACCCGCCACGCTTTTCGGCGGGTTGACACCCCTACCTGCTTGTGGCTCGCTCGGACTCGGCTTGGGACGGGACCACCCCACCCGAACCGCACCACCTATGCAGCCGCAAGCCGCCGAAAGCAACAGGCGTGCCATCAGCCTGCTCACGGCGCTGGGGGTCTTTGATCAGTTGGCGGGGTCCGGGGCAGAGCCCCGCGCTGGAAACAGGAACCCGCACGCCAAACGCAACCGAACATCCAACCGGCGCGACCCGAAGCCGGTGTCCTCGACCACCACAACTCTGCACGTCAACCCGCGAGAGATATCCTCACACCCGTGGAACACATCTTCACAGGACTCCTAGTACTAGTGACGATCGCCGTACTGTGGTTCGCCGGCTACGTCGTCTACCGCCTCTACTCAGACCAGCGATGACGACCCCAGGCGCCAACGGCACCCCAAGCAACCCAGGCACCCCCGGCGCGGCCGGCACCCCAGGCGCAGTCCCGATCCCCGGCAGCGGCGACGAGGCCATCCGCCTGGCCGAAGAACGAGCGGCAGCCACGAGGGAGCGCAACCTCCCCCAGTTCACCGACATGCCCATCCCGGGCGACACGGCGAACCTCAGGGAAGGCGAGAACCTCAACGACGCCCTCCTGGCGGTCCTCCCGCTGGTCGGCGTGTGGCGCGGCGAGGGCGAGATCGTCTACCCGACGATCGACGGCCCGTTCCGCTTCGGCCAGCAGATCACGTTCGCCCACGACGGCCGTCCGTTCCTCGTGTACGAGGCCCGGTCGTGGCTGCTGAACGAGGCCGGCGAGGTCATCCGTCCCGCGGCGCGCGAGCAGGGTTTCTGGCGCCCGCAGGCGGACGACTCCATCGAGCTGCTGCTCGCCCACAACACGGGCATCGTCGAGCTGTACTACGGCAAGGTGCGCACGCAGACGTCCTGGGAGTTCGAGACCGACGCGGTGATCCGCACGGCCACGGCCAAGGAGGTCAAGGCCGCGCAGCGCCTGTACGGCATCGTCAACAACGGCGACCTCGCCTACGTCGAGGAGCGCGCCATGGTCGGCCAGGAGATGCAGCCGCACGCGTCCGCGCACCTCAAGCGCATCGTCGGCTGACCTCGGATCGCAGGATTGTTCAACGATTCAACACTCGACTTGAGGGATCGTTGAACAATCCGACAGTCCAACGACCGGATTGTTCAACGATCCAGCGATCGACTCGTGGGATTGTTGAACGATCCAAGGCGTCGCGACACTTCAGCGGAGCCGACGACATCCACCGCGTGTCGGATTGTTCAACAATCCCACGATTCCCCGTAGCATGGGTGGCATGCTTCTGCGGCGCTGCGGAACCGACGCCCTCCTGGTCGAGGTCGACTCACTGACGGAGGTCGCGGCCGTCCGCGCGGCCCTCCAGGACCTCGACGGCATCGAGGAGCTGGTCCCGGCCGCACGAACAGTGCTGGTCAAGGGTGACCTCCACCGGGTCAGGGACACGCTGAAGACCGTCGACCTGACCAAGGCACCGACGACGCACCCGCGGGAGATCACCATCCCGGTCACCTACGACGGCCCGGACCTCGACCTCGTCGCGGACACGGCGGGCATCACCGGGGACGAGGTCGTGAAGCTCCACACCGAGGCCACCTACGAGGTCGCGTTCTGCGGCTTCGCCCCCGGCTTCGGCTACCTCACCGGCCTCCCCGACAACCTCCACCAGCCGCGGCTCGACTCCCCGCGCACGAAGGTCCCGCAGGGCTCCGTCGCCATCGCGGGCGAGTTCACCGCCGCCTACCCCCGCGCCACACCGGGCGGCTGGCGGCTGATCGGCCGCACCGAGATCACGCTGTTCGACCCCAGGGCCGAGACCCCCGCGCTCCTGCAGCCCGGCGACCAGGTCAGGTTCGTGGTCGCATGAGCCGCAGCGTCACGATCCTCAAGACCGGTCCGCAGGCTCTCGTCCAGGACCTCGGCCGGCCGGGCCACGCCCACCTCGGCGTGCCGCCGTCCGGCGCCGTCGACCCGCACTCGCTGACCCTGGCCAACCGGCTCGTCGGCAACGACGAACGCGCCGCCGGCCTCGAGCTCCTGCTGGGCGGCCTCTCGCTGAAGGCCGGCGCCAGCTGCACCATCGCCGTCACCGGACCACCGACCGAGGTCAGGATCGACGGCAGGCTCGTCGACTCGCACCAGCCGGTCCACCTCCACCAGAACCAGACCCTCACCATCGGCACACCGCAGACCGGTCTCCGCACGTACCTGGCCATCTCCGGCGGCATCGACGTCGCGGAGGAGCTGGGCAGCCGCTCCACCGACCTGCTGTCCGGAATCGGTCCAGACCCGTTGCGGGACAACGACGTCCTCCACCTCGGCGCACCGAACCCGGCCAGGGGCGCCGACGTCGTGCCGCCCCACCACGCGCCGTCGACGCTGGTCGTCCCCATCCGGCTCGGCCCGCGCGACGACTGGTTCGACGACGCGGAAACCCAGCTGCGCCAGGGGTCCTGGACGGTCTCCGACCGCGGAAACCGGGTCGGCGCGCGGCTGCACGGGACGAAGCTGAATCGTCGTGACGGGGAGATTCCCAGCGAGGGCATGATCACCGGCTCGGTCCAGGTGCCGCCGGACGGCCAGCCCGTGGTGTTCCTCAACGACCACCCGACGACCGGCGGCTATCCCGTCATCGGCGTCGTCGACTGCGACCACCTGCGGTTTCTCGGCCAGGCGCGACCGGGGACGAGCGTCCGGTTCCGCCCCGTCGACTGAGCCGGACGGCCGTTGACGTGAGTGGTCCAGACCAAATACCGTGAAGGGGAAGGCCGCCGCGGAACCTCTACCAACCTGGAGTTCCGCATGCGCCGAGTCCCTGCCCTGCTAGCAGTTCTCCTCGCCGCGCTGGCCCTGGCGGTCCCCGCCCAGGCCGCCACCGGCATCACGGCGACCTTCTCCCGCACCGGCACGAGCGCCAAGTTCGTGGTCGCCAACGCGAGCACGACCGCGCTCAACGGGTGGTCGCTCAAGTTCGACCTGCCGTCCGGCGTGACCGCCACCAACCCGCAGAACGCGACGATCACCCAGAACGGCACGAGAGTGACGCTCACTCCGGCCTTCTACATCAACAACATCCCCGCCGGGCGCAACACCGAGCCGTACAGCCCGACGTTCACGCTGAGCGCCGCGGCCGACCCGACCACCTGCACGATCAACAACATGGCGTGCGACGGCACCGGTGACCCCGCACCGACACCGACCGGACTCACGGCCGACTACTCGGTCTCGGGCGGCACGGCGAAGTTCGTCGTGCGCAACCACGGCACCGCCGCGGTCACCGACTGGTCGATCAGCTTCACGCTCCCCAACGGCGTGACGGTGAGCAACGCCCAGAACAGCACGGTCACGCAGAACGGCAACCAGGTCACCGTCACCCCGGTCTACTACAACAAGACCGTCAACGCCGGAGCGAGCACCGAGCCGTACAGCCCGGCGTTCTCCATCAGCTCCAACGTCGACCCGGTGACGTGCCGCATCAACAACGCGAACTGCGACGGCAGCGCCGACACCCCGCCGAGCGCACCAACGGGTCTGACGTCACCGACGAAGACCACGCGCACGGTGACCCTGCAGTGGAACGCCTCCACGCCCGGCTCGCTCCCGATCACGGGCTACGACGTCTACAACGGCTCGGCGCTCGCCGGCAGCTCCACCACGACGTCCACGATCATCACCGGCCTGAACCCGAACACCGCGTACTCGTTCACGGTGCGCGCCAAGGACTCCAAGGGCGCTCAAAGCACCGCGAGCAGCGCCCTGAGCGTCACCACCAACAACCCGGCCGACGACACCACCCCGCCCACGGCACCGGCCAACCTGCGCGCCACGGCCAAGGACGCCGGCAGCATCACGCTGGCTTGGAACGCCTCCACCGACAACAAGGGCGTCGCGAACTACGACGTCTACGTGGGCTCGACGGTCAAGCAGACCGTCAGCGGCACCACGGCCACGGTGACCGGCCTGACTCCGTCCACGAGCTACACCTTCACCGTCCGAGCCCGGGACATCTACGACAACCTCTCGACCCCAAGCACCGCACTGACTGAACGCACCAACGACATCGTCAGCGGCTACGCGCGCGTCGGGTACTTCGTGCAGTGGGGCATCTATGGACGCCAGTACTTCGTGAAGGACATGGACGCGGCGAAGATGACGCACGTCAACTACGCCTTCGGCAACATCGACCCGGTCAATCTGACGTGCCTGCAGGGCGTCACGAAGGGCACCAGCGCCGACCCGCAGGACCCGAACCAGGGCGACGGCGCGGGTGACGCCGAGGCCGACTACAGCAGGCCGATGAGCGCGGCGCAGTCCGTCGACGGCGTGGCGGACAGCGGCTGGGAACCGTTGCGCGGCAACTACAACCAGCTCAAGAAGCTCAAGGCCAGGTTCCCGAACCTCAAGGTGCTGATCTCGCTCGGCGGGTGGACGTACTCCAAGTACTTCTCCGACGTCGCGGCGACGGATGCCTCGCGCAAGAAGTTCGTGGCGTCGTGCCTCGACGTCTACATCAAGGGCAACCTGCCCGTGTACAACAGCGCGGGCGGTCCCGGCAGCGCCGCGGGCATCTTCGACGGCATCGACCTCGACTGGGAGTGGCCGGGCGCGGAAGGCCACGCCGGCAACCACTTCGGGCCGCAGGACAAGGTCAACAACACGTTGCTGATCGAGGAGTTCCGCCGCCAGCTCGACGCGCTGAGCACCACCACGGGCAAGCGCTACCAGATCACCGCGTTCACCCCGGCCGACCCGGCCAAGATCGCGGCGGGCTGGGAGCTCGGGCGGGTGGCCCAGTCGATGGACATCTTCAACGTCCAGGGCTACGACTTCCACGGCTCCGGCAGCGACAACTCGTGGGAGCCGAACCGCACCGGTCACCAGGGCAACCTCTACCCGGACCCGGACGACCCGTACACGACCAAGTTCAGCGTCGAGAACACCGTGCAGACCTACCTCGACGCCGGGGTGCCGTCGCGCAAGATCGCGCTCGGCCTCGCGTTCTACGGCCGCGGCTGGCAGAACGTGGTCAACGGCGGCAAGAACGGCGAGTGGCAGACCGCGGGAGGCGCCGCACCCGGCCAGTTCCCGGAGGAGTCGGGCACGCGCGGGTACGCCAACCTCGTCGCGTCCGTGCCGAACTGCACCGTCTTCCACGACGAGGTGGCCGTGGCGACGTCCTGCTACACCGGCAACCAGTGGTGGACCTTCGACGACGCCTGGTCGATCCAGAAGAAGACGGCCTGGCTGAAGTCGAAGAACCTGCTGGGCGCGATGTTCTGGGAGATGTCGGGCGACCGCGGCCCGTTGATGGCCGCGGTCGACGCCGGACTCCGCTAGAAGATCAGTACTCGGACTCGTACAGGCCCTGCAGCTCCGTCAGCAGGGCCGACGAGTCGGGCAGCTGCTTGCCGTCCAGCGTGGTCACCCGCGTGATCTTGCGGACGCTGGACGCGAGGAACACGCCCTCGGCGTCGTAGAGCTCGCCGGTCTGGACCGGCTCCACGAGCACGGTCCAGCCGGCGCGCTCGGCGGCGCGGAACAACGCGTACTGCGTGGTGCCGGGCAGGATGCCGAGCTTCGACGGCGGGGTGACGAGCGTCTTGCCGCGCACCACGATCACGGTCGAGGTCGGGCCCTCCAGCACGGAGCCCTCCGACGTCGTGAAGATGACCTCGGCGGCACCGCGGCGCTCGGCCTCGCGCAGCGCGGCCATGTTGATCGCGTACGACAGCGACTTCGCGCCCAGCAGCAACCACGGCGCGCGGTCGGCGAGGTCGGCGTCGATACCGCGGTCGAGCGTCACGGCCGCCAGGCCCTCGGCGCGCTGCTTGAGCACCTTCGCGCCGATCTCCATGCCGAGCGCGAAACCGGTGGGCGTGCCGTCACCGCCCTCGACGCCACGGGTGTAGACGAGCTTCAGGGCGAACTCTCCGCTGCCCTCCCAGTTGCCGAGGACGAGCTCGACCGCCCGCTCGAACTCCGCACGCGGAGGCGGCAGCATGTCGAGCATGGCGGCGGACCGGTCGAGCCGGTCCAGGTGGGGCGTGAGCTCGCGGGGCTTCCCCCCGACCACGAGGATCGTTTCGAACACGCCGTCACCGCGCATGAGCCCGAGGTCGTCGACGCGGATCAGCGGCGAGTCGGGGTCAGCGAGGGTTCCGTCGAGCAGTGCCAGCACGCGCATGGGCCGAGCGTACTGGCAGCAACTAACATGGTGTCGTGGAGACCGCAAGAGGCCTGCGGAAAACGCTGCACGACCGCGGCATGAGGATGACGCCGCAGCGCCAGCTGGTGCTGGACGCGGTCAGAGCTCTGGAGCACGCCACTCCCGAGCAGATCTGCGCGCGCGTCCAGGAGACGGCGCCGACGGTCAACATCACCACGATCTACCGGACGCTCGACCTGCTCGACAAGCTCGGGCTCGTCCGGCACACGCACCTCGGTCACGGCGCGCCGAGCTACTCGGTCGACGAGCACCAGCACGTGCACCTCGTGTGCCACGTCTGCGGCGGCGTCCAGGAGATCCCGTCCGAGCTGCTCGAACCGTTGGTCGGAACATTGCGGGACCGCGACGGGTTCGAACTGGATGCGAGCCACCTCGCGCTGTCCGGCACGTGCCGCGACTGCATCGAGCAGGAGCAGGAGTCCGAGTGAGCTTCCCCGGAGCCATCCCCCCGCCCGACGACTCGACCGACGCCGGCGTCGCCTGGCACTACGGCGACCCGTTCGCCGAACAGCGCTCGGCGGTCCGGTCCGCGGTGGTCGTCGACCGCTCGAACCGCGGCATCATCGCGGTTCCGGGGCAGGACCGGCTCACGTGGCTGCACCAGCTCACGAGCCAGCACTTCGAGCACCTGGGCGAGGGCGCGGCCACCGAGGCGCTGATCCTCGACGCGCAGGGCCGCCTCGAGCACCACATGGTGGTCGCGAACGTCGGCGGCACGGTGTTCCTCGACGTCGAGAAGGTCGACGACCTGCTCGCGTACCTGAAGAAGATGGTCTTCTGGTCGAAGGTCGAGCCGCGGGACGCGTCGGCGGAGTTCGCGCTGCTGACGGTCACCGGGCCGGAGACGCCCGCGGTGCTCGAGAAGCTGGGCGTGCCGATGCCCGCCGACGTCGAGCCGCTGGGCGAGGGCTTCGTGCGCAGGGCGTCGTGGCCCGGTCAGCACGCGGTCGACCTGCTGGTCCCGCGGGCCGAGCTGGCCGGCTGGTGGCAGCGGATCACGGACGCCGGCGCGCGTCCGGCCGGCAGCTTCGCGTTCGAGGCGTTGCGGGTCGAAGCGCTTCGCCCGCGCCAGGGCGTGGACACCGACGAGCGCACCATCCCGCACGAGGTCGGCCTGATCGACAGCGCGGTGCACCTGAACAAGGGCTGCTACCGCGGTCAGGAGACGGTCGCGAAGGTCCACAACGTGGGACGCCCGCCGCGCCGGATGCTCCTACTCCACCTGGATGGTTCTGCCGACGCCCAGCCGGAGACCGGCGACCCGGTCTCGCTGGACGGTCGCGCGGTGGGCCGGGTGGGCAGCGTGGTGCTGCACCACGAGCTCGGACCGGTCGCGTTGGCGCTGGTCAAGCGATCCGTACCGGTCGAGGCGGACCTCGTGGCCGGAGCGCCCGAACGGGAGGTCCAGGCACGAATCGACCCCGACTCGGTGCCGCCGGACACGCCCGGACTGGGCCGGGAAGCTGTTCGCAACTTGAGGGGCTGACGCCCTAAGGTCCGGGGCATGTCCCTGGGCACGCTGATCACCGTCGCTCCCACCGGAGCCGAACACGCGAAAGCCGACGTCCCGCAGCTTCCGGTGACCCTGGAAGAGCTGGTCGCGACGGCGCAGAGCTGCGAGCAGGTCGGCGCGGCCATGATCCACGTCCACATCCGCGGTGAGGACGCCAAGCCGTCGCTCGACCTCGGCCGGTTGAAGGCCACCGTCGAGGCGCTGCGGTCGGAGACGAACCTCGTCGTGCAGCTGTCGACGGGCGGGTCGGTGCACGACCCCGAGGCGGACCGGCTGCGCGTGCTCGAGGCGATGCCGGACTCGGCGTCGTGCACGATGGGCACGGTCAACTTCGGCGACGACGTCTTCCTGAACCGCTGGGAGTTCATCGTCGCCCTGCACAAGGGCATGCAGGAACGCGGCATCGTCCCGGAGTACGAGATCTTCGACATCGGTCAGCTGGCGTCGTTGAAGCGCCTGCTTGACCAGCACGGCCTGCCGGCGGGTGGCCACGTGCACGTCGACCTCGTCATGGGCGTGCCCGGCGGCATGCCCGGTGACGCCGCGACGCTGGTCGCCGCGGTCGCCGCCCTGCCGGACGGGGCAACGTTCTCCGCCACCGGGATCGGTCGCACCACGCTTCCGGTGATGTTCACCGCACTGGGTGCGGGTGGTCACCTCCGAGTGGGTATGGAAGACACGACCAGCTACTCGCGGGGGGTGCCGGTGCGGGACAACGCACAGCTCGTGGCACGTGCCGCGGGACTCTCGAAGATCGCCCAGCGTCCCGCCCTGTCACCTGATGAGGCGCGAAAGCTGCTGGGTGTGCACATTTGAGACAAGTTTGGTGCATGACATGTGTTGGCGGGTGAGGAGGATCTACCGCAGGATGGACACGTGATCGAGGTGCGTCCTGGCGGGCGCCGCCGAATCGACAGGGTGCTCGCCCCCGACTACACGGAGGGCGTCGAGCAGCGCCCGCTCGTGGAGGTGCGCGAACTCCGCGACGAAGCAGCGCAGGAAGAGACCGACCTGTCCTACCTGCGGCGGTTGTTGCACGCGCGGATCGACATCGTGCGCGCGGAACAGGAGCGCCGCAGCTCCGGCGGTTCGGCGGTGGTCGACCAGCTGGCCACGATCCTCTCCACGAACGCCGTCGGCCCGGCGACGGGCCTCGGGCGTTACCAGACCCATGAGCCCTCACGTGCCGATGCGCACCAACGGCACGTGGAAGCGCTGATCTCCGACGTCGACCTCTCGGACGTGAGCTCGTTGTCCGAGTCACGCCTCGGCGAGGTGCTGGAGACGTTCATCTCCGAAGAGGCCTCGGTGTCGGTGCGCCGGCGTGAGGTGCAGGTGGTGGTGGACAAGCTCAACGCCGAGATCGCGTCGCGCTACCAGCGCGGGAGCGCCTCGGTCGACGAGCTGCTGGCCGCCGAGCGCGGGCACCACCGCCGGAAGAGCTGACATCCCATAATCTGGGACGACCGTTCCACTTTCTGAGCAACCGACCTAGCGTGCCCTCATGGGGTATCGCTGGGTCGTGCTGTGCATCGGGGCTCTCGCCCAAGGCACGAACGCGGCCGTCTTCCTCGGGCTGCCGGCGATCAGCCCCCAGCTGCGCGACCACTTCTCCCTGACGTTGCCGCAGGTCGGCCTGCTCCTCGGGGCCGTGAACCTGGGCACGATGATCGCCCTCGTGCCGTGGGGCTTCGCGGCGGACCGGCACGGTGAGCGGCTGGTCATGACGATCGGCGGCGTGGGCGCGGCCGGGTGCCTGGCCGGTGCCGCGTTCGGCAACGCGTGGGTCGCCGGGGCCGCACTGCTCGGCGCGGGGCTGTTCGGGGCCAGCGTCAACGCCGCCAGCGGGCGGGCCGTGATGTCGTGGTTCGGGGCGTCCCAGCGCGGCTTCGCGATCGGGGTGCGGCAGACGGCGACCCCGCTGGGAGCGGCGCTGACGGCCGCGGTGCTGCCCGCCGTGGCGGCGATGGCCGGCGTGCCGGGGGCGATGGTGGTCCTCGCGGGCGCGACCGGGCTGGTGGCACTGGCCGTGGCGATCTGGGTCCGTGAGCCACCGGGTGCCGTGCGCGCGTCGACGGACCACGGGCTGATCCTGCGCGACCCGCGGCTGTTGCGGTTGTCGCTGGCCAGCGGGCTGCTGGTGGTGCCGCAGTTCACGACGACGACGCTGCTCGTGGCGTTGCTGCACGACCACCGGGGCCTGGCGGTCGGCACCGCGGCGACGATCTTCGCGATCGCCCAGGTCATCGGCGGCGCGGCCCGGCTCGGGGTCGGCGTGTGGTCGGACCGGGTGCGCAACCGGATCGGGCCGCTGAAGATCCTCTCGGTGGTGACGGTCGGCGGGCTCGTGCTGATCGCGGCGCTCGACCAGGCGCCGGTGTGGCTGCTGGTGGCGGCGCTCGTGCCCACGACGGCGGTCTCGGTCTGCTGGAACGGGCTCGCGGTCACCGAGGCGATGGAGCTGGCACCCGCCGGCCGCAGCGGCACCGCGCTGGCGATGCAGAACTCCGCGAACTACCTGTCCGCCGCCGTGACGCCCCCGGTAGCCGCGTTCGTCGCGACCGGCGTGGGCTGGCCGGCGGCGATGCTCCTGGCGGCAGCGGCGGGCGTGACGGCCCGCGTGCTGCTTCAGCCGTGGCGTTCCCTGCGGGCGAGCTCGCCCCAGAACTCGCGCAACGCCTCGTAGCGCAGCGCGACCTCCTCGGCGTCGTCGTTCTCCAGGGCGTCGACGATGGCGTTCACGTCGACCGCGGAGGTGTCCTCCAGCAGGTCCTTGTCGTCGAGCAGCTGCACCAGGCCGCCGTAGTCGAGCTCGACGGCCGAGTGCGGGTGGAAGTGCTCCAGCCAGCGGCCCGTGTCGGCCAGGATCGTGGCGGGCCCCTCGTCGCCCAGGGAGCCCTTCACGACCTTGAGCGCCCTCGCCACCCTGCGCCGGGCGTCCGCCATCGCCACGCGCCACGACACCTGGCGTTCCGGGTCGTCCTGGGCGCTCGCCAGCACCACGCGGCGCTGGGCGGGGTCGACGAGGGCGAACCACGGCAGCGGCACCGTCCACGTCGTGGAGATGACGTGCACGGCCCCCGCGGCGAGCTCGGCCATCACGGCGGACGCGCGGGCCCTGACCGTCTCCGGGGAGAGGTCGAGCGCGGCGTCCTGCAGGATCGGCGGCGCGGAGGCCAGGAAGCCCACCAGAGCGGCGGCGGACCGTGCCCGGAGGTCGAGGGGGCAGACGAGCGGCCCCGCGCCGACACGCGCCGCTTCGGAGGTCGGAACCTCGGCCGGACTGATCGTCATCACGTCGAAGGACTCGCCCGGGAGGAGCTTTCGTCCCAACTGTGATCGCAACCACAGCTCGCGTTCGCGATCCCCTGCCTCCGAGCGGGGGATCGGGCCCTTTTCCAGGGCTTTTTCGACCTTGGCCGCTAGCGGTGCGTCCAACACCGATAACGGTTCGTACACCCTCAGGTAGGCGACGAACGGTCTGGGCACCTGTGCATCCTTCCACGCGAGGGCGGCCGGGAGATTTGGCGGTACGTGTCACGCCTACCGCGTCGCGAGGAACCCCATCGGCACGGTACGGTAGTTACCAGGAACTAGTTGTCGAGACGAGTGGGGCCGCCGTTCCCCCGGCCGCCCCCGTCCCTGTGCGAGGGGGTCGAGCCATGGGGCGCGGCCGAGCGAAGGCCAAGCAGACGAAGGTCGCCAGGGAGCTCAAGTACAGCTCTCATGAGACCGACTTCGCTGCGCTGCAGCGCGAGCTGTCTGGTGACGAAAGGTCGCCGAACGGGCGTGGTGGCGATGAGCCACGTGACGACCCGTACGACGACTACGACGACTACCGTCGCTGAATTCAGCCTTCGGAGTTCAAGGGTTGGGCAACCGGTCTTCCGGCGCCCAGCCCTTGAACTCTGAGGGCTCTTTCAGAACGCCCTGGCGTACTGCTTCGGCGCCCTGACCTCCACACCCAGCTGCTGTGCCGCGTGCAGCGGCCAGTACGGGTCGCGGAGCAGTTCGCGCGCGAGCAGGACCAGGTCGGCGGCTCCGTCCGTCACAACCTGTTCGGCCTGCTTCGCGTCCGTGATCAGGCCGACCGCACCCGTGGGCACGTCTGCCTTGCGTCGCACCGCTTCGGCGAGCGGCACCTGGTAGCCGGGCCCGATCGGGATGTCCGCCTGCGCGGTGTTGCCACCGCTGGACACGTCGATCAGGTCCGCACCCGCGGCCTTGAGCGCCTGTGCCAGCACGACGCTGTCGTCGGCGGTCCACCCGCCCTCCACCCAGTCGGTGCCGCTGATGCGCACGAACACCGGCACGTCCGGTCCCACCGCGGCCCGCACAGCAGCGGTGACCTCGACGGAGGGGGCGATGCGTTCCTCGATGCTGCCCTCGTTCGTGAGCGGCGAGTAGAACTCGTGGAGCAGGTACCCGTGGGCCGCGTGGATCTCGAGCACCTCGAAGCCGGCCTCGACCGCCCGCAGCGCGCCGTCGACGAAGGCCTTCACGATCCCACTGTGGCTCTCGAGCTTCTCCGGCGTGTTAAGACCGGGGAACGGCTCCGTGGTGGGCGCGACCGGCACCCAGTCACCGACGGCCTTGCGCCCGGCGTGGGCGAGCTGGATGCCGGGGACCGCGCCGTGCTCCTTGATGAACTGCGTGATGGGCTTCCAGGCTTCGACCTGCGCGTCGTTCCAGATGCCGGTGTCCTGCGGGCTGATCCGCCCCTCCGGCACGACGGCCGTGGCCTCGGCGACGACCAGGCCGGCACCGCCGACCGCGCGGGAGCCCAGGTGGACGAGGTGCCAGTTCGTCGGCACGCCGTCCTCAGCGGTGACCGAGTACTGGCACATCGGGCTGACCGCGATGCGGTTGGGCAGCGTGACCGAGCGCAGGGTCAGCGGGGAGAAGAGCTGGCTCACTTCGGGCTCCCTTGAAACGTTTCGTAGACCTAACTAACGGTTCAAGGGAGCGGGTCGGCGTGTTGTTCCCGTCGATCGGGTTGTCTCAGTCACTGGGCGGTGGCGGCGTGTCCGACGACGCCGCGTTCGTGCAGGACTTCGGGGGTGAGGGCGGGTGGCCAGCGGGTCGTGGTGTCGGCGTGGGCGCCCCGCAGGTCCGTCTCCGACAGGTCGGCGTCGCGAAGATCGGCGCCTTCGAGGTGAGCGCTCCGCAAGGAGGCTTTCCGGAGGCCGGCCCCCACGAGATTCGCTTCGCGGAGATCCGTGGCGCGCAGATCGCAGCCGTCCATGCGGGTCCCCTGCAGCCTGGCGCGGGCGAGGTTCGACCGGCGGATGAAAGCGCCGCTCAGGTGCCGGCCTTCCAGGTGGACGCTGCGGAGGTCGGCTCGCGACAGGAGCAACGGAGGAGCATCGCGATTCGCCGGTGTCTGAGCGAGGATCTCGATCGCGACCTGCACGTCGGGCGCTCGCAGACGCAACCACGGCAGGTCGTGGTCGACCGGTTTCATCGGTTGCTCAGGCCACGGTGAGCGGTTTCGCAGGAAACTGCCGATGGTGAACTGGACGAACCGCCGGTCCTGAGGCGAGTCCTTCGCGATCCTTTCGAGCACGTAGAGGCCACCGATCCGGACGTCCACGTGGCCGTTGGCCAAGTACTCCACGGCGCGACTGAAGCGATCGGTTATCTGGCCGTCCTTGTTGACCCGGACCTGGTACCAGGTCACCGCACCGCCCGCCGCCAGCAACAGGCCGCCGAAGAACTGCAACAGGCTCGAACGCAGAGCGGTTTGCGCCGCCTCGCGCTGCAGCACGAACCTCGCCTGGAGTTCGGTCAGACTCGCGAGGTCGACACGAGGCGACGGATGGATCAACTGCGGCACGAACAGGACAACACCCAAACCGAACAGGACGACCACGCCAAGGCCGGCCGCCCCCAGTCCCATCCTCAGTCTGCTCACGACGGGACATCTTCGCGGCGGCCTTGCTCGGGGAGGTATCCGCTGTTGGGGTTCAGCCCAGGTAGCGAACCTGCCTGGCCTTGCCCTCCGCCACCTCGTCACGCGCCGCGGCGATCTCCGGCCGGTGCGACACCTCCGGCACCCCGACCTCCCACCAAGCCCCGGCCTCGGTCCACGAAGACGGATGCGTCCGGATCACGACCACGGCCGGCCGCTTCTCACCCACCGCCGCCTCACGAGCCTTGCGGTAGGCACCTTCCAGCTCACCCAGCGACTCGGCCGAGAAGACCGCGCAGCCCAGCGCAGCCGCGTGCGCCGCGAAGTCCGTGCGGGGCGGTTCGGCGTGGGAGGTGGTGCAGTCGGGGTAGAGGTTGTTGAAGCCCGCGCCGCCCTGGCCCGTCTGCAGGCGGTGGATGACCGCGTAGCCGTCGTTGTCGCAGACGACCGCCACGAAGCCGTGGCCTGCGAAGGCGGCGGAGAAGAGTTCCGAGTTCAGCATCAGGTACGAGCCGTCGCCGAGCAGGGTGGTGACCACGCCTTCCGGCCGTGAGATCGCCGCGCCCCAGGCACCAGCCAGTTCGTAGCCCATGCAGGAGAAGCCGTACTCCACGTCCATTGTGGACTCGCCGGAGGCTCGCCAGCCGCCGATCAGTTCGCCGGGCAGGCCGCCGGACGCGGTCATGACGTAGTCGGTGGGGCCGCTGACGTCGTTCACGATGCCGACGACCTGGGCGTAGGTCGGGAGGTCCGCAGACGCCTCGCGCAACGACGTGATGTGCGCGTCCCACTTCGTGCGTTCCGCAGACGCGCGCGACGACCACTCCGCAGGCGCCTGCCAGGAGCCCAGGACGTCGGTCAGTTCGCGCAGGCCCTCGTCGGCGTCGGCGACCAGGGCGAACGAGCCGTGCTTCACGGCGTCGAAGCGGGCCGCGTTCAACGACACCAGGTGCACGTCCGGGGAGAAGACGGTCCAGGAGGCCGTGGTGAAGTCCTGCAGGCGGGTGCCGACGGCGAGCACCACGTCGGCTTCGGCGGCCAGGACGTTGGCCGAGGTCGAGCCGGTGATGCCGAGCGGACCGGCGTGCAGGGGGTGTTCGTGCGGGACCAGGGTGCGGCCCGCGGTGGTCTCGACGACCGGGATGTTGTGCTGTTCGGCGAAGCGCAGGGCACGGCCGGCGGCGCCGGAGTAGCGGACGCCGCCGCCCAGGACGAGCAACGGGCGCGACGCCGCGCGGATGGCCGAGGCGGCGTCGGACAGTGCGTTCAGGTCCGGGCGGAGCCGCAGCGGGCGGTGCACGACCGGCTCGAACAGCGAGGAGGGGAAGTCGTACGACTCCGCCTGGACGTCCTGTGGCAGCGCCAGAGTCACGGGGCCGCAGTCGGCCGGGTCGGTCAGGACTCGCGCGACCTGCGGGAGCGTCGAGAGCAGCTGCTCGGGGCGGGTGATGCGGTCGAAGTAGCGGCTGACCGCGCGGAACGCGTCGTTCACCGTCGCGGTCGGGTCGTGGAAGTGCTCGACCTGTTGCAGCACCGGGTCGGGCGCGCGGCCGGTGAAGGTGTCGCCCGGCAGCAACAGGAGCGGCAGGCGGTTGGCGTGGGCGACGCCCGCGGCGGTGACCATGTTCAGGGCGCCGGGGCCGATCGACGACGTGGCGACGCCGACCTGACGGCGGTGCGAGGCCTTGGAGATGCCGACGGCGGCCAGTGCCATGCCCTGCTCGTTCTGCCCGCGCCACACCGGAATCCGGTCGCGGACCTCCTCCAGGGCGTTGCCGATGCCGAGCACGTTGCCGTGGCCGAAGATCGCGAACACGCCGGGGAACAGCGGTGCGACCGAGCCGTCGAAGAGTTCGGTGCGCTGCGCGAGCATCCAGCGGACCAGCGCCTGCGCGGTCGTGAGCTTCACTTGACCCGCCCCTCTGCTGTCGTGACCGGGCACCGGGGATCGAGCTCCTGCGCCGCCCAGCTGTCGCGGACCCAGGTGTGCGCCGGGTCGTCGCAGAACGCCATGGACCGCTCCGCACCCGGACCGGCCAGGACGTTCAGGTAGTACATGGGATAGCCCGGCGCCGCGACGCACGGACCGTGGTAGCCGCGCGGGATCAGGAACACGTCGCCGTCCCGCACGGTCACGTCCTCGTCGATCGTGCCGTCATCGGTGTACGTGCGGTGGAAGCCGAAGCCGGTGCGCGACGGCGTCACGCCGTCCCGGTCGGCGATGCGGAAGTAGTAGATCTCCTCGTTCTCCACCTCGCACGGCTCCGAGGAGTCGTGCTTGTGCGGCGGGTACGAGGACCAGTTGCCGTCCGGGGTGATCAGCTCGCACGCGTTGAGCTTGTCGGCGTGGTCCCACACGCCGGGGACGCCGAAGTTGGTGACCTGCCGGGTCGCGTTACCGGAGCCGCGGACCTCGACCGGAACCCCGCCCGCCGGTCCGTACTTCGGCGACAACCTGCGATCACACCGCGCCATCGGCAGCGCGATCTCACATCCGTCCACAGAGGACAGAACGACCGATGCGTCCCGCGGCACGTAAGCGAAGTCCGTCACCCGCGTGAAGACCGAGTCACGACCCTGCAGCTCGAAGCGAAGATCATCGACCTCGACCGACAACGATCCGGCCAACGGCAGGACGAACGCCTCGAACTCGCCGGTCTCGACCGTCACCGACCCACCGGCCTCGACCCGCAGCACGCGCAGCCCGGTGTAGGTCCAGCCGGCGTCTTCCGGAGACAGGAAGATCACGTCGGACGAGGTCGAGAGCGTCCCGAGTGGACGGTGCAGGGTCATTCCGTGATCCCCTTCGCGGTACGGAGGATTTCAGCGGCAGCGGCGACAGCGGCGGCGACGTCGCCGTCCGGCGGGTAGAGCAGCGCCCGTCCGACGACCAGCCCGCGCACGGTCGGGTGCTGCAACGAACGGCCCCACGACGCCAGGTCGTCCTCCGGCCGTTCGGAAGGCACGCCACCGAGCACCAGCGCGGGCAACGCCGTGGTGTCCAGCACGACCTCGGGCTCGTCCGGCGCGGGCAGCTTCAGCCAGGTGTAAGCGGAGGTCGAACCCAGCCCGGCGGCCACGGCCGAGGCCCGCGACAGAGCCGCGGCGTCCTTCTGCAGCACCAGCTTGTCGTTGTGATCACGCTTGTACGGCAACGGTTCCACCATCGCCATCAGGCCGTGCTCGGCGAGCTCCGTGACGGCTCGCGCGCAGCCCTCCAGCGTCGGGATCGTGCCGGGGTCGGAGTCGACCAGCCGCAGCAGCATCTTGCCGCCGTCGAGGCCGAACGTCGCGATGGACGACGCGGAGTACGCGGTGAAGCGGTCGTCGATCTCCCAGTCCGCGCCGGCCAGGCCGCCGCGGTTCATCGAGCCGATGACCACGCGCTCGTTCAGGCCGTCGAGCAGCAGCAGGTCCTCGATCACGTCGGGCGTGCCGAGCACGCCGTCGACGTCCGGGTTCGCCAGTGCCGTGAGCAGACGCGCGAGCAACGACCGCCGGTCCGCCATCGCCAACGGGTCGCCACCGACGCCGAGCGCACCGCGTGCCGGGTGGTCCGCCGCGACCAGGAACAGCGTGGACTTGCCGTTCAGCAACGAGTTCCGGCGCTTGCGCGACTGATAGGCCCGTCTGATCGAGCCGGGGTCCTCCGCGCGCCGCCACAGCAGTTCCCGCCACTGGCCGTCGGTGATCACAGCAGTTCCTCGATCTCTTCCTGGTCCGGCATGGCATCGGCGCAGGCCAGCCGGGACGCCACGATCGCGCCCGCCGCGTTGGCGTAGCGGGCGGTCTTCACCGGGTCCCACCCGGAGAGCAGGCCGTGCACCAGCGACCCGCCGAACGCGTCACCGGCACCCAGTCCGCACACGACCTCGACCGGGTTCGGCTCGACGGTCCAGCGACCTTCCGGCGTGGCCACGAGCACGCCCTCCGCGCCCTTCTTGACCAGCGCCAACGAGATCCCGTGCGCCAGCAGACGGTCAGCGGCGAGATCGGGATCGGACGTGCCGACCGCCACCTCGCACTCGGTGCGGTTGCCCACGGCGACCGTCACGTGGTCGAGCATCCAGCCGATCTCGGCGCGCGCGGTCTCGACGTCCGGCCAGAACATCGGCCGGTAGTCGAGGTCCAGCACGGTGTGCCCGTTGCGGGCGCGGCTCGCCAGCATCATCCGCTGGGTGCCCCGCGCGGGCTCCGCGGACACGCCCGTGCCCGTCACCCACAGCAGCGGGACGTCCCGCACGAGCGACCACGGCACGTCCTCCTCGCCGAGCGTCAGGTCCGGCGCGATCGGCAGGCGGTAGAACAGCAACGGCGGGTCGGCGGGCGGGTTGAGCTCGCAGAACACCACCGGCGTCAGGAGATCCGGCGACGTGCCGACGTGCTCCGACGAGACGCCGAAGCCCTCCAGCGCCTCGCGGACGTACGTGCCGAAGCCGTCCGGGCCGACCTTCGTCAGCACCCCGGCGCGACGGCCGAGCCGGGCGGCGGCCACCGCGACGTTGGTCGCGGTGCCGCCGAGCGACTTGGCGAACGTGCTGACCCTGGCCAGCGGCACCCCGGACTGCTCCGGGTAGAGGTCGACACCGACCCGGCCGACGGTCAGCACCTCCAGCGACGTCACGCCTCGACACCCCGCAGCTCGTGCTCCAGGGCCTCGAGCTCGGCACCACCGGCCATCTGCTTGGTCAGCTCGTTGATGTCGATCTCGGACTTCTCGTAACTGCCCAGCGCACGGCCACGCTTGAGCAGCAGGAACCGGTTGCCCACCGGGTAGGCGTGGTGCGGGTTGTGGGTGATCAGCACGACGCCGAGGCCGCGATCACGCGCCTGGGCCACGTACTTCAGCACCACTCCTGCCTGCTTCACGCCCAGCGCGGCGGTCGGTTCGTCGAGGATCAGGACCTTGGCGCCGAAGTGCACGGCACGCGCGATGGCGACGCACTGCCGTTCACCGCCCGACAGGGTCCCGACCGGCTGCTCGACGTCGCGCAGGTCGATGCCCATGTCGGACAACGCCTTCTTGGTGATCTCCTTGCCCTTCTTCCGGTCCAGGAACCCGAACTTCGTCGTCGGTTCCGAGCCCAGGAAGAAGTTGCGCCACACCGACATCAGCGGCACGACGGCGAGGTCCTGGTAGACAGTCGCGATACCGCGGTCCAGCGCCTCGCGCGGTGAGGAGAACTTGATCTCCTCACCTTCGACCTTGAAAGTGCCCTGGTCGTGCTGGTGGACGCCGGCCAGGATCTTGATCAACGTCGACTTGCCCGCGCCGTTGTCGCCGAGTACGCACGTGACCTCACCGGCGTTGACCACTGTGGACACGTCGCTCAACGCGATGACGCTGCCGTAGGTCTTGCCGATGTTCTCGGTCTCGATCAACGAGGTCATCGCTTCACCCTTTCCGCCCGGCGCCGCAGCATGTTGTTCACCAGCACCGCTGCCAGCAGCATCACGCCGAGGAACAGCTGGAACCAGTCGCTGTTCCAGCCCGCGTAGACGATGCCCTGCCTGGCCATGCCGAAGATCAGCGCGCCGATCGCCGCGCCCACCGCGGAGCCGAAGCCGCCGGTGAGCAGGCAGCCGCCGATCACCGCCGCGATGATGTACTGGAACTCGAGGCCGATGCCCTGGTTCGCCTGCACGCTCGCGTACCGCAGGATGTTGATCGACCCGACCAGCCACGCGGCGAACGCCGTGGTCATGAACAGCAGGATCTTCGACCGCACGACCGGCACGCCGACCGCGCGCGAGCTCTGCGCGGCGCCGCCGATCGCGAAGATCCAGTTGCCGAACCTGGTGCGCATCAGGATGGTCGACGCGACGACGGTGAACAGGACCCACCAGATGATCGACACGTAGAAGCTCGTGCCGCCGATCTGGAACGTCGAGGCGAACAGGAAGCCCGCCGACTCGTAGCCGGCGGTCTCCCGCATGCCCGACACCTGCACGCTGCCGGTGACCAGCCGCGTGACGCCGAGGTTGAGGCCCTGCAACGCGAGGAAGCTGCCCAGCGTCACGATGAAGCTCGGCAGGCCCGTGCGCATCACGAGCCAGCCGTTCAGCGCGCCCACCGCCAGCGCGAAGGCGAGCGACACCAGCAACGACAGCCAGACGTTGAGTCCGAGCTGGGTGGCGAGGAGAGCCGTGACGAGCGCGGTGGAGGCGGTCATGACACCGGCGGACAGGTCGAACTCGCCACCGATCATGAGCAGCGCCACCGCGACCGCCATGATGCCGAGCATGGAGGCGTCGTCCAGCCAGGTGGCCGCGCCGCCCATGCTCAGGAACTGCTCGGTGACCACGGAGAAGAACACGAACACCAGCAGTGCGCCGAGCATCGCGCCGATCTCAGGACGCTTGATCAGCTGGTCCATCGGCTTCGGCTTGCCGAGCCGTTCGTCGGCAGCCGGTGGCGCTGTGGCCGTCACGGTCATCTCCCCGCTTCCCCTTACCTCTTGCCGTTCTTGGCGTACTCCGCGACCTTGTCCACGTTGGACTTGTCGACGAAGCCGGGACCGGTGAGGACGGGCTTGCCACCGCCGAGCGTGTTGGCGTTGTCCTTGAACAGCTTCAGCATCACGACCGGCAGGTAGCCCTGCTGGTACTGCTGCTGGTCGACGGCGAACAGCACCTCACCGGACTTGATCGAGTTGACCACGTCCGCGTTGAGGTCGAACGTCGCGACCTGCGCCTTGGAGCTCGCACCCTTGATGGCCGAGGCCGCGTTCACGGCGACCTGCGGGTTCAGCGCCAGCACGCCGTCGACGGCCGAGTCGGACTGCAGCTTGGCCTTGATGCGGGCCTCGATGTCGGTCGGGTTGGAGATGTCGACCTGCAGGTTCTCCACCGCGCCGCCGAAGCCGCTGCGGGCGCCGTCGCAGCGCTGGTTGAGGCCCGAGTTGCCGGCCTCGTGGATCACGCAGAGCAGCTTGGTCTTGCCCGCGGCCTTGAGCTTCTTGCCGGCTTCCTCACCGGCGATCGTCTCCTCCTGGCCGACGTGCGCCATGGCACCGAACTCCGCGCTCTTCGCGCTGCCGGAGTTGATCGTGATGACCGGGATGCCCGCCTTCACCGCGTTCTCGATGGAGGTCTTCAACGCGTCGGGGTTCGCCATCGACACCACGATGCCGCCGACCTTCTGCGACACGGCGTTGTCGATCAGCTTGGCCTGGGCGCCGGGGTCGCCGTCGGAGTTGTAGGTGACGCCGACACCGAGCTGCTTGCCCGCGTCCTCCGCGCCGACCTTCACCACGCTCCAGAACGCGTCACCCGCCGTGCCGTGCGTGATGACGGCGACCTTGAGGTCACCCGAGGGGGCGGGGGCGCTGTTGTTGCCCGTGTTCTGCGAGTTCGTACCGGTGGGACCGCTGCAGGCGGCGAGTAGAGCAACACCCGCGAGCGCCACGCCCGCACGGATGACCAAGCGAGACTTCATCGTCTCCAGTCCCTTCAGAGGATCTTTCCGAGGTGCGCGAGGCTGCGCGCGGTGTCCTTCAGTGGCTTGTCCACAGAACTGCCGTCCTTGAGCTGGGTGTCCTGCTCAAGCACGAACCATCCGGCATAGCCCGCCTCTTGAACGAGCTGCACCAGCGCTTCCACGTCCACGTCGCCGTCCCCGAGCGGCACGTAGATGCCCTGTTCCACGGCATCGGTGTAGCTGAGCTCGCCGCTGCGCACCTTCGCCGCGATCTCGTCACGCACGTCCTTGAGGTGCACGTGACCGATGCGGTCCGGGTAGCGGCGCACCAGCCCGACCGGGTCCGTGCCACCGATGAGGAGGTGGCCGGTGTCCAGGCAGAGCTGGAGATCGGAGTCCGCGAGGAACCGTTCGACCTCGGCCTCCCGCTCGACGTGGGTGCCCACGTGCGGGTGCAGCACGGTCCTGAGCCCGTGCTTCGCGGCGATGTCGCGGATCTTCGCGCAGGTTGTGACGAGCGTGTTCCACTCGTCGTCGCTGAGCTTGGGGGTCTCGTCGTAGCCGTCCAGTCCGGTGGCGGCGGCGAGCACGAGGACTTCGGCGCCCCCGGCTTCGAGGATGGCGGCGACGCGGTCGGCTTCGTCCAGAGTGGACTGGACGTCGGTGTGCAGCGGGACCGCCAGGAAACCGCCCACGAGGGTGAGGTCGTGACTGCTCAGGAGGGTCTTGAGCACGTCGGGGTCGGCCGGGAGGTAGTCGGGCGGGCCGAGTTCGGTGGCCGTGAGGCCGAGCTCGTGCATCTCGCTGAGCACGGTGTCGGACGGCAGGACGTTGCCCCAACCGGGCACCTCGCACACACCCCAGGAGATCGGTGCTCCCGCGATCTTCGCCATTTACTCCCCCTCGATCCGCACCGGCGCGCCACTGCGACGCGACTGCTCACACGCGACGGCCAGGCGGAGGCTGATCAAACTCTCTCGCGCCGGCGACGGATTCGCGACCTCTCCCTTGATGACCTGCGTGAACAGGTTCATCTCGTTCACGTAGGCGCGGTGGAAGCGCTCGGGGAAGCCGGGGTAGGCGTCCGCACCGGCCACGTGCCCGCCCGGTTCCAGCGAGTTGAGCGGCGTGCGGGGATCGACGCCGACGACCAACGAGTCCTTGCTGCCCATGACCTCGATGCGGTGGTCGTAGCCGACCGGGTCGTGGCGTCCGCCGGCCAGCGTGGCGTGCGCGCCGCCCGCGAACTTCAGCAGCACCACGGCGTTGTCCACGTCGTCGGCGTCCGCGAACGCCTGGTGCACCAGCACGGACCCGCTCGCGTAGACCTCGACGACCGGCTCACCGACCAGCCACGGCACGGCGTCCAGGTCGTGGATCAGCAGGTCGCGGAAGATGCCGCCGGAGCTCGGCAGGTAGGAGAAGTCCGGCGGGTTCGCGTCGTTGCCGATGGCCCTGACCAGGTAAATGTCGCCGACCTCGCCCGCGCGGATGCGGCGGTTCAGCTCGTAGATCGCCGGGTCGAACCGGCGCTGGAAGCCCACCAGCACCTCGACACCGGACTTCTCGACGTCCGCGATCAACGCGGCCATCTCGTCGACGTCGCTCGCGATCGGCTTCTCGCACAGCGTGGGCACACCCCGGCCGATGGCGGCGCGCAACATCTCCGGGTGGGTGTCGGTCGGGGTCGCCAGCAGCACGCCGTCGACGCTGCCCAGCAACGTGTCGAGGTCGTCGACGGCCTTGGTCTCGGCCAGCTCCGCCGACACCTGCGCGGCCCGGCCGGGCACCGGGTCGAAGAGGAGCACCTCGTCGACGCGATCCAGCGCGGCGAGGTTGGTCGCATGCATGGTGCCGATCCTGCCGACACCCGCTACTCCGATCCGCATCGCAGGTTTCCCCTGTTCGTGGCTGTGATGTTTTAGAGCGCTCTATTGGTTGGAGCGCTCTAACCCTGTAACTTCGGCCACAGGGTGTCAAGAGGGGAGGTGGGTCCAGAATGGTCAGGCCGACGATGGAAGATGTCGCTCTGCGGGCGGGCGTATCCCGTGCCCTGGTCTCACTGGTGATGCGCGGCTCACCCAAGGTGAGCGACATGCGACGCACCGCAGTGCTGAAGGCGGCGGAGGAGCTGGGCTACTCACCGCACGCGATGGCGCGGTCGCTGGCCTCGCGCACGTCCACCGTGCTCGGCGTGATGGTGTCCGACCTGCACAACGCGTTCTTCGCGGAGGTCGTGGACGGCATCGACGAGGTGGCGCGCGAGCAGGGGTTCGACATCATCATCAACACCGGTGGCCGTTCACCCGCCCGTGAGCGCCGTGCGCTGGAGTCCTTGCTCTCCTTCCGGCCTGCCGGACTGATCCTGTTGTCGCCCGTCGTGCCGGCCACTGCCATTTCCAAGGCTGCTGAACAGCTTCCCGTCGTCTTGGTCGCCCGGTCGTCTCGGGTGTCCACTGTGGATACCGTCAACGACGACGGCGAGGTCGGGGCTCGGCTGGCTGTCGATCACCTGGTTTCGTTGGGGCATCGGCGGATTGCTCACCTGGACGGTGGTGAGGGGACACAGGCCGGGCCTCGGCGGCGCGGGTACGTGGCCGCGATGGAGTCGCACGGGCTGGTGCCGCAGGTCGTTTCTTCCGAGTACACCGATGCTGCCGGTGCGCGGGCGATTCGTTCGATGATCGTTGATGGCGCTTTGCCCACCGCCATCCTGTCTTGCAACGACTTCAACGCTGTCGGCGCTATTTCGGCTCTTGAAGATGCCGGGCTGCGGGTGCCTTCGGATGTTTCTGTTGTGGGGTATGACAACACCTCGCTGGCGGCGTTACGGCACGTCTCGTTGACCACGATCGACCAGCCCCGTGCCGAGTTCGGCCGGTTGGCTGCGGATGCGCTTCTGCAGCGCGTCCGGGAAGAGCGCACCGAGCCCGTGCGCCATCTCCTCACTCCCTCGCTCGTTGTTCGGACCACGACAGCACCGCCGGAGCGGCGAAGCCGCGACCAATAACACGGAGGTTTGCGTTGAGCACCATTCCCCACTGGATCGACGGCGCGCGCACCACCGGGGTGTCGTCCCGGACTTCCGACGTCTTCAACCCGGCCACCGGTGAGGTGTCGGCGCAGGTCGTGCTGGCCGAGCAGGCGGACGTCGACCTCGCGGTCTCGTCTTCTCTGAAGGCGGCGCAGTCGTGGTCGGAGTCGTCGCTCGCCACGCGCTCGCGCATCTTGTTCAACTACCGGCATCTGCTCGACGTGCACCGGGACGAACTGGCCGCGATCATCACGTCCGAGCACGGCAAGGTGCTGCCCGACGCCGCCGGCGAGGTGCGGCGCGGCCTGGAGGTCGTCGAGTTCGCGTGCGGCATCCCGCAACTGCTGAAGGGCGAGCACTCCGAGCAGGTCTCACGCGGCATCGACGCGTACTCGATCCGGCAGCCACTCGGTGTCGTCGCGGGCATCACGCCGTTCAACTTCCCCGTGATGGTGCCGATGTGGATGTTCCCCATCGCCATCGCCTGCGGGAACACGTTCGTGCTCAAGCCTTCCGAACGCGACCCGTCGGCGTCCGTGCGGCTGGCCGAGCTGTTCCAGGAGGCCGGCCTGCCCGACGGTGTGCTGAACGTCCTGCAGGGCGACGCCTTCGCGGTCAACGCACTGCTCGACCACCCGGACGTCGCCGCGGCGTCGTTCGTCGGCTCGACCCTGATCGCCCGGCACGTCTACTCACGCGGCACGGCGGCCGGCAAGCGCGTGCAGGCTCTCGGTGGCGCCAAGAACCACATGGTCGTGCTGCCGGACGCCGACCTCGACGTGGCAGCCGATGCCGCTGTTTCCGCTGGTTACGGCTCCGCGGGCGAGCGTTGCATGGCGATCTCCGTGGTGGTGGCGGTCGGTGACGCGGGTGACGAGCTCGTGGAGAAGATCGCCTCGCGGACTCGCTCGCTGCACGCGTCCGTGCTGCCGGGAACCCACGCCGACGCACAGATGGGGCCGTTGGTCACCGGCGTGCACCGCGACCGCGTTCGGTCCTATGTGGACGCAGGCGCGGAGGCCGGCGCAACGCTGGTCGTGGACGGACGCGGGTACGCGCCTGCCGGGTCGGAGGGCGGGTTCTGGCTCGCGCCGACGTTGTTCGACCACGTTTCCACGGACATGACCATCTACACGGACGAAATCTTCGGGCCGGTGCTGGTGGTCGTGCGCGTCGAGACGTTCGAGGACGCCCTGGAGCTGGTGAACGCCAACCCGTACGGCAACGGCACGGCCATCTACACCGGCGACGGGCTGGCGGCGCGCGAGTACCAGCGGCGCGTGCACGTCGGGATGGTCGGCATCAACGTGCCGATCCCCGTGCCGATGGCCTACTACTCGTTCGGCGGGTGGAAGGACTCGCTGTTCGGGGACACGCACGTGCACGGAGCCGAGGGGGTGCGGTTCTACACGCGGGCGAAGGCGATCACGGCTCGGTGGCCGCAGCAGCACGGCGTGAACCTGGGGTTCCCGACGCACGGCTGACCAGACGGAGAAGGCCCCCGCCGGGAGAACGGGGGCCTTCGCAAACGAACGCGGTCAGGCGTCGACCTTCTCGCGCTCCGGTTCCGCAGCAGCAGGCGGCTTCGGCAGAAACCTCCTGATCAGCGGAAAGAACAGGATCACCAGGATCACGACGTAGACGACGACCGCCATCGGGCTGTTCACCAGCCCGGTCAGCGACCCGTCCGACAGCTGCAGCGAGCGGCGCATCTGCTGTTCCGCGGCCGGGCCGAGGATCACGCCGATGATCGCAGGCAGCACCGGCAGGCCGTAGCGGCGCATGCCGAAGCCCAGCAGGCCGATGACGAACATCAGCAGCAGGTCGAAGATGTCCGCGTTCACCGCGTAGGCGCCCACCGAGGCGAAGAACAGGATGCCCGCGTACAGGTACGGGCGCGGGATGCGCAGCAGCTTCGCCCACAGCGGGGCCAGGGGCAGGTTCAGAACCAGCAGCAGCGTCAGGCCGATGAACAGCGACGCGATCAGCGCCCAGACCAGGTTTGCCTCGCGCTGGAACAGCAAAGGCCCTGGCTGGATGCCGTAGGTCTGGAACGCCGCGAGCATCACGGCGGCTACGGCCGTGGTGGGCAGGCCCAGCGTCAGCATCGTCACCAACGTGCCCGCAGCCGAAGCGGAGGCGGTGGACTCCGGGCCCGCGACGCCCTCGATGGCGCCCTTGCCGAACTCGTCCTTGTGCTTGGAGAGCCGCTTCTCCGTCACGTACGACAGGAACGTCGGGATCTCCGCGCCGCCGGCCGGGATGGCGCCGAACGGGAAGCCGATCACCGGGCCGCGCAGCCAGGGCTTCCAGGTGCGCTTCAGGTCGGCGCGGGAGAGCCACGGGCGGCCTACGGGGATCGGCACGAACGGCTTGCGGCGCAGGTGGGCGGCCACCCACAGGGCCTCGCCCACCGCGAACAGGGCCACGGCCACCACGATCACGTCGATGCCGTCGGCCAGGTGCAGGGAGCCGAACGTCAGGCGTTGCTGGCCGGTCATCTCGTCCAGGCCGACCAGTCCCAAAGACAAACCGATCAGCAACGACGCGACGCCGCGGATCCGGGACGCGCCCAGGACCGACGTGACGGCGATGAACGCCAGCACCATGATCGCGAACAGGTCCGGCGCGCCGATGTCGACGGCGTGCTTCGCCACGAACGGCGCGAGCAGGACGATCAGGATCGTGCCGATGATGCCGCCGGTGAAGTGGCCGATGGCAGCGGCGGCAAGCGCTTGCGAGCCGCGGCCGGCCCTGGCCATCGGGTTGCCTTCGAACGCGGTCACGACGGCGGCGGACTCGCCCGGTGTGTTCAGCAGGATCGACGTGGTCGAGCCGCCGAACATGCCGCCGTAGTAGATGCCCGCGAACATGATGAACGCGCCGGTCGGCTCCATGCCGTAGGTGACGGGCAGCAGCAGCGCCACCGCCATGGCCGGGCCGATGCCCGGCAGGACGCCGATCGCGGTGCCGAGCAGCACGCCGATCGCCGCGAACAGCAGGTGGGTCGGCGTCAGCGCCGTGGCGAAGCCGTCGAGGAGCTGGTCCACCTAGAACACCTCCATCAAGGGGCCACCGGGGAGCGGGACGCCGAGCAGGTTGTTGAACACCGCGAAGGTGAGGATCGACAGGCCCGCGGCGATCAACGGGTCGCGGACGTAGGCCCTGCTGCCGAGCGCGTAGGCCGCGCCCCAGAACAGGACCGCGCCGGAGATCGGGAACCCGACCACGCCGATCAGCGCGGCGTTCGCGAGGAACGCGCCGCACAGCAGCAGGACGGTGCGCCAGTCGGCCGGTTCGGTCAGGTCGACGTCCTCGCCGCCCTCTGCCTGGCCGCGGCCGCCGCGCAGCACGTCGCGGGCCAGCAGCACGGCGACGAGCAGCAGCAGCGAGCCGACCAGGATCGGCACCGCCTTCGGGCCCACGGGACCGCGCTGGGCGAAGTCGGTGGGGATGCGCAGCGCGTCGGTCAGCACCAGCACGCCGAGCACCACGAGCAGGACGCAGATGCCCAGCTCGGAGCGGTCGCGGAGCCAGCCGCGGGGCTCCGTCCTCGTCACGGTCGTCATGCGAGCCCCAAGTCCTTCAGCACCGTTGCCACCCGCTTGTTCTCGTTGTCCAGGAACGTCTTGAAGTCGTCACCCGGTGCGAACGCGTCGGTCCAGCCGTTGCGCTGCAACGCTTCCTCCCACTGCGGCGTCTTCTGCAGCCGCGTGAACACCTCGACTAGCTTGGCGCGGTCGGTCGGCGAGATGCCGGGAGGTGCGACGATGCCGCGCCAGTTGGTGAACTCGACGTCCACGCCGGTCTGCCGCAACGTCGGCGCGTCGATGCCCTGGACGCGGTCCTTGCTGGTCACCGCGAGCACCCGCAACGTGCCGGCCTGGATCTGGTCGCGGTACTCGCCGACACCGGAGACGCCGAACGCGACCTTGCCGCCGAGCACCGACGCCAGCAGCTCGCCACCGCCGTCGAACGGGATGTAGTTGACCGTCTTGGGCTGCAACCCCACGGCCTTGGCGATCAGCATCGGCGCCAGGTGGTCGGGTCCGCCGGGAGCCGAACCACCGCCGACCGTCACGGTGCCGGGGTTGGCCTTCCACGCGTCGACCAGCTGTTGCATCGACGTGTACGGCGAGTCCTTCGCGACCACGACGATGTCCGGTTCCTCGATCAGCTTGGCGATCGGGGTGGTGTCGAGCAGCGAGTTCGGCGACTTGTTCGTGTACACCGCGCCGACGACGCCGAGGCCCATCGACATGATCAGCTTGCCGTTGCCGCGCTCACCGACCGTGCGTCCCAGTCCGACCGTGCCGCCTGCGCCGGGCAGGTTGAACACCTCGGCGTTGCGCAGCAGGTCAGCGTCCTCCATGGCCTTGGCCGCGGTGCGGGCGGTGATGTCGTAGCCACCGCCGGGCGAGTTCGGCACCAGCACGCGCAGTGACCGCACCTGGCTCCCTTCGCCGCTGTCCGCACCCGGCGACAGCAGCGGCGGCACCAGCAGGACGGCGAGCAACGCCGTCGCCACCGACACCCACACCTTCACCGACACTGTGATCCCCGCCTCTCGTCCGCGTGGTTGGACATGTTGCTCTCGTGTAAACCTTGGTGTCGCTCTTGCGCTCTCAAGGTTTCTTTCGGTCTTTCTGGTCAGAGTCCGGACTTCGTGGGGAGGTCTCATGCTTCGCCGCCGCTCCCTGGCGAGCCAGCTCCTCGCCTGGCAACTCGTAGTCGTGACGCTGCTGCTGTGCGCGGTGGGCGCGCTGACGGTCGTCCAGACGGGCAGCAACTTTCGCTCCAACGAGGAACGCCGGATGCTGGCCGTGGCCGAGACGGTCGCGGCGAACACGCTGGTCCAGGAGCAGATGGGCAACTGGCGGCTGCTGTCGGCGCCCGCCGAGACGGCCCGCAGCCTGTCCGGCGCCTCCTACGTGCTGATCCTCAACGACAAGCGGCTCGTGATCGCCTCGCCGTACCCCGACCAGATCGGGTCCACTCTGGACACCAGGACCACGGCGCTCGAAGGCCGGTCGTGGACGGGCACCGTACGCGACTCGATCGAGGCGCACGTGCCGGTGTTCGACCCGGTCAGCCGGCGGGTGAACGGCATGGTGATCGCGGGCGCGGAGGACCCCGGCATCTTCGCCGGCGCGCTGGAGCAGCCCGTCGACGTGCTGCGCTACCTCGCGATCGCGCTGCTCATCGGCGTCACCGGGTCGTTGCTGCTGGCCAGGCGGGTGAAGAACCAGACGCTCGGGCTGGAGCCGCACGAGATCACCGCGCTGGTCGAGAACCGCGAGGCGTTGCTGCACGGCATCCGCGAGGGCGTCGTCGGGCTCGACGGCCAGAACCGGATCACGCTGGTCAACGACCACGCGAGCGACCTGCTGGTGCTGCCGGAGGACGCGGTCGGCCGCTCGGTGGAGGAGCTGGAGCTGAACGACCGGCTGCGCGACGTGCTGACCGGGCGCTCGACCGGCGTCGACCAGCTGGTGCTGCGGCAGGGCGTCGTGCTGACGTTGAACCGCATGCCGATCGAGGGCGGGGAGGGCGCGGTCGTGACGATGCGCGACCGCACGGAGCTCCTTGCGCTGCAACACGAGCTCGACGCCTCGCAGCACGCGACGGACACGCTCCGCGCGCAGGCGCACGAGTTCGCCAACCGGCTGCACACGATCGCCGGGCTGATCGCGCTCAAGGAGTACGACGAGGTCACCAACTACATTCACCAGATCAGCACGGCGCAGGACCAGTGGCGGACCGAGGTCAGCTCGTCGATCGGCGACCCCGCGGTGGCCGCGCTGCTGATCGCCAAGGCGTCGCTCGCGGCCGAACGCGGCACGGAGCTGCGGATGGCGCCGGACAGCGTGCTGGGCCGCGTCGACGACGCGTTGTCGGCGGACCTGGTGATGGTGCTGGGCAACCTGGTCGACAACGCGCTGGACGCGTTGAGCTCGCCCGGCGGAGGCGGCAAGTGGATCGAGGTAGGTGTGATGCAGACGGACGACGAGGTCCAGGTGGTGGTGCGCGACTCCGGTCCCGGGGTGGCGCCCGAGCTCGCCGAGGAGGTGTTCCGGCACGGGTTCACGACCAAGGCGGCATCACACGGCGAACGCGGCATCGGGCTCGCGCTGATCCGGCGGGCGAGCCTGCGGCGCGGCGGGTCGGTCAGCGTGTCGGGGTCGGTCTTCACGGCAAGGCTGCCCTGGTGATCCGGGTGCTCGTCGTCGACGACGACTTCATGGTGGCCAAGGTCCACAGCGGGTACGTCGCGCGCACCGACGGGTTCGAGGTCGCCGGCGTCGCGCACACCGGCGCGGACGCGCTGCGGCTGGTGCGGGAGCTGCAACCGGACCTGGTGCTGCTCGACGTCTACCTGCCGGACCAAAGTGGACTCGAGGTGCTCAAGTCGTTGCGCGCCAACGAGGACGTGGACGTCATCGTGATCACCGCGGCGACCGACGTGGACACCGTGCGCAGCGCGATGCGCGGTGGCGTGCTGCACTACCTGATCAAGCCGTTCGACTACTCGGCGCTGCGCGACCAGCTCGCGCACTACGCGTCGCTGCGGGAGAAGCTGCACGGGCTGCGGTCCGCCGGGCAGGCGGACGTGGACCAGGTGTTCGGTGCTCGCCCCACCTCGAAACCTTTGCTGCCCAAGGGTTTGACGCCGGAGACCGCGCGGCTCGTCGAGAACGCGCTGCGGTCGCACCCGGACGGGCTGTCGGCGTCGGAGTGCGCGTCGGAGATGGGCGTCGCACGGGTGAGCGCGCGGCGGTACCTGGAGCACTTCGTGTCGACCGGACGCGCGGAGGTCCGGCTGCGGTACGGCGGAACCGGACGGCCGGAACGGATCTACGCGCTAGTCCCAGGAGCCTGACCGGCCACGGCCGCGCTTGGTGTCCGCACGGCGCTTCTTCGAGGCGATACGCCGTTCCTGCGACCCCTTGGTGGGCTTGGTGGCCCTGCGCACGGGAGGCGGTGGCGCGGCGGCCGCCCGCAGGACCGCGGCGAGCCGTTCCCTTGCGGCGGCACGGTTCTGCAGCTGCGCGCGGTGCTCGGACGCGGCGATGGTGAGGACGCCGTCGACGAGCCTGCCCCGCAACCGGTCGAGCATGCGGGTCTTGAGGTGCTCGGGGACCGACGGTGAGGAAGCCAGGTCGAACGAGAGCTCCACTCGGCTGTCCGCCGTGTTCACCCCCTGCCCGCCCGGCCCGCCTGACCTGGAAAAACGCTCGCGCAACTCGGACGCCGGAATCACCAGCGTCCGAGTCACGGTCACGTCGTTCATGCCTGCAAGGTTAGAAGGTCAGGCCCGGCAGTGTCGCGATCTTTATCAGCTCCTCGCGGTCCAGCACGGGCGCCGGCCGCTGCGGTTGACCTTCCAGACGGAACTCGCGCATGGAGGTGTCGGTGAAGTCGCCGACGTTGTTGCTGGTGACCGAGACGCGCGTGCCGTCGGGGTGGACGGCAAGGGCGTTCAGGACCTTCACAGCGGGCCGGCCGGGCACCGGGTACTGCTGGACGATGACCTTGATGCCGTTGCGTTCCACGATCTCGCACGCGATGCCGAGCTCGCAGGTGCCGAGGCTCGCGGTCGGAGGACGGTCAAGCGTGATCGACACGCCGCCGACGCCCTCGGTGTCCCGCAGCCTCGCCACGGCTCGGCGGTAGGTGTCTTGGAGGGGGTAGACGGTGTAGAACGTGAAGGCTGTGGCGTCGACCTCGGGGACATCTTCCGCGGTGATGCCGGACGGCAGCTGGTACCCGGTGCGCAACCGCCTGGTGAGCTCGGCGTTGTGGTCGGCCGGGGACTGCGCCGACGACCCGAAGCCGCTGTTGTCGGCTGCCTCCTCCGGGGTGGCCAGGTACCCGGTCACGCCGAACCCCGCCAGCAGCACGAACACCAGCGCTCCCGCGACCGCCGCGCGCCGGCGGACGAGCTTCGTCCTGCCCTTGCGGATCACCTCGGGGGTGTGGATGCGCGACGCCGGCTCGCCCACCAGCAGGTCGCGCAACGCGGCGAGCCCCTTGGAGGCCTGACTCTTCACCGTGCCCTCCGTCCTGCCGAGGACGCGGGCGGTCTCCGTGACGCTCAGGTCCTCCCAGTACCGCAGCACGACGACCGCGCGTTGCCCCGGTGGCAACGCGTCGAGCGCCTCCTGCAGGTCCAGGTCGGCGGACGGGTCCGCCACGGCGCGCTCCGGCACGGCGTCGACGGTCCGTTCACGCTGGAAGAACCCGCGCCGCGTCTCGTCGATGGCGGCGCGCACCAGCACCTTGCGCGCGTAGGCGTCGAGGCTGTCCTTGCGCACGCGCGACCACGCCACGTACAGCTTGATCAGCGCGGTCTGGACGATGTCCTCGGCACGGTGCCAGTCGCCGCACAGCAGGAACGCCGTGCGGCGCATCACAAGAGCACGTGCGTCGACGTACTCCCCGAACTCGCGGTCCCGGTCCAACTGCCCCTCCTCGGTCGTCGCCTAGTACGCGACGACCGGGCCGGGAGGTTGCCTCTCGGTCAGAAACGCGGGTGGTCGCCGACGAGCGCGGCGCCGCCCTGCTCGGACTTGGTGATCTCGCCGAGCACCCAGGCCGGGACGTGGCGCGCGGTGAGCACGGCCAGCGCGCGGTCGACGTCCTCCGGCGCGACGACGGCGACCATGCCGACGCCCATGTTGAACGCCTTCTCCATCTCCTCGCGCTCCACGCGGCCGCGCTGGGCGATGAGCTGGAAGACCGGCGCCGGCGTCCACGTGCCGCGGTCGAGGTTGGCGTGCAGGCCGGCCGGCAGCACGCGGGCCAGGTTCGCGGCCAGGCCACCACCGGTGACGTGCGAGAACCCGCGGACCTCCGTCTCGGCGATCAGCGCGAGGCAGTCCTTGGCGTAGATCTTGGTCGGCTCCAGCATCTCCTCGCCGAGGGTGCGGCCGAACTCCTCGACGTGGCCCTCGAGCGGCATGCGCGCGATCTCCAGCAGCACGTGCCGGGCGAGCGAGTAGCCGTTGGAGTGCAGGCCAGAGGAGCCCATGGCGATCACGACGTCGCCGTCGCGGACGCGGTCAGGACCGAGCAGCTTCGACTGCTCGACCACGCCGACGCCCGTGCCGGAGATGTCGTAGTCGTCCTCGCCCATCAGGCCGGGGTGCTCCGCGGTCTCGCCGCCGAGCAGCGCGCAGCCCGCCTGGACGCACCCCTCGGCGATGCCCTTGACCAGCGACGCGATCTTGTCCGGGTCGACCTTGCCGACGGCGATGTAGTCCTGCACGAACAGCGGCTCCGCACCGCACACGACCAGGTCGTCCACGATCATGGCGACCAGGTCGATGCCGATGGTGTCGTGCTTGTCGAGCGCCTGCGCGATCGCGATCTTGGTGCCGACGCCGTCCGTCGACGACGCGAGGACCGGCTCCTTCCAGCGGTCGAGCTTGAGCTGGAAGAGGCCGGCGAAGCCACCGATCCCGCCGAGCACCTCGGGCCGGTGCGCCTTGGCCGCCCACGGCTTGAGCTTCTCCACCGCCTCGTCACCTGCGGCGATACTGACTCCGGCGGCGGCGTAGGTGGCCTTGGCGCTGTCGGTCACGTCAACTTCTTCCACTTGGATCTGGGGTGCTTTTAGGGACGACGCAGGGCGTCTTCGGCACCATAGCCGTTCGGCAGGACGGGAGCGGCCGAGCCCGACACGCCCTTGAGACCCTCGAGCAGGTGCTTGCCGATGAGCGCGTCCTGCGGCAGCTCGATCGGGTACTCGCCGTCGAAGCAGGCCGAGCACAGCCGCGACTTGGGCTGCTCGGTGGCCGCGATGAGCTGCTCCAGCGACACGTACCCCAGCGAGTCGGCGCCGACCGACCGGCGGATGCCGTCGTCGTCCAGGCCGTTCGCGATGAGCTCAGCCCGGGAGGCGAAGTCGATGCCGTAGAAGCACGGCCACTTGACGGGCGGCGACGCGATCCGCACGTGCACCTCGAGCGCACCGGCCTCGCGCAGCATCCGCACGAGCGCGCGCTGGGTGTTGCCGCGCACGATCGAGTCGTCCACGACGACCAGCCGCTTGCCGCGGATGACGTCGCGCAGCGGGTTGAGCTTCAGCCGGATGCCCAGCTGGCGGATGGTCTGCGAGGGCTGGATGAACGTCCGGCCCACGTAGGCGTTCTTGACCAGGCCCGACCCGTACGGGATGCCGCTGGCCTGCGCGTACCCGATGGCGGCCGGCGTGCCGGACTCCGGCACCGGGATCACCAGGTCGGCCTCGACGGGGTGCTCCTTGGCGAGCCTGCGCCCGATCTCGACGCGGGTGGCGTGCACCCCGCGCCCGGAGATCGTCGTGTCCGGCCGCGCCAGGTAGACGTACTCGAAGATGCAGCCCTTGGGCTCGGGCGTCGCGAACCGGGTCGACCGCAGGCCGTCCTCGTCGATCGCGATGAGCTCACCGGGCTCGACCTCGCGGACGAAGCTGGCACCGACGATGTCGAGCGCCGCGGTCTCGCTGGCGACGACCCAGCCCCGTTCGAGGCGGCCCAGCACCAGCGGCCGGACGCCGTGCGGGTCGCGGGCGGCGTAGAGGGTGCTCTCGTCGGAGAACGTGAGGCAGTAGGCGCCCTTGACCGTGGGCAGGAGCTCCAGTGCCGCCTGCTCGATGCCCTTGTCGGCCGCCGCGTGGGCGAGCAGGCCGCAGAGGATGTCCGAGTCGGTCGTGGCGCCGTTGCGCTCGACGATGCCGAGCGACTTGGCCTTCTCCAGCAGCTCGGCGGTGTTCACCAGGTTGCCGTTGTGCCCGAGGCTCAGGCCGGAGCCCGCCGCCGTGGTGCGGAACGTGGGCTGCGCGTTCTCCCAGGTCGTGGACCCGGTGGTGGAGTAACGGCAGTGCCCGACGGCCACGTGGCCCTTGAGCGACTGCAGGACCTGTTCGTCGAAGACCTGGCTGACGAGCCCGAGGTCCTTGAACACGACGACCTGGGCGCCGTCGCCGACGGAGATGCCGGCCGCCTCCTGCCCGCGGTGCTGCAGGGCGTAGAGGCCGTAGTAGGTGAGCTTGGAAACGTCTTCACCGGGAGCCCAGACGCCGAAGACGCCGCACTCCTCACGGGGTTCCTGTTCGGGCTGGGAA
>NZ_JBHYGW010000004.1:0-71011 GCF_042738015.1 Lentzea sp. NPDC059081
GGGTTGACACCCCTCCTCGCGCGCGGCCAAACGCGTCAGCACTGCTCGTGACGGGACCACCCCACCCGAGCGCATGGAAAAAGCCAAGAGCAAAAGCCAAGAGCGGCTCGGCTTCGCCTTCGCTTCGGCTCGCCTTCGGCCTCGTGGTTGAGAGCGGCTCGCCCCCCGGCTTTGCGTCTGGGGCGGCTTGCCTTGGCTTCGCGGGTGGTGCGCCGATGCTTGGATATCGGATGGAAACTGTCTTGTCCGAGGGTGCCGCACAGCACATTCGGACGTTCAGCGGCTAACGTCTCCCTGTGGCAGACGACCTGAGCACCACCATTGCCGAGGCCGCGCGGTTACTGGCCGACGCCCGTGATGTGACCCTGCTCAGTCACATCAATCCCGATGCCGACACGCTCGGGAGTGCATTGGCCGTTGGGCTCGCGTTGCACCGGCGTGGGGTGGCAGTGCGCGTGGCGTTCGGGGCGCCCGAGGTCGTGCCTGAGAGTTTGCGGGCGTTGGACGTCGCCGGGTTGCTGGTTCACCGCGATGAGGTGCCGGTGGCGCCGGAGTTGCTGGTGGTCATGGACACCGGCAGCGTGCAGCGGCTCGGGCCGTTGGGGGATCGGGTTGCGAATGCGCGGGGGCCCGTCATCGTTGTTGACCACCACGTGTCGAACACGCGGTACGGGACTGTGCATTGCATTGATGAGCACGCTGAGGCGACTGCGCTCATCGCGTTGAAGTTGCTCGACGAGATGGACGTCGAGGTCGACGAGCCGATCGCTCGGTGTCTTTACGCCGGGCTTGTCACCGATACCGGGGGATTCCGCAAGGCCGGGCCCGCTGCGCATGAGACGGCGGCTCGGCTGTTGCAGACCGGGGTTGACGCGTACACCGTTACGCGGCCGCTGATGGATGCTCATCCGTTCGCTTATCTCGGCATGTTGTCGCGGGTGCTGGCGCGGGCCGAGCTGGATCGGGGCGCCGCGGGTGGGCTGGGGCTGGTGCATGCCGTCGTCGGGCTCGAGGACGCTCGTGAGGTGCGCAGCGAGGAGGTGGAGAGCGTGATCGACGTCGTGCGCTCCACGTCCGAGGCCGAGGTGGCCGCTGTGCTGAAGGAGCTGCGGCCCGGGCACTGGTCGGTGTCGTTGCGGGCGGTCGGTGTGGTCGACGTTCGTGAGGTGGCGCAGGTCCTCGGGGGTGGTGGGCACCGGCTGGCGGCCGGGTTCACCTTCGACGGGGGCTCGGAGCAGGTCGTTGCCGCGCTGAAGGGCGCGTTGGAGCGGGTGGGGTCATGACACGGACTGGTAGTCCGCGGCTGCTGCGGGAGATCAACGACCGCGCCGCGATCGAGACGTTGTTGCGCAGCGGTGCGATGACGCGGGCCGAGCTGGAGGAGGTCATCGGGCTGTCCAAGCCCGCTACCGCCCAGCTGCTGGCTCGGCTCGAGGAGGACGGCATGGTCGTCCGCACCGGGTTGCGCGGGGGTGGGCGTGGGCCGCGGGCGCAGATGTGGGCCGTCAACGGCGGTGTCGGGTACGTGGCGGCGGTGGCGTTGTCGCCGGAGATGATCGACGTGGTCGTCGCGGACATCACGGGGTCGTTGCTGGCCGAGCACAGCGCGCCGATGCCCAAGGAGCACACGCTGCGGGCGTTCCGCGAGACGGTGCAGAAGGCGGCGGCGCTGGCCGGGTTGCGGCTCGACGCGTTGTCGCACGTCGTGGTGGGCACGCCGGGTGCGGTGGACCCGTCCACCGGGCACCTCGGGTTCGCGCCGCACCTGCCGGGGCTGGTGGACGTCGACCTGCCGTCGACGTTGCGCGACCTGCTGGGCACGTCGGTGTCGATCGAGAACGACATCAACCTCGCCGCGCTGGAGGAGATGAGCTCCGGCCGGGCGGCGGGCGTGCGGAACTTCGTGCTGTTCTGGCCGGCGGACGAGATCGGGTCGGCGGTCGTCGTCAACGGCGTGCTGCTGCGCGGGGTCACGGGCGGCGCCGGTGAGATCGACTCGATGCAGATCCCCGGCGGCCGGTACGGCGACCTGGTCGACAACGAGGCCATCGTGGCGCTGGCGGCGACGCACGGGATCACGGCGGAGTCCGGGCTGAAGGCGGTCGCCCAGGCTCTGACCGCGGGGACCGAAGGGCGCGCGTTCTTGTCGGACCTCGCTCGTAGGATCGCTTTGGGGCTGGCGAACGTGGTGTGCGTGCTCGACCCGGAGCTGGTGCTGCTCTCGGGCGGGGTGGCGCAGGCCGGTGGCGAGACGTTGTGCGACCTGGTGGCGGCGGAGCTGCTGAAGCTGGTGGTGCCGCGGACGCCGGTGAGCCTGGCGCAGATCACGGCGAACCCGGTGCGGTCGGGGGCGCTGCACTCGGCGCTCGCGGTGGCGCGCGAGCGGGTGTTCGGGCTGCCCCAGCGCTCGTGAGTCGTGGCGTGAGTGGTCGCCGTCACCGGACGGACGGCGTCGTCAGCGCTTAGGTTCGACGGGTGGAGGATCGGGTTCCCGCTCGGCGGGTCATCGGGCTGGCGGTGCCCGCACTGGGGGTGCTGGCGGCCGAGCCGTTGTACGTGCTCGTCGACACGGCGGTGGTCGGGCATCTGGGCGCGTTGCCGCTCGCCGGGCTGGCGCTCGGTGGTGTGCTGCTCACGCAGGTGTCGACGCAGCTGACGTTCCTCTCGTACGGCACGACGGCGCGCACGGCCCGGTTGCACGGGGCCGGGCGGCGCGGGGAGGCCGTCGAGGAGGGCGTGCAGGCGACCTGGCTCGCGCTGGCGGCGGGCGTGCTCGTCGTGCTGCTGGGACAGGTGTTCGCGCGGCCGTTGGCGGAGCTGCTCGCCGGGGACGGCGCTGTCGCGGACGCGGCGGTGGAGTGGGTGCGGATCGCCCTGTTCGGGGCGCCGTTCATCCTCGTCACGATGGCCGGCAACGGGTGGATGCGCGGCGTCCAGGACACGAGGAGACCGCTCAAGTACATCCTGATCGGCAACGGCATCAGCGCGGTGCTGTGTCCCGCGCTCGTCTACGGCGCCGGCTGGGGGCTGGAAGGCTCGGCGATCGCCAACGTCGTGGCGCAGGTGCTGTCGGCGTCGCTGTTCTTCAAGGCCCTGATCGCGGAGCACGTGTCGTTGCGGCCTCAATGGACGGCCATGCGCGCGCAGCTCGGCATGGGGCGCGACCTGGTGCTGCGGAGTTTGGCGTTCCAGGCGTGCTTCATCAGTGCGGCTTCCGTGGCGGCACGGACGTCCGTCGGTGCGTTGGGTGCGCATCAGGTCGTGTTGCAGCTGTGGACGTTCCTCGCGCTTGTGCTCGACTCGCTGGCCATCGCTGCGCAGTCGCTGGTCGGCGCGGCGCTCGGCGCGTCGCGGCGCAAGCAGGCGGAGACGCTCGCCTGGCAGATCACGCGGTACGGGCTGGTGTTCGGCATCGGGCTCGGGGCCGTGTTCGCGGCGCTGTTCACCGTGCTGCCGCGGGCGTTCACCTCGGACGCCGGCGTGCTCGCCGAGATCCCGCACGCCTGGTGGTTCTTCGTTGCGCTGCAACCGATCGCGGGTGTGGTGTTCGCGTTGGACGGCGTGCTGCTCGGTGCCGGTGACGTGAAGTTCATGCGCACGGCGACGCTCGGGTCCGCGGTGGTCGGGTTCCTGCCGCTGGTGTGGGCCTCGTACGCGTTCGGGTGGGGGCTCGCCGGCATCTGGACGGGGCTGTCGGCGTTCATGGTGCTGCGGCTGGTGGCGGTGCTCTGGCGGGCTCGGTCGGGGGAGTGGGCCGTGGAGGGCGCGGTGCGCTAGTGGGCCTGCTCACAGGCCCGCACCCCGATCGGCCGCTGTGGTCGACCTCACGGCATGGAATCGTTACCAAGAAGGTTGTTTAGGCGATGTAACTAATGTCTGCCTACCTCTGACCTGGGAGAGTGCCGTCTTGCCGTCGGTCGATCGCGCCACCAGAACCTCGTGGCTGATCTGGACCACCGCCGTCTTCGTCTACTTCGCCGCCCTGTTCCACCGCACCACGCTCGGCGTGGCCGGTCTGGAGGCGAGCGAACGCTTCGGGCTCGGACCCGCGCAGCTCGGTGTGTTCACCGTGCTGCAGATCGGTGTCTACGCCCTCATGCAGATCCCCACCGGCCTGCTCGTCGACCGCTACGGGCCGCGCCGCGTCCTCACCGTCGCCGCGCTGCTCATGGGCACCGGCCAGCTGCTCTTCGCCGTCGCCGACTCCTACGCGCTGGGTCTCACCGCGCGAGCCGTGCTCGGCATGGGTGACGCGATGACGTTCATCAGCGTGATCCGCCTGGTCGCGACGCATTTCCCGCCGCGCCAGTACTCGCTCGTCGTCGCCGTCACGGCCGCTATCGGCGGCGTCGGCAACCTCGTCGCCACCGTGCCGCTGACGCTGATGCTCGGCTCGATCGGCTGGACGTGGGCGTTCCTCATCGCCGGCGGCATCACCGCGCTGTACGCGGCCGTGGCGTTCCTGCGGGTGCGCGACGTGCCGGACGGGTTCGTCGCGCCCAAGCCGGAACCCGTGCCGTTCAAGAAGATCTGGCCGAAGGTGCGGCAGGCGTGGAGCGTCCCGGGCACCCGTCTCGGGTTCTGGGCGCACTTCAGCACGATGTCCACACCGGCCGTCATCGGCCTGCTGTGGGGCTACCCGTACCTCGTGCAGGCGCAGGGCATGTCCCCGAAGGCGGCGTCCTCGACGCTCGGTCTGCTGGTCGTCGGCGCGATCGTGGCGAGCCCGATCATCGGCGGGCTGTTCTCGCGCAACCCGGAGTGGCGCATGCCGATCTCGGTCGGGTTCCTGGCGTTCGCACTGGCCGGCTGGGCCGTGCTGCTGCTGTGGCCGGGCGGGCGCGTGCCGGCCCCGGTCCTCGCCGTGGTGTTCCTCGTGCTCACCGTGGGCGGGCCGATCTCCGGCGTGGCGTTCGCGCTGGCCCGCGACTACAACCCGTCGCACCGCCAGTCCACGGCGAGCGGCCTGGTCAACGTCGGCGGCTTCCTCGCCGTGACGGTGACGGCGCTGGGCGTCGGCGTGCTGCTGGACCTCGTCGAAGGGGTGCTCAGCCCGCAGACCGCGTTCCGCATCGCGTTGAGCTTCTGCGTGCTGGTGCTCGTGGTGGGCGGCTGGCGGATGCTCGTGTGGTGGCGGCGTGCGCGTGCCGCCGTGTTCGCGGCCGAGGAGCGCGGCGAGACCGTGCCGGTGCAGATCCGGCGTCGTCGTTGGGACGCTCTGCGCGTCGCTTAGGATTTGCCGCCGTGAAACCCTCTGTTGCACCGGGCCTGGTCGTCGTCGACAAGCCGGACGGCATGACCTCGCACGACGTGGTGGCGCGTGTGCGCAGGATCCTCGGCACCCGCAAGGTCGGGCACGCCGGCACGCTCGACCCGATGGCCACCGGCGTGCTCGTGCTGGGCATCGAACGCGCCACCAAGCTCCTCGGCCACCTGGCGCTCGACAGCAAGGCCTACCTCGCCACGATCGTGCTCGGCGCGTCCACCACCACGGACGACGCCGAGGGCGAGGTCCTGTCCACTGTGGACGCCTCCGAGGTGACCGACGACGCCGTCGCCGCCGAGGTGGCGAAGCTGACCGGCCCGATCCAGCAGGTGCCGTCGGCCGTGTCCGCGGTGAAGATCGACGGCAAGCGCGCGTACGCACGAGTACGTGCGGGTGAACAGGTCGAGATCCCCGCACGGCCCGTGACGGTGCATCGGTTCGACGTGCTGTTCACGCGACGTGAGGACAAGACGGTCCTGCTCGACGTGATGGTCGAGTGCTCCTCCGGCACGTACGTGCGCGCGTTGGCCCGCGACCTCGGCGTCGCACTCGGTGTCGGCGGGCACCTGGGGGCGTTGCGGCGCACCAGGGTCGGCCCGTTCGACCTCCGCGTGGCGCGGACGCTCCAGCAGCTGGAGGACACGCCCGGCCTGTCGCTCGACCTCGACGCCGCGGTCGCCACGGCGTTCCCGCGCCGCGAGATCGACCCGGCCGAGGCGTCGGCGCTGTCGCACGGGCAGCGGCTGCGCGCGGGCGGGATCGACGGCACCTACGGCGTGTTCGGGCCGGACGGGCACGTCATCGCGCTGGCCAAGGACGAGGGCACCGCCTGCAAGCCGGTGGTCGTGCTCAGCCCGGCGGGCTGAGACAGGTGTCGAGCAGCGGGCAGGGCGGCCGACGTAGGCTGATCACCGTGCAACGCTGGCGCGGTCTCGACCACCTCCCCGGCGGCTGGGGCCGCTGCGTGGTCACCATCGGTGTGTTCGACGGAGTCCACAAAGGGCACCAGGCGCTCATCGGCAGGGCCGTCGAGCTCGCCCGGGAGCGCGGCCTGCCGTCGGTGCTGATGACGTTCGACCCGCACCCGTCCGAGGTGGTGCGCCCCGGCAGCCACCCCGCCCAGCTCACGACGCTGCGCCGCAGGGCGGGGCTGGTCGAGGAGCTCGGCATCGACCACTTCGTGGTGGTGCCGTTCAGCCTCGAGACCTCCCGGATGCCCGCCGACGAGTTCGTGCACGAGGTCCTGGTCGAGAAGCTGCACGCGGCGGCGGTCGTCGTGGGCGAGAACTTCACCTTCGGGTACAAGGCGGCCGGTACGGTCGCGTTGCTGCGCCAGCTCGGGCAGCGGTTCGGGTTCGCGACCGAGGGGGCTGATCTGGTGTCCGCAGAAGAGGTGACGTACTCGTCCACCTACATCCGCGCGTGCATCGACGCGGGGGACGTGAAGGCGGCGGCCGAGGCGCTGGGGCGCCCGCACCGTCTGGAGGGGATCGTCGTCAAGGGCGACGGGCGGGGCAAGGACCTGGGCTTTCCGACCGCCAACCTGTCGACGCCCAAGTTCGCCGCGGTGCCGGCGGACGGCATCTACGCGTGCTGGTTCACCGACGCCAAGGGCGCGCGCCTTAAGGCCGCGGTGAGCGTGGGGACCAACCCGACGTTCTCCGGGCGGGAGCGGCGCGTCGAGGCGTTCGTGCTGGACGTCGACGAGGACTACTACGGCCAGCGGGTCGCCGTGGACTTCGTCGAGAGGCTGCGCGAGATGGAGAAGTACGACTCCGTCGAGGCGCTGCTGGAACAGATGCACCGGGATGTCGACCGAACGAGGGAACTGCTCGCGGAGTCGTGAACGTCAGATCAGGCGAAATGGGCATCTGAAAGCCGCTGTGCTGGCAGGATGCGGGGCAGAGTGCGGGCTACTGGAGAGGCCAACGGTGGAGGACCACAAGATCGTGCAGCGCAACCTCGCGCTTCAGCGGGAGTGGTACGGGGAGCCCCTGGGTGACCGAGTGCGCCGCCTGGTCGTGGCCTTCAACGTGTCCCAGGCCCAGCTCGCGGACGTGCTCGGGATCAGCGCGCCCATGCTCAGCCAGGTGATGAGCGGCCGCCGGGCCAAGATCGGCAACCCGTCCGTGCTCGCCCGCATGATCATGCTGGAGCGCAAGGTGCTCACGCCGGACGTGGCGACCGGGGCTCCCGAGGCGTTGCAGCGCGCGCTCGACGACGTGCGCGAGTCCAAGCCGACGGTGTCCCGCGACTCGCTGCCCGTCAACGGCGACGAGAGCGTCGCGTATCCGGTGCTGCGCCGCGTCGCGGACCGCTCCGAGCTGCAGCAGGCGGCCGACCTGCTCTCCGACGACTTCCCGGCCATCGCCGACCTGTTCCGCCGCGTCATCAGGGCCGCAGGCAGGTGACGCTGTTCACCGCGCTCTTCCCGCCGCCGAACGTGGTCGACGAGCTGAGCGCGGTGCTCGATCCGGGCATCGGCCTGGAATGGACGAAACCCTTCAAGTGGCACATCACGCTGTGCTTTCACGGCGAAACCGCAGATGAGGAACGTTTCGCGGCGCTCGAAGGCCACGAGGTCCCCGAAATCCGGCTCAGGAACTTCGGCGTCTTCCGCGGCAAGGTCCTCTGGGCGGGAATAGCCGGCGACTTAAATCGGTTGGCGACGTCGGCGGGTGCGGGCGATGATTGGTTCGCGCACCTGACGGTGGCTTACGGGTACGGGGGCCAGGCGATGCCGGAGTTCCTGAGCAGCCCGTGGCAGCCATCCGAGGCGGTGCTCGTGAGCAGTGCCGACGGCGTGTACACATCCGTGTCGCGGGTGGGGTTGCGCACGTCAGCGCGCCGCTGAGCACGGTGCCTGATAGCCTTCGCAGTTGGGTCTGGCTGCGGTCCGTGGCGGCCAGCACCGGCTACCCCGGCCAGCAATTCGGCGGGCGTGGGGCCGCACGGACCTGAACAAGTAGGAGATTCACCCAGTGGCACTGTCCACGGAGCAGAAGAAGTCCATCCTCGGCGAGTACGGGCTGCACGACAGCGACACCGGCTCCACCGAGGCGCAGGTCGCCCTGCTGAGCAAGCGCATCGCGGACCTCACGGAGCACCTCAAGCAGCACAAGCACGACCACCACTCCCGCCGTGGTCTTCTGCTGATGGTCGGCCGTCGCCGCCGTCTGCTGAACTACCTGACCAAGGTGGACATCAACCGCTACCGCGCGCTCATCCAGCGCCTCGGTCTGCGCAGGTGACACTTGCCGAGGGGGAGTGACCGGCCGGTCACTCCCCCTCGGCGCACAACCGGGTGTATACAGATCCCTGGTTGCAAAGAGGAAGCACAACAGGACCCGCGTCGCGCGAGAAGCAGTTTTCGCGCCGGTCCTCGGTAGTGGTTCCCTGGTGGATTCGCCCCAGGGGGCTTCGATCGAAGACCGGCCTCGTCACCAGAAGCGTGAGCGGTGTCCAAAAGACGAGGAGCAGACAAGTAAATGACGGACACTGAAGTCCACGAGGCGACTGCCGTAATCGACAACGGCAAGTTCGGCTCGCGCTCCATCCGCTTCGAGACCGGGCGCCTCGCGCGTCAGGCCGCCGGCAGCGTGGTGGCGTACCTGGACGACGACACGATGCTTCTGAGCGCCACGACGGCGTCGAAGCACCCCAAGGACCACTTCGACTTCTTCCCCCTCACGGTGGACGTCGAGGAGCGCATGTACGCCGCGGGCCGCATCCCCGGCTCCTTCTTCCGGCGCGAGGGCCGTCCGAGCACGGACGCCATCCTCACCTGCCGCCTGATCGACCGTCCGCTGCGCCCGTCCTTCGTGGACGGTCTGCGCAACGAGATCCAGGTCGTCATCACGGTCATGAGCCTCAACCCGGCCGACCTGTACGACGTCGTGGCGATCAACGCCGCGTCCGCGTCGACGCAGCTCGCCGGCCTGCCGTTCTCCGGCCCGATCGGCGGCGTCCGCGTCGCTCTGATCGAGGGCCAGTGGGTCGCGTTCCCGACGCACGAGCAGCTCGAGAAGGCCGTGTTCGACATGGTCGTCGCGGGCCGCGTGGTCGAGTCCGGCGACGTCGCGATCATGATGGTCGAGGCCGAGGCCACCGAGAACGTGATCGACCTGATCGGCGAGGGCGCCGTCGCCCCCACCGAGGAGGTCGTGGCCGCGGGTCTCGAGGCCGCGAAGCCGTTCATCAAGGTCCTCTGCGAGGCGCAGGCGCAGCTCGCGCAGGTCGCCGCCAAGGAGACCGGTGACTACCCGACGTTCCCGGCCTACCAGGCCGACGCGTTCGAGGCCGTCGAGTCCGCTGCCTCCGGTGAGCTCGCCCAGGCGCTGACCATCGCGGGCAAGCAGGAGCGCGAGACCACGCTCGACGAGATCAAGGCCGCCACGCTCGACAAGCTGGCCGAGCAGTTCGAGGGTCGCGAGAAGGAGGTCGGCGCCGCGTTCCGCTCGCTGACCAAGAAGCTCGTGCGCCAGCGGATCCTGCGCGACAAGGTCCGCATCGACGGCCGCGGCCTCACCGACATCCGCGACCTGGGTGCCGAGGTCGCCGTGATCCCGAGGACGCACGGCTCGGCGCTGTTCGAGCGCGGCGAGACCCAGATCCTGGGTGTCACCACGCTGAACATGCTGCGCATGGAGCAGCAGATCGACTCGCTGTCGCCCGAGACGCACAAGCGCTACCTGCACCACTACAACTTCCCGCCCTACTCGACCGGTGAGACCGGCCGCGTGGGCTCGCCGAAGCGCCGCGAGATCGGCCACGGTGCGCTCGCCGAGCGCGCCCTGATGCCGGTGCTGCCGAAGCGCGACGAGTTCCCGTACGCGATCCGCCAGGTGTCCGAGGCCCTCGGCTCCAACGGCTCGACGTCCATGGGCTCGGTCTGCGCCTCGACCCTGTCGCTGCTGAACGCGGGTGTCCCGCTGAAGGCGCCGGTCTCCGGCATCGCGATGGGTCTCGTCTCCGACGAGGTCGACGGCGAGACCCGCTACGTGGCGCTGACCGACATCCTCGGTGCCGAGGACGCGTTCGGCGACATGGACTTCAAGGTCGCGGGCACCAAGGAGTTCGTGACGGCGCTGCAGCTCGACACGAAGCTCGACGGCATCCCGTCCGAGGTGCTGGCGCAGGCGCTGGGCCAGGCCCGCGACGCGCGCTACACGATCCTCGAGGTCATGGCCGAGGCCATCTCCGACCCGGACGAGATGAGCGCCTACGCGCCGCGCGTCACGTCGGTGAAGATCCCGACCGACAAGATCGGCGAGGTCATCGGCCCGAAGGGCAAGATGATCAACTCGATCACCGAGCAGACCGGTGCCGACATCTCCATCGAGGACGACGGCACGATCTACGTCGGCGCGGCGGACGGCCCCTCGGCCGAGGCCGCGATCGGCCTGATCAACGCGATCGCGAACCCGCAGCTGCCGAAGGTCGGCGAGCGCTTCCTGGGCACCGTGGTGAAGACGGCCGCGTTCGGCGCGTTCGTCTCGCTGCTGCCCGGCAAGGACGGCCTCGTCCACATCTCGAAGCTGGGCAACGGCAAGCGCATCGCAAAGGTGGAGGACGTCGTCAAGGTCGGCGACAAGCTCCGCGTCGAGATCGCCGACATCGACCAGCGCGGCAAGATCAGCCTGGTCGTCGTGTCCGAAGAGGACGCGGCGAAGCCGGCCGACGCTCCGGCCGCGGAGGAAACCGCTGCTGAGGCGGCTCCCGCGCAGTGAGTGCGACGAGCAACAACGTGACGGCCGCGGGTGCAACCACCCGCGGCCGTCCGCGTACTGCGACGCCGGGGCATCTGCAGAAGCCCGGCAGCACGCGCGTGCTCGAGACGTCCGCGGGGTCCGAGGTGCGGCGCAGCATGCTGCCCTCGGGCCTGCGGGTCATCACCGAGCGCATCCCGGGCGTGCGGTCCGCCTCGGTCGGGCTGTGGGTGCAGGTCGGTTCCCGGGACGAACGGCCCGAGGTCGCGGGTGCCGCGCACTACCTGGAACACCTGCTGTTCAAGGGAACCGCGCGCCGCACGGCCGCGGCGATCGCGGAGGAGATCGACGCGGTCGGCGGTGAGCTGAACGCGTTCACGGCCAAGGAGCACACCTGCTACTACGCGCACGTCCTGGACGAGGACCTGCCGCTGGCGGTGGACCTGGTCGCGGACGTGGTGTTCGAGGCGATCTGCGGTCCGCGCGACTTCGAGACCGAACGCGGTGTCGTGCTCGAGGAGATCGCGATGCGCGACGACGACCCCGAGGACCTGCTGCACGACGCGTTCATCGAGGCGTTGTTCGGCGGGCACGCGCTGGGGCGTCCGGTGCTGGGCACCGAGAAGTCCATTCAGGACATGGAGCGGGACAACCTGTTCTCGTTCTACAAGAAGCGCTACACGTTGCCGCGCATGGTGTTCGCCGTCGCGGGCAACATCGAGCACGCGCAGGTGATGCGCCTGGTGCGCAAGGCCGTCGGTGACCGGCTGTCGCGGGAGGGCAGCGCGGTGGCGCCCCGAGCGGGTCGTGCGCGCATCGCCGACGCCCGCAAGCTGGTGCTGCACACCGACGACACCGAGCAGGCGCACCTGATGCTCGGCATGAAGGGCCTGGACCGCCACGACGAGCGCCGGTTCGCGTTGAACGTCCTGAACGCGGCGATCGGCGGCGGCATGAGCTCGCGGCTGTTCCAGGAGGTGCGCGAACGGCGGGGCCTGGCCTACCAGGTGTACTCGTCGGTCGGGCTCTACGCGGACACCGGCACGTTCTCCGTCTACGCGGGCTGCCAGCCGGACCGGCTGGGCGAGACCGCCGGCGTGATCCGCGAGGTGCTCGTGGACATCGCCCGCGGCGGCCTCTCGGACGCGGAGGTGGCGCGCGGCAAGGGACAGCTCCGCGGCGCGTTGGTGCTGGGCCTGGAGGACACCAGCTCGCGGATGTCGCGCATCGGCAAGTCGGAGCTGAACTACGGCGACCACCTGAGCGTGGAAGCGACCCTGGCGCGCATCGACGAGGTGTCCGCCGAGGAAGTGGCGCTGCTCGCACGTGAGCTGCTGCGCAGGCCCGTCGCCGCGGCGGTGGTGGGACCTTACGATCACGCCGACGATCTGCCGGACCAGGTACACGAGGTGATTGCATGATTCGCGTCGGAGTTCTCGGCGCGCGGGGCCGCATGGGTTCCGAGGTGGTCCGCGCGGTCGAGGCCGCGAAGGACATGGAGGTCGTGGCGGCGATCGACGCCGACGACCCGCTGTCCGCGCTGGTCGACGCCGGTGCCCAGGTCGTCGTCGACTTCACGCACCCCGACGTCGTGATGGACAACCTCGCGTTTTGCGTCGAGGCCGGAATCCATTGCGTGGTGGGCACTTCCGGGTTCGACGCCGAGAAGCTGGCCGCCGTCGAGGCGTTGCTCGAGGGTCGATCGCACGTCGGTGTGCTGGTGGCCCCGAACTTCGGCATCGGCGCCGTGCTGCTGATGCGCTTCTCGGAGATCGCCGCCCGCTACTACGAGTCGGCCGAGATCATCGAGCTGCACCACCCGCGCAAGGCCGACGCGCCCTCGGGCACGGCCGCGCACACCGCCCGCCTGATCGCGGCGGCGCGCGCCGGCATGGACCCGATGCCCGACGCGACCACCGTCGAGGAGCCGGGTGCGCGCGGCGCCGCGATCGACGGCGTGCGCGTCCACTCGCTGCGGATCTCCGGCATGATCGCGCACCAGGAGGTCGTGTTCGGTGGCGAGAGCGAGACCCTGACGCTGCGCCAGGACTCGTTGCACCGCACGTCTTTCATGCCCGGCGTCGTGCTGGGCGTGCGGGAGATCGTCTCCCGTCCCGGACTTGCGGTTGGCCTCGACAAGTACCTCGACCTGTGAAGGTCCGCATCACCGTTGGAGTGCTGATCGCGGCTCTCGCGGTCTACTTCGTCCTGCTAGCCGGCCGCGCGGTCGCGTTGCTGCAGACCGGTTCCCTGGTCGGTGTGCTGCTCGGCGTCGGCGTGCTGATCCTGCCGCTGCTCGGGGTGTGGCTCGTGTACTCGAACCTGCGGTTCGGGTGGGAGACCGAGAAGATGGCGCGCGAGCTCGACGCGGACGACCTGCTGCCGGACGTCTCGCACCTGCCGCGCCGTCCGTCCGGGCGGGTCGATCGGGAGGCCGCGGACTCGTGGTTCGAGGAGCGGCGGGCCGAGGTCGAGGCTTCGCCGGACGACTGGCGGGTCTGGTTCCGGCTGGCTCACGCGTACGACATCGCGGGGGACCGCGGGCGGGCGCGGGAGACGATGCGGAAGGCGATCGAGCTGCACTCCTGATCTTGTCGGGGGTGGTGAGTACGTTGATACGCAGGGGTTCCCGGTTCGGGGGGACCCCTGCGTCAGCATGCGCGCAGGGCTGGGGGCGGTCGGGCTGTGGGGTGAGTCGGCGGGGCGGCCGGGTGGCTTGTGGGGGTGCGCGGGCTGGTAGCGGTGTGAGGGCGGGGGCTTGCGGGGCGCGCGGGTTGGTGGGGGCGTGAGGATCAGGCGGCCTGCGCGACAGGTGTCCCGGCAGGGGCGCGAGATCGGTCGGCTTGCGGGGCGGGCGGGCTCGCAGAGGTGCGAGATCGGGCGGCTGCGGGACAAGCGATCCTGGAGAGGCGCGAGATCGGCGGCTTGCGGGACAAGCGATTCAGCAGAGGTGCGAGGGTTGGCGGTCTGTGGTGCGGACGTCTTGGCACGGACCGCGAGGTCAGTCGGCTTGCGGGTGGGCGGGCCGGCAGGAGTGCGAGAGCGACCGGCTTGCGAGGTGGGCGGGCCAGCAGAGGCGTGAGAGTCAGTGGGACTGGCGGGCAGGGACGCGAGATCAGTCGACCGGCGTTGGTGGGAGACGGGGTCGGGTGGCGTGCGTTGCCCGTTTGGTGCGTGCTCACGGCGCGGCTTCGCCGACCCGGCACACGCCTCCTGCGTCGGCATGCACCGAACCGATGTTCTGCGGTCACCTTGCGAATGTGGCTGCGGCACCTGGGTGAGCTGCGGGGCGGAGCCACCGGCTGCGTACGCGGGTGCCAGGTGCGGGTTGAGACCGAGAACTTCCGGGCTGGGTACTAGCTGTTGACGACGGCCGCGATCAGGTCCGCCGCCAGATCCCCCTTCTGCACCACCAGCACGTCCTCCAGCCCCAGCCACTCGGCCATGTGCTGCAGCTCCCCGGCCAGCTCGAACGCCACTCGCGACCGGTCCACCCCGGGTTCCGCCCACGCCGACTGCACGCGCAGCACGCCGGCGGCGCGGTCTGCCTTCAGGTCCACGCGCCCGACCAGTTGGCCGTCCAGCAGGAACGGGAAGACGTAGTAGCCGTGCACGCGCTTGGGTTCCGGCACGTAGATCTCGATGCGGTAGCGGAAGCCGAAGATGCGTTCGGTGCGGGCGCGTTCCCAGATCAGCGGGTCGAACGGGCAGAGCAGGGCCCGGCCCAGCACGCGGCGGGGTGCTGAGGCGGCGACGTGGCGGTAGCCGGTGCCTCGCCAGCCCTCCACGGCCACCGGTTCCAGCACGCCCTCCTCGACCAGGGCGGCGACGGCGGACTGGGAGCGCTTGGGGTCCAGGCGGTAGTAGTCGCGCAGGTCCGGCTCGGTGGCCACGCCCAGGGCCACCGCGGAGCGCTGGACCAGTTCGCGGGCGCCGGAGTCGGCGTCCCACTTCTGGGCCAGCACGTCGGCCGGGATGACGCGTTCGGTCAGGTCGTAGAGTCGTTCGAATGAGCGGCGGGTGCCGGTGGTCAGGATGCCGACGCCGAACAGGACCTCGCAGATCCGCTTGACCTCCGACCAGTCCCACCACGGGCCCTTCGCGCGGCCCTGGTCGCCCATCAGGGCCTTCTCCAGGGTGCCGGCGCCGATCGGGCCGAGCTCCTTCACGGCGGCCAGGACGTCGTCCACCAGCTGGGGTGAGCGGTCGAGGATCGTCTGGTAGTTCTGCCACCAGCCGCGCTTCTTGGCTCCCGAGTGGAACAGCGGCCAGTCGAACACCGGCACGAGCGACGCCTCGTGCGCCCACGTCTCCACGAGCATGCGGGGTTTGCGGGACGAGTGCGTCCACGCGGCTTCGTCCAGCAGCGACGGTGCGTAGGAGCCCAGGCGCGAGAACAGCGGCATGTAGTGCGCGCGCACGGCCACGTTCACCGAGTCGATCTGCAGCAGCTGCACGCGGGACAGGACGCGTTGCAGGTGCCTGCGGGTGGCCGCGGCCGGCCTCAGGTCGGTGAAACCCTGGGCGCCCAGGGCGATTCGACGGGCCACGTCCGCACTCATCGTCTGCACGGGAGCGATGCTGCCACGCACCCCTGACAATTCCGCGACGTGGCGTCAGTAAGGTGCGCTCATGGCCGACGCCGGCGTGCACCTCGCCACCGCTGCTGACCTTTCGGAGATCGTCCGCATCCACCGGGAGACGTGGCGGCTCGCCTACGCCGAGCTGCTCCCCGGGGACGTGCTCGACGCGCTCGACACCGACGAGGCCTGGTCGCTGGCCGTCGGGCAGGGCGCCGTGCTCAAGGCGACCGAGGGGGAGTGGACGGTCGGGTTCGTCGTGGCCGGCAAGGCTCCCGACGACGAGGTGGCCGACGCGGACGGAACGCTCCCCGCGGACGCGGCCACCACGGCGCTCGTCAGCGTTCTCGTCGAGCCGCGGTGGGGGCGGCGCGGGCACGGCACGCGGCTCGTCGCCGAGGTCGCGCGGAAGCTCCGGGAGTCCGGCGCGACCAAGGGCATCGCGTGGGTGCCGGAGGCGGACAAGGCCTCGCGGAACTTCTACGAACGACTGGGCTGGACGGGTGACGGCACGGTGCGCACTTTGGACGCAGGCGGGCGTCCGTTGCGCGAAATCCGGGTGTCCGGCGATCTGACCGTCCGGCTCGACCCGTGAGATGTGTGTAGCCTCGGCCGGGTGCTCGCCTTGGTTGGCCTCACCTTCGGGGTCGCTCTCGGCTCGGCGATAGTCCCCTTGATCAGCATCGAGATGTTCGTGCTGGGACTCTGCGCGCGCTGGCCGGACACGTCGTTCTGGATCGTCGGCCTCTCGGTCGCGGTCGGCCAGGTGCTGGGCAAGCTGCTGTACTTCTACGCCGCGCGCGGCGACATCCACCTGCCGAAGTTCCTGCGCCGCAAGCCCCGTGACAAGCCGTCGAAACTCGACCGCTGGTTCGGCCCCGGCACGCGGATGCACCGGTGGGGCGAGTGGATCCACGTCAAGTGCCGGGCGCACCCGAACTGGATGGCCGGCACGCACGGGGTGAGCGCGCTGGTCGGGGTGCCGCCGTTCATGGCGACGAGCGTCCTGGCCGGGCTCGCGGGCATGTCCACGACCATGTTCATCGCCACCGGCATGGTGGGGCGCTTCGCGAGGTTCAGCATCCTCGCGGCCTCGCCAGCCATCGTGATGGCCTGGCTCTAGAGCCCTAGTAGTTGAAGAACGCCGCGATCGTCACGGAGAAGGCGATCAACGCCGCGGCCACGGCCACTCGCACCGACTCAAGCACGGCCCCGAAGATATCGATTTCGGTCCGGCGAAAACCAGGCGCAAACGGGTGAGAGCCGGATGATCTGGCTCTCACCCGTTGATCTACGCCCGATCATTCGAGGACGAGCACCCCGTCCGGCAGGCCGGGCAGGTCGTACGAGTGCCACATCGGCCGCCAGTCCGGCAGCTCCAGCATCCGGCGCAGGTCCGCGAAGCCGGACAGCCAGCCCATCCACGGGCCGTAGGGCGGGTCCGCCGGGTCGAAGCCGCTCTGCACGAACGTCAGCCGCGTCTTGCCCTCGGAGCCCTTGAGCTCCCACGACGACACCAGGCTGCCGCCGGGGAGCTCCAGCGCGAAGTGCTCCTCGTCCAGCGCGAGGACCTTCCCGGGGTTCGGCTCGTCGGCCAGCGGGCCCATCGACCACCGGCCGCCGACGTGCGGCTCGATCTCCATCCGGGCGCCGAACCAGCGCGCGAACACGTCGGGATCGGTCAGCGCGTCGATGATCGCGGCGGGAGGTGCCGCGATGTCGAACCCGAACCGCTGCTCGGGCGAGGTGAAGTCGCAGAGGCCGAGCACCGGGCGGCCCTCGACGAGCTCGACGAGGTTGCCGAGCACCAGCGGCCAGAACGTCTGGAGGACCTCGTCGCGGTCCTCACCCTGGCCCCAGGTCGGGTACGGGGACTGCGTCGCGGCGATCAACGTCTCGCCGTCGCGTTCCTCGACGCTCAGCTCGACCGTGTACTCGGTGCCGAACAACAACCACGAGAAGCGCACCGAAGAAGAAGTCGCCTCCAACAGCTTCTGTCGGCCACGCTCGCCCTCGGGTGTGTAGCGGCCCCAGAACTCGTACTCACCGCCCTCCAGGTCCACGTGGGCGTGCTCGGCCAGCCACGTACGCAGGTCGTCGGCGTCGGTGAGCGCCCGAAAGATGCGGGCGGGGCTGGCGGACGTGCGAACTCGGACGGTTCCAGTGCTCATCGGTTGTCTCCCTTGGGGTAGCAGGCGAGCGCGATGCGGAACGCATCCCCTTCCGCGCCGCCATATCTGGTGAACAGGTCCTGCAGCGTGTTCTGCAGCTCGGCCAGGAACTCCGCGCGCTCCTCGGGCCGCACCCGGATCTCCCCGGACACGCCCACGGACGGCAGCTCGCTCGAACGGTCCAGGGCCGCCACGTCGACCTGGATCTGCTCCGCGAGGTCGACGAGGTGGCCGAGCACCAGCTCGTCCCGCGAGCCGAGCCGGCCCACGAGCCGCGGCGACAGCCAGTACGACCGCGCCACGGCCTGGTAGAGGCCCTCCTGGACGCCGCGCACCCTGCGCTCGGCGACCTGGGTGGCCAGACCGGCCTTGACCAGCTGTTTCACGTGGTAGTGCACGCGTTGCGGCGTCTGGTCGAGCACCTCGGCGACCTCGGTGCACGAACGCGGCGCGGCGAGCTGCCGCAGCACCTCCACGCGCTGCGGCTTGAGCAGGGTCTCGGCCTGCTCCATCCGGTCCAGGTAGATCACGTCTCTCATCGCAAAAAACACTTTGAACGTTCAAAACTTTTTTGTCAACACTGCTGACAAATGATGAGCTGACAGATATTGAAATCTGTCAGTCCATCGGGCAGTGTGGGAGTTACCGAAGAACGACGAAGGGATTCGAAATGCAGAAGCGTCAGCTCGGCGCCACCGGTCCGGTCGTGTCCGCCATCGGCCTGGGCTGCATGGGCATGTCCAACGCCTACGGCCCGGCCGACCGGGACGAGAGCATCGCGACGATCCACGCGGCACTCGACGCGGGCGTCACGCTGCTCGACACCGGTGACTTCTACGGGCAGGGCCACAACGAGCTGCTCGTCGCCGAGGCAGTCAAGGGCCGCCAGGACGAGGTGCAGCTCAGCGTCAAGTTCGGCGGCATGCGCGACGCCGACGGCGCGTTCCTCGGGTTCGACTCCCGGCCGATCGCGGTGGCCAACTCGCTCGCCTACTCGTTGCAGCGGCTCGGCACCGACCACGTCGACGTCTACCGGCCGGCGCGACTCGACCCGGCCGTCCCGATCGAGGACACCATCGGCGCCATCGCCGAGCAGATCGAGAAGGGCCGCGTCCGGCACATCGGCCTGAGCGAGGTCGGCGCGGAGACCATCCGCCGGGCGCACGCCGTGCACCCGATCGCCGACCTGCAGATCGAGTACGGCCTGCTGGAGCGCAACGTCGAGCGGGAGATCCTGCAGACCACCCGCGAGCTCGGCATCAGCATCACGGCGTACGGCGTGCTGTCGCGCGGCCTGATCTCGTCCACGCCGCTCACCCTCGGTGCGGGCGACTACCGCGGCTCCGCGCCCCGGTTCCAGGGCGAGAACTTCACCCGCAACCAGGACCTCGTCACCAAGCTCGCCGAGATCGCGCAGGCCAAGGGCGTCACGGTCGCGCAGCTCGCCATCGCCTGGGTCGCCTCGCGCGGTGAGGACGTGGTGCCTCTGGTCGGCACGACCAAGCGTGCGAGGCTTGAGGAGGCGGTCGGTGCCGTCGACGTGACGTTCACCGAGCGGGAGCTGGCCGAGATCGAGGCCGTCGTTCCCGTCGGGGCCGCAGCCGGCACGCGCTACGCGGCCGCGCAGATGGCGATGCTGGACAGCGAGAGGTGAGTGCAGTGGCGGAGGCGTTGACCGCGGAGGCGATCCTCGTGGCTACCGAAGAGGTGCTGCGCAGGTACGGGCCCGCCAAGGCGACGGTGGTCGACGTCGCCAAGGCGCTCGGGGTCAGCCACGGCAGCGTCTACCGCCACTTCGCGACCAAGGCCGCCCTGCGGGAGGCCGTGACCAGGCGCTGGCTCAGCGCGATCCACGAGGAGATGGCGCCCTCGTTCGGGGAGGGCGTCACCGCCGCCGAGGTGCTCAGGACCTGGCTGCAGAAGCTCTTCGACAACAAGAGGCGCTCGCACACCGACGACGTGGAGCTGTTCACGACGTTCAAGACCCTCGCCAACGAGAGCAGCGGCGTCGTGGAGGACCACGTCGCGATCCTCGTGGGGATGATCGCGAGCATCATCTCGGCGGGAGTGGAAACCCGCGAGTTCGCGGCGGACGACGTCGGCAGGACGGCGCAGGCGGTGTGGGACGCGACCCTGATGTTCCACCACCCGGCTCACGCCCGGGAGTGGGGGAATCCTCACATCCGGGACGAGTTCGACGCCGTGGTCTCACTGGTCGTCGGTGGACTGCGGTACAACCGAGTTCCGAGTGCCACAGGCGATGCTTGAGGGTCCCGGAGGTGAACGGTGCCGCCTGACGAGTGGATCGATCTGCTGGGAGCGCCAGAACGGCGTCCCGACCCGGTTGACTGGGACACGGTCAACGCACGGGTGGGAACAGCGCTCCCGGCCGACTACGTGCACCTCGTCGAGGCCTACCCACCGCTGATCGTCGGCGGTTACGTCCGCATCCTGCATCCGGCCGCGCGGGCGCCGTTCCTGAACTGGATGTCGCAGACGCCCAAGGTCCTGCGCGCGCTGCGAAGACAACCAGGCTTGCGCGTGCACCCGGAGTCGCCGGGGTTGCTGCCGTGGGGCGTGACGGTGAACAACGACCACTGCCTCTGGTACACCCGCGGCGAGCCGGACGAGTGGACCGTCGTGATCACGGACCTGCGGCAGAGCTGGTCCTACGACGGGACGTTCTCGAGCTTCATCAGGAAGTTCCTCACCGGCGAGATCCGGTGCCCGATCTTCCCGGACGACGTCCCCGGTGGCTCCAAACCGTTCCAGGAGCCCTGACCGGGGACGTCGTCCCCATCCGACCCCCCGGTCAGTTCGTGGCGGCGGTCACCAGCGCGTTGCCGCTGCCGGTGCGGCCCGTGACCGTCAGCGAGGCGGTGCCCAGCGGTTCGGCCGACACGTCGAAGTCGCTGCGGGCGGTGCCCGACGTCGACACCAGGTCGATGCGCGCGAGCGTGCCCTGGCGGACGCCGACGCGGATGTGGCCGGAGCCCGTACCGAGCTGGATCTCGCCCGCGGCGGCGTCGGCCACGGTCAGGTCACCGCTGCCGGTGCGCACCTGGACGTTGGCCTGCACGGCGCCCAGCCACACGTCGCCGGTCCCGGTGACCACCGAGCTCGTGCCGCCGATCGACGACACCTCGACGTCGCCGCCGCCGGTCTTGGCCTTCAGCGAGCCCAGCATCGTGCCGAGCCGGACGGTGCCCGCGCCCGAGCTCACCTTCGCCTCGCCGGTCGCCCGGTCCGCGGACACCGTGCCGGTGCCGGTGGTCAGGTCGAGCCTGCCGGCGCCACCCGTCACGACGACGTCGGCCGCACCGGTCCGCGACGACACGTGCGACCCGGCGGGGGCCGACACCACCACGGACAACGGCACCGCGCGCAGCGGCAGCGCCTTCGACGACTCGATGCGCAAGCGGTTGCCCAGCAGTTCCACGCGGGCCTCGCGCACGGCCTCCTCCGGGCCGGCGGCGGCCGGCGCGGACTTGTCGCCGAACTGGCCGCTGACCCAGCTCAGCACGTTGGACAGGCCCTCGGTCCACGAGTTGGCCGCGCTCGGGTCGTGCCGCACCTCGACGTGCACGCCCGGCTCGTCGGTCAGCTTCACCTGCACCCTGCCGCTGAGCAGCGAGATGTCGATCTCGGCCACCCCGGCGAACTCGAAGCTCTGCCGGCGCACCACACCCGGCTGCGCGGTCTCGGCCGGCTCGGCGGACTCCGCCGGTCCGGTCTCCTCGTTCGGTTCGGTCATCCCGCTCACCCCTGCACCCATCCGCGGACCCGCGAGCCGGAGCCCGTGTTCCCGCTCCACCCCTTGTGCCCGTGATGCTTGTGCTTGCCGTGCACCGCGCCCCCGACGGCCTGCTGGATGAACGAGTTCAGCGACACGCCCTGGGCCGCCGCGGCGGCCTCGGCCTTCGACTTGAGCTCGTTGATCATGCGCAGCGTGATGCGGCTGATGTCACCCGTGGCGTCACCGGCGCCGAACTGCGGCACCTCGTGACGCGGGGCGGGCTCCGGCTCCGGCTCGGCCGACCCGGTGACGACCACCTGGACGTCACGACCGGCCAGGCGGACGTCCACGACCTGGCCGTCCAGGGAGGCGGTGACCTCCGCGGCCAGGTCGGACAGTGCGTTCATGATTGCCAGTCGCGCGGCTGGCTCGAGCGCTGCGGACAACGCGGCGGCCGTTCGACGGGTGTTCTCATCCCCCGCAGATGCGGCCGTCGCCAGGTCCTCGCGCAGTGACGCGATGTACGGCGACAGATCCATGACACCACTATGACGTCACCTGCGACATCGTGCAACCACCACCTGACATCAGAGCTACTGTCGGGCCATGCCGAGAGTGCGTTTGGTGGCCAAGACCGAGTTCATCCCGCCGGACGACGTGCCGTGGACGACCGACGCGGACGGCGGTGCGGCGCTCGTCGAGTTCGCCGGCCGCGCGTGCTACCAGTCGTGGGACCGCTCGAACCCCATGACCAACACCAACGCGACGTTCCTGCACCACCTGCTCGACGTCGGGCACCTCGCCGCGTTCGAGCACGGCAGCGCCACGCTCTACCTGACCGAGCTGCCCCGCTCGCTCACCCACGAGCTGATCCGGCACCGGCACTTCTCGTACTCGCAGCTCTCCCAGCGCACCGACCCGACCGACGTCGTCGAGCCGGCGCTGATCGCCGAGGACCCCGAGCTGCACGCGCGGTTCGTCGCCGCCACCGAGGCCAGCCTGAAGGCGTACGAGGACCTCGTGCACAGCCTGGAGAAGTCCGTGAACGGCCGGCGCGCCCGGCAGATCGCCCGGTCCGTGCTGCCCAACGCCACCGGCACCGAGATCGTCGTGACCGGCAACTACCGCTCGTGGCGGCACTTCATCGCGATGCGCGCGACCGAGCACATCAACGTCGAGCTGCGCGAGCTCGCCGTGGCCTGTCTGCGCGAGCTGGTGAAGGCGGCGCCGAACGCGTTCGCGGACTTCGTGGTCTCGACACTCCCGGACGGCACAGAAGTTGCCTCCAGCCCGCTGGTGGTTGAAGGCTGAGGGCATGAAGCGGCTCATCGTCGACGTCCGTCCCGGCGAGTACTCGGTCACGCGCCTGGCACCGGACGCTGGAGTTCCCGCCGGGCTGCTCGACCTCGCGGACGTGCTCGTCTCGGTGACGAGGACGCCGGACGAGGTGTCGATCATCGCGCCGTCGTCGTTCGCGATCGGCGACGGCAGCGCCGAGAAGGGCTGGCGGCTGCTGACCGTGCGCGGCCCGCTGGAGTTCACGCTCACCGGCATCATGGCCGCTCTCGCGGGGGAGCTGGCCGCCGCCGGCGTCTCGCTGTTCGCGCTGTCCACTTACGACACCGACCACCTGCTCGTGAAGCAGGCCGACCTCGGGCGCGCCGTCGTGGCGTTGCGTGCCGCAGGTCACGAACTGGTTGTAGCACCGGAAGTCTAGGAACCGATCCTCCAGGTGGCGGGTCTGAAGTACCGTCAACGCCCTCGGTTCCCAGGTTGTAGGAGTGCAGGTGCACGGACAGGCAGTCGAACCGCGCGTCATCGCGGGCAGGTACGCCCTGGTGGCCGAGCTCGGCCGCGGCGGCATGGGCATCGTCTGGCGTGCCCAGGACCGGCACATCGGGCGCTATGTCGCGATCAAGGAACTGCACCTGCCGGACGGCATCGCGCACGAGGAGCGCCGCATCCTCGAGGAGCGCGCCCTGCGTGAGGCGCGCACCGCGGGCAAGCTCAACGACCCCGCCGTCGTGACGGTGTACGACGCCATCAACGAGAACGGCACCACGTACATCGTCATGGAGCTGGTCGAGGCGGCGACGCTGTCGACGTTGATCAGCACGCACGGCCCGATGCCGCCGAACCAGGTCGTGTCGATCGCGCTGCAGGCGTTGTCCGCGCTGGAGACCGCGCACCAGGCCGGGATCGTGCACCGCGACGTGAAGCCCGGCAACCTGATGGTCCGCCCGGACGGCAAGGTCAAGCTCACCGACTTCGGCATCGCCCAGGCCGTCGACGACCCGCGCCTCACGACCAGCGGCAGCCTCATCGGCTCGCCCGCGTACATGTCGCCGGAGCGCATCCACGGCCACGAGGCCGGACCCGCGTCCGACCTGTGGGCACTGGGCGCGACCCTCTGCTACGCCGTCGAGGGCTGGAGCCCGTTCGAGCGCTCCTCCACGGCCTCGACGCTGCACGCGATCATGAGCGAGACGCCGCGGCTGACCAGGGCGACCGGCGTGCTCGGCGCCGTGATCACCGGTCTGCTGATCGCCGACCCGAACGCCAGGCTGTCCGGCCCGCAGGCCCGCGCCATGCTCGGCAGCATCGGCAACCAGCCGACGCCTCCCACCGGCATCGCGCCGGTCCAGACGCAGCACTACCAGCAGCCCGCTGCGGTCAGCCCGGCGAAGAAGAAGCGCAACCGCATCATCGCCGCGGTGGCCGCGGTCGTCATCGCCGCGGCGGCGTTCACCGGCGGCATCTTCGCGCACCGGGCGTTCACCACTCCCGGCGGCAGCAGCGGCAGCCAGGCGCTGACGTACGGCGAGGGTGGCCAGATCCCGGTTTTCGGCCTGTACGAGAACACGTGCGGCCTCGGCGAGGTCGCCCCGGCCAAGCTGCTCAACTCCGACAGCCGCGAGGAGTGCGACAAGCCGCACGACTTCGAGGTGTTCGACGTGATCGACACGCTGCCCGTCGTGTCCAACTACCCCGACGCGGCCTACCCCGGCCTCGACTCGCTGACGAGCCTCGGCGTCTCCCGCTGCGAGATGACCCTGAAGTCGGAGTTCGTCAAGGACGGCGCGAAGCTCAAGCTCACCACGCTCGTCCCCGGCGAGAACGCCTGGCGCAAGGACAAGAGCGGCAACGCCGAGCGCAAGATCTGGTGCATCGCGTCGGCCGCGGACGGCAGCAAACTGGACGGCACCATCAGCGCGAAGAAGGACAACTGACAGTGAAGCGACGGATCCTGCCCGTCCTGCTCGTTCTCGGCTGCGCGGCCGCGTTGACGGCGTGCGCGAACAACGAGGACAAGTTCGTCTCCGAGCTCAAGGCCGCCGGGTTCAGCAACCCCGGCGAGCCCAGCACCGAGACCGAGAAGAAGTCCAAGAAGATCGGCAAGCGCATGGTCAAGTCCTCGGAGAAGATCATCGAGGTGATGGTCCGGGTGAAGGGCTGCGACCTCGAGATGGCCAAGGTCTCAGGGCAGTCCGGCTACTGGCTCGACGAGCTGCACGTCAACGGGCAGGAACCGGACTGGCCCGGCTACCCGGAGAACCTCAAGCGCGACCAGGTGGTCAAGCTGCTGGCCGACAGCTCGTCCAAGCCCGCGGGGTTCGCCGGCTGCTACCAGCCGAACGAGGCCTGACGCCCGGCTGTGGTGGAATGGGGTCGTGAGTCTTGCCCGTGACGAGCGCAAGGCGCTCGTCGACCTCATGACCGAGCTCGGCCCGGACGCGCCCACGTTGTGCGGCACGTGGCTGACCAAGGACCTCGCCGCGCACCTCGCGATCCGCGAACGGCGTCCCGACACGGCGCCGGGCATCGTGCTGCCCGCATTCGCGAAGTGGACGGAGAAGGTGCAGCAGGACTACGCGCACAAGGCGTGGAGCGAGCTGCTCGACCTCGTGCGCACGCCGCCGTTCTGGATCAAGCCGGTCGACGACCTCATCAACACCGTCGAGTACTTCGTGCACCACGAGGACGTGCGCCGCGCACAGACCGACTGGGAGCCACGGCCGTACGACGGTCATCGCGAGGCAGTGCTGTGGAAGGCGCTGCCGTTGACCGCGCGCATGACGTACAAGTCGTCTCCGGTGGGGGTGACGCTGGTGCGTCCCGACGGTGAGCACGTCGTCGCCAAGCAGGGCGCGAACGGTGTGGTGATCACCGGCGAGGTGCCCGAGCTCGTGATGCTCGCGTTCGGGCGTGACGAGGCCAGGGTGGAGTACAGCGGCGACGCCGACGCGGTGGCACGAGTGCGGTCGTTGAACCGAAGTGTCTGAACTCGGGTAGTTTCTGCGCATGCCTGCAAGCCCGTACGCAGCGCCGAGCCGCCCGTTCGGCCGCGTTCTCACCGCCATGGTCACGCCGTTCGACGCGCGCGGCGAGGTCGACCTCGCCCAGGCTCAGGAACTGGCGAAACACCTGGTGGACCTGGGCAACGACGGCCTGGTCGTCAACGGCACGACCGGGGAGAGCCCCACGACGACCGACCGCGAGAAGGCCGCGCTGCTCACGGCCGTCGTGGAGGCCGTGGGCGACCGGGCGACCGTGGTCGCCGGTGCGGGCACCTACGACACCGCGCACAGCATCCACCTGGTGCAGCAGGCCGAGAAGGCCGGCGCGCACGGCGTCCTCGTCGTGACGCCGTACTACTCGCGGCCGCCGCAGGAGGGCCTGCTCGCGCACTTCACCGCCGTCGCCGACGCCTCCGGGCTGCCGGTGATGCTCTACGACATCCCGCCGCGCGCGGTCGTGCCGATCGAGGTCGACACCCTGCTGCGCCTGGCAGAACACCCGCGGATCCTCGCCGTGAAGGACGCCAAGGGCGACCTGCACGCGGGCAGCCGGGTGATCGCGAGCACCGACCTCGCCTACTACTCGGGTGACGACCCGCTGAACCTGCCGTGGCTGTCCGTGGGCGCCGTCGGGTTCGTGAGCGTCATCGGCCACCTCGCCGCGGACCGCCTCCGCGACATGGCCGACGCCTTCGAGTCGGGTGACGTGGTGCGAGCGAAGGAGATCCACGAGTCGCTGCTGCCGTTGTTGCGACCCTTCCGCCGGGTTCCCGGCGTGACGTACACGAAGGCTGCGCTGCGCCTGCGCGGACTGGACGTGGGGGAACCCCGTCTGCCGCTGGTGCCGGCCGCGGCCGAGGACATCGAGGCCATCGCGGCCGAACTGGGAGTCAACGCGTGACCCAATCGACCGAACTGCCACCCGCACTGCCGGAAGGCGGCCTCCGCGTCGTCGCACTCGGCGGAATCGGCGAGGTCGGCCGCAACATGACCGTCTTCGAGCACGCCGGCCGGCTGCTCGTCGTCGACTGCGGCGTGCTCTTCCCCGAAGACGACCAGCCGGGCGTGGACCTGATCCTGCCCGACTTCCGCGCCATCGAGGACCGGCTCGACGACATCGACGCCATCGTCCTCACGCACGGCCACGAGGACCACATCGGCGCGGTCCCGTTCCTGCTGAAGCTCCGCCCCGACGTGCCGGTCGTGGGCTCCCGCTTCACGCTGGCGCTGCTCGCCGCGAAGTGCAAGGAGCACCGCCAGAACCCCCGGCTGGTGGAGGTGAAGGAGGGCGAGCGGCACCCGTTCGGGCCGTTCGACCTCGAGTTCTTCGCCGTCAACCACTCGATCCCGGACGCGCTGGCCGTGGCCATCCGCACGCCGGCCGGGCTCGTGCTCCACACCGGTGACATCAAGCTGGACCAGCTGCCGCTCGACGGCCGCCTGACCGACCTGGCCGGGTTCTCCCGCCTGGGCGACGAGGGCGTCGACCTGTTCCTGGTCGACTCGACCAACGCCGAGGTGCCCGGCTTCGTGGTGCCCGAGCGCGAGATCGGCCCCGTGCTGGAGAACGTGATCCGCAAGGCCGACCAGCGGGTCATCGTCGCGTGCTTCGCCTCGCACGTGCACCGCGTGCAGCAGGTGCTCGACGTCGCCGTGCAGTACAAGCGCAAGGTCGCGTTCGTGGGCCGCTCGATGGTGCGCAACATGGGCATCGCCTCGGACCTGGGCTTCCTGAACGTGCCCGACGGCCTGTTCGTCGACCTCGACGAGGCCATGCGGATGCACGAGGACGAGGTCCTCTTCGTGTCGACGGGGTCGCAGGGCGAGCCGCTGTCGGCGTTGTCGCGGATGGCCCGCGGCGAGCACCGGCAGATCTCGATCCGCGAGGGCGACACGGTGATCCTCGCGTCGTCGCTGATCCCCGGCAACGAGAACGCGGTCTTCAACGTTGTCAACGGCCTGGCCAAGCTCGGCGCGACCGTGGTGCACCAGGGCAACGCCAAGGTCCACGTGTCCGGCCACTCCCCGGCGGGCGAGCTGCTGTTCCTCTACAACGCCGTCCGGCCGTCGAACGTGATGCCGGTGCACGGCGAGTGGCGCCACCTGCGCGCGAACGCCGCGTTGGCCGTGGCCACCGGTGTCGCCGAGGACCACGTCGTGATCGCCGAGGACGGCGTCGTCGTCGACCTGGTGGACGGCAAGGCGGCGGTGTCCGGCCGCGTCGTGGTGGGCCACGTCTACGTCGACGGCCTGTCCGTCGGCGACGTCGGCGAGTCGACCCTGTCCGACCGCCTGGTGCTGGGCGAGGGCGGGTTCATCTCGATCTCCGTCGCCATCGACACCGCGACCGGCAGGCCGGTGTCGTCGCCGACGATCTCCGGGCGCGGGTTCTCCGACGACCCGAAGGCGCTGGACCAGGTCGTGCCGCTGGTGGAGATGGAGCTGGCGCGCACCGAGGCCGAGGGCATCACCGACACGCACCGCGTGGCGCAGGCCGTGCGCCGGGTGGTGGGGCGCTGGGTGGCGGAGACCTACCGCCGCCGGCCGATGATCGTGCCGACGGTCATCCCGGTCTGATCTTCCTCACAGGAGGCCTGCTGACACCTTCGGGTGACAGCAGGCCGTTGTCGTGATCCCGCTGTGATCTGCGCCGCCTTCGTTCGGTAAGGTTTGGTCCCAGACCATGGACGAGGGGGTTCGCCTCATGGCCGCTGACGACGTCTTCTCCCCGCCGGGCAAGGAAGACATCCTCCTACCGCCGATCTTCACCTGGCACGAGCCGTTCGGGCTGCCGTTCGACTTCTCGGTGACCAAGCCGCAGGCCCTGCTGGTCCTGTCGGTGGTGATCGTCCTGACGTTCTTCCTGGTCACCACCAGGAGCATGAAGCTGGTCCCGTCGCGCTGGCAGTTCGCCGCCGAGTCGGTCTACGACTTCGGCCGCAACACCATCGCGCGGGAGCAGATCGGCGCGAAGGAGTTCGCGCCGTACGTGCCGTTGATCGTCAGCATCTTCTGCTTCGTGCTGGTGAACAACCTCTACGGGCTGATCCCGTTCGTGCAGTTCCCGACCTTCACGCACAGCGGGTTCCCGGCGGCCGTCGCGTTGCTGGTCATCTTCCCGCTCTACCACTTCGTGGGGATCCGCAAGTTCGGGCTGAAGGGCTACCTGCGCAACCAGTTCGTCATCCCGGACGTGCCGAAGCCGGTGCTGTGGGGGCTGCTGATCCCGACCGAGGTGATCCTGAAGTTCTTCTTCGACCCGGTGAACCTCGCGATCCGGGTGTTCGCGGCGATGTTCGCGGGCCACCTGCTGATCCTGGTGTTCACGCTCGGCAGCGAGTTCCTGCTCCTCACCGCGCCGATCTACCTGAAACCGGTGTCGGTGCTGGGGTTCGCGCTCGCGATCGCGCTGTTCTTCCTGGAGGCGCTGGTGCAGGTGTTGCAGGCCTACATCTTCGCGCTGCTGTCGGCGCACTTCATCGGGCGGGCGCTGGCGGAGCAGCACTGACCCCGCCCGGCGAACCCCGGGCTGTGCCTCGGACCAGGGATGCCGAGGCACAGCCCGTTCGCCGGCCACCTACGGGCGCTGGCACACCAGGTGCAGCGACTCCTCGGGCGTCGCGCCGGGGAACGAGGGGGTGAACACCGGACGGCTCCGGCGCACCACCCGCAAGCCCACGTCACCGAGGTGGGACTCGAGGTTCTCCTCGGAGAACGACGACACCTCGATCTCCTGCCCCATCCAGGGCAGCGTCACCTGCTCGACGTCGATCGGCACGGTGGCGAGGAAGAAGTGGCCGCCCGGCCGCAGCCACGCCGAGATCTGGCCGAGGGTCCGGATGATCTCGGCCTGGGGCATCTGCAGCAACGAGAACACGGCGCAGATGACGTCCCACGACCCGGCCGGCGACTCGAAGTCGCGGACGTCGATCTTGTGGAACGTCGCGTCGGGGACCTGGTGGGCCGCGATGTCGACCATCACCGGGGAGACGTCGATGCCGGTGACCCGCATGCCCGCCTTCGCCAGCGTGCGCGCCACCGGAACGCCTGTGCCGCAACCGATGTCGAGCACGCGCGAACCGGCGGGCTGGGTGGCGGAGAACCACGCGAGGGTGCCGTGCAGCGCGGGCTGGTGCGACCACGCCCGTTGGTACTCCAGTCCGAGCGTGTCGAAGACCTCGGCCGCGTTCATCCCCGCCCCCTCATTTCGGCCCAATCCACCTGAGTGAAGTGTGGAGAACCGGTCTGCACGGCTTCTGGATGGCTTCTGGACGATTCCTGACGATAGGTTGCTACCCGACTGCGGACAGCGACGGAGTGGGACGAGAAGTGCAGAACGAGTTGCGCGTCAGTCTGCTGGGCGCGCTCGCCGCGACGCTCGACGGTCACGAGCTCACCCTCGGGCCGCCGCGGCAGAGGGCTGTGCTGGCCGTCCTCGCCTTGCGCGCCAACCACGTCGTGTCCCGCAGCGAGCTGATCGACGCGGTCTGGGGCGACGAGCCGCCCGCGAGCGCGGACAACGGCATCCACACCTACGTCGCCGGGCTGCGGCGGCTCTTCGAACCGGGAAGGGCTTCGCGCGCACCGAGCTCGGTGCTGCTGTCGACGGATTCGGGTTACCTGTTGAGGCTTCCGCCCGGCAGCACCGACGCCGCCGTGTTCCGCACCTACCTCGACGAGGCCGGGCGGCTGCGCGACGAACCGGCCGAGGCGATCGCCGCGTTCGACCTCGCTCTGGGGCTGTGGCGGGGAATCGCGCTCGACGGCGTGCCCGGTCCGTTCGCCGCGGTCGAACGCGCGCGTTTGGCCGAACTGCGGCTCACGGCCGTGGAGCAGCGTGCGGCGTTGATGCTCTCCGTCGGGCGTGAGGCGGAGGTGGCGGCGGAGCTCACCACGTTGGTCAGCGCGCATCCGTTGCGGGAGAGGCTGCACGGGCTGTTGATGTCCGCGCTGTACGGCGGGGGCAGACAGGCGGAGGCGCTGGCCGTCTTCACCGACCTGCGCCGCGTCCTGGTGGAGGAGCTCGGCATCGAGCCCGGCCCGGAGCTGCGCCGCCTGCACGAACAACTGCTCGCCGGGCGGCACGACCCACAGCCCGAACCCGTCGCGCCCGTCCTCGTTCCCGTGCAGCTGCCGCACGAGGTCCGCGACTTCACCGGCCGGGAGAAGGAGCTCGCGAAGCTCGCCGAGGTCGTGCCGCGCGACCACTCGCCGGCGCTCGTCGTGATCACCGGCACCGGTGGCGTCGGCAAGACCGCGCTCGCGGTCCGCTTCGCGCACCAGGTGGCCTCCCGCTTCCCCGACGGGCAGCTGCACGTCGACCTGCGCGGGTTCGACGCCTCGTCACCGCCGGTGCAGCCCGCCGCGGCGTTGCACCAGTTGCTGCAGAGCCTCGGGGTACCTGCCGAACGCGTGCCGGACGACCTGGCGGCGAAGTCCGCGCTGTACCGCAGTGTGCTCGCGGGCAAGCGGGTTCTGGTGCTGCTCGACAACGCGCGGCTGGCCGACCAGGTCCGTCCGCTGCTGCCGGGGCGGTCGTCGTCGATGGTGCTCGTCACGTCGCGAAACCACCTCGGCGGGCTCGTCGCGAGGGACGGCGCGCACTCGGTGACGTTGTCGACGCTCACCCGCGACGAGGGCCTGGCGCTGCTGACGTCCGCGGTGGGGCCGGACCGCGTCGAGGCCGAACCCGCTGCCGCCGCGAAGCTGGTCGAGCTGTGCGGGCACCTGCCGCTGGCGGTGCGGATCGCGGCCGAACGCGTGGTCACCCGCCCGCACCTCACGCTGGCCGACCTCGCCGGTGACCTGGCCGACGAGCGCGACCGGTTGAACGTGCTGGCGACGGGCGACGACGAGGACACGGCCGTGCGCGCGGCGTTCTCGTGGTCGTACCTGGCCCTCAAACCCGATGCCGCCAGGGCGTTCCGGCTGATCGGCCTGCATCCGGGCGCGGAGATCAGCCTGGCCGCCGTCGCCGCGCTGGCGGGCGTACCGGTGTCGCGGGCGCGGACGTTGCTCGACGTCCTGGCGGGCGGCCACATGATCGAGGAGGTCGCGCGCGGCCGGTTCCGCCTGCACGACCTGCTCCGCCTGTACGCCACGGAGCTCAGCGCCACCGAGGAGTCGCCCGACGGCCGCGACGAGGCCGTGAAACGCCTGCTGCGGTGGTACTCCGGCACCGCGAACGCCGCGGGGGCGATGATCGGACCACCGGACCACCCGGCGTTCCTGCTGCCGCCACTGTCCACTCAGGACTTCACCTCGCACGACGAGGCGTTCACCTGGTGTCGCACCGAGTCCGCGAACCTGCTGGCGGTGACGAGGCTCGCCGAGGACGAGCACTCGCCCGCGGCGTGGCAGATCCCGGTCGCGTTGTGGAACTACTTCATCGTGTCGAGTGCCCTGGACGAGTGGACCCGCTCGTACCGCGTCGCCGAACGGACGGCCGCGCGTGACGGCAACCAGGCCGCACGTGCGTGGGCGGTGCACGGTCAAGGGCTCGCCGCGTTCCGCGGTCAGCGGTTCGCCGACGCGCTCGAACTGTTCGACCGCGCGCTGGCGATCCGGCGCGAGATCGACGACCGCGTCGGTGCCGCGTGGAGCCTCACCGGCCTGGGCATGGCGTACGGCGGCCTGCGCCGGTTCGACCTGGCCGTCGAGAGGTTCGGCGAGGCGCTGGACCGGCACGCCGAGGTCGGGTCGTGGTTCGGGGAGGGCGGCACGCGACTGTTCCTGAGCGACATCCTGCGGCTGGCCGGGCGGCACGAGGAGTCGCTGGCGGCGGCACGCAGGGCGTTCGAGGTGATGGACGCGAACGGCGCGGTGCACGCCAAGGCGATGGCGTTGGTGAGCATCGGCTGGGCACGGCTGAAGCTCGGTCAACGGGTCGAGGCGCGCGACTCGTTCCGTGAGGCGGTCGGCTTCCTGCGCGTGCTCGGCGACCGCAAGAGCCTCGCGGAGGCGTTGCACGGCGTGGGGGAGTCGAGTGCGGGGCAGCCGGAGGTGGCGCGGACGCACCTGCTGGAGGCGTTGACGATCTACGAGGACTACGACCACCCGTTGATGCCGGACGTCCGCGCACGGCTGCACGAGCTCTCTTAGGGGCGATCCCTGATGTGCGTGGCTTGATATGTAGGCAAGCTACATGTCATGCAGAAGCGCGCGCGAACTCTGGTGGTGTGGTTGCACGTCGTCACGTCCGTCGGCTGGCTGAGCCAGGCCGTCGCGTTGCTGGCGCTGGTGCTGTACGGCATGGATTCGGGTGACGTGAAGGCGTTCGAGATGGCGCGCTTCCTCGACCACCAGGTGCTCGCGGTGATGGCGAACGTCAGCGCGTTCAGCGGGTTCATGCTCAGCGCGACGACGCCGTGGGGCTACTTCCGGCACTGGTGGGTGCTCGCGAAGTTCGTGATCACCGTCGTCCAGCTGTACGTCGGCATCTTCATCCTGAGCGACAACCTCGCAGCGGCCGCGCACGGGCACGTCTCGCCGTGGATGCCGGTGGGCACCGCGCTGATGATCAGCGCGATCGCGTTCCAGACGTGGCTGAGCGTGGCCAAGCCGTGGGGCCGCACGCCATGGGCGGACCCGAAGGTCAAGCTGCCCACGGCGAGCACGGCCGCGTTCGTCCTGGCACTGGTCGTGCCGGTGGCCGACTTCGCGCTCAGCCTCTACAGCGGTGGCCCGAGACCGTTGTTCATGCTGGTCACGGTGATCGCCTATGCGATCAGGCTGGCCGCCAGGGCGAGGACCCGGTCGTCGGGCGCGTCGGGTCGTGGAACTTCGGCGCGTCCGGCTCGTCCAGGCGCAACGGCACCAGGCCCTCGGTGATGGCGAGCATGATCCGCTCGTGGGCGCGGCGGGCGTCGCCCATCGTCTCGGCCCTGAGGTCCGACAGCTCGACGGGCTTGCCGAAGTGGACCTTGAACGTCGGCCGCCTGCGCACCGCGCGCAGCCACGACGTCAGGTACGGCAGGAGGTCCCTCCACCCGCCGACGCTCAGGTTGCCCCAGTACACGGCCTCGTGCGCGCCCCACTGGCTGATCGGGACCACCGGGATGCCGCCGCCGAGCGCCATGCGGGCGACACCGGTCTTGCCGCGCTCCGGCCACATGCCGGGGTCCAGCGTGATCTTGCCCTCGGGGTAGACGGCGATCGGGTCGCCGCCCTCGTTCAACGCCTCGACGGCCCGGTGCATCGCCTCGCCGACGTTCGCCGACCGCCGGTCGACGCGCAGGTGACCGCACGCCTTCAGGGCCGGGCCCATGACCGGGGCGTCGAGCAGCCCGCCGGCCAGCATGAACCGCGGGTTGACGCCGATCTTGCGGCACGCCGCGATGAGCACCATCGGGTCGAGGTTGCCGATGTGGTTGGACGCCAGCAGCAACGGCTTGCCGACGAGCTCCGGCGGGATGTCGCCCGATACCTCGAGCTTGCCAGTCAGCGCGATCAGGCCCCGGTCGACCACCATGAGCACGCGCCAGAAAAGCGGTGTGGACACGCCGCGCAGCGTACGGCGTGTCGTCCGGACGCCGTGCCCGATCCGGTGAACCATGAGGTTTCGCGCGCGTCCCGGTTGCAAACGAGGCTGGTGAGGCGCAAGGGACTACCTTGTAGACATGGCCGGGCGTACAGGGACTTCGAGAAAGACCACGTCACGCGGCAAAGCACCAGCGAAGCCGCGGGCGCGATCCACCGCGTCCAGAAAGCCCGCTCCGCGCAGGAGCGGCGGCGCGATCAGCGCCGTGTGGGGCGGTCTGGGACGTGGTGTCGGCAGCGTGGTCCGTGCGATCACCGGCACGAAGGGCCTCGAACCCGAACACCGGCGCGACGGCCTCGGCCTGTTCCTGATCGCGCTCGCGTTCATCACCGGTGCGGGCGTCTGGTGGCAGGCGGGCGGACCGGTCGGCCAGTGGGTCGACGTCGCCGTGCGCAGCTCCGTCGGGTTCCCGGCGGTGATCGTCCCGGTCGTGCTGCTCGGCATCGGCGTGACGCTGATGCGCACGGACTCGAAGCCCGAGGAGCGGTTCCGGCTCGTCGTCGGCGGCGTGCTGATGACCATCGGCGTGCTCGGCATGTTCCACCTGATCGGCGGCCTGCCGATGGACCCGGTCGCCCGCCGTGACGCGGGTGGCGCGCTGGGGTACCTGGCCGGCGGGTTCCTCGCGCAGGGCCTCACGCCGTGGGTCGCCGGGCCGCTGCTCCTGCTGATCTTCGTCTTCGGTCTGCTGTGCGTGCTGCACTGGCCGGTTCGCGAGGTGCCGCAACGACTTCGCGCCCTCGTGCACCGCGAGCGCACCCTCGATCCCGCGGACGACGAGGAACCGGTCCAGGAGGAGCCGAAGCCGGCGCGCCTGCGCCGTCCGTCGCGCCGCCGCCAGACCGCGGAGACCGTCGCCGAGGAGGAGCCGCAGGCCGAGCTCCCGCTGGAGGAGCCGGAACCCGCTCCCAGGTCTCCGGTGCAGAAGGAGAAGAAGGCCGCCGCCGCTGCTGCCGCCCCGGCCATGGCGGTGCGCGCGGTCGAGGGCGACTACCAGCTGCCGCCGCCCGGGATCCTCAAGGACGGCGACGCGCCGAAGGCCCGCAGCAAGGCCAACGACCAGATGATCGAGGCCATCACCGGCGTGCTGGACCAGTTCTCGATCGACGCCCAGGTCACCGGCTTCACTCGCGGCCCGACGGTCACCCGCTACGAGGTCGAGCTCGGCCCCGGCGTGAAGGTCGAGAAGATCACCGCGCTGACCAAGAACATCGCCTACGCCGTCGCCACCGACAACGTCCGCCTGCTCGCGCCGATCCCCGGCAAGTCCGCGGTGGGCATCGAGGTCCCCAACAGCGACCGCGAGATGGTGCGCCTGGGCGACGTGCTGCGCTCGCCGTCCACGCTCAAGGACACGCACCCGATGGTGGTGGGCCTGGGCAAGGACATCGAGGGCCACATGGTCACCGCGAATCTGACGAAGATGCCGCACCTGCTGGTCGCGGGTTCCACGGGGTCCGGCAAGTCGTCGTTCGTGAACTCGATGCTGGTGTCGCTGCTCGCCCGCGCGACGCCGGACGAGGTCAGGATGATCCTGATCGACCCGAAGATGGTCGAGCTCACCCCGTACGAGGGCATCCCGCACCTGATCACGCCGATCATCACGCAGCCGAAGAAGGCCGCGGCGGCGCTGGCGTGGCTGGTCGAGGAGATGGAGCAGCGCTACCAGGACATGCAGGTCAACCGGGTGCGCCACATCGACGACTTCAACCGCAAGGTGAAGTCCGGCGAGATCTCCGCGCCGCCCGGCTCCGAGCGCGTCTACCGGCCGTACCCGTACATCATGGCGATCGTCGACGAGCTGGCCGACCTGATGATGACCGCGCCGCGCGACGTCGAGGACGCGATCGTCCGCATCACGCAGAAGGCCCGTGCCGCGGGCATCCACCTGGTGCTGGCGACGCAGCGCCCGTCCGTCGACGTGGTCACCGGCCTGATCAAGACCAACGTGCCGTCGCGGCTGGCGTTCGCGACGTCCTCGCTGACCGACTCGCGGGTCATCCTCGACCAGCCCGGCGCCGAGAAGCTGATCGGCATGGGCGACGGCCTGTACCTGCCGATGGGCGCGGGCAAGCCGGTGCGCATCCAGGGCGCGTTCGTCGGCGACGAGGAGATCTCGCAGATCGTCGACTTCACCAAGAACCAGGCGCAGCCCGAGTACACCGACGGCGTCACGTCGCAGAAGGCGGGCGAGAAGAAGGAGATCGACGCCGACATCGGCGACGACCTGGAGCTGCTGGTGCAGGCGACCGAGCTGATCGTGACGTCGCAGTTCGGCTCGACGTCGATGCTGCAGCGCAAGCTCCGCGTCGGGTTCGCGAAGGCCGGCCGGCTGATGGACCTGCTGGAGACGCGCGGTGTCGTGGGGCCGTCGGAGGGCTCGAAGGCGCGTGAGGTGCTGATCAAGCCGGACGAGCTGGAGTCGGTGGTCTACCTGATGCGCGGGGGTGGCGGGCCGGAGGACGAGGAGTAGGGCCTCCGGTCGTTCCTCGCTCGAGAAGGCTCTGCGGGACCGGGAACCCGAGCTGCCGCAGGGCCTTCTGGGGTGGAAACCCGAGTTGCCGGAGGGCTCGTCGTGATCGGGAAGCCGAGCTGCCGCAGGGTCCCCGTTGATCAGGATGCCGTGCCGCCGCCGGGCCCCTTCTGACCGGGAAGCCGAGCTGACGCAGGGGTACCCCCTGACTGGGAACCCCTGCGTTTCACCGTAGTCGGCAGGTCTGACAGTCGGCGGGTGTCCTACTTCACGCCTGCCCGCTGGATGATCGCGGCCGTCGACGACCCGCTGCCGCCGAACTGCCGCACCGCCGCGTAGTAGATGTCGGCGGTCCGCTTGCACGCCCAGTTGCTGCCGCACTGGTGGTACATGTCGGCCTTGAAGTTGTTGTCGATGCGCAGCCGGTTCGCCTCGGTGAACCGCGTCTGCCGCTTGAAGTTGCGGTAACCGAAGTCGTGGCGGTGGCAGGCCGGCAGGAACTGGAAGCCGAACGGGTTGTCCGGCGAGTACGAGCAGCCGTCGGACGACCAGTCGAGCTGGTCGGCGTAGGGCTGCTGCGCGCGCAGTGTTGTGAACTGGCTCAGCGACTTCGAGAACAGGTAGTCGTCGGTCACCGCGACGGCGTCCACGGCGTGGGCCGAGGTGCCGGTGAAGAGCAGGGACAGCAGCGCGGCGGCACCCACGAATGCCGAGCGCAGGGTCTTCGACATGGCGAGCTCCTCTGGAACGTGAGCAGGGTCTCGCCCAGTTGTAGTCCGTGATCGATTGCCCCCGGTAGACACGATCCGGTGAACGTCAGGTGATCACGTGGCCGCAGGCGATCGCCGTGGCCACGCGGAGGGTGCGGGGGAGGCCGAGCGCGTGCAGCATCTCGTTGTCCGCCACCCCGCCGAGCAGGTAGCCGCCGAGCTTCTGCTCCGCCAGCCGGAGGCAGATCGTCTGGGCCGCCGCGCCCGCCTCTATCAGGCCGAACCGGCCCGCGCGTTCGCCGTACTTCTCGAACGAGTCGGTGTCCGCGAGCACCAGCACGATCGTCAGCGGGGGCGTGGACGGGGTGCCGAGGATCTCGGCCAGGTCCGCCGGGGCCGGGCCGATGTCCTGCAGGGCGTGCCGCCGGATGTCGTAGCGGACCGCGCGTTCGCCGACGAACGCGTAGCAGCGCACCGGGTTCAGCCCGCCGGCGGACGGGACGCTGTTGTCCGACAGTGCGCCCAGCACCGTGCCGAGCTGCTTGTCCGTCAACGGCCTCGCGGCGAACTCGCGGGTGCTCCTGCGCGCCTGGAACAGCTTCTGCAGCCGGTCGTGCGGGCGGGGGAGCGCGACGGGCGCCGACGGCAGTTCGAGCGGGTCGACCAGCGGCGGCTGCGGGCGGAAGTCGCGCAGCCGTTCGCCGAGCCTGCGCTGGTGCAGCGTCGAGAACCGGCTGGCGGCCCAGAAGTCGTCGAACATCGGCGTCACCCCAGCGGATGCGGTGCGGGATTCGGGAACACGCCCGGCGAGGCGTGCGGGTAGCGCCAGCCGAGCTCGCGGGCGCGGCCACCGAGGTGCGGCCAGCGGTGGTCGGCGTGCAGCGGCGCGAGGTCCGGGGACAGCACGCGGACGCAGTGCAGCCCGACCGCGGACAGTTCCGGGGTGGTCAGCTCGCGGTAGGCGATGCGGACGCCGGCGTCGTCCAAGGCGTGCACCAGCTCGGTCAGTTCCGCTGCCACGCCAACGGATTCCGCGTCGCGCGGTGGGTCGGTCTCGAAGCCGGAGAACCACCGCAGCGCATCCCACTTCGACGGGTGCGTCGCGTAGTAGACGGCATGCCGGTCGAAGTCGGTGGCCTCCCCGACGGGCTGGTCGCCGTTGCGCGCCAGCCACACCTCGATGAACACCGTGCCCTGCACCCACTCCTCGTACGCCTTCCGCACGGCTTCCGCGACCGTCGCGCGGCAGGCGAGACCCAGCGTTGGCCGGGGCTTGCCCGCGATCGGCAGCGACCCCGCGACGGCGACCACCGGGTGCGGGCTGTAGGCGGGCGTGAGGTCGAACGCCTCGACGCCGTCCGGAAGATCGGCGTCGAACCGTTGCGGGGCAAGGGAGTGCAGCCAGGTCGTGGTGAACGCGTCGCGCTCGACCAGTTCCTGCGCCGCCCTCAGCAACGCGCTGGTCGTCGACGGTCCGGCCGCGAGGCCAGAGGAGGTCGTGGGCAGCCCGTAGGACGCGTCCAGCCCCACCAGTCCGGCGGGCACGCGGATCGGTTCGTTGGCGGGCAATGTCCAAGCCCGCGTGTAGGGCGTGTCGACGTATCCCTTGCGATAGCGGTAGTTCGGGGCGACGCGTTGCTCGACCGTGTGCAGGCTGAAGTGCTCCAACGGCCAGCACGGGCCGTCGGTGACGATCTCCAGAGGTGCGCGTGCGGCGGCGTGGCGTTCCAGGGCCTCGGCGATAGCCGCGACCTTCGACGTGCCGCCGGACGTGCCCCCGACCGCGAACGGTTCGGGCACGGCGGCCCAGCCTTCCAAGTCCACATCGGACAGACTGTGCGGCACGGGATGCAGCTGCGACACCACGCCCTGCCGCCACCCGACCGCGCGCTCGACGAGCGTCTCGGCGACGGTCTTCACGACTTGGCCCGGTTGCGCCGGAAGATCCAGATCCCGAGCGTCAGCGCGCCGCCGAGGTAGAGGACGAACCCGCTCGCCGCGGCCACGTCGCCGAGCTGGGAGATCCCGCCCAGCAGCGGCACCGCGACGAACGGCTCGACGCAGAACAGCGACGCCCAGCCGAGCAGCCGGACCGCGCTCGTCCACGGCTTCGGCGACCGGGCGAGGAACCCCGCCGCGACGGCCCACCCCAGCACCGCGCCGACCGCGCCGGCCCACCAGCCCCAGTGCAGGTCGAAGACCGCGCCGTGGGTGACGAACGGCGACACGAGGACGAGTAGCGGGAAGATCGCCGAAGGCAGCACGAGCGCGCCGCGAGGGCCGGGGAGGTCTTTGGTGTCCCGGTGCAGTGCCGCCGGGATCTGCACGGCCGCGCCGACCGAGGAAACCGCACAGCAGCAACAACAACAGCAACAGGTGGGCGTGGCGGCACTGGTGGCGGCCGCACCGGGTGAGAACTGGTCAGGTAACCGGACTGCTGTCGCGTTCATGGTCCCCCCAAGGAAGTGAGACGCGCCCGACGTCGATCTTCGGGCAGACCTCGCACCCGGCGGCCAGCAGCACGCTCTCGCGCGTCGTCGTGAACTCGTCGAGGTGGACGGTGACGACCGTGTCGAGCAGCGCCAGCGAACCGCTGCGGATGTTCTGGATGGCTTGCGTGGCAAGGGAAAGCGGGAAGTCGAAGGCCAGTGCGCCGGGGTTCGGGGGAGGAGGCGGGTCGCCCCACCGCCGTCCCGCCCGCACCGCGAGGCACGCCAGGCAGGCACCGGCGCCGGGCACCACGAAGGGCCCGATCGCGGCGGTGTGGTGGTAGGCGAGGTCCAGCAGCAGGTGCGGGACCTCGGTCGTGCGCGCCACCTCGACGAGGTCGAGCAGCGTTCCGGTGGTCCGCACGACGAGCAGCAGGTCCGGGTCCTGGTCGTGCGGCAACCGCTCCACCAGCCCGGCGGGCGCCTCCCCGACGACGAGCGTGCCGACCTTCACCGGCCGCGCGTCGTCGGAGGGCAACCCGGCCGGGCGGAGAGCGCCCAGAGTCCTCAGCTGGGCCACGTGCCGGCGGACCGGTTCCCCCAACCGGCTCTCGTCGACCGTGCGAGCCGCTCCCCTCGACACCGGCTCGAACAGCCCCGCCAGCTCCGCGGCCACCGCCCCGGGCAGGTCCGGGATCAGGTACGCGAGATCGGCTCCCGCGTACACGACCAGGCCTTCTTCTCTCAGCTGCGCCTGCCAGGCGGGATCAGCGACCAGGCTCATCCTCGTCCCCCCTCTGCAGGAAGCTCGCGATCTCCTGCTCGCTCGGCAGATCGCCGGCCGGGTCCATCAGGTTCTCGGCGATCGGCGGCAACGGCTGCTCGGCCCACGCGGGCTGGTAGTCGTCGCTGGGCAGCAGCCCGTGCCGCGACGCGAACTCCTCGGCCGCGTCCCGGATCGACTCCCGCAGCGTCCCCACCACGGCGGTCTCCGCCGTGTAGGTCAGCTCGACGAGCAACGCCCGCACGTTCTCGAGCTGGTTCTCGTCCCCGGCCTTGCGCGCGAGCTCGGGCCAGAACTGCCGCTCGAACAACCGCACGAAGTCCGCCGCTACCGCGTCGGTCGCCGTGCGCAGGCGCGTGAAGCTGTCCATGACGTCATCGCTGGGCACCCGCAGACCGGCGAGCCTGCCGCCCGCCTCGAGTGCCCAGCGACGCGCGTGCGGCCAGCCGTACTTCCACCGCACCAAGCCCAACCGCATAGCCCGGAGGAGGAGTCGCGGTTGGACATCTCCCATCGGAACGAGGTGGCGGATGTCGCGCACCTTGATCCGAACCCAGTCGTCGGGCCCCTCGGTCTCGCCCATGCCGAGCACCGCGGCGACCGACTCGCCCTTCTCCCGTGCCTGGATCAGCTCCGCGATCGCCGGCAGCGAGAACCCCCGCTGCTGCAACCGCTGGACCAACGTCAACCGCTCGACGTGCGAGGCGTCGTAGTACGCCACGCGACCCTGCCGTCTCGGCGCGTGCAGCACACCCTTCGTCTGGTACATGCGAATGGTGCTGCTGGGCAGGCCGATCCGGGCGGCGAGCTCGTCGACGGTCAGCGATTCGGACACGGGACGATCCTGGCGCCGGTTGGTTCGTCGAGTCAAGACTCTTCGAGTAATTACTCGAAGAGTTAGAGCTCCAGGAGCATCCGGCTGTTGCCGAGCGTGTTGGGCTTCACGTAGCTGAGGTCGAGGAACTCGGCGACACCCTCGTCGACCGACCGCATGATCTCCTCGTAGACCTCGGGACTGACCGGCGTCCCCTCGATCTCGACGAACCCGTGCTTGGCGAAGAATCGCGTCTCGAACGTGAGGCAGAAGATCCGCGCGAGCTCCAACTCCTTCGCCGTGGCGATGAGCTGCGCCACGATCCGGTGCCCGACCCCCTTGCCCAGCGCCATCGGCGACACCGCGACGCTGCGGATCTCGGCCAGGTCCTCCCACATGACGTGCAGGGCGCCGCAGCCGAGCAGCTCGCCGTCCTCCTCCGCCACCCAGAACTCCTGGACGGCCTCGTAGAGGGTGACCAGCGGTTTGGCCAGCAGGACCTTGCCCGCGTACCCGTCGATCAACGCCTTCATGGCGCGCACGTCGCTGGTGCGGGCGCGCCGCACGACTACCCCACTGGTCACGAGGGTCAAGTATGGGCCGCGCCCGTGCGGGGCCTGCGGGCAGATGTCGTAGCCGCAACAAGGGATGATCTGAGAAGCTAGACGTGACTTTGTGTGGTTTACCCGCGCGATACGGCCTGAAAATTCTGGAGGAGGTGGTTCGGGTGCTCAGGAGCTTCCGGTTGGAGAATCATCGCTCGTTCCGCGATGAGCACGAGTTGTTGCTCATGCCCGCGTATGCCAAGGGGCGGGACGCGCTGCCCGTCGTGGCGATCTACGGCGCGAACGCTTCCGGCAAGTCGAACCTCCTCGACGGCTTGAAGTTCCTGGCGGAGGCCGTGAGGGACTCGTTCAGCGCCTGGGGGCCCGACGCGGGGGTGGTCGGCCGGCGTTCGTTCAAGCTCGATGTGGGCAAGCGCGCGGAGCCCTCCACGTACGTGGTCGAGCTGGTCCAGGACGGCGTGCGGTACACCTACGGCGTCGAGGTGGACGACGAGCGCGTTCTCGAGGAGTGGCTGTACAGCTATCCGGAGAAGCGCAAGCGGGTGCTGTTCGAGCGGGATGGCGACGGCGTCAAGTTCGGAAGCACGCTCGACGAGTCGAAGGCCGCGCTGGAAGTTCTCGAGACAGTCCTCCGGCCCAACGCGCTTCTCATCAGCCTTGCCGCACAACTCAAGATTTCCTGGGTGTTGCCGGTGTACCGCTGGTTCGTCGGCTCTCTTCGTTTTCGGGTGAACTCCGGCGGTAGGGCCGCTGAGGACGAGGTTGCGGAATTCCTGCGACAGCACCCCGAGTCCAGGGCCGAACTGGTCGAACTCGTTCGTGCGGCTGACGTGGGCATCGATGACGCGGTGGTCGTCGACGAGGCCGATCTCGTCCAAATCCCGACCGGCAGCGGTAAAACGCGGTCCATGTTCGACGTTTTCTTCCCCGGCCCAGCCATTCATCTCGTGCACCGAGGATGCGCGGAGCCGTTCCGGCTGGATGAGGAGTCTGCGGGCACCCGGTCGTGGCTGGGCGTGCTTCCCGCGGTTCTGGCGGTTCTCCGAGACGGCGGCTGCCTGGTCATCGACGAGATCGACGCGAGTCTGCACCCGTTGCTGACGATGCGGCTCATCACGTTGTTCAACGATGAGCACGCGAACGCGTCCGGCGGCCAGCTGATCTTCACCACGCACGACGCGACGTTGTTGCACGCGCCTTTCGCCGAGGAGGTGCTGGCGCGTGACGAAGTCTGGTTCGTGGAGAAGGAGCGGAGCAGCGGAGCCAGCTCTCTCTACCCGTTGACCGATTTCAAACCGCGGGGTGAGGACAACCTCGAACGCCGCTATCTCGCAGGTCGCTACGGAGCCGTGCCCGAACTGTTCGAGGACAGGTTCGCCGAAGTCGTCCGAGGCCGCCGTGGCGAAGCGTGAAAAGAAGCGGGAGAACTCGCAGTCGAGGCTTGGCAGGCCGCGGGAACTGCGACCCGGTCACGTCCTGATCGCGACAGGTGGCCGATGCACCGAACCCGCTTACTTCAACGGCCTCGCCCGAGCGCGTGGGGCTCGCGTCAAGGTGAGGCAGAAGACCGACTCGCCCGAGAATCTCGTGAGATATGCGAAAAGCATTTACACGAAGGACGAGTACGACAGCGTCTGGTGCGTCGTCGACGTGGACGACTTCGACATCATGGCCGCCCGTGTCGAGGCGGCACGTCAAGGTGTCGAGCTGGCGGTGTCCGAACCCTGCTTCGAAGTCTGGTTGCTCTTGCACTTCATCGACCACCGCGCTCACGTCGACAACGGCAAGGCCGCCTGCAAGCTGCTCGCCAAGCACGTTCCGGCTTACGACAAGAAGCTCGACTACGCGGCGTTCGAAGGAGGCGTCGACATGGCGGTCAAGCGTGCGAAGGAGCTTCCCGCCGGCAACCCGTCGACCGACGTGTGGCGCCTCGTCGAGGTGCTCTTGCGGCACTGAATTCAAGGTCTGACACCCCACCCGGTTACGCTGAGCACCGTGTCTTCTCCCACCACTCCGCGACGCGTGTCGCTGCTGACCCTGGGCTGCGCCCGCAACGAGGTCGACTCCGAAGAGCTCGCCGGACGGCTCGGCGAGGGCGGCTGGGAGCTGGTGGACGAGGGCGCGGACGTCGTCGTCGTCAACACGTGCGGCTTCGTCGAGCAGGCCAAGAAGGACTCGGTCGACACGTTGCTCGCCGCGTCCGACACCGGCGCCAAGGTCGTCGCCGTCGGGTGCATGGCGGAGCGGTACGGCAAGGAGCTCGCGGACAGCCTTCCCGAGGCGGCCGCGGTCCTCGGCTTCGACCAGTACAACGACCTCGCCGAGCGGCTGCAGGACGTGCTGCACGGCAAGCCCGTCGAGTCGCACGTGCCGGTGGACCGCCGCACGCTGCTGCCGATCACACCGGTGCAGCGCCAGGAAGCTGCTCAAGCGGTGCAGGTGCCCGGCCACGGCTGGGGTCCCACCAAAGTCCAGCGCAAGCGCCTCGACGACGCTCCGGTGGCGCCGCTCAAGATCGCGAGTGGCTGTGACCGGCGGTGCAGCTTCTGCGCCATCCCCAGCTTCCGCGGCGCCTTCGTGTCGCGGCACCCGGACGAGATCGTGTCCGAGGCCATGTGGCTCGCCGAGAACGGCGTCAAGGAGCTGTTCCTCGTCAGCGAGAACTCCACGAGCTACGGCAAGGACCTGCCGCGCGAGCAGGGCGCCCTCGAGCAGTTGCTGCCGCGTCTCGCGAGCATCCCGGGCGTCGAGCGCGTGCGGGTGAGCTACCTGCAGCCGGCCGAGACCAAGCCGAGCCTCGTCGCCGCCATCGCGAAGACCGACAAGGTCGCGAACTACTTCGACATGTCGTTCCAGCACTCCAGCGAGAACGTGCTGCGCCGCATGCGCCGGTTCGGCGACACCGACAGCTTCCTCAAACTCGTCTGGCAGATCCGCGAGCACGCGCCCGAGGCCGGCATCCGCAGCAACTTCATCGTCGGCTTCCCCGGCGAGACCGAGGACGACCTCAAAGAGCTCGAACGCTTCCTCACGGAGGCGCGCCTCGACGCCGTCGGCATCTTCGGCTACTCCGACGAGGACGGCACCGAGGCCGAGGAGCTCGACGGCAAGCTCGACGCGGACACCATCGCCGAGCGCGTGCAGCGGATCGGCAACCTCGTCGAGGAGCTCACCAGCCAGCGCGCGGAGGACCGGGTCGGCACCGAGGTCACGGTGCTGATCGAGACCGAGGAGGACGAGGAGAGCGACTGCGTCGGGCGGGCCGAGCACCAGGCGCCCGAGGTCGACGGCGAGTGCATCGTGCTCGAGGCCGAGGGGCTGAAGCGCGGCGACTTCGTGCGGTGCCGGGTGGTCGACTCCGAGGGAGTGGACCTGGTCGTCGAGGTAATCCCGACATGACCGAGGCCCGGAAGGTCCCGCTGCTCAACGTCGCGAACATCCTCACGATGGCGCGGCTGGTCCTCGTTCCGGTCTTCCTGTTCTCCCTGTTCGAAGCGGGCGGCTTCGACACGACGTGGCGGCTCATCGCGTTCGGTGTCTTCGCCGTCGCGAGCTTCACCGACCACATCGACGGCACGCTCGCCCGCAAGCACGGCCTGATCACCGACTTCGGCAAGATCGCCGACCCGATCGCCGACAAGGCGCTGACCGGGTCGGCGCTGGTCGGCCTGAGCATCCTCGACGTGCTGCCGTGGTGGATCACGATCGTCATCGCCGTGCGCGAGATCGGCATCACGCTGCTGCGGTTCTGGGTGATCCGCTACGGCGTGATCCCCGCGAGCCGCGGCGGCAAGGCCAAGACGCTCGCCCAGGTCATCGCGATCGGGCTGTTCGTGCTCCCGCAGAACGACGTGCTGCAGCTCATCGCGTGGGTGATCATGGCCGTCGCGCTGGTCCTCACCGTCGTCACGGGAATCGATTACGTCATCCGGGCGTTCAAGATGAAGGCGAGAGCAGGCAGGGCGGTGCTGTGAAAGGCGTCGTCGACCTGCTCAAAGCGAGGAACGAGACCGTCGCCACGGCCGAGTCGCTGACCGCGGGTCTGCTGTGCGCGACGATCGTCGACACACCGGGGGCGAGTGCCGTGGTCCGCGGTGGGTTGATCGTCTACGCGACCGAGCTCAAGCACGAGCTCGCGGGCGTGGATCAGAAGTTGCTCGACGAGCACGGTGCCGTGCACCCGGACGTCGCCGTCCAGCTGGCCGAGGGCGCCCGCCGCAGGTGCGGTTCCGACTGGGGAATCGGGCTCACGGGGGTCGCCGGACCGGACCCGCAGGACGGAGTCGCTCCAGGCACGGTCCACATCGGCTTGAGCGGCCCTGGAGTGTCCACAGTGCGGACAATCACTGTGAGTGGCGACAGAAAAGCGGTGCGTTTCTCGGCCGTGGAAAAAGCGCTGGTCCTGCTCTCGGAATACTTGCTGATCACCCCGGACGGGAACAAACGATGACCGGCCGTTCGTTCGCCCTTGGCGGACGTGTTCGGAAGTCACTGCCCGTTGTCGGTGTCGATCGGTAACGTAGGGACACGGCCGGCCGGAAGGAGGCGCGCGATGACCGTGCTGCTGCGCGAGGCGATCGGTGATCGGCTTCGCCATGCCCGCACCAACCAACGCCGCACGCTGCGCGAGGTCTCTCGGACCGCCCGCGTGAGCCTGGGGTACCTGTCCGAGGTGGAGCGCGGCCGCAAAGAGGCGTCCAGCGAGCTCCTCGCGGCCATCTGCGAAGCACTGGAACTGCCGCTGTCCGAACTTCTGCACCACGTCGCCTCCGACATCGGCGCCGTCCAGCAGACGCCGGACACGGTGCCGGACACCGTCCCGGACGGGCGTTCGGACCGCGGGAAGCTGGAGGGTGGCCGCGTGCTGCCGTCCACGCTGTCGGACGACCTGTCCGACCTGCGCCTGCAGCCCATGCTCACGCACAGGCTCACCAGCAAGATCGGCGAGACGCCCAAGGCGGTCGTCGCGGCGTAACACCCCCATGTCGTTCCGGCCCCGCATGCCACCAGGCGTGCGGGGCCGCCTGCATCCGGGTGGTCTGTGGCCCGGGCCACGTGACGGTCTGCAACAAGACGGGCTCGTCGTACGTTCAACTGACAACGACGGCGGCGTGCCGGACGGCAGGCAACGGCTTGGCATCAGCACGCTGGGTCACCGCGTCTCGGGGCGCGGGTGCGGGCAGGATTGGCGCCGGCGGGTGTGTCAATCCAAAGTCCCGGGGTGGGTCGGGGTCTTCCCGGATATCTCCCCAGGTTGGTGGAACCGCCGACGCACAATTGAGACGATGGATCCAACACCGGCACCGAGAAGGCAGGCGTAGGAGATGGCCAGTCCGTTCGTGAAGTTCTGGAAGTACCTGATGGCTTCGTTCTCGTCGAAGATCGACGAGCACGCTGACCCGAAGGTGCAGATCCAGCAGGCCATCGAGGAGGCGCAGCGTCAGCACCAGGCGCTCTCTCAGCAGGCCGCGGCCGTCATCGGCAACCAGCGCCAGCTGGAGATGAAGCTGAACCGCCAGCTGGGCGACGTGGAGAAGCTGCAGGCCTCCGCACGCCAGGCGCTCGTGCTCGCCGACGAGGCGCGCTCGAAGGGCGACGAGCAGAAGGCCGCGCAGTTCGAGAACGCCGCGCAGGGCTTCGCCACCCAGCTCGTCACCGCCGAGCAGGGCATCGAGGACCTCAAGACGCTGCACGACCAGTCGCTGCAGGCCGCGGCGCAGGCCAAGCAGGCTGTCGAGCGCAACTCGATGATGCTGCAGCAGAAGCTGGCCGAGCGCACCAAGCTCCTCAGCCAGCTGGAGCAGGCCAAGATGCAGGAGCAGGTCTCCGCGTCGCTGAACCAGATGAGCGAACTCGCGGCGCCGGGCAACGTCCCGTCGCTCGAAGAGGTGCGCGACAAGATCGAGAAGCGCTACTCGACCGCCCTCGGGTCCGCCGAGCTCGCCCAGAACTCGGTGCAGGGCCGGATGCTCGAGGTGCAGGCCTCGACGACCCAGCTCGCCGGCTCGTCGCGGCTGGAGCAGATCCGCGCGTCCATGCACGGCGGCCAGTCCGGCACGCCGCAGCAGGTGACCGCGGGCAACAGCGCCGCCGCGCAGATCCAGGCCGAGATCGCGCAGCGCGTCCAGCAGGAGCAGAAGACCACGCAGCAGCAGGTCCCGCCGGCCCAGAACTGACGGGCAGCGGGGCAGGAGGAGTCAGCAGGTGATCATGGAGCCCTGGAGAAACCGTCCCAACAACGAGATCGTCCGCAAGGTCGTCGGTGAGTTGGGTGCGTCGCTCCAGGGCCACCCGCTGGCGGAGCAGGCGCGGTACCGCCTGCAGAAGTGGAACGACCCGGTCGCCAAGCTCGAACGCAGGCGCAAGCGGACCAACGCCGTGCTCACGTTCTGGCTGGTGCTGATCACGATCTTCGGCACCCTCGCCGTCTTCGGCTTCACCGGCGTGCTCGGCACGTGGGCGGCGGTGGGCGGCACGATCGGTGCCGCCGTGCCCGGTCTGCTCGCCGTGCGCAGCGGGGTCAAGCTGCGTGAGCTGACCGCGGCCCGGCAACGGCTGGCGCTGTCGCCACCGCCGCCGCCCCGGCCGCCGCTGCCCGCGCACATCTCGTCCGCGCGCGTGCCGATGGAGAAGCTGCACAGCGCCGAGGACGCGATGACCGAGCTGCTGCGCCAGCTCGACTCGCCCGCGCTCACGACGATGCCGGCGGAGTCCGTCCAGCACGCCCGTCAGACCGCCCAGGAGGCCTCGTCGGCCATCCGCGCGGTGTCCGGGCAGCTGCAGGCCGTGGAGCGCGCCCGTGACACGGCACCGCACCTGGAGCGCGCGCAGCTGGTCGAGGGCGTGCGGGTGCTCAGGATCCAGCTGGCGGACGGCGTGGACCGTTACTGCGCGTTGGTCGCGGAGGCGGGCAAGGCGCTGGCGGCGAGCACCCAGTTCCAGGACCCGCGCGCCGTGCTCGACGACGCGACGGACCACCTGGCCGGACTGGCGTCCGCGATGCGTGACGTGTCCGGCTATTCAGCGCACTGAGATCTAACTCTCCGTGGTCGCGTGCGCCTAATCGGCGGTTCTCTCTGGAGATCTTTACGGCGATCGTGTGATTATCAGACCGTTACCTAGCCGTGGTCACTACATGGCGTGGCAGGATTCCGGGGCCGGTCTGCGGGAAGACCGGCTGAAACGCCGGGAGGCAGTGCGTTGGCGTTGTGGACCGTGCACGGGGACGGTCGGATCACCGACAGTGAAACCGTCGCACCCCAGGAACGGGTGAGCTGGCCGCTCACCCTCGGGTTCGGAGTGCAGCACCTGGTCGCCATGTTCGGCGCGACGGTGCTCGTCCCCACCGCCACCGGCCTCCCCGTCGCCACCACGCTGCTGTTCTCCGGCCTGGGCACGCTGCTGTTCCTCGTTATCACCAAGAACCGCGTCCCGAGCTACCTGGGCTCCTCCTTCGCCTTCGTGGCACCGCTGGTGGCCGCCCGCGAACAGGGCATGGCCGCCCAGCTCGGAGGTGTCGTCGCCGCCGGTCTGCTGGTGATCGTCGTCGGCATCGCGGTCAAGGCGCTCGGCGTGCGGCTGCTCGAGTCGGTCATGCCGCCGGTCGTCAGCGGCGCCGTCGTGATCATCATCGGCCTGAACCTCTCGCACCAGGCCACCTCGAACTTCGCCGAGCAGCCGCTGCTGGCCGCCATCACGACGGTGGTGATCCTGCTGGCCGGCGTCCTGGGACGCGGGCTGCTGTTCCGGTTCTCGATCCTGCTGGGCTTCGTCGCCGTCTGGGTGGGCGGACTGCTGGCCGGCGCGGTGCCGCAGGCCAAGTTCACCGCGCTGCGCGAGGCGGCGTGGGTGGGGCTGCCGCAGCTGCACCAGCCCGAACTGCGGCCGTCCGTCGTCCTGCTGATGCTCCCGGTCGTGATCGTGCTGGTGGCCGAGGTCGTCGGGCACGTGAAGGCGGTCGCGGCGCTGACCGGCAGAAACCTCGACGGCAGCGCGGGCGACGCGATCATCGCGAACGGGCTGTCGACGGCCCTGTCCGGCCTGGGCGGGGGCGTCGGCACGACGACGTACTCCGAGAACATCGGCGTGATGGCGGTGACCCGCGTCTACACGACGGCGGCGTTCGCGTTCGCCGGTGTCTTCGCGGCGGCACTGGCGTTCTCCCCGAAGGCCATCGCGCTGTTCGGCACCATCCCGCCGGGCGTGCTCGGTGGCTGCACGGTGATCCTCTACGGCCTGATCGTGCTGATCGGCGTGCGGATCTGGATGGACCGCGGCGTCGACCTGGCCAACCCGGCGAACGCGATGGTCGGCGGCGCCGCGCTGGTGGCCGGGGTCGGCGACCTGACGATCGAGATCGGCGACCTGGAGATGGGCGGCCTGGTCTGGGGCTCGCTGCTCGTCGTCATCCTGCACCCGATCATGCGCTGGCTCAGGGCCGCTCGCCGCACCTGATCCCGCCGCACCGCGAGGCGTGATCGACTCCCACACCTTCGTGTGGTTTTCGTCCCTCCACTCCGGACGATCCTGCTTCCGGTCCACAGAGGGAGTCTGCTCATGGTCGCCGCGTACTACGTGGTGCTGTTCTTCGCCTGCGCCGTCATCACGGGCAGCCTGGTCGCGTCCCGCATCCGATTGTTGCGCCACCGCCGATGACATCACTGGCGTGGTTGATGGTGCCGCTCGCGATGATCGGCATTGTGCGCGTGTGCGTCGTCCTCGTGGCGGCTGACGTCTACGACCTGTCGTTGTTCGGGTCCAGCCCGTTGCCTTACACGCCAACGGTGTGGGTCGTCATCCCGGCGTACAACGAGGAGCTGTGCGTCGCCAGGGCGGTGCAGTCCGTTGTGGACAGCTCCTATCCGGACGTGTCGGTGGTCGTGGTGGACGACGGGTCGACCGACGGGACCGTCGCGGCGCTGGCGGGCTTCGGTGAGCGCGTGCGCGTCGTGTCCCAGGAGAACGCGGGCAAAGCGGCGGCGATCAACACCGGCATGCGGCTGGTCGGCGACGGGCTCGTGATGGTGCTGGACGCCGACTCGACGCTGTCCCGCACCGCCGTCGAGAAGATGGTCGCGCACTTCGCGGACCCGGTCGTCCTCGCCGCGGCGGCGAACGTGAAGGTGGCGGGGCAGCGCGGGGTGCTGGGGTGGGTGCAGCGCCTGGAGTACGCGGTGGTGCACCGGCTCAAGCAGGGCTACACGGTGTTCAACTGCGAGTACGTCATCGGCGGTGTCGGCTCGATGTTCCGCACGTCGATCGTGCGGTCGTGCGGCTACTTCGACACCGACACCATGACGGAGGACATCGACTTCTCGATGAAGATCCTGTCCCAGCGCGGCAACTTCGACTGGCGGATCATCTTCGCGGCCGACGCGATCGCGTACACGCAGGCGGTGCCGTCGTTCAAGGGCCTGCTGCGGCAGCGGTTCCGGTGGAAGTTCGGGCGGCTGCAGGCGTTCTACAAGCACCGCTCGCTGTTCTTCGGCTCCACGTGCTCGCGTCTTCTCTCGTGGGTGCACCTGCCGTACACGGCGGCGGGTGAGGTGCTCGTGCTGTTCGAACCGGTCTTCATCTACGTCGTCATCAGCGCGACGTTCCAAACGGGGTGGTTCACGGGCATCGTGCTGCTGTGCGCGGTCTACACGGGCGTCGCGGTGTTCACGATCGTCGGCGACCTCACGGAACCATGGCGCGCCAAGGCACCGTTGCTGGCCTTGGCGCCGTTGGCGTACCCGCTGCTGATGGTGATCGTGTTCGTGGACTTCGTGGCGGTGCTGCGCTCGCTGTTCACGGTCCTGCGCGGCTATCGGCCCGTCGGCCGTTGGGAGCACGTCGAGCGCACGCTCACCTCAGTACCCGGTTGATCCGGGACACGAGCCCCGGTCCCTCGTAGATGAACCCGGTGTAGATCTGCACGAGGCTCGCCCCCGCGTCGATCATGCGCTTGGCGTCGTCGGGGGTCGCGATGCCGCCGACGCCGATGACCGGCAGGTCGCTGTTCTTGGTGATGAAGCGGACCACGTCGTTCGCGCGCCGGGTCAACGGCTTGCCGCTCAGGCCGCCGGTCTCGTCCCGATGGGCGCTCTTAAGCCCCTCCCGGCCGAGGGTGGTGTTCGTGGCGATGAGGCCCTGCACGCCGTTGTCGACGCACACCCCGATGACCTCGGCGATGGCGTCGTCGGTGAGGTCCGGCGCGATCTTGACGAGCATCGGCTTGTCCGTCGCCCTGGTGAGCGTCTGGACGAGCTCGGTGAGCGCGCCCTTGTCCTGCAGGCTGCGCAGGCCGGGCGTGTTGGGGGAGCTCACGTTGATCGCGTAGTAGTCGCCGTGGTGCTGCAACGCGCGGAGCGAGTTCAGGTAGTCCTGCACGGCGTCCTCGACCGGCGTGATCTTGGACTTGCCGAGGCTGATGCCGAGCGGGGCCTTCAGCGAGGTCTTGTCGAGCTTGGCGGCAAGCGCTTGCGCACCCGCGTTGTTGAAGCCCATCCGGTTGATGATCGCCTCGTCCTCGCGCAGGCGGAACAGCCGCGGCTTCGGGTTGCCGGGCTGCGCGTGCCACGTGACGGTGCCGACCTCCACGAACCCGAACCCGAGCGCGGCCCACGCCGGCAGCGCGCGCCCGTCCTTGTCCAGGCCCGCCGCGAGCCCGACGGGGTTCGGGAAGCGGACGCCGAAGACGGTGCGCGGGTTGTTCTGGCCGCGCGCGAACCGCGCCAGCGGGCTCAGCCGCGCCATGACGTTCAGCGTGGTCTCGTGGACCCGCTCCGCGTCGCCACCGTGCATTCCGAACAACGCCCTGCGAACCACCTGCTTGTAGACCACGCGCCCACCCTATAACGCCAGTTCAGGGGCGGCGTCACATGGGCTTGGGCACCTTGATCGTCGCCTGCTCGTCCAGCGGCATCCTGGGCTTGGTCCGGAACGTCACCGGCAGGGCACGCAGCCCGCGGCTGCCCAGCGACACCCGCCACCCGAGCGGCTGCGCGGTGTCGAGCGCCAGGCCCGCGCACCGTTCCAGCAGCGTCCGGAACGCCACGTCGCCCTCCAGCCGGGCCAGCGGCGCGCCGAGGCAGAAGTGCATGCCGTGCCCGAACGCCAGGTGCTGCCGGTCCGCCCGCTCGATGTTGAGCTGGTCGGCCCGCGGGTAGCGCGTGCCGTCGTGCTCGGCGGAGGCCAGCGACAGCAGCACCACGTCGCCGGCGGGGATCTGCACGCCGCCGATCGTCAGGGGCTGTGCGGCGAACCGCAGCACGTGCGAGGTCGGGCCGTCGAACCGCAGGAACTCCTCGATCGCGCCCGGCAGCAGCGACGACGAGCGCTGGAGCAGCTCGAGCTGCTCGGGGTCGCGCAGCAGCGCGAGCGTGCCGTTGCCGACGAGGTCGACGGCGGTCGTGTAGCCGGCCACGAGCAGCAGGAACGACAGCGACGCCAGTTCGTCGTCGGTCAGCGCCGCCTCGCCGGTCGCGCGGGCCAGGCCGCCGATCAGGTCGTCGTCGCCGGACGTCCGCTTGTGCGCCACGAGGTCGCGCAGGTAGCCGGAGGTCTCCTCACGCGCCGAGGCCGCGTCACCGGCGGCCAGGCCCGTGACGACGTCGGCCCAGTAGCGGAAGTTCTCCTGGTCGACGGCGGGGACGCCGAGCAGCTCCATGATCACGGTGATCGGCAGCGGGGCCGCGAAGTCCGCGATCAGGTCGCAGCTGCCCGCGTCCGCGAAGGAGTCCACGAGCGAGGCGGCGAGCTGCTCGACGCGCGGCCGGAGGGCGGCGATCCGGCGCGGCGTGAGCACGCTCGACACCGCGCGTCGCAGGCGCGTGTGGTCGGGCGCGTCGGCGTTCATCATGTGGTCCGAGAGGTCGCCGAACCACCACGACGCGAAGTGGGGATGGCCGCGCAGGGGTTCCGCGAGAGCGGAGCCGTGCGAGGACAGCAGCGGGTTGTCCAGCGCCGCGCGCACGTCGGGGTATCGGGTCACGAGCCACATCGGCACACCGAGGGTCTCGACCCGGTGCACGGGACCTGACTCGCGCAGGCTCTTCAGCACCGAGTACGGGTCGTCGGTGAAGCCCGGGCGCAACGCATCCAGATTTACCGCCATATCGAGGGACACGGCCGCAGGAGCGTCTCGGTTCAACCGGATTGGCATTTTGGGCAGAAGTACACGAATCTGCCCTCGATCTCGTCCGATCGGACTCTTGTGCCGCAGCGCAAACAGGCTTTGCCGGTGCGTTCGAAAACGTAGTGCTGCACGCGCAGGTCGCCCGTCGTCGACTGTTCGGGCCGCCACTGGTTGGCCTGCAAGAGCTTCCGCGACAGCGCCACCGCACGTGAGGGGTCCACGGCCGACACCGGGGCGGTCGGCAGAACGCGCAACAGGAAACACACTTCCGCGCGGTAGAGATTGCCGACCCCGGCCATCACCCGCTGGTCCAACAATGCGATCCCGATAGGTCGGGAAGGATCGGCGGTCAACCGCCGAACGGCCTCAGCGGCGTCGAAGTCGTCCGCGAGAAGATCAGGTCCGAGATGCGAGATGAGCTCATCTTCGCGGGATGTCGGAACGATCTCCATGTCGTGCAGCGCGAATCCGATGGCCTGCCGGTCGTCCACCTCGAACACCGCACGGGCCTGGTGCGCGGGACGGCGCCAGCGCTCGCCCGGCCGGTAGAGGTGCCACGAGCCGTCCATGCGGAAGTGGCTGCGCAGGCTGGTGCCGTCGGAGAAGTGCGTGAACATGTGCTTGCCGTAGGTGCGCACGCCGAGCACGTCGAGGCCCGCCAGGTCGATCGTGGCCAGCCTGGGGTGGCGCAGCTCGCCCTTCAGCAGCGTCTTCCCGGCGAGCGCGTCGTGCATGCGCTTGCCCGCGAGGAAGACGGTGTCGCCCTCAGGCATCCACCGCTTCCTGGATCTCGTCGTCGTCGAAGTCGTGGTGCACGGCGCGGCGCCGGCTGCGGGAGATCCGCTGGATGCGGGCGAGCAGCAGGTTGAACGCCAGCGCCACCTCACGGGCGCCCGGCGTGCCCCACTCGTGGATCGGCATGCACGCGCCCTGGGCCTGCTGCACGGCGAGCCGGTCGGGCAGCGCCACCGGCATCACCAGCGGGCCGAAGATGTCGCGCAGCTCGTCGATGCGGAACTGGTGCTCGTGCGAGCGCGGCCGCACCCGGTTCACCACGACGCCCAGCGGCTGCAGGTCGGCGTTGTTGGCCTCGCGCTCGTTCTGGACCGCCTCGAACGCCCGCTGAACGCCCGCCACGGCGAACATCGTCGGCTCGGTGACCAGCAGCGCGCGGTCGGCCGCCACGAGCGCCGAGCGGGTCAGCTGGCCCAGCGACGGCGGGCAGTCGAGCAGCACGAGGTGGTACGGGAACTCGTCGTACATGTCCCGCAACGTGCGCAGCGCGTCTTTCAAGCGGTGCAGCCGCGACTCGTTCGGATCGGGGTGGTTGAGCAGCTCGGCGTCCTCGGACCCCGACAGCACGTCGATGCCGTCACCCCACCTGCTGGGACGGATCGCCTGTTCCAGGTTCTCCTCGGACGGGTCCTGCAGGACGTCGTAGATGCTGGCCTTGGACTCCTCGGGTTCCAGCGTCGACGTGGCGTTGCACTGCGGATCGAGGTCGATTACCAGAGTGCGGACGCCACGGCGCAGGGCGGCAGAGGCCAGGCCGAGCACCACCGTCGTCTTGCCGACGCCTCCCTTGAGGCTGAGCACGGACACCGTATGCACAGACCTACTCTAGGGTCTCCTACTCTGTGTGCCATGCGACCGGACGCCGTACAACGGCTGCTCGACGCCGAACTGGCTGCCGCGCGTGAGCGCAGAGGCGGCGAGGCGCCCCGTGTGCTCGACGTCGGCGGCGGCAGTGGTGTCTGGGCCGTGCCCCTCGCCGCGGCGGGATGCGCGGTCACGGTCGTGGAGCCCTCTCCGAACGCACTGGCCACGCTGCACACCCGTGCGCGCGAGGCCGGCGTGACGATCGCCGCGGTCCAGGGCGACACCGACTCGTTGGGTGTTCCCGCTGGTGAGGCCGATCTGGTGCTGGCGCACGGCCTGCTCGAGGTCGTGGACGACGCACCGGCGGCGTTGTCGGCGCTGGCCGCGGCCGTGACGCCCGGCGGGGCCGTGTCCGTGCTGGTCGTGAACCGTTTCGCGGCGATCCTGCACCGCGCGATCGCGGGTCGTATCGTCGACGCGCGCAGGCTCCTGGACGACGACGCCGGGCAGCTGGCGGGTACCCGCGACCCGCTCCAGCGCCGGTTCGACGTCGCGGGACTCGAGAAACTCGTCCTCGAATCCGGTCTGGCTGTCGAGATCCTGCAAGGTCACGGCGTAGTTTCAGACCTGGTGCCCGGGGTGGTGCTCGACGCCAACCCCGGCGCCGCGGACGCGCTCGCCGAGCTGGAACTGGCCGCTGCCACGCGGTCCCCGCTCCGCGATGTCGCCGCCCGCTTGCACGTGCTGGCCCGCCGTACCGCCTGACAGCGTTTGCATTCGAGACTTTTGTGGTCCCGATGAGTGGTCCCGAACGACCTGGCGGCGAAAGATGATGTTTCCGCTGCCGACGTAGGGAACCGACGCGATGGAAAGTTCCGACCTGCTGGCCTCCATGGTCAACGAGGCCGTTGCGGGTGACAGGCAAGCCGTCGAACGGCTGCTGGCATCCGTGCGGCCGCTCGTGGCGCGGTACTGCCGTGCGCGCGTTGGCCGTCACGAGCGTGCGTACGCGTCCGCGGACGACGTGGCGCAGGAGGTCTGCCTGGCGGTCCTGACGGCATTGCCTTCCTATCGCGAGCAAGGCCGGCCGTTCCTCGCGTTCGTCTACGGCATCGCCGCGCACAAGGTCGCGGACGCGCACCGGGTGTCGGCGCGCAACCGGTCCGAACCGGTCGCGGAGGTGCCGGACGGGCCGTCGCTCGCCATCGACCCGGAGGAGAGCGCTCTGCTCGGCTCCCTCTCGGCGCGCCTGGGGCAGCTGCTGCGGGGCCTGCCGGACAAGCAGCGCGAGATCCTGCTGCTGCGGGTCGTCGCGGGGCTGACGGCGGAGGAGACGGCCGAGGCGACCGGGTCCACGCCGGGTGCCGTCCGGGTCGCGCAGCACCGCGCCCTGGCGAAGCTGAGGACGTCGGTGGGGGTCGAGGAGCTGATCTGACCGGCGCTTTCCGCGACGGTCCGGTCTTCGCCGTTATTCCTTTGACGTTGTACTAGTCGCAGGTAATGCGCTGTCGCGTTCCGCGGCTGTCGAGAGCTGCTTTGCGGGAATGCGACGAGTGCTCAGGTTTGATGCCCGCACATCATTTCCCAGCGTGACCACGACGTCATTCTGCGTGCGCGGCGGGGCTTGCCGAAGAGGGCCGCGGAGGCCGCCGTGGGCAAGGCACGGCATGCGGCATCTACTCGTCACGAAATCACCGAATCGGCGGAACGCGTCGGTTTCGATTACGCGCGGTGGTGGCCCCATACCCATTGCGCATCGCTGTTCTTTGCTCCGAACGAGTGACGTTCCGAAGTTACCCACACTTTCCGCATAAGGAGTGACGCGTCGCACGTCTCCTTTCCGGGACGAAGACGAGGGGACCTTTCGGATGGACACTTCGGCAGTCAACGCGGAGCTGGTCAGACTTGCCGTGAACGGTGACGGCAAGGCCACTGAGCTGCTGCTTCGCTACTTGCGGCCGTTGATCGTGAAGTACTGCCGCGCGCGGGTGGGCCGGTCGGCGACGACCGCCGACGACGTCGCTCAGGACGTCTGCCTGGCCGTGCTGACGGCGCTGCCGAACTACCGGGAGCAGGGTCGGCCGTTCCTCGCGTTCGTCTACGGCATCGCGGCGCACAAGGTCGCGGACGCCCATCGCGCGATCGCTCGTAACCGTGCGGAGCCGATGGCGGAGGTGCCGGACCAGCCCGCGCGGACCGGCGGACCGGAGGAGTACGTCCTCCAGGGCGAGTTGAACGGAACGCTCGGACAGCTCGTGCACCTCCTTCCCGAGAAGCAGCGCGAGATTCTCGTCCTGCGCGTCGTGGTGGGTTTGTCGGCGGAGGAAACCGCGGAAGCGGTGGGGTCGACTCCGGGTGCTGTTCGAGTTGCCCAGCACCGTGCTCTGGGAAGGCTTCGCAAGGAAATCACCGCTCTGAGTGTCCCGATCGGGTGACATTCGTTTGCATTTGTGACAAGTAGTGCGGAGTGCGTGGGGAGAACGCACCCAAACGACATACCTAGAGGGCAGGAAGACGCCGACATAGGGACCAGGGGGCATGGGAAGTTCGGACTCAACGCGTGCAGCCGAGCAGCTGCACATCGACGGGGTGCTGGTGCAGCACTTCCGTGAGTCGGGGCTATCCGGGCCTCGCTGGGACGAGTTCCACCGTCAGCTTCTCGGGCTTGGTCTCGACATCGTTACGAAGCTCGTCCGGTCGGGTGCGATGTTCGCCCGGTGTGACCAGCAGGGCCGTTTCCTGCACCGGCAGGAGATCCCGCCGCAGGAGGCCGAGGAGCTGGCCAGCGACGCGGTGTTCGAGGGGTTCGTCTACTTCCGCGACCGGGGTGTCCTGGGCAAGGAGTGGACCGTCGAGCACGGGCAGCCGTTGAAGGAGTACTTCATCAACGCCTGCGTGCTCGCGTTCCCGAACGTCTACCGCCGCTGGCAGACGCGCGTGAACGGCTGGCGGGACGTGCGGCTCGTGGACACCCTGGCCTCGCTCGAGAACGTCGTGACCGAGGGGACACCCGAGGACGCGGTCATGGAGCAGCACGCCGTCAACGCGGCGTTCGCGGCTCTGAGCGAGGACAACAGGCGGTTGCTCTTCCTTCACGACCAGGGCTACTCGCACGCGGAGATCGGTGAGCTCTTGCGGCTCACCCCGCGTGCGGTCGAAGGACGGCTTCGGCGCGCGCGGCTCTCCGTGCGCCGGCCGTCAGATGAGGAACGGTGATCTGCGTGGAGTTCACACCCGGCCTGCACCGCAAGGTGCCCGAGGGAGCGGTCGAGCGCTCCTCGGTCGGTGGCCCGGTCACGGCTTCAAGGGGGACTCTCGACGCGTTGGTGGACAGGACCGCCGGGGGTGACAAGGAGCCGGTCGACCCGCCGTCGCCCTCCTACTACACGGGCCGTCCCGAAACGGCCGACGAGCACGTCGCGCGCGCTGTGGCCGGTGACCGCCGTGCCATCGAACGGCTGCTCGGCACCATCCGGCCGTTGGTCGTGAGGTACTGCCGTGCGCGCGTCGGCACGTTCGCGTCGGCGGACGACGTGGCTCAGGACGTGTGTCTGGCCGTGCTCACCGCGCTGCCGTCGTACCGCGACCAGGGCCGTCCGTTCCTCGCGTTCGTCTACGGCATCGCGGCGCACAAGGTGGCCGACTCGTTCCGCAGCTTCTCGCGCAACCGCGCGGAGGCCGTGCCCGAGCTGCCCGAGTCGATGGACACGGCCGCGGGACCCGAGCAGCGGGCGATGCAGGGGGAGCTGTCCGACCAGATGCGCACGCTGCTGCGCGTGCTGCCGGAGAAGCAGCGCGAGATCGTGGTGCTGCGGGTGATGGTGGGGCTGTCGGCGGAGGAGACGGCGGAGGCCGTGGGGTCGACGCCCGGCGCGGTGCGGGTGGCCCAGCACCGGGCGCTGACGCGGTTGCGCAAGGAGATCAATATCGCCAACGGGTGAGGTTGGCGACCCCCTGCGGGCTGGCGTCCCGGTAGCGCTCCAGCTCGCCGCGCCGGACGTCGGCGATCGTGCCCGCGAGCTCCTTGCCGAACGCCTCGGTGAGCACGCCGTCCTGCTCGAACTCGTCCACGGCCTCCTTGAGCGACGTGGGCAGGCGCGGGACGTCGTCGAGCAGGGCCGGGTCGACGTTGAGGCCCTCCGGCAGGGTGGACTCGGCCGCGACGCCGTCCAGGCCCGCGGCGACGACCCCGGCGACGACCAGGTACGGGTTCGCGGTGAGGTCGAAGCACTTGATCTCCAGGTTGTCCTGGATCAGCCGCAAAGCCGTCTCGCGGTTCTCCTCGCCCCACGCCACGAACGGTGCCGCCCACGTGTTCGGCACGAGCCTGAGGTAGCTCGCGAGAGAGGGACAACCGATCGCGCACAACGCGCGGAGGTGGTTGAGCACGCCCGCGGTGAACCTCTTCGCCTCCTCCTGGAAGCCGTCGAAGAGGTTCGTGCCGTCGCGCCAGAGGCTGAGGTGCAGGTGACCGCCGTTGCCGACGCCGCCGTTGACGACCTTGGGGGAGAAGGACGGGCGCATGCCGTGCCGGATCGTGACGGCGCGGATCGTCTCCTTGACGAGCACGGCGGTGTCCGCGGCGCCGACGAGGTCCTCCGGTGCGGTGGAGACCTCGAACTGGCCGGCGGCGTACTCGGGGTGGAACTGGAGGACCTCGACGTTCTGCTGGTCGAGCGCGTTGAGGAGGTCGACGCAGTAGTCGGACAGCTCGACCTGGCGCGCGTGCCCGTACGCGGACCCGCTCGTCGCGGGGACCCAGTCGTCGGTGCCCTGCTTGCCGACGCACCACTCGATCTCGAAGCCCGCCTGGGCGGTGAGCCCGTGGCCGGCGAGGTTCGCGACGGCCTTGCGCGCCTGGAGGCGCTGGTCCATCGGGTACGGGACGCCGTTCTGGAAGTGGCGGTCGGCGGGTGCCCACGCCCAGCCGGGCTGGCCAGCGAGCACGGTGAGGCGGTCGAGGTCCGGGTGCAGGCGCAGGTCGCCGACCGGTCCGCCGGCGAACCGGCCCTGGATGATCCAGTCGTCGAAGAGGAAGACGTCGAACACCGGCGACGCGCCGACGCCGTGGGCCGCCGCGTGGGCGAGCCTGCGCAGGGGGACCGACTTCGTGCGCGTGATGCCGCTGTTGTCGACCCACGTGAGCGCCACCACGCTCACGTCCCTGGCGTTGAGGCCGTCGAAGAGCTCGGTCGCCCGGTCGAACCGCTGGTCCCGTTCCGCAGAGTCCACGATCCTTAGGTTATGGGCATCTTGCCGTTCGTCGCCGAACTCGGGCTGATCGACCACCATTGCCACGGTGTGTTGTGCACGGACAGCACACGCGCCGAGTTCGAGTCGTTGTTGTTGGAGGCGGACGAGGTCTCGGCCTTGGGCGGGACGTTGTTCGACTCGGCGATCGGGTTCGCGGTGCGGAGGTGGTGCGCGCCGTTGCTGGACCTGCCCCGGCACGCGTCCGCGGAGGAGTACCTCGAACGGAGGAACTCCCTGCACGTGACCGAGGTGTCGCGGACGTTCCTGATGGCGTCCGGGATCCACACGTTCCTGGTGGACGGCGGGTTCCAGCCGGAGCGGCTGGTGTCCGGCGACGAGCTGGCGTCGCTGACCGGTGCGGCCGCGCACGAGATCGTGCGGCTGGAGGTGCTGGCCGAGTCGCTGCACGGTGCCGTGTCGCCCGCGTCGTTCCTGTCGGAGGTGCGGTCGCGGCTCGCGTCGACGTCCGCGGTCGGGGCGAAGTCCGTTGCGGCGTACCGGGTCGGGCTCGCGCTGCCGGGGGTGCGGCCGGCGGATGCCGACGTCGTTGCGGCGGTGGCGGCGTGGGAGTCCGGGCGGCTGGCGGACCCGGTGGTGATCACTTGGCTCGCGTGGGAGGCGTTGGACGCGGGGTTGCCGTTGCAGTTCCACGTGGGCTACGGCGACTCGGACATCGACCTGCACCGGTGCGATCCGTCGTTGCTGACGCCGTTCCTGCGCGCCACCGCGGGACTGGGCGTGCCGGTGTTGCTGCTGCACAACTACCCGTTCCACCGGCAGGCCGGGTATCTCGCGCAGGTGTTCCCGCACGTGTTCTGCGACCTCGGGCTGGCGACGCACGGGCTGGGGCACCAGGCGCCGCGGGTGTTCGCCGAGGCGCTGGAGATCGTGCCGTACGGGAAGTTCCTGTTCTCGTCCGACGCGTTCGCGTTGCCCGAGCTGTACTACCTCGGCGCGTTGCTGTTCCGGCAGGCGTTGTCGGACTTCCTGGCCGACGGGTTGCGGCGTGATGCGTTCGTCGAAGAAGACGCGCATCGGATCGCTCGGCTCATCGCGTCGGAGAACGCGGCACGCGTGTACGAACTGTAGGATTTGGCTCGAACTGACGTTCGAGAGGGGTGTTCATGGGTCGCAGTGCGAACCTGCCACGCGGCCTGGTCGATCGCTTCCGCGCGCGTGACGGCGTCTGGCCGGACGACACGGGCTGCCGGATGCTGCACGTCGACATGGACGCCTTCTACGCGTCGGTGGAGATCCGCGAACGTCCAGAGCTCGCGTCCGTGCCCGTCGTGGTCGGTGGCGTGAGCGGGCGTGGTGTCGTGTGTTCCGCGAACTACCTCGCTCGCGAGTACGGCGTGCGGTCCGCGATGCCCACCGCGCATGCGCGCCGCTTGATCCCGAACGCCGTGTACCTGCCGCCGCAGTTCGACCTCTACCACGAGGTCTCGCGCGGGGTCATGGCGATCTTCCGCGACATCACGCCGCTGGTGGAGCCGCTGTCGCTCGACGAGGCGTTCCTCGACGTCGGTGGGGCGCTGCGCCGGCTCGGCCTGACGCCGGGTGGTGTGGGGGAGCTGATCAGGTCGCGCGTCCTCGCCGATCACGGCGTGACGTGTTCCGTCGGGGTGGCGCCGACGAAGTTCCTCGCGAAGCTCGCGTCGGGAATGTGCAAGCCCGACGGCATGATGGTCGTTCCTTCTGCCTCCGTGCTGGAGTTCCTGCACCCGCTGCCGGTGTCGGCCCTGTGGGGTGTGGGCGCGAAGACCGCCGCGCGCCTGGAGGAACTGGGCCTGGAGTCGGTCGGCCAGGTCGCCTCGACGCCGCTGCCCCGCCTGCGCCGGCTGATCGGCGTCGCGCTGGCCGAACACCTGCACGGCCTGGCCGCGGGCGTCGACGACCGCGCCGTGGTGCCGACGTCGCGCGAGAAGTCGATCGGTGCCGAGGAGACCTTCGAGGTCGACCACCACGACCGCGCCCTGCTGCGCCGCGAGCTGCTGCGCCTGTCCGAACGCTCGGCGTCCACGGTGCGCGCCAGGGGCCTGCGGGGCCGGACCGTGTCGATCAAGGTCCGCTTCGCCGACTTCACGACGATCACCCGCTCCCGCACCCTGCCCGTGGCGACCGACGTGACCCAGGAGGTCTACCGCACGGCGGCGGAGCTGCTCGACACCCAGGTGCCGCCCGGAGCGGTCCGCCTGATCGGTGTCCGGATCGAGGGACTTGACAACGCCGACTCCGCCCAGCAACTGATCTTCGACGCCCCGGAGAACGGCTGGCGCGAAGCCGACCAAGCCGCTGACCAGGCCCGTTCCCGCTTCGGCTCGCTGGCCGTCCGCCCGGCCTCCCTGCTGCGCGACAGTCCGGAAAGGACCGGCGAGACCGCTCCGAAGCCCGAGTGATCGCGACCTGTCCACAACCCCGGAGTTGTCCACAGCCTTCCGGAACCCGCGCCCCCACCCGGTCCCCGAGCCCCACCATGGACCCATGCGCCACCCCATCGACCTGGAAGCCCTGGGCACCCTCTTCGTCCACCGGGTAGCCCCCGTGGCCGCCCTGCTCCACATAGGACTGTCCGCGTCCCTGATCGACCAGCGCTCGCGCCCCGGCGGCCCCTGGCAACGCCTGTTCCCCGGCATCTTCCTGCTGACGAGGGCAGGCCCCTCCCGCGAACAGCTGGTGCAGGCCGCCCTCCTCTACGCGGGCGAGGGAGCCATGCTCACCGCGTTCGACGCCCTGTACCTGCACGGCATGAGATCCGTCCTCCCCTCGGCGGACGCGATCCACGTGCTCGCCCCACGCCACTCGAGAGCCTGGGGCCACGCCACCCTGCGCCTGGAACGCACGGACCGCCTCCCGCGCCCGGCTCTGCGCAGGGGCTTCCACGTGGCCCCGCTGGAACGAGCGGCCGTCGACGCGATCCGCCGAACCCACTCCATCCCGGACACCAAGGCCATCCTCGAAGAAGCAACCCACTACGTGGGCGTGCAGGCCCTGCGAGCCGAACTGGCCCTGGCCCCGCGCAAGGGCACCACCCTGGCCCGCAAACTCCTGGGCGACTCCCCGGCCCGCCAGCTGGAACGAGCCGTGATGGAACGCCGCCCCACCGTCCCCGAGTCCCGAACCCCGCTGGCCATCAGCTGACCACGCCTTCACAGGCCCCGGTGCCGACCCGTCCGCGGCGGTCGAGCATCGGCCTCACCGGGCCACCAGCCCACTGCAACTCCGAGCCCACGCCACCCCTGGGCTCACCCAACCCAGAGCTCACCGGATCTGGGATCACTCATCCACGGTCCGGTACTCCCAGCCGCCGCTCACCTGCGGCCGAATCCTGCCGTCACCTCGACTACCCGCCCTCGACCCCGAGCCCTTATCTCTCAACCAAAGGAGCCCCTCGCCGCCCTGCGCCCTCACCAGCCTGCGTCGCGACCGTCCTGCGCTCCAGCCACTCCGATCACTACGGCGCCCCGACCGGCCCGAGCCCCACCGTCCTCACGCTGTCACCACCCGAGGCCCGTACCCCGCCTCCGCTTCCCCATCCCGCGAACCGCCATCCCCCGCACGCTCAAGAAGGTGATCCGAGGCTCCTCGAACCCACTCCAAGGCTCGGCATCCGCGCACGCCCCCAAAGCCCGGAACTGCCCCAAAGCCTCCTCGAACCGCCCCAGCTGAACGAGCCCGAAAGCCGCATACCCCCGGTCATCCCGCACCGAGGCGGTGTCCGCCCCCTCGTCCTCGAGCCGCGCCAGCAACGAATCCAACGCCCCCACAACGGAAGGAGCCCGCCACATGTCCGGCGAACCACTCTCATAGGCAGCGCACAGCGGCAAAGCCAAGAACCGCGGCGACCGCGCCGCAGCGGCCAGCCCGAACTCCAGCGCCAGCTCGTCCGACCCCTGCCACTTGCGGCACCAGTACTGCAAGGCCTGCTGATGTGCGTTGTGGTGCAACGGATCCCGCGCCACGAGCTCATCCCAGAGCGACCGGAACTCGTCGTGCGGCAGCTGCAGGCCGCGCGCCGAGGTCAGTTGGGTGTTCCACGGCGTCGGGTCGTCCGGCAGCACCGAGGCCGCCACCTCCGCCATCGCGCGGGCCTCGGCCAGCACCCGGTGGAAGCCCTCGAACTGCGGGCGCGTGGTCCGGGAGGCGGCCGCGGTGCCGCGGATGTCCCAGGCCAGGGACACGAGCGACATCGCGTGGACCACGATCCAGTGCGGGTCGCGCGGGCGGGCAGCGTGCCAGGCGGAGGTCCAGGCGTCGTCCTTGGCGGCCAGGTCGGCGAGTGCGCGGACCACGCGGTGGCGGCGGTCCCAGTCGCCGTGGGTGGCGGCGACCAGGTCGGCGGCGTTCTCCCAGTGGCCGGCTCGGACGTCGTCCCGCACGGCGGCCAGGGCCAGGTCCTCGATCGGCGGGGTGGTGGTCACCTCGGCGTCGGGGACCAGGCCGTGGCGTTCGGGATGGGTCCTCGGCAGGACGTGGTCCGCCACCACCTCGGGCGGTAATTCGTCGATCGCGACGCCCAGGCGCTTGGCCTCGCGCATCAGGCGGATGACGGCGACGAGGTGCTTGGGTTTGAAGAGAAGCGAGAGCACCACGGGGTTTTCCGGGCCGTGCGGTCAGTGCGCGGGGCGGTAGTCGGAGGCCACGCCGGAGGCGGCGAGTGCGTCGCGCAGGGCGTCGGTGCTGCCGCTCACGGCAGCGTCGAGGTGTTCGCTCATGTCGAAGTGGAGAGAGGAGGTGACGAACGTGGTGCGGCCCAGCCAGTCGAGCTCCCAGTGAGCCAGGCCGGCGTCGGAGAACGCCAGTGCCACCAACGCGGAAAGCTCGGGCAGCACCTCGCCCCTGGCCATCTCGCGGCGGGCCCGCGGGCCGGCCTCGCGGTTTCCGGGGACGGCCGAACCCAGGTCGGCCAGGCGGCCCGCGTCCAGTGCGTCGAGGACGGTGGTCAGCGACGGTGGCCGGCCCGTCGCCGTCGCCGCCGCCCGCAGCAACCTCTCGGTGCCGCGCACCACGCGGGAGCGGGCGCCGATGTGGCCGAGCGTGGCCCAGTCGACGCGTTCCATGGTGGTGGCACTGGGGGCGAGCGTGGCCAGCACGGCGGTGTCGAGCAACGGCATCGGGTCCACGAGCAGGTCGGTGGCCGGGCGGTCGCCCCAGCCGGACTCCGGGTCCAGGTCGAGCGCGTCGATGGCGGCGATGCGGTCGGCGAGCGGCGGGTGCGAGTCGAACGGGCCGCGGTCCGGGTCGGACGGGTGCAGGCGGATCTCCTCGAGCTGCTCGTGGAGCTCCGGGTGCGCGCGCAGCCGGGCGAAGCCGTCGAAGAACGTCGTGGGGAGGTAGCCGAGCTCCCACGCGACGGTCAGGTGGCGGTGCGCGAAGAGGTTCCACGCGGCGGCGATCACCGGCAGTTCGCGCAGTGCTGAGGAGGCGGCGGACGAGCCGGCCAGGGAGGCGGCGAAGCGGTCGGCGGCGAGCTCCTGGCGTCGGTTGACCGCCTGCGAGACGCGGAGGTACAGCGTGGCGTAGGCGCGGAAGAGCTTGGTGATCATGCGCTGGGACCAGCGCTGGGTGTTCAGGTGGGAGCCGGCGCGCAGCACCGCTTCGCGGCCGGAGACGACTACCGCGGCGAGGCGGGTGTCATTGTTCGCGTAATGCCCGAGCTCATGGGCGAGCACGGCGGTGAGTTGCTTCTCGGTCAAGGAGGTGAGCAGTGGAGCACCGATGAACATCCTGCGCCTGGTCACGCGCAGGCCGAGGAAACGGGTCTCCTCGGAGACGCCGGCGTTCACGGCACCGATGATCCTCAGCTCGTCGGGCGGGCGGGTGCCGACGTCGGCGGCGAGGCGGCGGACGAGGTCCCAGAGCGCGGGCTGCTCCGCCGGAGTGACGGGAGTACCCGGCATGTCGTCGGGTTCGCGGCGCTCCAGTGAGATCAGGCCTGTGACCAGGGCGACCACCACGGGCACGACGAGGATCGCCAGCTTCACGCCGACCAGGGGCCGGGCGATCAGGGTGTAGGTCTGCAGTGCGAGCAGTCCGCCGATCAGGCCGAACGCGATCAGGTAGAAGCCTGCCAGCAGCGTCACGGCGATGACAGCACGCGATGAGACATGCATAGGTAGAGCGACCTTCCCCCAAAAGCCCCCAGTGCCGCGCGTGAACCGCGGCTGCACGAAGTGTGCACGACAGCCGGTCCGGTCTCAATCCCGGGAACTGGGGCTGACCGGACAGAACGGAGGTGTGTCAACCAGTCGAACGGCCAGTCCGCGTACGCCCGCGGGATGACGTCGTTCCCAGGAGCTCCGGCCTTCAGAGGGAGGTGGTGTGACGCACGGTGACCCTACGGTCACTGAGGCATCACCTCATCGAACGCTGGAGGTAACCAGTGAGAGCAGGACAGCGAGGTGCCCGTCGGGGGATCGCCGCGCTCGTGCTGTCAGCAGGTCTCGTCACCTCGGTGACGGCCGCTGTCGCGCACGCGGAGGGGACACCGCCGGAGGGTGCGGGGCTGGGGGAGCGGGGCCGGAGCGTCACGCTGATCACCGGCGACAAGGTCGAGCTCTCGGGCGACCGCGTCGTGCGGGTCGTACCGGGGCCCGGCCGGGGGAAGCTCCCGGTGCGCACCTTCACGCGGAACGGGCATCACCACGTGGTGCCCGCGGACGCGGTGCCGTTGGTGGACAACGGGAAGCTTGATCCGCGGTTGTTCGACGTGACGTCGTTGGTCGAGTTCGGCTACGACGACGCGCGACGCGGGACAGTGCCTGTGATCGTGCGGCCGGCGACGGGCGCACGAGCTGGTGTCACGGCGCTGTCGGTCAAGACGGCTGTCGGGGATCTCGTGACCGGCACGGCCGAGAAGTCGGGCAGTGCCTGGGAGTCGCTGCGCGGCGGTGCGGTCGAGAAGGTGTGGCTCGACGGCGTGCGCAAGGTTGCGCTCGACCGCAGCACCAAGCAGATCGGTGCTCCGCAGGCGTGGCAGGCGGGCATCACGGGCAAGGGCGTGAAGGTCGCCGTGCTCGACACCGGTGTCGACGAGAAGCACCCGGACCTGCAGGGCAAGCAGGTCGCCGAGAAGAACTTCACCGAGTCGCCGGACAACACCGACGAGGTCGGGCACGGCACGCACGTCGCGTCGACGATCGCCAGCAGGGGCGACCAGTACCGCGGTGTCGCGCCGGACGCCGAGATCCTCGACGGCAAGGTGTGCCAGCCGGGCGGGTGCACCGAGTCGGCGATCCTCGCCGGCATGCAGTGGGCGGCCGAGCAGGGCGCGGCCGTCGTCAACATGAGCTTGGGAGGAGGTGACACCCCGGACGTCGACCCGCTCGAGGAGGCCGTGAACCGGATCTCCCGCGAGACCGGCGCGCTGTTCGTGATCGCGGCGGGCAACTCCGGAAGCCCGGAGACGATCGGCTCGCCCGGCAGCGCCGAGTCGGCGCTGACCGTGGGCGCGGTCGACCGCAACGACGGCATCGCGCCGTTCTCCAGCCGCGGCCCCGCCGCGGACGGTGCGGTGAAGCCGGACGTCACCGCGCCCGGCGTGGGCATCGTGGCGGCCGAGGCCGGGACGCAGGGCCACGTCGCGATGGACGGGACGTCGATGGCGACGCCGCACGTCGCGGGTGTCGTCGCGCTGCTCAAGCAGCAGCACCCGGACTGGGCGGGCGAGCGGCTCAAGGCGACCGTGATGGCGTCGGCCAGGGCGAACCCGTCGCTTACGCCGTTCGACCAGGGAGCCGGTCGCGTCGACGTGCCCACCATGCTGGGGCAGCAGGTCGTGTCCGAGCCGGGCAGCGTCAACTTCGGTGTGCAGCAGTGGCCGCACGACGACGACCAGAAGGTCGTCCGCGAGGTCACCTACCGCAACGCCGGCAGCGAGCCCGTGACGCTCGACCTGACCGCGGACGTCAAGGGACCGGACGGCAAGCCCTCGCCCGCGGGTCTGCTGACCGTGTCCCCGGCGAAGATCACGGTTCCCGCCGGCGGCGCGGCCAAGGTCACGATCACCGCCGACACCAAGGTGAACGCGCCCGACGGTGCCTACAGCGGCGCGATCGTCGCGTCGAACGGCCTGCGGACGTTCGTCGGCGTCACCCGCGAGGTCGAGAGCTACGACGTCGGTGTCACGGTGCTGGGCTTCGACGGCAACCCGGCGGGGGAGAACCAGAGCACGTACTTCGTCAACACCGCGACCGGGAAGGGGTATTCGGGATCGGCGGGGACCGTCCGGTTGCCCAAGGGCGTGTACGTCGCGGACACGAGCGTCGTCAGCCCGGACTTCAAGGTGGCGTTCATCGTCCAGCCGAAGTTCGTGGTGAACGGCAAGACCTCGACCACGGTCGACGCGCGCACGGCCAAGCCGGTGGCGCTCAAGACCCCCGACCCCGCAGCGAAGGGCATGATCGGCACGATCTCGGTCACCAGCCCGGTCGCGGGCAGCACCTACGGCCACGGCTGGGCGTTCTTCGACGGTCTGGCCGGGCAGGCGTACACGGCCCAGGCTGGGCCGGACGCGCCGAACTTCCTGACGACGATCGCCGAACAGGCCGAAGGCACGCCACGCGACGAGAAGACGTCGGTCAGCTATCGCCTGATGTACACCGAGAAGGGCATGCCGACCGGCTACGTGCGCACGGCCAAGGCGAGCGAGTTGGCCGAGATGACCAGCAGCTTCCGCACCGCCGGTGACGGCGGCCGGCACGCCGTCGCGGTGATGCCGCACCCGGTCGACGGCAGCGGCGGCTTCGGCTGGTTCGCCACCGCACCGGAAGGCGGCCGCACCGTCGACTTCGTCAACACGGCGACGGGCAAGTGGAGCTGGATCTACGACCACTCCAACCCGGACACCGGCGGGGAGTACTCGACCGAGACCCCGGCACGCTCGTTCAAGGGCGGCAAGAAGTACGCCCAGACGTTCGGCGCCGCCGTCCTCGGCCCGTCGGTCCCGGAGGCACCCGGCTTCGGCCTCGCCCGCCTCGAGGACCAGATCGCGGTCAGGGTCCCGCTCTTCACCGACCGCAACGGCGGCGCGGGCCGGTACTTCGACGGAACCGCGAAGACCTCGCTGTTCCACAACGGCACCAAGCTGGGCGAGTTCGCCTCGCCGAGCGCGATCTTCGACGTCCCGGCGGCCGAAGGCGCCTACCGCGCCGAGATGGTGCACAGCCGCGACAACGCCGCGCTGTCGTCGAAGGTCAGCGGCACCTGGACGTTCAAGTCCAAGAACACCACCGAGATCACGCACCTGCCGCTCACGGTGGTCCGCTTCCAGCCGAAGCTCGACGACGAGGACACGGCGCACGGCCGCGTGCAGGTCGTTCCGCTGAAGGTCGAGCAGGCGCAGAACACCCCGAAGATCAGGCGCGTCACGGTCGAGGTGTCGTTCGACGACGGCGCGACGTGGAAGCAGGTGCAGGTGGCCGGCGACAAGGCGATCGTGCACCACCCGAGGGGAGCGAAGACCGCTTCGCTGCGAGCCAAGACCACCGACGCGGCGGGCAACACGGGTGAGGTGACGATCATCCGCGCCTACAAGATCGCGAGCTGACCCGCCGGACCAGACTCGTCACGACTGGCGGGCCTCGCGTAGCCGGCAGACCTCGGACAGCCGGCAGAACTGTCAGACCCGCTGACTAGCATCGGATTCGGGGGATCCACTCATCGGCCACGCAGGGCCTGGGAACCCCCGAGTTCGAGCGTACTCAGCGGGTCTGACATCGCTCTGCGGCCGCGACGTCGAACTTCGGGCGCTACATCGCTCAGCGGCGCTGGGCCGCGGTGCGTTGACGGGATCGCGCCTGGACGCGCATCGCGCCGGGGACGCGGGGATCGCGGCCAGACGTGGGGATCGCGCCGGGGCGGGTGCGGGCCAAGCAGAGTGCGCTCGGCGCGACGGTGGGTCGTGGGCGAGCGGGAACAAAGGGTGGGAGCGTAGGAAAGACCGGACCCCCTTTTCCCACCCCCCACC
>NZ_JBHYGW010000004.1:71021-85045 GCF_042738015.1 Lentzea sp. NPDC059081
GAAGAAGATCGCCATGAACTCGTCGTGGCTGCCGCCGTGCCGGCCCTGGACGAACCCCCATGGGGGGGGGGGGGGGGCGAGGGGGGGGGGGTGGGGTGCGGGGGGGGGTGGTCCGTGGGGGGGACGGGGTGTCGCGATCGCGGACAAGCCGGACCCGCGTCCCGCCACGCCGAGCGCGCCGTCTGCCATCACGCCGAGCGTGTCCCTGTTCCCAAGCCAAGCGCACCGCCTTTCCCCAAGCCGAGCGCGTCTCTGTCCCCAAGCCGAGCGCACCGCCTGCCGTTAAGCCGAGCGCACTACCTGCCACCACACCGAGCGCGCCACCAAGCGGAGCTCAGGCGCGCCGGTACTGCGCCGGTGACCCCACCGTCGCCGGGTCCTCGTAGCTCCCGGCCTTTCCCCGGTCGACGTGGAACGTCGTCAGCGTCGACACCGGCGACGCCGCGTCACGCCGGTCGCCGATCACCCGCATGTGCGTGGTGAACCGGTGCGGCGTCACCTCGTACACGTCGTAGCCGTACCTGTTGCCCTCGAAGTACTTCAGGTGCGGGTTCGCCGCTCCCATCACCGGGCCGTTCACCGCGTTCCACTCCGGCGAGTAGGCGCCGGAGGTGACCGAGTGGGCGGTGAACTCCGTGCCGATCACCGGGGACGAGAGGTCGTCGAAGTCCGGGCGGATGTCGTCCACGAACGCCGAGTGCCAGTCGCCGGTGAGCACGACCAGGTCCTCGAGGCCGGCACCGGCCACGTGGCCGAGCACCTCGCGCCGTTCGGCCAGGAAGCCGTCCCACTGGTCGGTGAAGTAGTAGCCGCCGCCGGTGCGGGCGAGCTGCGACAGCATGATCGAGTTGATCCACACCTGCCACGCCTCGCGGGCGCCCGAGATGCCGTCGAGCAGCCACTGCTTCTGCGCGGCGCCCAGGATCGTGCCGCCCGCGATGTTCTGCGCCGACCGGAACTGGCGCAGGTCGAGGACGGTCAGGTCGACCAGCGAACCCCACTGGCGGCGGCGGTGGATCTGCGGTTCGAGAGCGCTCCCACTGCGGACCGGCAGGTGCTCGTACCAGGCCTGGTAGGCGGCGGCGCGGCGCTTCACGAACGGGGCCGCGCCCTCGGAGCCGCTGTAGTCGTTGGCGACCTCGTGGTCGTCCCACGTCAGGTAGAACGGGTGCGCGGCGTGGGCGTCCCGCAGCGACGGATCGCCCTTGTACAGGGCGTGGCGGCGCCGGTAGTCCGCAAGGGACAGCACGGCAGGGCCCTCGTGGTCGCGCACGGGCGTGCCGCCGACCTGGCCGTGTTCGTAGATGTAGTCGCCCAGGTGCACGACGAAGTCGAGGTTCTCGGCGGCGATCCCGCGATGGGCCGCGTAGAAGCCGTCGTGGAACGCCTGGCAGTTGGCCGTCGCGAACCGCACCTTCGACACGGGACCGACGGGTGCCGTGCGCGTGCGGCCCACACGGCTGCGCTTGCCGAGCGCGGAGAACTGGTAGTAGTAGGTGCGGCCTGGGACGAGGCCGTGCACGGGCACGTGGACGCTGTGTCCCAACAGGTTCGACGCGGCGACGCTGCCGGAGGCGACGCGGGAGCGCATCGAACGGTCCGTGGCCACGGACCACCCGACCTCGACGACCTCGGGCAGCGGCTGCTCGAACGCGAGCGGTTCCGGGGCGAGCCTGGTCCACAGGATCACGCTGTCCGGCAACGGGTCCCCGGAGCCGACGCCCAGCGTGAACGGCGCCGCGTCCCACGAGGCGCCGAGGTCCAGGGCGGCCGCGTGAGCCTCCACAGGCGACAAACCCGCGGACAGGGGCCACACCGTGCCCAGGGCGCCGGCTGCTGCGGCGGCGCGCAGGAGGTCTCGTCGGTTCAGCATCAGCGGCTCCCGACCGTGAAGGAGATGTTGTCCGCGTAGCCGTCGTTCGACGTACCGGTGCCGGACCGGGTCAGCTGCAGGGTCACCACCGCGACGGAGCTGCCGGGTGGCACGGTGCCGCGCGCGGAGCGTTCGACCAGGCCCGTGCGGCCGGAACGCTCCTCCGCCGTCACCGGGCCGAGCACGACGAGACCGCGCGGGGTGCCGGCGGGATCGAGGAACTCGACGGACAGCTGCGCGCCGTCCTGTTGCGAGGCGTAGCCGCCGAGCCAGCCGGAGACCACGAACTGAGACGCGCGGCGCGGGAGCGTCACGCTCTGTCGCAAGGTGCTCCTCGGTGCGTCGCCGCCGCCGAAGAACGCGGCACCGCGCGCGGCGGGACCCGGATCACCCGGTCCCGGATACCCCTGCCCGGTGTCGTACCGGAGCGCCACGGGAGCGCCCGCGACGGTGAGCCAGCCGGTCAGGCCCTGTTCGGCGTCGCCGTTGACGATGAGTTCGGTCATGGCACCGATCCGACCAAGCGGGGCTTGCGCGGGCCGGTCCCGCGGCGGAACGCGGTGTGAACGGCAGGCCACAAGGGCCGGTTGGGGGCCTCACGACGCCCTCACCGCTGCCCCAGGAGGATGATGGTGACAGAACCGACCGTATGAGAAGGCCCACTGGGTAGTCGCCGGGCCGCGCGGATCGTATCCTGGAGGGTGACGTCCCCAGGGTGGGGCGTCCGCCGGGTTCGGCGGAAACCGAGAACACCCGGCGCCCGCGACCGCTGTGCCGGAGGAGGAACGATGCCACTCTCCGAGCACGAGCAGCGACTGCTCGACCAGATCGAGCGCGCGCTCTACGCCGAAGACCCGAAGTTCGCATCCACCGTACGAGGCGCCAAGTTGCGGCGGCCGTCCAAGCGGCGCCGTGTACAGGGCATCGTGTTGTTCGTGGTCGGTGTGGCCGCGCTCATCACCGGTGTGATGCTGCCGCAGCTCGCGATCGCCAGCATTCCCGTGGTGAGCGTCTTCGGCTTCCTGCTCATGTTCTTCGGTGTGCTCATCACCCTGACGACGTTGCGTCGCGGTGACCAGGTCGCCGAGGGCGGGCAGGAGGACGGCAAGCCAGCGCGCAGCCGCAGCTCGTTCTCCGAACGGATGGAAGAGCGCTTCCGTCGTCGCTTCGACGAGGAGCAGTAGGACTTCCAGACCTACGACAACGGGCCCGCCCTCGCCAGAGGAGCGGGCCCGTCGTTTGTGCCAGGGGCCGGGGGGACCTAGACCGGGACCGGCTCGCGGTCCGGCGTCTCCGCCACCGGCGCCGCCGCCGGCTTCAGCACCGACTTCGGGAAGAGCCTCGCCCGCAACGACAGCGGGGCGTTCTGCCGCAACGACTGCCGCACCGCCGCCAGCGCGCCCGGCAGAGCGGGGTCGGCCGTCGGGTTCGCGCTGTACCAGGACCGCTCGATCGCCCCGATGACCGTGCGCAGACCGGTCTTGCCCGCCTCGTCCAGGTTGTGCTCGCGGGCCAGCCTGCGGGCCGCGGCCCTGATCGTCTCGGCCGCGGGCACGGGCGCGCCCCGGTCGACCGACTCCGCCATGAGCTCGCTCCACGCCGCCGTCGACGCGTCCGCGCCGAGCGCCGCCACCGAGTGCAGGCGGTTGTGCCTGCGCACGCCGCGCACGAGCAGCGGCGTGAGGACTAGCCCCAGCACCACCAGCGGCACGGCGAGCCACCACGACAGCAACGCGGCCGCGAGACCGACGCCGATGAGCCACAGCCCGGCCGCCGCGGGGATCAGCAGCTTGCGCGCCCACGACACACCGGCCAGGCCCGCGCCGATCACACCGAGCAGTGCGAGTACCAGGAACCCGGTCAGCAGGACGGCCAGCACCAGCACGATCGCCAAAGCCCACAGGTGCCACGACGGCGGCCCCTGAGTTCCGGCCTGCGCCACGGTCTGGTCGCCACCGTCGTCCTCGGCAGCCGTCGACTGCTGGGCCGACCCGGTCGTGGACGGGGACGACGACTCGGTCTGCGTGTTCGCCGTCGGCTGCTCCTCCGCACCCGGCGCGGTCTCACGCAGGTAGGGCGGCACGACGCCGCGGCCGTCGGAGATCGGGGTCGGGTCGAACGTCATCCAGCCGTGGTTCGGGAAGAAGATCTCCACCCACGCGTGTGCGTCGTCGGTGCTGATCACGCGGTAGGCGTTGTCCGGGGCCGAGACGCCGGCGGTGAAGCCGATCGCCACGCGCGACGGCAGGCCGACCACGCGGGCCATCACGGCCATCGCGGACGCGTACTGCTCGCAGTAGCCGACCTTGGTCTTCGTCACGAACTCCGTCAGCGCGTCCTTGGTGACGTCGCCCTGGGTCTTCAGGTCGTACTTGAAGTCGCTCGTCGGGCTGTTGAAGAACGCCGTGAGCGCGGCGGCCTTGTCGAAGTCGTTGGTCGCGTCCTTCACGATGCTGTTCGCGAGGTCGATCACCGGCTGCTCGACGCCCTCGAACTTGTAGTACTCGCCGTCGACCAGGTTCTTCGGCCCGGACGCGAGCCGCAGCGCCTGCTTGGTCGGCGTCGAGAGCACCGTGTCGATCTCGTACGGCTCCGGCTCGCGCTCCCGCTGCGAGAAGATGACGCCCTTCTTGGCGTCGAAGCGGTAGTCGTCCTCGGGGGTGTCGACCCGGCGCACCGAGCCGTAGGTCGGCAGCCAGAAGCTCTTCCAGTCGCGCGGCTCGATGTTGATCCGCGTCGTCTTGCCCTCACCGCGGTCACCCGGCTGCAGCGGCAGCTCGCCGCGCGCCGGCTGGCCACCGGGGTCGGTGCCGCGCTCCCAGCCCTTGTTCGGCACGTACCGCGCGAGCGTGGTCGCGCGCAGGTACGTCTGCTCCGGCAGGCCCCGCACGTAGAAGACCTCGGCGGTCCGGCCGCGGTTGAGCATGCCGCGCAACGACGTCATCTCGCTCAGCCCGATGCCGCCCTTGCCGCCACCGCCCGCGCCGCCGCCGGGCAGCCTGCCGACCGTGCCGACGAACGTGAACCCGGCACCGACGATCAGCGCGATCACCATCGCGATGCTCGCCACGGTCGTCGCCGAACCACCGGTCCCGCTCGCCGACCCCGAACCGAGCCGGCCGCGCCACGCCTCGTGCCGGTGCTGGCCGTCCACCGCGAGCAGCATCGCGAACGCCGCCGCGCCCAGGATGAACGTCCAGAACGGCAGCATCTCGTCGGCCAGCGACGCGGGCACCGCGAACACGCACAGCAGCACCAGCCCGGACGCCGCCGGTGCCGCCGCGGCCACGGCCAGCGTGTCCACCAGCACCGCGACCAGGCCGATCGCCAGCACCACCAGCGCCTGGATGGCCGGTGTCGCGTGCACCGGCGGAACCCCGGTCTGCACCTGCGCCACCGACTCCGCGAGCACGTCGCCGAGCTCGCCCAGCGCCTCGGGGCCGGGGATGAACAGGAAGATGCCCGACCGCGTGTGCAACGCCGTGAGCAGGCACAACAGCACCGCGACCTGGGCGATCGCCACCAGCGGCGGGGTCAGCCTGGTCGCGCGCAGGAACGCGCCGGTCACGGTGATCGCGATGATCACCACGCCGATGCGCACCAGCCACAGGTCGCCCTCGATCACACCCGAGAGCGCGGTCGACGCGCACAACACGGCCAGCGCCGCGATCCACGGCGTCGCCGACGTGAACCACTCGGGCTCAGCGCCCTTCGCGGGAGCGGAACGGGTCCCCACCTCAGCCCACCTCCGAGCGCACCGACGGACCCCGGTTGCCTGCCGAGGCGCACAACTCCTGCCACACCTGCTGCATCGACGCCGCCGGCTTCGCGATCGCCACACCCCAGCCCGCGCCGGTCAGCAACCGGCGCGCGTCCTCGGGGTCGGGGGCCGCGGAGTCCGTGGTGCCCGCCCACGCGTTCACGTCCAGCAGCACGGCCAGGCTGCGCGTGCCGCGCGGCCGGTAGCGGATCAGCTCCTCGACCGACGCCGGCGACACGCCGCCGAGCACCGCGATGACCTCCTGGCCGGCACCGGGGTCGATCCCGGCGCTCAGCTCACGCCGGTGCGACGCCTGCAGCGCCGCGAGCGAGTCCAGCACCACGTGGTCGCTGTGCCCGCCGTCGGACGCCCCGCCCGCGAGCACCCGCCCGTCCTCGGAGACCAGGCGCACCTGGTGCCCGAAGTGGTGCAGGTGCAGGCAGATCGACGCCACGAACGAGATCGCCCACTCGATCGACGCCGTCGGCCCGCTGCCGCGGTGCGCGTGCACCCGGTGGTCGAGCAGCACCGTCGTGCCGCCCCGCCACGGGCGTTCCTCGACGCGCACCATCAGCTCGTCGCGCCGGGCGGTCGACCGCCAGTGGACCTTCCGCAGGTCGTCGCCCTGGCGGTACGGCCGCACCACCGCGTCGTCCTCGCCCTGGCCCGCGCGCAGCCGCACCGAGCCGTCGTCGCCCGCGCCCATGCCGGAGCCGCCGGGCAGCCCCGCGAGCCGGACCACGCGCGGCACGACGACCAGGCGCGACCGGCCGGCGAGCTCGCGGTCGAACTCCGCGAGCCCGAACGGGTCGGTGACCCGCGCCATCAGCGGCCCGACCTGCTGAACGCCGCGCATCACCGGCTTGAGCGGGTAGCGCAGCGTCGTGGGCGTGTTGCGCGGCAGCCGCTCGACGAGGAACCGCGGCCGCGCGCCGAGCGCGTACGGCACGGTGTCCTCCAGCATCAGCCCGCCCGTGGGCAACCGGCCGGTGCTGCGCAGGTCGAGCTTCACCTCGGACGCCGCCCCGACCGGCACGCGGCTCGGCGCGAGGAAGCGGGCTGCGTGCAGCCCCACCCTGGCCCTCGTCGCGAGCCACGCGGCCAGCAGCGGCAGCGCGATCACGAACGCGGCGACCCGCAGGAGGTCGCGTTCGTTCAGGACCGCGGCACACACTCCGGCGGCGAACCCCGCGGCCAGCAAGCATCGTCCGCGTGTGGTCAGACCGGAGAGTGCGGTGCGCATCTTTAGCGTGGCGTCCCTGCGTTGTTGTTGTTCATGCTGCGGACGAACGCCGCACTCGGGTCCAGTGCCGCCGTCGGCACCGGCACGCGCTGCAGCAACGCCCTGATCAGGTCCGCGGGGGACCGGCGGGCGGCCTGGGCCTCCGCCGTGAGCACGAGCCGGTGGGCGAGCACCGGGATCGCGATCGAGTGGATGTCGTCCGGCACCACGAAGTCGCGGCCGGCCAGCGCCGCCTGCGCGCGGGCGGCCCGCACGAGGTGCAGCGTCGACCGGGGCGAGGCGCCCAGCCGCAGCTCCGGCAGCCGGCGCGTGGCCGACACCAGCTCGACGGCGTACCGGCGGACCTCCGGCGAGAGGTGCACCCGGCGCACGGCCTCGATGAGCCGCAGGATCTGGGCCGCGTCCGAGACGGGCCGCAGGTCGTCGAGCGGGTTGTGGCCCGCGTGCTCGTCGACCATGGCGAGCTCGGCCTGCGGGTCCGGGTACCCGACCGACACGCGCGCGGTGAACCTGTCGCGCTGCGCCTCGGGGAGGGCGTAGGTGCCCTCCATCTCGATCGGGTTCTGCGTCGCGATCACCATGAACGGCGACCCCAGGGGGTAGGTGTTCGCGTCGACCGTGACCTGGTGCTCCTCCATGCACTCCAGCAGCGCGGACTGCGTCTTGGGGGAGGCGCGGTTGATCTCGTCGCCGACGACGATGTTCGCGAAGATCGGTCCCGGCCGGAACTCGAAGTCGTTCTCCTGCCGGTTGTAGATCGACGAGCCGGTGATGTCGCTCGGCAGCAGGTCGGGGGTGAACTGCACCCGGCTCACCGTGCAGTCGATCGAGCGGGCAAGCGCTTTCGCGAGCGAGGTCTTGCCGACGCCCGGCACGTCCTCGACCAGCAGGTGCCCCTCGGCGAGCAATGTCACGAGAGCGAGGCGGACCACGTCGGGTTTGCCGACGAGCACCCGTTCGACGTTGGCGGCGATCCGCTGGACGGCGCCGTGCAACTCTCCCAGGACCTGATCGACCGGCGCGTGTGAGTTCGCGCTTGGGCTTCCCGGTGTCACTAAACCTCCAGCAGCCGTGTCCGGAACACGGACGTGTGAGCGTTTCACGCAGTGTGTCAAACCACGGCTAAGTGCCCTACACCTGCGGGCTACATCGGGTTCGCACCACCAGTTTCCACCTTCCCCCACCAACGCGCCCCAACCCCATGTTTTGGCCGAAATTTCTAGGCCGTTCGAGTGCTGAATCCGGGCTGAACCCTCACTCGGCAAGGTGGTGGCTGATCGGTTCCCCCACCGTCCCCCCACGCCGCCCCACCCCCGCGACCTGCGAAAACGGGTTACGACATGGTGCGCGGACACCTGTTTCAACGTTGACTGTGGTGAAAAGTGGGGTACTGTGGCGGCCGGTGGGGCAGACGGGGGCTCCACTGCCGGTCCGTCGCCCGGCGAGGGAGGTGGCTGCCGTTGTTTCTCGGCACTCACTACCCGCGCCTGGACGACAAAGGTCGGCTGACACTGCCTGCGAAGTTCCGGGACGAACTGGCGGGAGGTCTCATGGTCACCAAGGGCCAGGACCACTGCCTGTACGTGTTCCCCCGGGCTGAGTTCGAGCAGATGGCGAGGAAGGTCGCCGAGGCGCCGTTCACCAACGACGCCGTACGCGCCTACCAGCGGTATCTGTTCGCGGGCACGGACGAGCAGCGTCCGGACGGTCAGGGCCGAGTCCTGATCGCACCGGAACTGCGGCGGTACGCCGGGCTGACCAAGGAGTGCGTGGTCGTCGGCGCGTTCACCAGGTTGGAGATCTGGGACGCGGCGGCCTGGCAGACCTATCTCGACGAGCACGAGGACGGCTACGCCACGGCTCGCGAGGAGGTCATACCGGGCGTCTTCTGATGGCGGTCAGCCGAGCAACAGGCCGGATGTTCCACCACGCGATTCGGGTGCCGTGAGGCCTCGGTCCGCTCGACTACCGGCCCTGGCGCACCTTCCCCGGCGCCAGGTTCGACGGGCGGGCGGGGACCTGACGTCACCCGAACTCGCATCCAGGGGAGTAGAGGGACGATGGATCAGCCGCGGCACGTTCCGGTGCTGCTGGACCGCGTCCTGGAACTCCTCGCTCCGGCGCTCGAGGGCAGGCCCGCCGTCGTGGTCGACACGACGCTCGGCATGGGCGGCCACTCCGACGCGCTGTTGAGCGCCCACCCCGAACTGACGCTCATCGGGCTCGACCGCGACCCGCAGGCCATCGAGATGGCCGGCAAGAGGCTCGCGCCCCACGGCGACCGGGTCAAGCTCGTCAACGTCACCTACGACCACATCGCCGACGCCGTCGAGGACCTCGGGTTCTCCCACGTGGACGGCGTGCTGATGGACCTCGGCGTGTCCTCGTTGCAGCTCGACGAGGAGGAGCGCGGGTTCGCGTACTCGAAGGACGCCCCGCTCGACATGCGGATGTCCAAGGGCACCGGCATGACGGCGGCGGACGTGCTCAACACGTACTCGCACGGCGACCTCGCGCGCGTCCTCTCCACCTACGGCGAGGAGCGGTTCGCGGGCAAGATCGCCTCCGCGGTGCTCAAGGAGCGCGAGAAGGAGCCGTTCACCAACTCGGGCCGGCTCGTCGAGCTGCTCTACGCCGTGGTGCCCGCGGCGTCGCGCCGCACCGGCGGGCACCCGGCCAAGCGCACGTTCCAGGCGTTGCGGATCGAGGTCAACGGCGAGCTGGAGTCGTTGCGGCTGGCGTTGCCGGCGGCGCTGGGCGTGCTGGGCATGGGCGGCCGCATCGTCGTGGAGTCGTACCAGTCCCTAGAGGACCGGATGGTGAAGCACGCGTTCGCGGAGCTGGCGAAGTCGAGGACGCCGCCGGGCCTGCCCGTCGAGCTGCCCGGCCACGGCCCGGAGCTCAAGCTGGTCACGAAGGGCGCGGAGCTCGCGTCCGAGCAGGAGATCGAGGACAACCCCCGCGCGGCACCGGTGCGCCTGCGGGCGGCGGAACGGATCGGAGACCCGAGATGACGGCACCCGCACGGGTCGGCGGGTCGTCGCCCCGAGACCCGTCCAAGAAGAAGACCGAGGACCAGGACAAGGCGCGGCGGCGCACCGCCGGGGCCGAGCGCGCCTACGCCCGGCGGGCCCAGCGCGCCCAGAACCTGCGCGGCGGCGCCGCGGCACCGCAGCCCAAGCAGGTGTCGAAGGCCCCGTTCGTCGTGCTGGTGATGCTCGTGCTCGGCGCGGGCGTCGCCGGGATCATGTACTTCTCGACCCAGGCCGCCGCCGACACCTACCGCCTGCAGGAGGCGCGGTCCGAGGCGGAGAAGCTGACGCTGCAGATGGAGCAGCTGCGCCGCGAGGTGGCGCTGCTCGAGTCGCCGACCGACCTCGCGCGCAGGGCCGCCGAGATGGGGCTCGTCGAACCGTCGAACCCGGCCCGGCTGCGGCAGAACCCGGACGGGTCGGTCGAGGTGTTCGGCAAGCCGAGCGCGCCGACCAAGTCGACGCCGCCGCCCCCGCCCGCCCCGGAGACGCCCCAGCCGCCGGCCGGGCAGTCACAGCCGCCGGCGGGTCAGACCCCGCCCGGCCAGACGCCGCCCGCGGGTCAGACGCCTCCGGCCGGTGAGCAGCAGAACCAGAACCCCCCGGCGGGTGGCTGATGCCCGGTCCGCAGCAGAGGGGGCCGCGCCGCCCGCTGTCGGTGCGCGGCCCTCGCCCCGCCGCGCGCTCGGGAGGCAACAGCAAGGTGCGCCTCGCCGTGGGCCGCGTCCTGCTGATCGGCGCGCTGCTGGTCGCGGGCGTGAAGCTCGTGCAGGTGCAGGGCATCCAGGCCGGTGAGCTCGCCGAGCAGGCCGAGGCGCAGCGGATCACCAACCAGAACATCCCCGCCGAGCGCGGCTCGATCCTCGACCGCAACGGCAACCAGCTCGCGTTCTCGATCGAGGTGCGCGCGCTCTACATCCTCCCGCAGCGCGCCAGGAAGTCGTGGGACGACGCCCGCGCGAAGGACCCCGAGCAGTACCCGCTGAGCTACGAGGACCACTCGCGCGAGGTCGCGAAGTTCATCTCGTCGACGCTCGGTCCCGAGGTCAACGGCGAGAAGACCGACGAGGAGTCGGTCTACCGGCAGCTCGTGAAGGACATCAGCTACGAGGTCCTGGTCAGCGAGGCGGAGCCGGCCAAGGCCGCGAAGATCGTCGACAAGTACCCGGCGGAGATCGGCTCGGAGTACCGCTCGAAGCGCATCTACCCCAACGGCGAGCTGGCGTCGAACATCATCGGCGCCGCGAACTGGCGCCAGGACGAGAAGCCGCCGACCACCCAGGGCATCCTCGGCCTGGAGAGCGCGCAGGACAACCTGCTGGCCGGTCGCATGGGCCGCCGCGTGGTCGACACGATGTCCGGCAACGACTCCGTGGTCATCCCGAACACCGAGCGCGAGCTCGTGAAGCCGCAGCCGGGCAAGAGCCTCGAGCTGACGATCGACATCGACACGCAGTACGCCGTGCAGCGGATGGTCACCGACTACGTGAAGAAGTCGGGCGCCAAGAACGGCTCCGCGGTCGTGCTGGACAGCCGGACCGGCGAGATCGTCGCGATGGCCAACGACAAGACCTACGACCCGACCGACTTCGGCAAGGCGTCGGAGGACCAGCTGCGCAACGGCGCGGTGTCGTCGAGCTTCGAGCCGGGCTCGGTGAACAAGATCGTCACCGCCGCCGCGGCCGTCGAGTACGGCCTGCACAAGCCGGACGACGTGCTGCAGGTGCCGGGCTCGCTCAAGGTCGCGGACAGGGTCATCAGGGACGCGTGGACGCACGGCACCGTGCCCATGTCGTTCACCGGTGTGTTCGCGAAGTCGTCCAACGTCGGCACGCTGATGGCCGCGCAGGAGGTCGGCCAGGAGCGCTACGCCGAGATGCTGCAGAAGTTCGGCCTCGGCAAGCGCACCCAGTCCGGCGTGCCCGCCGAGGAGTCCGGCGTGGTGCCGCCGCTCAACCAGTGGTCCGGCTCGACGTTCGGCAACCTGCCGATCGGCCAGGGCCTCTCGATGACGTTGCTGCAGATGACCGGCATGTACCAGGCCATCGCCAACGACGGCGTGCGCGTCCCGCCGCGGCTCGTCCGCGCCGAGATCGGCGAGGAGGGGGCGCGCTCGGAGAAGGCGCGTCCCGAGGGCGTGCGCGTGGTGTCGCCGGAGACCGCGAAGACCGTCCGCGACATGTTCCGCTCCGTCACGCAGTCCGACCCGCGCGACGCGAACCAGAACGGCACCGGCAAGGCGGCGGCGCTGCCCGGCTACCAGATCGCCGGAAAGACGGGCACGGCCCAGCAGATCGACCCGACCTGCAAGTGCTACTCCCAGTCGCAGTACTGGATCACGTTCGCCGGCATCCTGCCCGCGGACAACCCGCGCTACGTCGTCGGCATCATGCTCGACGCGCCGAACGGCACCCAGTTCAGCTCGTCGGCGGCGCCGCTGTTCCACGACATCGCGACGTTCCTGACGCAGCGCTTCCAGGTGCCGATGTCGGTCGAGCAGACGCCGTTCGTGCAGCTGCAGCTCTAGTGGCGCGTCTCGGAACGTCGGCGAGGTAATCCACGCTCAGCAGGGCGCCTCGCGGCACCGCCCCCACGCCCCCGTACAACCAGTACGAGGACGTGGGGGCGGCACCGCGATGCACCCGTCTGACCGCGCATTCCCCCGGCAACGTTCCGAGCCACACCACTAGGTCCGAGGCCAGGCCTCGTAGGTCCTTTTCGGCGCCAGTGGTGCGCCGACCTGCCGTTTTCCCGGTTTCTCAGAAACTGAAGCTCAAGGTTCTCTCAAGGCGACTCAAGGTTCTCTCAAGACCGTGTCACACGGTTCTGAGCGCTGCGTTCTCCATTTCGTAGTCCGAAGTGGTGATCGGCAGCGGAGGGATCCAAAAATGTTTCTTCGAGTTGTTCTGATCTTGGCGGCGATGATGTCCGTGGCATTTCCCTCTGCTGCGCAGGCGGCGGTTCCCGAGCGCTCCACCCAGTCCTTCTGGCTGCACTGGAACGGCACTCCGGTGACCGACGCGATGATCGCCACCGAGGCCAACCGCCGGGCGTACATCGTGCTCAACGCCTGGGAGACCGGCCTCGCCGCCAAGTTCAGGAGCGCGAACCCGAAGATCCAGATCTACGTCTACAAGGACCTCTCCTCGACGCGCAGCTACGCGTGCACGAAGGGGAGCGACGACGCCAACCTCCCGACGGGTGTGGGTTACTGCGCGGCCGACCCGAAGTGGTTCCTGCTCGACAAGAACGGTCAGCGTTTCGAGTACGAGGGTTATGAGGGTCACTGGCAGATGGACGTGGGCAACGTCGCATACCAGAACGCGTGGGCGGACAAGGTGATCGCGTCGAGCAAGGCGTTCGACGGTGTTTTCATGGACAACGCGCTGTTCGCCTGTGACACGTACCACCCCGGTGTGTGCCCCGCCGCCTACCCGACCGACGCCGCCATGCGGAAGGCCTACCTCTCGATGCTGGCCAACACCCGTGCGAAGTTCGTCGCCGCCGGCCTGAAGACCGTCGCCAACCTGTCGAACGCCCGCCTGTACGACGGCGTGTGGGACTCGTACGTCGCGAACCTCGACGGTGGCTTCGACGAGTGGTGGCTGACGTTCGGCGACAAGGACATGCTGTCCGAGTACGCCCAGGGCTGGGGCCGCCAGATCGCCGAGATCACCGCCAACGAGGCCAAGGGCAAGATGACCTGGGTCCAGCCGCACCACAGCGGTGCCGAGCAGCCGTTCCGCTACGCCTTCGCGAGCTACCTGCTGGCCAAGGGCGACCGCTCCGCCATCACCGAGATCGAGGAGACCGACCGCTACGACGGCGCCTCGCCGTGGCACGCCGAGTACGACTGGAACCTGGGCGCGCCCGCCGGCAAGGCCTACTCGGTCGCCACGAACGTGTACCGCCGCGACTTCGCCTGCGGCACGGTGGTCGTCAACGCGAACAAGACGGGCAGCTCGTCCGTCCTGGTCCAGCTGGGCACGACGACGTACACCACCGAGAAGGGCACCAAGGTCCGTTCGGTGCTGGTGCCGGGCACGACCGGGTCGGTGCTGCGCAAGCCCTGCTAGTCGTCCGGAACGCGACGGCGCCGCCCCCACGTCCCCGCAC